>NZ_BSXL01000001.1:0-1056886 GCF_030270445.1 Pantoea sp. QMID4 | reverse complement strand
GTTGCCGGGCCAACGCGTTGCGTTGTTCAAAAACGCTCCCGACGTTTTTAGTACGCACCTCATCCCTGAGGTGCGCCCGTTGCCGGGCCAACGCGTTGCGTTGTTCAAAAACGCTCCCGACGTTTTTAGTACGCACCTCATCCCTGAGGTGCGCCCGTTGCCGGGCCAACGCGTTGCGTTGTTCAAAAACGCTCCCGACGTTTTTGTCCCGGTGCGGAACGCTTTCCTCTTCGGGTCATATTCCCTTTGCGTTGAGCTTATTTATTGCTGTCATGTCTATCCTGACTTTGGTGCATAAGCAGAGACCACACTCGGGTGTGCGCCTCTGGGTGTTGTAGCAATCCCTTACTGCTTAATACCCACCTGATAGAAGATGTGCTTACCGAACGGATCGACCTGGTAACCGCTGACCGATTTGCGAACAGGCTCAAAGATGGTGGAGTGCGCAATCATTACGGCAGGCATCTGGTCATGCATCATCTGCTGCGCCTGCAGATAGAGCGCGGTGCGTTTGCCCTGATCCGGCTCGGCGCGGGCTTCGGTGATTAACTTCTCGAACGGCTGGTAGCACCATTTTGAGGAGTTAGAACCGCCCTGCGCAGAGGTGCAGCTGTAAAGTGGGCCGAAGAAGTTATCCGGATCGCCGGTCGCGGTGGTCCAGCCCATCAGCGCGGCCTGATGCTCGCCGCTGCGAACGCGTTTCAGGTACTCACCCCACTCATAGCTGACGATACTGGCTTTAATGCCAATTTTGGCCCAGTCCGACTGAATCATCTCCGCCATGCGGCGTGCATTCGGGTTATAAGGCCGCTGAACCGGCATCGCCCAGAGCGCAATTTCGGTGCCGGGTTTCACGCCCGCCTGTTGCAGCAACACTTTGGCCTGCTCCGGGTCGTAGTCGTAATCTTTCAGATCTTTGTCAGCACTCCAGACGCCAGGCGGCAGGATATTTTTTGCGACCGTGCCGGTGCCTTTAAATATCGCCTCAATGATCGCCGGTTTGTTAATCGCCATCGCCAGCGCCTGCCGCACTTTAACGTTATCGGTTGGCGCTTTGGTGGTGTTGAATGCCAGGAAGCCGGTGTTCAGACCCGCCTTTTGTTCCAGAGTGATATCCGGGTTGGCGCGCATTTTGTCGAGATCGGCGGGGTTCGGGAATGGCATCACCTGACACTCGTTCTTCTCCAGCTTGGCGTAACGCACGGAAGCATCCGGCGTGATGCTGAACACCAGACGATCCAGCTTCGCCTTGCCCTGCCAGTATTCCGGGAACGCTTTATAGAGGATGCGGGAATCTTTCTGGTACTGCACCAGCTCAAACGGGCCGGTGCCAATCGGGTTCATATCGACCTTCTCCGGCGTCCCCGCTTTCAGCATGGCGTCGGCATATTCTGCTGAGTGAATCGAGGCGAAATACCAGGCGAGGTCGGCAAGGAACGGCGCTTCCGGATGGGCGAGCGTAAAGCGCACGGTATGGTCATCCACCCGATCGATGCTTTTGATTAGCGTGGAAAGCTCGAGACTTTCAAAATTGGAATAGGTGCCGCCAGAGACATTGTGGTAGGGATTTTTGGGGTCCATCTGGCGCATAAATGAGAAGATCACATCATCGGCATTGAAGTCACGGCTGGGTCTGAACTGTTTGTTGCTCTGGAACTTCACGTTTTTGCGCAGATGGAAGGTGTAGACGGTGCCATCCGGGCTGATCTCCCAGCTTTCTGCCAGACTGGGTACCAGATCGGTGGTGCCGGGCGTGAAGTCCACCAGCCGGTTAAACACCGGCACTGCACTGGCGTCAACACTGGTTCCCGAGGTATAGAGCTGAGGGTTAAAATTCTCTGGCGATCCCTCAGAACAGTAGACCAGCGTTTTGGCGTTAACGCTGCCAGCCAGCGCTATCCCAGCAGTAACAAGCGCTAAGGTGGCTATCTTGATTTTCATTATCATCCTCGCTTTGTATTGACTTCCGGTGATCACAATCTCTAAATGAATCATTCAGATGCTTCATTGATAGCACGATTCGGCACCATAGCGAACCCCGCTTATGGCTGACTAATAAGGAATAGTGATGACAGACAAACTTGAGTCGCAACTCACCGAACGTTTTTTCCGTTACCTCGCCGTCAGCAGTCAGAGCGATGCCAAATCCACGACTCTGCCGAGTACGCCGAGCCAGCACGCCATGGCGGAACTGCTGGCGGACGAGCTGCGGGCGCTGGGGCTGGACGAGGTGGTGATTGATGACCATGCTACGGTGACGGCGGTGAAACGTGGCAACCGTCCAGACGCACCGCGCATCGGATTTATTACGCACATTGATACCGTTGACGTGGGCTTGTCGCCCGATATCCACCCGCAGATCCTCACCTGGCAGGGTGACGATCTCTGTCTGAATACAGAGCAGGATATCTGGCTGCGCCGCGATGAACATCCGGAGATCGCGCCCTACGTCGGTCAGCAGGTGATCTTCAGCGACGGCACCAGCGTGCTGGGCGCAGACAATAAAGCGGCGGTCAGCGTGGTGATGACGCTGATGGCGAACCTCAAAGGCAACCATGGCGATATCGTGGTGGCGTTTGTGCCGGACGAAGAGATTGGCCTGCGCGGCGCGAAAGCGCTGGATCTGGAAACGCGCTTTAATGTCGATTTTGCCTGGACCATCGACTGCTGCGAACTGGGCGAAGTGGTTTACGAGAACTTTAATGGCGCCGCGGCTGAGATTGTGTTTACCGGTGTTCCGGCACACCCGATGTCGGGCAAAGGCGTTCTGGTCAATCCGCTGCTGATGGCCCATGACTACATCAGCCTGTTTGATCGTCAGCAGACACCGGAGCACACCGAAGGTCGTGAAGGCTATATCTGGTTTAATGAGATTCAGGCCAACGCGAGCAAGGCGACGCTGAAGGCCTCCATTCGTGATTTTGAACTGGCCAGCTTCGCGACGCGTAAGCAGCAGTTGCAGCAGGCGGCAGAGGAGCTGGCGGCGCGCTATCCCACAGGCGAAGTGAGCATCACGATCAGCGATATCTACAGCAATATCAGCAATGCACTGGGTGAGGATCGCCGGGCAATAGATCTGATCTTCAGCGCCTTTGCCGCGCTGGAGATTGAGCCGAAAGTGATTCCGATGCGGGGTGGCACGGACGGTGCCGCGCTGTCAGCCAAAGGCCTGCTGACGCCGAACTTCTTTACCGGCGCGCATAACTTCCATTCACGCTTCGAGTTTCTGCCCATCACATCGTTTGTGAAGTCCTATCAGGTGGCAGAAAAGCTCTGTTATCTGGCAGCGGGTTAAGCGGAGAAATCGGGCGCAGAACGCGCCCGATTGCTGTTATGGCTTCGCGCTGACATCAATACCCGGGAAGTATTTTTCAGCCAGCTTTTTGAGGGTGCCATCGCCCTGCACTTTGACGATTGCCGCGTCCAGCGACTGCTTCAGCGGCGCGTCATCTTTACGCAGGCCGTAGCCGATGCCTGAACCCAGAATCGCATCATCTTCGACGGGCTTGCCCACAAAGCCAAAGCCTTTGCCCTGCGGCTTATCGAGGAAGCCTGACTGACCGGCGGCGGACATCACCAGTGTGCCATCAAGGCGGCCTGCGACCATGTCGTTATAAACCTGGTTCTGATCCTGATACGACGTCACCGTCACGCCCTGAGTCTCCCAGTGCTTCTTCGCATAGGTTTCCTGAATCGATCCCTGCAACACACCAATGCTTTTGCCTTTCAGACCTTCGGCGGTCGGAGCCAGATTTTCACCCTTTTTCGCCACTAACATGGTCGGAATACGGTAGATCGGCTGCGTAAACGCGATGCTTTTGGCGCGCGCTTCGGTGATATTCATCGCCGAGTTAATGGCATCAAACTTTTTCGCCTGAAGTGCCGGGATCAGCGCATCAAAGCTGCTCTCAACCCAGTGGCAGCTGAAGTTGCCTGCCTTACAGATGGCATTACCCAGCTCAATATCAAAGCCTTCCAGCTCACCTTTAGCGTTGCGGCTTTCAAACGGCGGATATTGTGACTCCACGCCGTAACGTAAATCCTGAGCCAGTGCCTGTACCGTTGTCATCATGCCCAGAGCGAGAAAAAGCGCGTTCAGTTTTTTCATTATTTATTTACCCCGAAAAGTCCTGGTTACCTGTTCCCCGTACTGAATCACGTTCGCGTGATTCAGTGAGAAAAAGCACATAGCGCAGCCGCGCCAGCCTCAAGTGTCGCCTCGTCTTTCGCAAAAGAGAGACGAATCAGTTTGTTGTCTGTGCCATCCACATAAAACGCCGACAGCGGTATGGTTGCCACACCGTGATCGACGATAAGACGTTTTACCATCTCACTGTCCGGTTCGTCACTGAAATGTCCATAGCTGGCGAGCATAAAGAACGAACCGGCGCTCGGTAACAGCCGGAACGGCGAGTTCTGCATCAGAGCGATTAGCCGATCGCGCTTCTGCTGATAGAAAGCGTTAAGTGACAGGTAGTTCTCTGGCACCTGCAGATAGTGTGCGAAGCCAACCTGCATCGGTGTATCGGCGGCGTACATCATAAACTGATGCACTTTCACCAGCTCTGTCATCAGCTCCGCCGGTGCCAGACAGTAGCCTACCCGCCAGCCGGTGACGTGAAAGGTTTTACCAAATGAAGAGACGATGACGCTGCGTGCGGCCAGCTCCGGATGCGTCGCCATGCCGCAGTGCGGGCGACCATCAAAGACAATATGTTCGTAAACCTCATCGGAGAGCACCACGATGTCGGTGTTGCGGACCAACGCTGCCAGCTGGTTGAGATCGTCGTGGGTCAGCACCTGCGCGCTGGGGTTGTGCGGCGTATTAATAATGATCATACGGGTGCGTGGCGTGATCGCCGCCCGCAGCTGATCCCAGTCGATAGCAAACGACGGCACCTGCAGCTTCAGGCCTATCGGCGTACCGCCCTGTAACCGCACTACCGGCGCATAGCTGTCAAACGCCGGTTCAAAGAAGATCACCTCATCGCCCTGATGAACCAGCGCGGTAATCGCCATATAAAGCCCCTGGCTGGCGCTGCCGGTGATCAGCACTTCACTTGCGGCATCATATTTCTGTCCATAGAGCGTCTGCACTTTTCCGGCGAGTGCCTCGCGTAAGGCGGGCAGGCCCATCATCGCGGCATACTGGTTGTGCCCCGCCTGCATGGCACGGCTGACTGAGTCGACCAGCGCCGGATCGCAGGGGAAACTGGGTGCGCCCTGCGACAGGTTAATCGCCTTATGCTGCGCCGAAAGCTGGCCAATCACGCTAAAAATAGTGGTGCCGACGTCCGGCAATTTTGAGTGGATAGCGACAGGCGTGTTCAGGGACATATTTTCTCCGTCAGGTGCATAACTGGTCAGATGGGATACATCGTTATTCAACGGGCTGAGGCTTGAGTCGGCAAGCGAAATGTCGTCATAATAGCCATGACAAAATTGCATAGCTGAGGTCTACCGTGTCACGCTCATCGCTACCGCTCAATGCCATTCACGCCTTTCTGGTGACGGCCCGTCACCTTAATCTGACCCATGCTGCCCGCGAGCTCTGCCTGACGCAGGGTGCTGTCAGTCGTAAGATTGCCGCGCTGGAGCAGTGGCTGGGCGTGACGCTGTTTGACCGCCACGCGCGCGGGCTGCGGCTGACCCCACAAGGTGCCGCATTGCTGCCTGAACTCGGCCAGGGATTTGCACTGATGGTTCAGGCCAGTGAAAAGGTCCGTCGCAGTCAGATCAGCCTTCGCCTGAAAGCGCCGACCTGTGCCATGCGCTGGCTGGTACCGCGGCTGATGGCGCTGGAGCGACACTGCCCTGAACTGCATGTGGCCCTGACTACCACCCTGGATCACGCGGCGCAGCTTGAAAACTTTGACGCGGCGATTGTTTATGGCAAACCGCATCCAGACGGGCTCTGCCTGTTCAGCGAGTCGCTGACGCCGGTGATAGCGGCTGGTCAGCCCTGCCCGGAGACGACGGCGGCGCTGGCCGCAATGACCTTTTTGCATCCCACGTCAGACACGCGTGACTGGCAGTGCTGGTTACAGGCGCAGCAGGTAACGCTCAGCATGAAGCGAAACCAGCATTTTGCCACGATGGATTTAGCGATCAGTGCAGCGATTCAGGGGTATGGCGTGGCGATTGCCGACAGCAACCTGGTGGAGAGTGATATTGCCAGCGGCAGGCTGATTAAGCCGTTCGCTGGCGAGGTTAAAACCGGAGCCGTTTACAGTTTACTGCAGCGGCCCGCGCAGGATGGGCCACCGTTCCTCCCGGAGCTGGTGGCGTGGCTCTGCAGGGATCAGAACGTCACCCAGTCGCCATTATCAGCAGGTTTCGCCTGAGGCGCACTCAGCACAGGCGCTTTTGGCGCAGCCGGTGTATTGCTGACGGCAGGTGAAGTCGGGCGGTTACTGGAAAGGCGGAACTTCGACACAGAGGCCTGCAGCGCTTCAGTCTGCAGCGCCAGCGCACTCGCGGCGGCGGAGACCTCCTCAACCAGTGAGGCGTTCTGCTGCGTCACGCTGTCCATTTCGGTAACCGCGGTGCCGACCTGAGAAATGCCCTTGCTCTGCTCTTCCGACGCAGAGGCGATCTGTTTCATAATCGCGTCCACATCCTGCACCGACTTCAGAATATTATTCATGGTGCCGCCCGTTGTGCTGACCAGCTCCGCGCCTTTTCCTACACGCTGCACCGAGTCTTCAATCAGTGTCGCGATCTCTTTGGCTGCGTTGGCGCTGCGCTGTGCCAGGTTACGCACTTCAGATGCCACAACCGCAAAACCACGACCCTGTTCGCCGGCACGTGCCGCTTCAACCGCGGCGTTCAGCGCCAGAATATTGGTCTGGAAGGCGATGCCGTTAATCACGTTGGTAATCTCAGCGATCTTCTTCGAACTGCCAGAGATCCCCTCCATGGTGCTGACCACTTCACTCACCAGCTGACCGCCACGTTGTGCCGTGGTGGTGGCAGTTTCTGCCAGCAGGCTGGCCTGACGGGCGTTATCGGCGTTGAATTTCACCGTGGCGGTCAACTGCTCCATGCTGGCCGCCGTCTGTTCCAGCGCGGCGGCCTGCTCTTCGGTACGTGAAGAGAGGTCATTGTTACCGGCAGAAATCTCAGCAGCACCGCGCGAGATATTCTCGGTCCCACTGCGAATGGCGCTGACCGCTTCACGCAGGCTATCCTGCATGGCGCTCAGCAGCGGCACCAGTTTACCGACACAGTTGCGACCAAAATCGGCTACCGGCTGGCTGAGATCGCCTGTCGCGATCACTGCGAAGTGGGTACGAATACTTTCCAGCGGACGGACCAGCATCGCTACCAGATAGCGGTCAGTAAACAGCAGAATAAGCAGGCCAATAATCACCGTGATGGTAATAATCGTTTTGGTCATCGCGGTGAGGTGGTCGACTTCCACCCGGGTTTTGTCCAGTTTTTCGGCTGCGCCCTGGTTAAACTTCTCTGCGCTGATGCCAAAGGCACGACTGAGCGGCGGAGTGACATTGTTCGCCTGCTGGCGATATGCGTCCGGTGAGGCCTGACGGGCCAGTTGCAATTGTGGCGTTACGCCCTCATCCAGCAGCTTTTGCCAGCTCTGAATGACGCCATCGACGACTTCCGGATTCATCGGACCGGGTGCCAGCTGTTTAAAGCGTGCCAGTTGCTGAGTCATGCTGTCCAGCGCCTGCTGCACAGGAGCATAGGCCTCATCGGTCAGCGTTTTACCGGCGGCTTTACTTTCCATCACGCGGGACAGGCGCGTAATAACACGAAAATATTGATCGTTGCCTTTGCTCAGCACCGTCATTTGCTCAACCAGATGACGGTCAACGTCATTGCCTTCGCTGAGCGCGCCAAGCGAGTGGATGCTGTACAGCCCGACGCCGCTCCACAGTAAGCAGAACAGGCCCAGAATCGAGAGCATCACTGCGCGAATGGTAAAATTTTTGAGCATTCCCATACCAAAATCCTATACACGTTGACCCGCAAGCGTCGGGCATAGGAGATTTATCGGCATGAGACTGTGAAAATGTAACTGTTTTGTTACCTGATATTTTACAGCGTCTTCACGTGTACATTTAGCGAAAACTTCTTAATTTCAATTAATTAGACTTTAAAAAGCAGAAAAAATCCATTCGCGCAGTTTAATGGTTAGCAGGTTAACTATCACCTCCGGCCTATAGCCGGACCATACGCGTCATCAACAGCCTGAAAAGCCGCATGCGGGCGCGCATAAAGTTTCGTTTCAGAACCAATCCGTTCTTACGCTCATTTCCAAGTGACATTGTCACGTCATTTCCGGGGTGCCAAACTGGCCAGACAACCTCGCCTTCAAGCTGATGCCTATACACCGTGGCGTCACGGGCAAATGTAAACCAGTACCCGCTGACGCGCGCCGCAAAAGCGCGATCGGCTTCACTGAATGGCCGCGCTTCATCAGGATCCGGCATATGACTCAGGGTGTTCAGGACATAAGGTACTTCGTTGCCGTGCCAGGTGCCATGAGGATAGAGGTCACGAGCGTTCTCAGAAACATAATCGAACCAGTAGCGCCAGCCCGGCATGCCGGCATTGTGCTGCGCCCGCATCACCAGCCACGGCACCAGGCTGAAGGCCATATCACGCGCCACGGCACGTCCCAGCAGCTGATCGTCATGGATGTCATACATCCATTTCAGCATCCGATAGGTGAGCCGGTTTTTATCGCGCAGCTGATGCAGTACCGCGGTGGCATCCACGCCAAAATATTCCAGCACGCTGGCTTCATCACTGTTACTGCCCGCCATCAGCGGCAGTCGGTGTTGTTTGCCAGCCATGAAGGTTTTCAGCATCGGCTCAGGCAGAACGGCATCACCGGCAATCGGCACCGGCGGGATCGCCAGTTGCCCTTCCAGCGGCCAGAAGGCATCGGCGGGCAGTGCGCGCAGATCATCCGCGCTGGCATCGGGCGGCAGGCCGAAATGGCGCGCCACTGCCACGCCCTGCTGACGCGCTTTTTTCAGCGGCGTATCCGGCAGGCTATAGGCACTTTGCACGATCCCTTTGTGGAACAGCCCTTCTGCCAGCGGCGAACAGCACAGCGAGAGCACGCTGCGCGCGCCAGAGGATTCACCGAAAAGTGTTACATTACAGCGGTCGCCGCCAAAGGCTGGAATGTTGCGCTGCACCCACTGCAGTGCGGCAATCTGATCGAGCAGGCCAAAATTGTTTACCGTACCCGCAGCAGGGTATTCTGCATCCAGCGCAGGATGGGAGAAGAAACCGAGGTGACCCAGCCGGTAGTTCAGCGTGACCACCACCGCACCACGTGAAGCCAGCGGCTTACCGTTGTACGGTGCAAGCCCGCCAGCACCGATGGTGAAGCCACCACCGTGCAGCCACACCATTACAGGCAGCGGCTTTGACGGCGCAACATCGGGCGTCCAGACATTCAGGTAGAGGCAATCTTCACTAAACTCACCGGGATCGCCACCGCCCACCGCCTGACAGTATGTGCGGTTTTGCCAGCCCGAAGCCCCAAATGCCGTGGCATCGCGCATCTGCTGCCAGGGCGTGACCGGCTGTGGCGGACGCCAGCGCAGTGCGCCAACCGGAGCCGCCGCATAAGGTATGCCTTTAAATACGAAAAGGTCATCGTCCATGCATCCACGCAACTCCCCCTCGGCCGTCATGATCCTCAGACCTGTTTCGTTTTTCATTCCTGTTTCCCTGTTCAGACGTTCCTCCATTATTTGCAGGCCCGCCACCCTTGTCCAGGTACGGAGGGGATTTGCAGAATATGCCGAAGCGTCAGAGATGAGCATGAACATGGTGTCAACAAGTTCAGAGCGCCAGTCTCAGCCAGGGTTAAGCATTGTTTATCTTTTTGCTCAGGATGAATACCGTGCCATTCCGCCTGTAAGCGGTGTCCGGGTTTGATTCTGTGCTGTTTTTTACACAGCTAAGCAGTCAGCTCGCTAACTGATTAAGATACTCACGCCGCGAAACCTGCGCTGGCCGGTAAAGCGTAATTTTTCTTCAGTAAGATCAGCCTGTTCCCCCTGGTGCTCCGCGTCAGGACCAGGACTTTAAAAAAACCGGCTTAGTAAAGGTGGTGCGGGCAACGGAGGCGTTGCCCGGCGATAATATCAGGTCGTCTGTATTCCGCACTGTGACAGCGAGCGCTGCTGGCGCTCTTCGTACAATGCCATCTCATCCAGTACCGCAGAGCCCAGCGCCGCTTCAAACGCCTGCCGGCTCGCCTGTCCCGCCGAACGGACCTGCGCCCGATCGCCGAGGTTGGACTGAAAAATCCCTGCCGCGCTGACGGGCAGAAAATCCTCATAGACAATCGGGTCTGCCAGCACACGCCCCTGCCTGATCAGATCCTCCAGCGCTTCCCCCTTATCCGGCGGTGTCGCGACGCCCTTTTCACTCAGGCGATAGTGGAACCAGGCCAGCCCCTGCTGGCGTAGTGTGGTCTCGTCGTCGGGGAAGTCACGGAAAATGGCCGCCAGATGCTGCTGATGCTGCTGATTGTCCTGACCACTGCCCGCCTCGCTGAGCAGTCGATCGTAGAGCGCACGCCCTGCAGGCGTCAGCGCCGCGCCGCGCTGCTCAATTTCACCGAAGCGCGCTGTGTGGGTGCCCTGATGCCCGTCCTTAAAGATGATCGGCTCTTCCAGCGCTTTGAAGCTGGTCTGCCGCAGCAGAATCGGCACCTGACGACGTGGCGGCCCCTCGATCAGCGTTTTCGGATCGATGCCGCGCGACGGCATCAGTTGCTGGACGCGGTCAATATCGAGCGTCCGCGGGGTGAGATGGTTGATGTGGCAGCCGGGAAAGCAGACAACATCTGCGATCAAGCGATGCTGCTGGTTCAGGGCCTGATAGGTCTGACTGTCCACGCTGCTGTGGGCGTGCCAGCGGAAGGTTTCCAGTGCTTCGGTCACAAATTCGGAAGCCTGAGCGTCAGTTAATCCGCCCTGCTGCTGATGCAACTGCAGCAGCGCCCGGCAACGGGAAGTGAAAATGTCGCGTGCGGCCAGGATCTCTGCCGCCTTTTCACGCAGCACGGGATCGTCGATCAGTTCAGGACGTAACAGCGAGGTAAAGACCCGGAAAGGATTACGCCGCAGCGCCGCATCGGTGACTGGCCGGAACGCCGTGGAGTGCACCGGCACACCTGCCTGAGAGAGATCGTAATAGCCCACCGGGGACATCCCCATCACCGCAAACAGCTGCCGCAGCGTAGCTAATTCGTCTGCCGTGCCAACGCGGATTGCGCCGTGACGTTCAAGGCTGAGCCGGCCAATGTCATCCGCGGCGGTGAGACGATCTTTCAGCGGGATATCGGCTTCCAGCGTGCGCTCGTTGACGGTGGCGACCAGCTGCATCAGCGTGCCATATTGCGGCACCTCCTGCTGATACATCGCTGACATCGCCTGAGAGAAACGGGTACGGATGAGATCCGCACTGAGAAACTTGTCCATCTTGTCCACCTGACACCATGAGCGTTGCTGCTAATGTAATGCAACGCGCTGGTCTCAGTGGAAAAAATCACGAATCTGTGATCGGCTTAAAGCCGTAGCGGTTTTTTAACAGCAGCATCAGGGTGGTGATCACAGCCGGTATCGCCAGCAGCAGAAAAATAACGCTGAAAGACCAGCCAAGTGACATCATCTCTGCACCGACAAAGGCGCTCAGAATTGCGCCGATGCGACCCACGCCATGCATCCAGCTGGAGCCCGTGGCGCGTGCGTGCGTAGGATAGTAGCTGGCAGATAAGGCATTCATGCCAGTATTGGCACCGTTAAAACAGAAGCCGCTGCAAAAGGCGATCGCGCTCATCATGCCCACTTCGGCGGGCGAAAAGCCAAGTGCCACAATAAACAGTCCGCCGCAGCCGTAGATCGCCGCCAGCGCCAGATTGGCGTTGAAGCGATCCATCATCCAGCCCGCAAAGAGTGAGCCCAGCGTTCCGCCTGCCTGATACATGGCGGTGATAATCGCCGCTTCGGTAACTGACATGCCCACAGTATTCACCAGAGATGGCAGCCAGCTGCCAATCAGGTAGACCATGAACAGTCCCATGAAATAGCCGCCCCACAGCATCGTGCTACCGAACAGATAACGGCGCGACAGGACGGTGCTAATCGCGCCGCCTGCCGGCACTGTCGCTTCAGGCGCGTGGAATGCACAATCGGGCGCGGTTTTGCCCGGCATCATCCGTTCCAGGATAGCGTGAATGCGTGCAGCGGGTGCGCCACGACTGATAAGAAACCGCACTGACTCCGGCAGGCCGCGGATCAAAAAGGGCAACACCAGCAGCGGCAGAATGCCGCCCAGCAGCAACACCGAGTGCCAGTTATAGTGTGGTAACAGCCAGGACGCGGCAAATCCGCCGCTGGCGGCGCCAAAGGTAAAGCCACAGAACACGACAGTGATAATGAAAGCCCGTCTCCGCTCAGGCGCATATTCTGCCACCAGCGTGCCGACATTCGGCATTGCCGCACCGAGTCCCAGACCGGTCAGGAAGCGGAACAGCATCATCTGTTCGATGTTCTGAGACAGCGCTGTTGCCAGTGTCCAGAGACCAAAAAAGAAAACGCTGAGGATAATCATCATGCGACGTCCATAGCGGTCAGCCAGCGGCCCCGCCACCATGGCACCCAGCGCCAGCCCGATCAATGCTGCGCTGATGACGACTCCGAGCTGGTGATTGGTCACGCCCCATGCAGCTTTAAGAGTTGGCGCAATAAATCCCATGATCGCAATGTCCATGCCATCGAGTGCCACCACAATAAAACAGAGCGCAATGAGCCGTTTTTGCCAGTGGCTCAGACTCTGCTGGTTGATAAGCTGGCGGACATCTACCGCCCCGATGCTGGTCAATGGACACTCCCTGGCAATAGCGCAATCTGGCATCAGATTAAGTAAAAAAAACGGCGCTTATGATAGCCCATCGTTAACCTTAAGGGGCCAGATTTTTATATGATAGTGAGAATTATTCAACTTTAGGTCATTAAGCTCTTGATATAGCGTACTCTCAGGAACCCCCTGCGTTAGTAACAAACTGAGATGAGCGCTTTTTAATCAGAGAGTTAACGGATAACGTGGCCATCCCACACTGTTTGTTAAAATAAATTTGCAGCAAAGTTAACAGAATTCATTTTAAACAGTTGCCTGAAGGCGGTCATTCTCATTAAGTTTAGGATATGGAAAAAAATATCCTTTTCAATCAGCGCATTCGCTTGCGCCATCTACATACCTTTGTTGCGGTCGCGCAGCAAGGCACACTGGGCCGCGCGGCAGAAACGCTTAGCCTGAGTCAGCCAGCCCTGTCCAAAACCCTGAATGAGCTGGAAGAGTTGACGGGCGTGCGACTGTTTGAGCGTGGCCGCCTGGGCGCCCAACTCACCACAATGGGAGAACAGTTTCTGACCCATGCGGTGCGGGTGCTTGACGCACTGAACCATGCCGGTCAGAGTTTTAATGAGCAGCCGGGTGATGCGCCGCTGATTATCCGGCTGGGCGCATTAACCACCGCCGCAATGGGCATGCTGCCCCGTATCCTTGATCGTTTTCATCAGTTGCAGCCTAACACCACCATCCAGGTAGCAACGCTGCATAACAATGTGTTACTGGCGGGATTACGCGGCGGGGAATTTGACATCGGTATTGGACGGATGGCTGACAGCGACATGATGACCGGGCTGACTTATGAATTGCTTTTTCTGGAGTCATTAAAGCTGGTGGTAAGACCTGAACACCCGCTTTTAAGTGACAATGTCACGCTGTCGCGGGCGATGCAGTGGCCAGTGGTGATTTCCCCCGAGGGCACCGCACCGCGCCGGATTGCGCAGCAGATGCTGGATGAACAAGGCTGCACGCTGCCGCCCCACTGCATTGAAACGTCGTCGACTTCACTGGCGCGTCAGCTGGCACTGCGCTACGACTACATCTGGTTCGTACCGTCCGGCGCGATTAAAGAGGATCTCAGCCATAATGCGGTCTGTGCGCTGCCGATTAACTCTTCCGGGCCAGGCGAGCCGGTGGGCATCATTACCCGGACCGGCACAGAACTGAGCCTGAGTGCCGAAGTGTTAATGTCCACCATCCGTAAATTTCACAGTTAGCGGCTGCGTTTTGCATGCCGCTCGCGGTTTTCAAGGCGCGCCTTATCGGTTTTCCGCAAGCCCACATAGAGCGCCCCGGCTCCGCCATGGCGGGTCTGGGCCACGCAGTAAGTCTGCACGTCATCAAACTGCTGTAACCAGCGCGCCAGATAGCTGCGCACAATATTGGCATGGGATTCGTCATCACGGCCCTTGCCATGAATGATGAGCAGATTCCGTAAGTCCTGCTTTTGCGCCTGCATCATAAAGCTGAACAGCGCCTGACGGCAGGTCTCCACCGGTTGCCGCAACAGGTTGAGACTGGCATCCAGTTTGTACTCACCCCGACGCAGTTTATCCAGAATACCCTGCTGTATGCCGTCGGCTTTATGCTCCAGCGGTGTGTTAAGCGGGACAATCTCCAGATAACCCCGTGTCAGGAAATTCTCCTGCTCTGTCTCTCCTGGCGGTTTGCGTGGTGCTTTAGTCGACGGCGACTTGAGCCATAATGTTGTGGTGGTGTCTTTCAACGGCGTGACATCGCCCATGGCATCCCGAAAGAGATCGTTGTCGTCAAGGTTCATGGTTTTCTCACACCTGATTAAAATTGATGGAGCCGATAAAACAGGCCTGAACAGTTAGCGTAGCAAAAGCTCCAAACGCCAGACTACCCCGCTTTCATCCATGTTACCGCCGATGAAGTTATGGGTGACAGATCCAAAAAATTGGAAACTTTTCGTTACAGTGAACGGTAATGACATTCTGAGAAGCCCGTCACATCAGCGTTTGTCGATGTGTGCTTCATCCATGATGTTTGTGGGTGTAAAACTGCTCGGATGAGTTCCCTTCAGCACAAAAAATGTTAAAATTGACCCCAGTCAATAATCGTCGAGCAAACCATTATGATCCCTGAAAAACGCAGCATTCGTCGTATTCAGTCAGGCGGTTGTGCCATTCACTGCCAGGATTGCAGCATCAGTCAGCTCTGCATCCCCTTCACGTTAAATGAACATGAGCTGGATCAGCTCGACAATATCATTGAGCGTAAAAAACCGATTCAGAAAGGGCAAACCCTTTTCAAAGCAGGCGACGAACTGAAATCTCTGTATGCGATTCGTTCCGGCACGATCAAAAGTTACACGATTACCGAACAGGGTGATGAGCAAATCACCGGTTTCCATCTGGCAGGCGATTTAGTCGGCTTTGATGCCATCATGGGTTCCAGCCATCCCAGCTTTGCGCAGGCGCTGGAAACGGCAATGGTCTGTGAAATCCCGTTTGAAACTCTGGATGACCTGTCAGGAAAAATGCCTGCCCTGCGTCAGCAGATGATGCGTCTGATGAGCGGTGAAATCAAAGGCGATCAGGATATGATCCTGCTGCTGTCGAAGAAAAATGCCGAAGAGCGCCTGGCGGCGTTTATCTGGAACCTGTCCCGTCGTTTCGGCCAGCGCGGTTTTTCACAGCGTGAATTCCGCCTCACCATGACGCGTGGTGACATTGGTAATTACCTGGGCCTGACGGTTGAAACGATCAGCCGCCTGCTGGGTCGTTTCCAGAAGTCCGGCATGCTGGCGGTGAAAGGTAAATACATCACCATTGAAAACCACGCCCTGCTGGAAGAGTTAGCCGGTCAGAGCCACCAGGCTGCCTGATCCGCAGCCGGATCAATAAATCTTATTTTGTTGATCCGGCTGTAACTTTTTCCCTTCTTCCGCTGTGCAACATAGGCTATCTTTATTCCAGTCGCACTGGTTTAAGGAGAACGTCTCATGTCCCAGTACCAAAATATTCTGGTCGCCATTGATGCCCAGCAAGACGATCAGCCCGCGCTGCGACGTGCGGTCTATCTGAATCAACGCATTGGCGGAAGGATTAAAGCTTTCCTGCCTATCTATGATTTCTCATACGAGATGACTACCCTGCTTTCGCCTGACGAGCGCGCGTCGATGCGCCAGGGTGTCATCAGCCAGCGCACTGAGTGGATCCGTGAGCAGGCCCGCGCTTATCTGGATGCCGGTGTCGAAATCGACATCAAAGTGATCTGGCACAACCGTCCTTTTGAGGCCGTTATCCAGGAAGTGCTTGCCCATCAGCACGACCTGGTGTTGAAGATGGCGCATCAGCATGACCGGCTTGAATCAGTGATCTTCACACCGACCGACTGGCATCTGCTGCGTAAATGTCCGTGCCCGGTCTGGATGGTCAAAGATCAGCCGTGGCCGGAAGGCGGTAAAGCTATTGTCGCGGTCAATCTTGCCAGTGAAGAGCCACATCACGATGGTCTGAACCAGAAGCTGATACGTGAAACGGTCAAACTGGCAGAAAAAGTGAATCAGACCGAAGTTCATCTGGTCGGTGCTTACCCAATTACCCCTATCAACATCGCTATCGAACTGCCGGACTTTGATCCCAGCGTCTATAACGATGCGATTCGTGGTCAGCATCTGGTAGCGATGAAAGCGCTGCGGCAGAAGTTCTCGATTGGTGAAGAGTTCACCCATGTGGCTAAAGGCCTGCCGGAAGAAGTCATCCCGGATCTGGCGGTGCATCTCGGTGCTGGTGTGGTGGTATTAGGTACCATAGGACGCACCGGCCTGTCGGCAGCGTTCCTGGGGAATACGGCGGAACAGGTGATTGATCATCTGCGCTGCGATCTGCTGGCGCTCAAGCCCGATGATTTCAAATCGCCGATTGACCTCGATGATGAAGAAGATGAGGAGGATTGATTTTCTCCTGACAGAAGACGGGCGGCTGATTAGCCGCCCTTTTTTTATTACAGCGCTTTAAGAATAGCTTCTACGCTGGCTTTGGCATCGCCGAACAGCATCTGACTATTCTCTTTAAAGAACAGCGGATTCTGCACCCCGGCATAGCCGGTATTCATTGAGCGTTTAAACACCACCACGTTGTGCGCTTTCCACACTTCCAGCACCGGCATGCCGGCAATCGGACTGCGGGGATCATCCTGCGCTGCCGGGTTAACGGTGTCGTTGGCACCAATCACCAGCACCGTGTCGGTGTCGCTGAAGTCATCGTTAATTTCGTCCATCTCCAGCACCACGTCGTAAGGCACTTTCGCCTCGGCCAGCAGCACGTTCATGTGACCTGGTAAGCGCCCCGCCACCGGATGAATGCCGAAGCGCACGTTGATGCCGAGCGCACGCAGTCGGGCAGTAATTTCCGCGACCGGGTACTGCGCCTGCGCCACCGCCATACCGTAGCCTGGGGTGATGATCACCGAGCTGGATGCCTTGAGCATCTCTGCGGTTTCTTCAGCCGTGATCTCACGATGCTCGCCCGCTTCCTGACTTTCATCGCCACTGCTGACTTCCGTACCAAACCCGCCCGCAATCACGCTGATGAACGAACGGTTCATCGCTTTGCACATGATGTAGGAGAGAATTGCACCCGATGAACCCACCAGCGCACCGGTCACAATCAGCAGATCGTTGCTCAGCATGAAACCCGCTGCGGCCGCGGCCCAGCCTGAATAGGAGTTCAGCATCGACACCACAACCGGCATATCCGCGCCGCCAATAGAGGCAACCAGATGCCAGCCAAACGCCAGCGCAATCACCGTCATCAGGAGCAGTGCAAACACCTGAGCACCCGTACTGCTGGTGTTAACAAACCACAGCAGCAGCAGGAACGAGACGACCAGCGCCAGCAGATTCAGCTTGTGACGATGGGGTAACGCCAGGGGTTTTGAAGAGATTTTGCCGCACAGCTTGCCAAACGCTACCAGCGAGCCAGTGAAGGTGACAGCACCGATAAAGATACCGATAAACACTTCACTCAGATGGATATTCTCCATCACGGCTGGCAGGCCAGGTGCGTGGTCGATGTAGCTGTTGATGCCGACCAGTACGGCGGCAAGGCCGACAAAGCTGTGCAGAATCGCGACCAGCTCCGGCATTTCTGTCATTTCGACTTTCTTCGCCAGACGAATCCCGATAGCGCCGCCAATGACCATCGCCAGCAGGATCCAGACGACGTTTCCGCTGTCCGGGCCAAAGATGGTGGCAACCAGCGCAATCGCCATGCCGCTGATACCAAAATTATTCCCGCGCTTTGAGGTCTCGTGACGCGAGAGACCGGCAAGGCTACAGATGAACAGAATTGCAGCCACAATATAGGCTGCAGTGACTAATCCGCCAGACATGTGTTACCCCTTACGAAACATTTTCAGCATGCGCTGGGTGACGGTAAAGCCACCAAAGATATTGATGCTGGCAATCAGCACGGCAATAAAGGAGATAAAGGTGACCCAGCCACCGTGGCCCATCTGCAGTACCGCACCGATGACGATAATGCCGGAGATGGCGTTAGTAACGGACATCAGCGGCGTATGCAGTGCGTGACTGACGTTCCAGACCACGTAGTAACCCACCACGCAGGCGAGCGCGAACACGGTAAAGTGGGACAGAAACTCAGCTGGCGCTACGTTGGCCAGGCAACCAAACAGCACGATAGCCAGTGCGATCAGCAGGACGTTGCGCCACGGAGACACCGGCTTTGCTTCAGCCTTCTCTGTGGGTTTCTGAGCTGCCGGTTTAGCCTGTGGCACAGCAGAGACCTGAATCGGCGGTGCCGGCCAGGTGACTTCCCCCTCGCGCACGACAGTCACACCCCGCACCACCACATCGTCGAAATCGACCTGAATTTCGCCATTTTTCTCTTTGCACAGCAGCTTGATCAGATTGACCAGGTTGGTACCGTAAAGCTGGGAAGATTGTGTCGCGAGACGGCTGGGCAAATCGGTGTAACCAATGATTTTCACGCCGTTGGGTGTCACGGTCACCTGATCAGCGACGGTCAGGGCACAGTTGCCGCCGGTCTGTGCCGCCAGATCAACAATTACGCTGCCAGGTTTCATGCTGGCGATCATCTCTTCGGTGATCAGTTTCGGTGCCGGTTTACCTGGTATCAGCGCCGTGGTGACAATGATGTCGACTTCTCTGGCCTGACTGGCAAACAGCGCCATCTCTGCCTTGATGAATGCCTCGGACATGACTTTGGCGTAACCATCGCCACTGCCCGCTTCCTCTTCGAAATCGAGTTCAAGGAATTCGGCACCCATACTCTGCACCTGCTCTTTAACTTCAGGGCGGGTGTCAAAGGCCCGGACAATCGCGCCCAGGCTGCCCGCTGCACCAATCGCCGCCAGCCCCGCCACACCGGCCCCAATCACCATCACTTTGGCCGGTGGCACTTTACCGGCTGCGGTAATCTGACCGGTAAAGAAGCGACCGAATTCATGGGCGGCTTCGACGATCGCGCGATAACCGGCAATGTTCGCCATGGAGCTCAGAGCATCCAGCGACTGCGCACGCGAAATACGTGGCACCGAGTCCATCGCCATAACCGTGACCTGACGCGCCGCCAGCTTTGAAAGCAGGTCGGGATTCTGTGCAGGCCAGATAAAGCTGACCAGCGTGCTGCCGGCACGGGTGAGCGCAATTTCATCCTCATCCGGTGCATTCACCTTCAGAACGATATCGGACTGCCAGACCTGTTCCTGACTGCAGAGTATGGCACCTGCTGCTCTGTAGCTTTCATCATCAAAGCTGGCGCGCTGACCGGCGTCATGCTCAAGGGTGACGCTGAAACCCAGCTTAATGAGTTGTTCCACGGTCTTTGGCGTGGCAGCCACGCGCGACTCGTTTGGCAACCTTTCCTTGGGGATTCCAATTAACATAGTGTTTCCTTTCATCGGTTAAGGATGATGGCCCAAATCTGCATGACGACAGCGCAGCTGAAACAGCGTTTCAGCTACTTATAGTCGGAATGCATGTATTTCAAAGTGTTTATAACCTACTGAAAATGTGACGAGCGATCCAGAGTGGCTACGCAGCGTGGTGACATTCACATGAATATTCATGATTCTGCTAAAAAAGCTGCGTTATCCCACTGCGAAACAGTCCTGCAGGCAAATATTCTGCCAGAAAAAATTGTGCCCGGCCGAATTAAACATTAATAAAAATCTTTATTTAACAATGCATTAACTGTTTAAGCGCTATCAGTTACCGCTTTTAGTGGTAACCCGAACGAAAACACGCCATAACTGCGTTTGATGACAAACAAATGAAAAAATCATGGTTGAATAACGCGATCTGACACAAAAAATCGCTGCGACAGTCTGTTTATAACATGCAATAATCAGCGGCTAATCTGTTATACATCAAGAGTCCAGCACGTTTTCGTACTCATTTTTGCGTAAGGCGAAGGATTATTTTTATGAAGCTGAAGAACACTATTCTGGCGTCCACTCTGTTGTCTCTGCTGGCAGCCAATGCATTCGCTGCGCAGGAGTTAACGCCAGAAAAAGCGGCCGCGCTGAAGCCATTCGAACGTATTAATATCACCGGCCGTTTCAACGCAATTGGCGACGCAGCCGATGCGGTCTCTAAGCGTGCAGATCAGATGGGCGCTGCCTCTTATTACATCCAGGCGATCAACGACAGCAACGGCAACAGCGGTAACTGGCGCGTCACGGCTGACCTTTATAAAGCCGATGCCCCGGCAGCCACGCAGTCCACGACTTACCGTCGTTTCAATGGCGTCAACGAACTGCCTAAAGCAGAAGCGTATAAGCTTGAACCGTTTGATACCGTTTCGGTCAGCGGCTTCTTTGCCAGCCAGCCGGATGTGAACGACGCGATTTCAAAAGCGGCTAAACAGAAAGGCGCGGCTTCCTTCTTTATCGTTCGCCAGATCGATGCCAACAGCGGCGGCAATCAGTATGTCACCGCCTATGTCTATAAAGCGGATGCTAAAGAACGCAAGGTACAGACACCGAATGCGATTCCTGCCGACTCAGAAGCAGGTAAAGCCGCGCTGGCAACCGGTGGGGCTGCCGCAGCTAACGTCGAGATTCCAGGCGTAGCTTCATCTGAAACACCAAGTAATAAAGTGGGCCGTTTCTTTGAAACCCAAAGCTCAACCGGTAAGCGTTATACGGTGAATCTGCCAAACGGTAAATCCGTGCAGGAAGTGAACGCAATCACTGCTGCGCAGATGCAGCCGTTCGATACCGTCACCTTTACCGGACACTTCGGCACACCAACAGCGATTTCAGAAGAAGTGGCGAAGCGTGCAGCCGATAAAGGTGCGAAGTTCTACCACGTCACCCGCCAGTGGCAGAACCAGAGTGGCGGTAACCTGACCGTTACGGCTGACCTGTTTAAGTAATCCCTTCAGGGCGGCACCCGCCGCCCTGCTGTTTGCATAATTCCTGCGCTCTTTTGCATAGTCACGCATTGCCATCCCCTGCCACTCTCCGTAAAATCCTCCGCCTGTTTTACCGGATATTGTCTCTGTATCTTGCCTCAGCACTGCGATAACGCAGTGATGAATTCCGGTTTACCCAGCCATATATGCTAGCGGGAAGGTTGTTTTGGAGAAAAAATTAGGTCTCGGTGCGCTGACGGCGCTGGTGCTCAGCTCAATGCTGGGCGCAGGCGTGTTCAGTCTGCCGCAAAACATGGCCGCAGTGGCCGGTCCGGCCGCGCTGTTGCTGGGGTGGCTGATTACCGGTGTCGGCATTATCTTTCTGTCGCTGGCGATGCTGCTGCTGACCCGCCTTAAGCCCGAACTGGACGGCGGCATCTTTACCTATGCACGTGCCGGATTCGGCGAACTGATGGGATTCTGTTCCGCCTGGGGCTACTGGCTGTGCGCCGTGATCGCCAACGTCTCCTATCTGGTAATTGTCTTCTCTGCCCTGAGCTTCTTCACCGATACGCCCGACCGGATTATTTTTGGTGATGGCAACACCTGGCAGGCGATGCTGGGTGCATCTGTGCTGCTGTGGCTGGTTCACTGGCTGGTACTGCGCGGCGTGCAGACCGCGGCCAGCATCAATCTGATGGCGACGCTGGGCAAGCTGGTGCCGCTGCTGCTGTTTATTGTACTGGCGGTGATGGCGTTCAACTATGATCGTTTCCGCTTCGATTTTTCCGGCGTTACGCTGGGAAAACCGCTCTGGGAGCAGGTTAAGCAGACCATGCTGATTACGCTGTGGGTCTTTATCGGGGTTGAAGGTGCGGTAGTCGTCTCTGCCCGTGCACGCCAGAAAAAGGATGTGGGCCGCGCAACCTTATTTGCCGTGCTGGCTGCGCTGCTCGTCTATCTCCTGGTCACGCTGCTGTCGCTGGGCGTGGTGCCGCGTGCTGAACTGGCTGAGATGCGTAACCCTTCAATGGCCGGATTAATGACCCGACTGATGGGTAACTGGGGCGATGCGGTGATTGCGGTGGGACTGATTGTCTCCGTGTGCGGGGCCTATCTGAGCTGGACGATTATGGCCGCGGAAGTGCCGCTGATTGCCGCGCAGCAGGGTGCCTTTCCCCGCAGTATCGCCCGGCAGAACCGCCATAGCGCGCCAGCCGCCTCGCTGTGGCTGACCAACGGCAGTATTCAGCTCTGCCTGATCCTGATTGCCCTGACCGGCGCTGACTACAACAACCTGCTGACCATCGCCTCAGAGATGATTCTGGTGCCCTATCTGCTGGTAGGGTTATATCTGATCAAAGTGGTGCGCGGACAGCATAAGCCGCTGGCAATGGTGACCGGCATTGGTGCCAGCATGTATGGCATCTGGCTGTTATACGCCTCAGGACCCATGCACCTGATGATGTCAGTGGTGCTCTACACACCGGGCCTTCTGCTGTTTCTGTTTGCACGACGCGGCGGTCATGCCGATATTGCGCTGACCTCGCTGGAGCGGATTGCGATGGGATTGCTGATTGCCGCGACATTGCCCGCCGTGTGGGAACTGACAACGTAAAGCCTGCCAGAAAGGGCTCTCAGTGTGGCTGTACTGGAATGGATACGCACAGCAGGTCACCCTGCTGTGTGAGATTCAGCGGCTTCATATATTCATAGTGGATGGCATCCAGCTGTTCCGCCGAAAGCGGATAAGGGAGCTGGATATCAAAGCGACTAATCTGCTGTTGTTCTGCCAGAGTAATCAGGCGCGCGATATTAATTTCGTCGCTGACCTGAGTGGAAATGATTTGTAATGCTAATTCTTTTAACGGGTCGTCACTGCCCTGTAAACGGTGTGCCGATTTACGTGTCACCATGCCAAATATCGGCATTACACCATAAATAGCATCGACGAAGCTCCAGCGTTTTTTGCAGGAAGCGGAAAGAAAGTCACTGTAATTGAAGCAGATGCGGTCAGGGTATATGGCTGATGCCAGCTCTTTATCAGACACACTAACGCTCCTCATGGTAATCATCAATATCCCAACCTGGCGAAAAAAGGCCGCGCTAATGATTGCACATTTTGCCGGATATATACCAGCAAGCCCTGGATATTTCGTGCGATAGCGTAGAGCTCAGGACCAGGAAAAGATATGCTTTCATCCATCCCTGACTCTTCCCTGTGAACTATGAATAAAATTGTTTATGTAGAAGATGAACCCGAAGTGGGTTCGCTGATTGCGGCCTATCTTGGCCGTCACGACATTGAAGTCATTGTTGAAACACGTGGCGACCGTGCTGAAGCGGTTATCGCCGAACAGCAGCCCGACCTGGTGATGCTGGATATCATGTTACCGGGCAAAGATGGCATGACCATCTGCCGTGACCTGCGGGCCAACTGGCAGGGACCGATCGTGCTGCTCACCTCACTTGACAGCGACATGAACCATATTCTGGCCCTGGAGATGGGTGCGCAGGATTACATCCTGAAAACCACACCACCCGCTGTGCTGCTGGCCCGCCTGCGCCTGCATCTGCGCCAGTCCCAGCACGGGCAGCCAGAAGATGCGCCTGCTGCGCCTGCCGCGAATCGTATGCTGCGTTTTGGCTCGCTGACCATTGATGCCCTGAACCGTCAGGTGACGCTGTTTGATGAGCAGATCGCCCTCTCCACCGCGGATTTCGACCTGCTGTGGGTCCTTGCCAGCCATGCGGGTCAGACGCTTAACCGGGATGCACTGCTAAAAACATTGCGCGGCGTCAGTTATGATGGCCTGGACCGCAGCATCGACGTGGCCATCTCCCGCCTGCGTAAAAAGCTCCACGACAGCGCCACCGAGCCGTTCCGCATTAAAACCATCCGCAATAAAGGCTATCTGTTCGCCCCCCAGGCCTGGGATACCCGCGAATTATGAGAAAGCTCTTTATTCAGTTCTATCTGCTACTGTTTGTCTGCTTTCTGGTCATGGCGCTGCTGGTGGGTCTGGTCTATAAGTTCACCGCTGAGCGCGCGGGCCGGCAGTCAATGAATGACCTGATGGCGAGTTCGCTCTACCTGATCCGCAGCGAACTGCGAGAGATCCCGCCGCGTGACTGGAACAAAACCATCAAGAGTCTCGATCTCGGTTTATCGTTTGACCTGCACATTGAGCCGATGAACAAATATCAGCTTGATGAGAGCAATATGCGCCGGTTACACGCCGGAGAGATTGTCGCGCTCGACGATCAATACACCTTTCTGCAGCATATTCCGCGCAGCCACTATGTCTTATCGGTGGGGCCGATTCCCTATCTCTTTTATCTGCACCAGATGCGGCTGCTGGATATTGCTCTGCTGGTGTTTATTGGTATGTCGCTGGCGTTGCCGGTGTTTATCTGGCTGCGCCCGCACTGGCAGGAGATGCAGCGACTGGAAAAAGCGGCACAGCGCTTTGGCCGGGGCGAGCTGGATGTGCGCACCCATTTCGACAGTACCTCCAGCCTGTTCCGGCTGGGCATCGCCTTTAACCAGATGGCCGAGAACATCAACACGCTGGTCGCCAGTAAGAAGCAGCTGATTGACGGTATTGCCCATGAGCTGCGAACGCCGCTGGTGCGGCTGCGCTACCGGCTGGAAATGAGTGATAACCTTACGGATGGTGAACGGGTGGCGCTGAACCGCGATATCGGTCAGCTTGAAAGCCTGATTGAGGAGCTGCTGACCTATGCGCGTCTTGACCGGCCGCGTGTCGATCTGAATCTGAAATCGCTGGATCTGGCCAGCTGGCTGAGCGAGCGGCTGGACGATTTCCGCACCATCAACCCGGACATACGGCTCGACCTTGACCTGCCGCAGCGTGAAAACATCGGCGTTTCTGACACCCGACTGATGGAGCGAGTGCTGGATAATCTGGTTAATAATGCGCTGCGCTATGCGCAGCATCGGCTGCGCGTCAGTTTATGGTTTGACGGTCCGGTCGGCTGTCTGCAGGTGGAAGATGATGGTCCGGGCATTCCGCCGGAAGAGCGCGAACGGGTTTTCGAACCCTTTGTCCGGCTTGATCCCAGCCGCGATCGCGCTACAGGCGGCTGTGGACTGGGACTGGCCATTGTTCACTCCATTGCCCAGGCGCTGAGCGGCAGCGTAACCATTGAGTCCAGCCCGCTGGGCGGCGCCAGCGTTCGCTTTTGCTGGCCGGTTGATCTAACCTTGCGGGAAATTCCGCTGCGTTAAAATCCACAAGGAGTCTCACGTGACCTCAGCGTATCAACAACTGACCAAAACCTTCCAGCGCCTTTCCCGTTTCAGTCACGTCACGGCCATCGCTGGCTGTGACATGCAAACTACTATGCCGCCTGGCGGCAGTCAGGCGCGTGGTGAAGCACTGGCCGAAATGAGCGTGTTGCAGCACCAGATTCTGACCGCCCCACAGGTCGGTGAGTGGCTAAAGGCTGCTGAGCAGCAGTCGCTGAACGATGTCGAGCGGGCCAATCTCAACGAAATGCAGCGCGCCTATCAACAGGCCACCCTGCTCCCTGATGACTTTGTGGAAGCTAAATCGATCGCCGGTTCCGTATGTGAACATGCATGGCGCACTCAGCGTCCCGCTAACGACTGGCAGGGCTTTGCCGCCAACCTCAAAGAAGTCGTACGACTGAGCCGCGAAGAGGCACAGCGCCGCGCTGATGCCAGTGGCTGTTCGCGCTACGATGCGCTGCTCGATCTCTATGAGCCGGGTATGACCCGCGCCCGACTGGATGAAACTTTTGGCGAGCTGAAAACCTGGCTGCCCGATCTGCTGCAGCAGGTTGTGGAAAAACAGGCACAGCAGTCATTTATCACGCCGCAGGGGCCGTTCGCCGTTCCAGCGCAGCGCCTGCTCGGTCTGAGCATTATGGAGACGCTGGGTTTCGACTTTAACCATGGCCGTCTCGACATCAGTGCACATCCCTTCTGTGGCGGCGTTCCGGAAGATGTGCGCATCACCACCCGTTACAACGAGAATGAGTTTCTCAGCGCCATGATGGGCGTGATTCACGAAACCGGTCATGCCCGCTATGAGCAGAATCTGCCGCAGCAGTGGCGCGGTCAGCCGGTGGCGCTGGCGCGCTCCACGGCTATTCATGAATCACAAAGCCTGTTTATGGAGATGCAGCTGGGTCGCAGCCGCGAATTCCTGCAGCGCATTCTGCCGCAGGTGATCGCGACCTTTGGCGATCAGCCCGCCCTGCAGGCGGATAATTTCGTGCGCCTGACTCAGCAGGTGAAACCAGGCCTGATCCGGGTTGACGCCGATGAGCTGAGCTACCCGGCGCACGTCATTCTGCGCTATGAAATCGAGCAGGCGCTGATTGAAGGCGAGATTGAGGTTGAGGACATCCCGGCGTTATGGGATGAGAAGATGATGCAGTCGCTGGGGCTGGATACACGCGGTAACTACCGCGATGGCTGCATGCAGGATATCCACTGGACCGACGGCGCATTTGGTTACTTCCCGACCTATACGCTGGGCGCGATGTATGCCGCACAGCTGTTTCGGTCGGTACAGAACGCCATTCCTCAGCTCAGTGAGCTGATTCAGCACGGTGAACTGCAGCCGGTGTTTGACTGGCTGCAACAGAATATCTGGCAGCACGGCAGCCGTTTCTCCACCGACCAGCTGCTGATCAATGCCACCGGCGAAGCCCTGAATCCGGCTTTCTTCCGCCAGCATCTTGAACAACGCTACCTGAATAGCTAAGCTTCCGGGCGGTCTGCTGACCGCCCTTTCCCGCCTTTGTACAATCGGTTACACGCCGATACCAAACACCCACGGACACCGTTCATTGATTTCCCTATAGTCTCTTCACCGGCCCCGCAGTGGGCTACACATGAAAAAATAGTCTCCGAGGGATTTGCAATGAAAAAATTATTTGCACTGGTTGTCGCCGCTGCTATGGGTATGTCTTCTGTTGCTTTCGCTGCTGACACCACAGCTGCTCCAGCTGCTGCGCCAGCCGCAACAACTACTACTACCGCTGCAGCACCGGCTAAAACCGTTCACAAAACTGCGCACAAGAAACACCATAAAGCAGCTCAGAAAGCCCAGGCTGCTAAGAAACACCACAAAAAAGCTGTGAAAAAAGACGCCGCGCAGAAAGCGCAGGCTGCTAAAAAAGTGCACCACAAGAAAGCGGTAAAACCTGCTGCACAGAAAGCGCAGGCCGCTAAAAAAGTTCACCACAAAAAAGCAACTAAACCAGCCGCTCAGAAAGCCCAGGCTGCTAAAAAAGTTCACCACAAAAAAGTAACTCAGCCAGCTGCTCAGAAAGCCCAGGCTGCTAAAAAAGTGCACCACAAAAAAGTGGTAAAACCTGCTCAGAAAGCCCAGGCCGCAAAAAAAGTTCACCACAAAAAAGTTGTGAAACCAGCAGCTAAAAACTAAGGTCGCCTTCAGCGCACGGCCACGAGATGATAATTAAAAACACCCGGTTCTGCCGGGTGTTTCTTTACTGGAGTGGATGAAATGACGAGAGTGGATGAAATAGTGCGTCGCTATCGCTTCGAAATTATTCTGCTTGTTATGATCCTGTGTGGCATTGTTGCAGCCAGCTTTTTTATTTAGCCGCTGTAGCGTACTGATTAACCAATAAAACTCCCTTTTTTAACGCTCACCGACTATAGTTACCGTACTTACGTAATAACAATAACGTTAATTTTTCTCGCCATTGAGATTTCTATGCGCCTGGCTACCCTGTTAATGGTTGGACTCTTCAGCTTTGCCACCACGGTTCACGCCGATGATGACGATGACTCGCCTACTCCTGCTGAAATTAAGATGCTGTTCTTCGGCAAGGATCATCGCCAGGCAATCACCGATATTACCGCTGCCCCCTGGGATGCCATTGGTCAGCTGGAAACCGAAAGCGGCAACCTCTGTACTGCCACGCTCATTTCTCCGCATCTGGCGCTGACGGCCGGACACTGTCTGCTCTCCCCGCCGGGTAATTTCGATAAGCCGGTTGCGCTGCGATTTATGGCCAGTGATAAAGGCTGGCGCTACGAACTTCATGATATTGATGCGCGGGTCGAACCCTCGCTGGCGTCAAAATTAAAAGCGGATGGTGAAGGCTGGATCGTGCCGAGTAGTGCTGCGCCCTATGATTATGGCATCGTGATTTTACGCAATCCGCCCTCCGCGATTATGCCGATTCCATTGTTCGATGGCTCACGCAGCGATCTTACCGCGGCGCTGAAGCTGACCGGACGCAAAGTGACGCAGGCAGGCTATCCGGCCGATCATCTGGATACGCTCTATTCTCACAGTGATTGTCTGATTACCGGCTGGGCGCAGCGCGCCGTGCTGTCGCATCAGTGTGACACCCTGCCGGGTGACAGTGGTTCACCGCTGCTGCTCAAAAGCGATAAAAGCTGGCAGTTAATCGCGGTACAAAGCTCTGCCCCGGCAGCGAAAGATCGCTATCTGGCTGATAACCGCGCGATTTCAGTCACCTCGTTTAAAGATAAGCTGGAATCTCTCGCGCAGTAATCGCTTCGTTACCATCAGGTGCGCGCCTGTTACGGCGCGCATCCTGACTTTTACCCTGCTATCTGTTCCATTGTCTGCAGAATACGCTTCTCCGAGATGGGATACGGCGTGCCCAGTTGCTGAGCAAAGTAGCTGACACGCAGTTCCTCAATCATCCAGCGAATGTTCTTCACCTCTTCATCATCCTGACGCTGCGGCGGCAATTTGTTGCGCCACGCCTGATACGCCTGTTCTACTGCCTGCACTTTTAACATCCGCGCACGATCGCTGTGTGGATCGGCAGGCAGTTTTTCCAGCCGCCGCTCAATGCCATGCAGGTAACGCAGTGTATCCGCCAGTCTCTGCCAGCCGTTGCCGGTGACAAAGCCGCGATAAACCAGACCACTTAACTGCGCCTTGATGTCGGACAACGCCAGCGCCATCGTCATATCGACCCGGCCCTTGAGACGTTTATTAATGTTGAAGACAGCCGTCAGAATCTGCTCAACCTGCTTTGCAATGGTCACGACGGTCTCATTGAGTTCGCCGCGAACCTTGTCACGCAACTGCTCAAACGAGGTCTGATCCCAGGCCGGACCGCCCGCCTCACCCATTAGTTTATCGATACCGCAGGCGATGCAGTCATCAATCAGCTCCAGCACTTTGCCATAAGGGTTGAAGTAAAGACCGAGCTTGGCTTTGTTCGGCAGCTTCTCGTGCAGATATTTAACCGGTGACGGCACATTCAGCAGCAGCAAACGACGCTGACCGCGCCACATCATTTTCTGCTGCTCCGGCTCGCTGTCAAACAGGCGAATGGCGACGCTCTCTTTCTCATCGACCAGTGCAGGCCAGGCTTTGACCTGATAGCTACCGCGCTTCTGTTCGTAGCTGCGCGGCAGTTCACCAAAGCTCCAGATATGCAGACCGCTCTGCTCCAGCCCGTCATCTGCCACTTTCGACAGCGTCTCCTGCACCTTGCCTTTCAGCTGTGCCTTGAGCGCGGTGAGATCTTTACCTTCCAGCAGTTTGCGGTTGTGCTCATCCAGCACACGGAAGGTCATTTTCAGATGATCGGGGACCTGTTCCCATTGCCAGTTTTCCCGCTCCAGCGTGACGCCGGTCATCCGGCGAAACTCACGGGACAGCGCATCGAGAAGCGGCATCTCCATTGCGTTGACACGTCCCAGGAACGCCTCGGCGTAGTTGGGTGCCGGCACCAGGTTGCGGCGCAACGGCTTGGGCAGTGACTTAATCAGTGCGATGATCAACTCACGGCGAACCCCGGGGATTTGCCATTCAAAACCGCTATCTTCAATCTGATTCAGCAACGGCAGCGGAATATGTACCGTCACGCCATCCGCATCGGCACCCGGCTCGAACTGGTAACTCAGCTTGAGTTTAAGGTTACCCTGATGCCAGACGTTAGGGTAATCAAGCTGGCTGACCTTATCCGCGCCCTCTTTGATCAGCATCTGTTTGTCGAAGTTCAGCAGCTCCGCGTTTTCACGGCTGGCCTTTTTCCACCAGCTGTCGAAATGCTTCGCTGAGACAACCTCTTTGCCAATGCGCTGGTCATAAAAAGCAAACAGCGTTTCGTCATCCACCAGAATATCGCGACGGCGGGATTTATGTTCCAGATCTTCGACTTCACTGCGCAGCTTCTGGTTAGCACGGAAGAAGGCGTGACGCGTCTGCCAGTCGCCCTCCACCAGCGCGTGACGGATAAACAGCTCACGGCTCAGAGTGGGATCAATGCTGCCATAGTTCACCTTGCGCGCGGCGACAATTGGCAGGCCATAGAGCGTAACCTTCTCAGCCGCCATTACCGCGCCCTGCGATTTCTCCCAGTGCGGTTCACTGTAGCTGCGCTTGATCAGATGCTGCGCCAGCGGCTCAATCCACTCGGGCTCAATCCGCCCCGCCGTGCGGCCCCACAGACGGCTGGTCTCAACCAGCTCTGCCACCATGGCCCACTTCGGCGGCTTCTTAAACAGCCCGGAACCCGGGAAAATCGAGAAGCGTGTATTGCGTGCGCCGGTGTACTCCTGCTTGTCGGTGTCCTTCTGGCCGATGTGCGACAACAGACCGCTAAGCAGCGCACAGTGGACGGGCTGCAGCTCAGCCGGTTCGCTGTTAACCGGAATGCCCAGTTCACGCACCACCTGCCGCAGCTGGGTATAAATATCCTGCCATTCCCGCACGCGCAGATAGTTCAGGAAGTCGCTTTTGCACTGGCGGCGGAAAAGATTGCCCGACAGCGCTTTCTGCTGCTCCGCCAGGTAGTTCCAGAGATTCACATAGGCGAGGAAGTCGGAATCTTTATCGGCAAAGCGCCGGTGCTTCTCATCGGACGCCTGCTTTTTCTCTGCCGGGCGCTCGCGTGGGTCCTGAATCGACAGACCGGCGGTGATGATCATCACTTCACGTACGCAGCCAAATTTCTGCGCTTCCAGCACCATCCGTGCCAGACGCGGATCGACCGGCAGCTGTGCCAGCTGGCGCCCGGAGCCGGTGAGTTTATAGTGTCCGCTCTCCTCATTCAGTGTCAGCGCACCCAGCTCTTCCAGCAGGCGGACGCCATCCTGAATGTTGCGCTTATCGGGCGCTTCCACAAATGGAAATGCGGCGATTACGCCGAGTCCCAGCGAGGTCATCTGCAGGATCACCGACGCCAGGTTGGTACGCAGGATTTCCGGATCGGTAAAAGCCGGACGGCTCAGGAAGTCATCTTCTGAGTAGAGACGAATACAGATACCGTCTGAAACACGGCCGCAACGCCCTTTTCGCTGGTTGGCAGAGGCCTGCGATATCGGCTCAATTGGCAGGCGCTGCACCTTGGTGCGGAAGCTGTAGCGACTGATACGCGCCGTGCCAGGATCGATAACATATTTGATGCCCGGCACCGTCAGCGAGGTTTCCGCGACGTTAGTCGCCAGCACGATGCGACGGCCACTGTGCGACTGAAATACCCGATTCTGTTCGGCGTTCGACAGTCGCGCATAGAGCGGCAGCACTTCGGTGTGCGGCAGGTCGCGTTTGTTCAGCGCATCGGCGGTATCGCGGATTTCGCGCTCACCGCTCATGAAGATCAGGATATCGCCGCGACTCTCGCGTCCAAGCTCATCCACCGCATCAAAAATTGCCTGCAGCTGATCGCGATCGCCATCATCCGCTTCTTCAACCACCGGCCGGTAGCGCACTTCGACCGGGTAAGTCCGGCCAGAAACTTCAATCACTGGCGCATTATTGAAGTGCCGTGAGAAGCGCTGTGGATCGATGGTTGCCGAGGTGATAATCACTTTCATATCGGGTCGGCGCGGCAGCAGTTCACGCAGATAACCGAGCAGGAAATCAATATTCAGGCTGCGCTCGTGCGCCTCATCAATGATGATAGTGTCATATTGCATCAGCAGGCGATCCTGCTGGATCTCCGCCAGCAGGATCCCGTCGGTCATCAGTTTAATCTGTGTCAGGTCGCTGACCTGGTCGTTAAACCGCACTTTATAGCCGACACAGCCGCCCGGTGAGGTACTGAGCTCATCGGCTATGCGGTTCGCCACGGTGCGCGCAGCCAGACGGCGCGGTTGCGTATGACCAATTAACCCGTTGATACCGCGTCCCAGCGCCAGACAGATTTTCGGCAGCTGCGTGGTTTTACCTGAGCCGGTTTCGCCCGCAACAATCACCACCTGATTGTCGCGAATCGCCCCCGCAATATCCTGCTGCTTCTGACTGACCGGCAGATTGTCCGGGAAGGTTATGGCTGGCGTCGCCGCGCGGCGCTGGGCCACGCGCTGTTCAGCAGCAAAAAATTCCTGCTCCAGCTCGCTGGCAATGCTCTGCTGCGCTTCAGGATTTTTAGCTTTTCTGGCACCCTGCAAGCGGCGCTGCAGACGCTGGCGATCGCGCAGCATGACACCATCGAGCCGTGGCCAGAGCGCTGCCAGTGGGGAAGTATCGGGAGATGACATAATAGTGACGTACCTTACTCAGACGGTGTCGCTGCGAGAAGCAGCGCCCTGCAAGCCGGGATAACCAGCTGATTCAATAAAAATAATTGTGCGCATCATAGCACATTCTGAACTGTTACGGCGGCTGGCCCCGGTTACGCTTATTCAATAAATTCGAATATGGGTCTCGAAATATTGCGCTTTCACCGCGCCATCGATAACCGTAGAGTGTAAACCATTGAGCGGAAAGTCTTCCGCGTAACAGACAGGAAACCACCATGAGCAAAGTTTTAGTTCTGAAATCAAGCATCCTTGCAGGCTACTCACAATCAAGCCAGCTTGCTGACTTCTATATCGAACAGGCAAAGGCACAGGGTAAAGAAGTGACTGTACGTGACCTGGCCGCTAACCCGATTCCGGTTCTGGATGGTGAGTTAGTGGGTGCAATGCGCCCATCCGAAACGCCGCTGTCACCTCGTCAGCAGGAAGCACTGGATCTGTCCGATGAACTGATTGCAGAACTGCAGGCTCATGACGAAGTGGTGATTGCCGCGCCAATGTACAACTTCAACATTCCAACCCAGTTGAAAAACTACTTCGACCTGATTGCCCGTGCAGGCGTGACGTTCCGCTACACCGAAGCAGGCCCGGAAGGTCTGGTTAAAGGAAAAAAGGCTGTGGTGATCTCCAGCCGTGGCGGCATTCATAAAGATACCCCAACTGACCTGCTGACCCCTTACGTTAAGCTGTTCCTGGGCTTTATCGGCATCACTGACGTGGAGTTCGTGTTTGCTGAAGGCATCGCGTACGGTCCGGAAGTGGCCAGCAAAGCGACCGCTGAAGCAAAAGACACAATTAAGCAGATCGTAACCGCATAAGTCTCCGTCATCTCATGATGATGCTGTAAACCGGGCGATGCGCCCGGTTTTTTACGCCTGTCACTGGCCGCTGCCTGCTCCTTTTCTTAGCCACTGACCATTAATGCCGCGCACATATTCCCCTGCTGCCGCACGGCCCACCAGCTTCTGTCCGGCAATACTGGCGATATCAGCCGTGGAAAGATTATTCTGCTCTGCCAGCCGCTGATAGGCCTGCTTACGTCCGGCGTTGATACGCTGTACCAGCGCCAGCGTGTCACTGTCCTGTGAACGTGCCGCCAGATAGCCTGAGAGCGTTTCGCCTGCCAGACCTGCTTGCCGCGCTTCATCGAGCGTCAGTGCCCAGGCAGGCTGCGCCATCGCCACGGAGAGTAACAGCGCCGCACTTATGCGTTTCATCGTGGCTCTCCTCAGAACAGACCGCTCTGGTTTTTTAGTAACGCTTCCACATCCTTGTCGACTTTGATGTGAATCTCATGCTCGATTCTTACGTTCATATTGATGGTGATGGGATCTTTAGGTGCCGTGACTTCGATGCGCGGCACGCAGCCGATGCTCAGCAGTCCGGCTGCCAGAATCAGTAGTGGCCTCAGGCTCATGGTGAATTGTCCTTGTTCGACGGCAAAGTCGCATGTTGCTCTAACCAGGATTGCAAATTATCGCCGAAGCGCAGGCTGCGCCAGAGCTGAAACAGGTTTTCCTGATGATGATAGTTGAGATTGACCGTCTGCCGACGGTTACTGAACTGGCTGACGCCCTGCACCTGCGCTTCCATCGTCAGGTCGCCGAGGTTATCCAGATTGATCGTGGCCCAGCTGCGGGAGACTTCCATATAGCGTAACCAGTCCAGCGCCGCACCGGTCGCTACGTTGTTGCGGGTAATGGCATCCGCCATATCTTTATCCAGCCGGAAGGTCAGCGGGCCGCTGTTGGCAATCCACCCTTTCTCCACCAGCCAGCGTGGGTTATTGAGCCACAGCGGCAGCTCGCCGTTAACCTTGCCTGACATGGCGAACTGTTTCGGCTTCAGTGCCGTGACAAGTTCGCTGAGGCTGATTTGACGCAGCGACACCCGGGCGGGTTCATGCTGCGGCATGCGCAGGGATGGCAGCGTGATTTGTCCGCCCAGCAGATCGAGGCTGACATCCTGCAGCGTCAGCGGCGCCTGTTCAGACCATGGCCAGTTTCCCTGCAGGTCGGCGCGAATATTCTGTATCGCAAACTGGTTCTTTACCTCGGCAATGCGCAGTGAAACCGGGCCATGCTGACCAAACTGCCACTGCTGCTCGTGGAATCTGAAGGGCAGCGAGAAGTCGATACCGTTTATCTGGCTGTCCGGCGTCCAGACGCTGCCCTGTCTGACCGTCCAGTGGCCCCCGGCCTGGAAGCCCTGATCGCTGGCAGCGGAAAAAGCGACCTGTGCCTGCAGACTGCCGCCCTGAATCTGCATTTTCATGTCGGGGCTGATCAGCGGCTGAAATACCGTCAGCGACTGAGCCGGCCACCAGGCCTGGCCGCGTAATCGTTCGCCATCCCAGCGACCATTCACCCGCAGCGGGCCAACCTTGCCCGCGTTTAACTCGCCCCGCCAGAGGAAATAGCCGGGATCCCGGCCTTTAGCTTCAAAGTCGAGCGCTGAGTCAGCCAGACGGCCGCCATAAGTGAAGCGTGTCGGTCCCGCCTGCAGTCTGAAATGGCCATTAAAAGAAGGATGTGCCGCATCACGCTGCCAGTTTACCGGTTCAGTCAGCGTCAGACGCGGTTTTGCTATGTTGACGCTGCCGTAAGCCAGCTGATTAAAGCCGGCAGACAGAGTATCAAGCTGGATCAGCGTGTCATGCCAGCCGCCGGTTCCTTTGACATCCCAGCGAGCCTGCAGCGGCAGCATCTCGCCTCCGCCCCAGTAGCGCCAGTTCCATTCGCCCTTATCGGGCCAGAAATTCGTGGCACGGCCATCGAGATGCAGCCGGAAGCGGCCAAAACTGACATCGTGTGCATTGAGAATAGCCTGCAGGCGACCCTCTATGCCCTGTGAGGAGAGCCTCACACCCGCCAGCGGCCAGCGCGCCTCATCCACTTCCAGCGTTGACAGCAGCCGGCCACGCAGACGCAGCAGCGATTTAGGTTGCAGCACCAGTTGAGGATCGAGCAGCGAACCACTAAGCGCACCCGGAATCGAGCCGTAAAGTTGCAGATCGGCCAGTTTGCTTTCACCAGTCAGCTGAAACGGCAGGTTGCTGTTGGTCAGGCTAAGGTTACCAGGCCCGACGCCCAGCACCACGTTGCCTTTGCCGCCGCGTCCCTGCGTCAGCAGGTTAACGCGACCTGTGATCTGGCTGCCTTCAGGGCCCGACTGCCAGTTATCCAGCGTCAGGTTAACAAACCCAGACAAGGGCTGAGACGCCAGCGGCCAGTAATATTCACCCTTTTCGATCCGAATCTGATCGCGGCTGACCTGCCAGGGTAACCGGAGAAGCGGTCGGTTCTCTTCCGCCATCGCCACGCGTAACTCACCCTGCTGCTGCTGCCAGTTGAGCGTCAGCTGCAGCGGATGCGGCAGCGCGTCCAGCGCCAGCTGTCCGGCCACCTCGCCGTTTACCGGCAGATCAGTGGCGAAGGTGGGTAACTCCAGATGACCACTCAGCGTGACGGGTTCAGGCAGTGCAGGATGAGTGAGCGTCAGGCGACGGATAGCGAGCTGTTGACCGGTCAGCGTGGCCGCCAGCTGCAGATTATCGCCCTGATAATTAAGTTGCTGGCGATCTTTTTCCAGCGTCAGATCCAGCGCACCCGCATAGGTCTGCCAGGGCGCGACAATCAGTTTGCCCAGATGAACGTCGGCGCCAGGCAGCATTGCCTGCCATTCGGCCAGCGTTTTGGGCGCAGCCGTATTGTTACTGGCCGGTAATTTTTGCAGGCAGTCACTATCCAGCGTCAGCGCTTCCGCATTGAGTTTCCAGCGCGACTGATGCCAGCCCAGTGACACCGCCTTTACTGTTGCCAGCGAGCAATCACCGGCGAGATAGCGAATCTGAGGCAACCACAGTCCACCGTTCCGCCAGCGCGGCGCGCCTGACAGCGCAATGCGCGTCCCGTCAGGCAGCCAGATGCCGGCCAGCCGTGGCAGCCATTGCGTCACAGTCAACATCAGGCCGAGCAGCAGCAGGATCACCGCCAGAATGGCCACCAGCCGTCGCCGGAAAATCCGTGGCATAAAAGCCATAATCCTTTTCCTTACAGTATCCTGACAGGAATGATGGCATGTAATCTGCCAGAGGTGAAGGCCTTCGCCTGGCGCAAATCAGCTGTTTCAGCAAAGTCAGTCAGAAAACGTTATCCTTGATTTATCACTCTGCAGGAGCATAACGATGAAGATCGCGGTTTACAGCACCAAACATTACGATCAGAAATACCTTGATCAGGTTAATCAGCAGTTCGGTTTTGAACTGGTGTTTTTTGACTTTTTACTCTCTGAAAGCACGGCCAAAACAGCTGTGGACTGCGATGCCGTCTGCATTTTTGTCAACGACGACGGGTGTCGCCCGGTGCTGGAAGAACTGGCCGGGTTGGGTGTGAAATATATCGCGCTGCGCTGTGCCGGTTTCAATAATGTCGATCTGGCTGCGGCGAAAGAGCTGGGTCTGGAAGTCGTCCGGGTTCCGGCCTACTCACCAGAGGCGGTCGCGGAACACGCGATTGGCCTGATGATGACCCTGAACCGCCGTATTCATCGTGCTTATCAGCGTACCCGTGACGCAAACTTTTCGCTTGATGGCCTGACCGGTTTTAACATGCACAACAAAACTGCGGGCGTTATCGGCACCGGTAAAATCGGGATTGCGACGATGCGCATTCTGAAAGGATTTGGTATGCGGCTGCTGGCATTTGATCCTTACCCAAGCCAGCAGGCACTGGAACTGGGCGCGGAATATGTCGATCTGAAGACGCTGTTTGCTGAATCCCACGTCATCACGCTGCACTGCCCGCTGACACCGGAAAATCATCACCTGCTTAACGCCGATGCGTTTAAACAGATGCGCGATGGCGTGATGATTATCAACACCAGTCGCGGTGGTTTGATTGATTCACAGGCGGCGATTGACGCGCTGAAACAGCAGAAGATCGGCGCGCTCGGCATGGATGTTTATGAGAATGAACGCGACCTGTTCTTTGAAGATAAGTCGAATGATGTGATTCAGGACGATGTGTTCCGTCGTCTGTCAGCGTGCCATAACGTGTTGTTCACCGGCCATCAGGCGTTTTTAACCGCCGAAGCGCTGACCGCCATTTCTGAAACGACGCTGAGTAATCTCAGCCAGCTCGACCGGGGGGAAGAGTGTCCGAACCGGCTCTCTGCCTGATTATTCTCTATAGCTATGCGGGCCGGAGCAATCCGGCCTGTTCATCAGCGCGCGCAATTCCCGCCAATTAACGCCTGCTCATCACAGCGACGGCCATTCACTAACTGACACATTCCCACGCGTGAACCATCCAGCTGATGTGAAAACGCCAGCATTCCGCCCGCATTTGAACAGGTGCTTTCTGCCAGGGAAGACATCACCACCCGTGGCTGGATATGGGCGGCGGTGGCTTGTTGTGGTGGCTCGTTATCATCACTGTTGCTGCTGCAGGCAGAGAGTAATAGCGCGGCACCGGCCAGCAAAAAGGTGGCTGCTTTCATCAGTCGGACTCCGGGAATGGGTGTAATAGGCTGGGTCAGCATATGTCAGGCAACACAAGGGGTCGAGAGGTGAAACAGCTTTTTACAAAATTCTCCGGCGTCATTTGCAAGCAGAATTATCTTGTTTACCTGTTATCGCTGAACTGTCACCCTTTTGCGGCCCCTCTTATTTCGGAGTAAAGCCATGTTAATGGATATGTTAATTCGCATCGCCCTTGCTGGCATTCTCGGCGGCCTGATTGGTCTGGAGCGTCAGATGCGGGCCAAGGAAGCGGGGCTGCGTACCCATATTCTGGTCGGTATCGGCAGTGCCATGTTTATGCTGGTGTCGAAATATGGCTTCGCCGACATGCTCAGCAGCGACCACGTGGCGCTGGATCCCAGCCGTATTGCCGCTCAGGTGGTCAGTGGAATGGGCTTTCTTGGCGCGGGCACTATCATGATTCAGAAGCAGGTGGTGAAAGGCTTAACCACGGCTGCGGGATTATGGGTAACGGCGGCGATTGGTCTGGTAATCGGCAGCGGCATGTATGAGATCGGCATCTATGGCACAGTGCTGGCGCTGGTGGTGCTGGAGGTGTTCCGCCGCCTGAGCCATGTTTTAATCGGCAAACACCATACGCTGCTGGTTTTCCTTAAGCCTAAAAGCGTGCCGCTGGTGCTGCTGGTGATGCAGCGCGAAGGCATTCGCTACGGTAATGTGACGGTAATTAATCGTGATGAAGAGAGCGGTCTGTGCGAACTCAGTGTTCAGGTGACGCTTTCACGCAGATCAAACGATGCGCACCTCTATGACAAGGTCATCGAGATCAAGGGGGTTCAGTCGCTGGAAATGATGTAATCCCGCCGGAAATACGGCACAGACCCGATATCTCCCTGCAGGCATCGGGACATCGCAGAAGGCGGTTAGTAGCAGCCAGCGCCTTCAGCCCCCCCCCTCCGAATCCATTTGCCCGCAAATCAAAGACGCCACAGCCTGACCGGAGACATAGAGCGAGCCGGTAATTAATGGCATAATCCGTTATTGTTTATCATTGTAATAATTTTCACCGGGGACCAATGCGCCAAAACTCTGACCATTCTCAAGATACTCTGCCTGCTGCTACGCGGAAAAATAACCAGCCTGCATTAATCGTGCTGATTTTTACGCTGATTGCGGGCGCTGTAGCGATCATGATGATTCTGGATCATCGGAACTCGGTTAATAATGCGCTGGAGACCGGACAATGTCTTGCTGGAGAAGGTGCGGAAGATATTCTGGAAGTACTCAGGCATTTTTTACATCATGCTTATCGCTGGATTTTTAAGGCCTGCGGCTGAATTCCGTGCAGCATAAAATGGCGTAAGCCATGCCGGTTGACCAACAGCAGAACGCCGCAATACATAATCACAACATAGCAAAGTAAAAAGAATCAGCGTCATAATAAATCTGATGCCGTACTTTTTTATTTTGCGATTTTTATCCGGATGCCTCATAAACATAAAATATTGATTCATTTTTTTCACATTGATAGCCCGACATTAAACGGCTTCACAGGCAGTCTGTATTGACGAAATGTTCTAAGCGACGGGTCAATGTAAGAGAGTCTGTGTCAATGGATATAAGCATAAATGTAAACGCCCGCTCTTACGCAGTCTGCTTATCGGATGTCATGAACATCACCTGATTTTACTGGAAAGTCATTTTTTAGTACGTGTCACAGGGATTATAAAGCTATTTTTTAAAAGAGATAAACAACACGCCAGCACGTCTGAATTTATTATAAACCCGATAGGTCAACGCACATTCAACAGAGCCCGTTTTTAAGATTATCACCTGAAAAATGAAAACAGTGATTAATATCAGACTCTCTGCCAATTAAACAGAAACATTTATTTTGATGTGCATCAAATCAGACCGATACAACCTGGAATGCATTCAGGCCTGATTAAGTTATAGCAGCGCGGTCTGTTTTTTTATTAATCCGGCAGTGCTGATGAAATTTTTATAATTATCTCTGTCATTTTTATGACCACAGGTTGTGCGGTAAAAAGGGAGCATCCGCGGACTGTTGCTTACCCGTCATCACCGCCGTCCTGTTCAATGCACAGTGATGAAATTGATTTTCAGTGGAGAGATGTGCCCGTCAGCTGACATCGCGCAGCTGATCGCTTTCCGTATTACCTCACAGCCCGCCGGATTACTCACGACGAAGCAAAACCCGCCCTCTTTGCTCGCGCTCTTTCGTAGTACCGCATTGCGGCAATCATCGCCCTGACAGGTAACGCGGCCTGTGACTCTGACGGCGATTATCCGCTGAATACTTCACTCCAGTACTGGCATTCGCGTCAACAATCCGTACCATACGCTGCATATTCGTAACATCACAGTGAAGTGACCGGCTGGGCGCGCGCATCAATTCGCCTTTTTGCTACGCTTTCTGGTTTTTGAGATAGGTAAAAATGCAAGATAATCAAACGGTTGACAAGAAAGCACAGTACAACCTGAATAAACTGCAGAAGCGTTTGCGTCGTAATGTCGGCGAAGCCATTGCAGATTTTAATATGATTGAAGAAGGCGACCGCATCATGGTCTGCCTGTCGGGCGGAAAAGACAGCTACACCATGCTGGAAATTTTGCGCAGTCTGCAAAAAAGCGCACCGGTGAACTTCAGCCTGATTGCCGTCAACCTTGACCAGAAACAGCCGGGCTTCCCTGAGCATATCCTGCCGCAATATCTTGAGTCGCAGGGTGTTGAGTACCGGATTGTCGAAGAAGATACCTATTCCATCGTCAAAGATAAGGTTCCGGAAGGCAAAACGACCTGCTCACTCTGCTCGCGCCTGCGCCGTGGCATTCTCTATCGTGTCGCGACAGAACTCGGTTGCACTAAAATTGCGCTGGGCCACCATCGCGATGACATCCTGCAGACGCTGTTCCTGAACATGTTCTATGGTGGAAAACTGAAAGGCATGCCGCCAAAGCTGATGAGCGACGATGGCAGGCAGATTGTGATCCGTCCACTGGCCTACTGCCGTGAGAAAGATATTATTCGTTTCTCCGAAGCACGTCAGTTCCCGATTATTCCGTGCAACCTTTGCGGGTCACAGCCGAATCTGCAGCGTCAGGTGGTAGCCGATATGATGCGTGACTGGGATAAGCGCTATCCTGGCCGTATTGAAACCATGTTCAGCGCGATGCAAAACGTGGTGCCGTCGCACCTGGCCGATGTCAGTCTGTTCGATTTTAAAAGCATCAAACATGGCGATGCAGTCGTTGATGGCGGCGATCTCGCCTTTGACCGGGAAACGCTGCCAGCACAGCCTGTGGGCTGGCGGGTCGATGAAGACGATGCACCCGATATCAGCACGCGTCTGGATGTACTTCAGATTAAATAAGTGCGGGAAAGTTTAAGGGCGTGCTGCAGGCAGCACGCCCTATTTTATATGTTTCGATGTGGCGGTGGATCCATTATCGGCGGAAATTCCGGATCGGTTGGTGGATCAGGCTGCGGTTGCGGCCGGGGAATGGGTTCAGGAATCGGGACTGGATCCGTGGGGATCGGCTCGCTGTTAAGAATCGCGCTCATGCCGTACTCCTTTTCTTGCGAATGGAGTTTAAGTTTAGATAAGGAACGGCGTTACAGCCAGGCAGACAAAAAAAAGCCGGCACACTGGCCGGCATGTTTCGAATTAAATGTGCTATGCAATAATTCTAAATATGGAAGTAAGACAATATGGAGCGCAACGCCCATCGCTTGACGTTGCATTCACCTGCGGGAGAGAGTTTGCGTCAGCTGCGGCAACGGGTTCTTGATGTCGATCAGCTTTTGCTCGCTTAACGGGATTTTCAGCTCCTATATCGGGATTACCGCATTACCCTTTGGCGCATCAGAGCCAGCGCCGTTTACGCAGATAGCCCGCTACCCCTACTGCCAGCGCCAACAGCAGCAGACAGAAGATTGAAAACCCATATTTCCATTCACCGCCCGGAATGCCGCCCAGGTTGACGCCAAACAGGCCAGTCAGGAACGTGGCGGGCAGAAAGATCATCGCCATCAGTGACATGGTATAGGTACGGCGATTCATTGATTCTGCCATTGCAGAAGCGACCTCATCAGCCAGAATCGCGGTGCGCGCCACGCCTGCATCCAGATCGTCCAGCCCGCGTCCCAGACGGTCGGCGATGTCCTGCATCCGGCGGCGTTCGCTGTCATCCATCCAGGCCAGTTTTTCACTGGCCAGCCTGGCATAGACATCGCGCTGAGGTGCCATATAACGCCGCATCACAATCAATTGCTTGCGCAGCAGGCCCAGCTCGCCGCGCGCGGGCATCCGCTGATCAAGCAGCGCATCTTCCAGCTCGATGATTTTGTCATGTAACTCTTCGATAAATTCGCTGGTGTGATCGGTCAGCGCATCACAGACATCCACCAGCCAGCTGCCGCAGTCAATCGGGCCATTGCCGTTTTGCAAATCGGTGAGCACTTCATCAACGGCAGAGACTTTGCGCCGCCGGGTCGAGACGATGAGCTTGTCGTTGATAAACACCCGCATGACCACCAGCTGGTCGCGACGTGCATCGCTATTGTGGTTGACGCTGCGCAGTACGATCATAAACCCGTCGCCAAGTCGGCTGACGCGAGGACGCATGCTGTCGCCCGCTAAGGCGTCACGCACCGTATCGGGGATCTGTGGCGTTGACTGCAGCCATTCGGCGCTCTTGCGATGGGTATAGTTGAGATGCAGCCAGCAGGGCTGCTCACACTGGATGACTTCATCTTCAGCAATCGGGATCATCCCACCCTTACCATCCAGCTGGCAGGAAATGATGGCATCTGAAACCTGTAATGCTTTTCCTTCAATAACGTCCACACCGTCCCCTCTCTACTAAAATCAATACGATACAGTCTAGCGTGACGGCGTTGAGTTGCAATCTCCGGGCTGTGTAGAAAGATGTCAGCCGATGGCCGGAAAACCGGCCACCAGTGGCTTAGTGCTTTTCAATCCAGAGTTCACGGCTGTAGGCGACGTCTTCAGGATTGGTAATGGGATAGCCTTTGACCCAGGGCTTAATGAGGCGGCCATTGGTGTACTGATAGATCGGGGCAATGGGTGTCTGTTCAGCCAGGATCTGCTCCGCCCGGTTGTAGTCGCTGTTGCGCGCCTGGTCGTTGGTCTCACGGCTGGCTTTGGCGATGACCGCATCATAATCCGCATTGCTGAAACGCGAAATATTGCTGCTGTTGCCTGAGGTCAGCAGATTCAGGAAGGTAGAGGGCTCATTGTAGTCACCCACCCACGAAGCACGAATCACATCAAAGTTCCCGCTATTACGGCTGTCGATATAGGTTTTCCACTCCTGATTCTCTAGCGTAACATCCACCCCGAGGTTCTTTTTCCACATTGAGGCCACGGCAATCGCAATCTTCTGATGGCTTTCAGAGGTGTTGTAGAGCAACTTAAGTTTTAATGGCTTGCCAGGACCATATCCGGCTGATGTCAGCAGTGCTTTCGCCTGCGCGTTCAGGGTGTTCTGATCGTGCTGCTGCATGAAAGTGGGCAAGGGCTTAAAGCCTGCTGTCACATCTGGCGTGAAGTGCCACGCCGGCTTCTCACCGGTGCCCAGCACTTTTTCAGCAATTACTTTGCGGTCAATAGACCATGACAGCGCTTTACGGACCCGCACATCAGCAGTCGGCCCCTTCTGCGTATTAAAGGCATAGTAATAGGTGCCTAACTGGTCGGGTGTGTAGACCTCTCCCGGCAACGTTTTTTTCAGCATCGCATACATATTCTTAGGGAAGGACTCGGTGATATCGACATCATTCGCGCGATAGCGCTTGGTGGCGCTCGACTCTTCATTGAGCGGGACAAAGGTCACTTTTGTCAGCACCGAATGCGCATCATCCCAGTAGCCCGGATTACGGACCAGGACGATTTTTTCATTTACCACCCGCTCACTGAGCTGATAAGCACCGTTGCCCACCAGTTTGCCGGGTGCCGTCCAGCTGTCACCCTCCTGCGCAATCGTCTTCTGAGGAACCGGGAAGAGCGCTACATTAGCCACCAGCGCCGGGAACCATGGCACCGGACGATCCAGCGTCACTTTCAGCTGCGTTTTACCCTGAGCGACGACACCCAGCTTATCGGGCGTCATTTCGCCTTTGGTAATCGCTGCCGCATTTTCAATACCGCTTAAGCCCGCGAACCAGGCAAAGGGTGAACTGTTTTTAGGATCGACCAGGCGCTGCCAGCTATAGACAAAATCCTGCGCAGTAACCGGTTCGCCGTTTGACCAGCGCGCGTTATTGCGCAGGGTGAAGACCCAGGTTTTGTTGTCGTTACTGCTCCAGCTCTGTGCCACGCCCGGCACGATCTTGCCCTGCGCATCCTGATTGGTCAGGCCTTCAAACAGATCGCGAATCACCTGAATTTCCGGCAGTCCGACTGCTTTAAGCGGATCAAGTGAGGCGGGTTCATCTTTAATATGGCGAACGATCTGCTGCTGTTCAGCCAGCTGTGCGCCAGCGGGTGGATTCGCCGCGATAGCGGGTGTGATAACACTGCTCAGACTGATTGCTGCCAGCGTCATGCGAAAGGTCTTAACCATCATCACTCCTTTACCCCAAAGAAGTGCTGCATCAGTCTGTTGCTGATACAGCTTGTGCAGGGCACTTTAGCGCAAATGGCTGACAGATAAATAGCTATTTTCCGCGCACGGCTTTTCCGCTACTTTGAGTAAAACCCTTTGAGGAAATGAGTATGTCACCACTCCATCCGCGACCCCTGCGGGGCAAACTTGACGTTCCCTATCAGCAGTACGGCCGCTCTGTGCTGGGCGCACCGCTGCTGTGGTTTCCGGCTCCGCTCGGCGATCCTGACAGCGGTCTGATCCTTGCCGGCACCCACGGTGATGAGAATGCGGCCATCGCGACGCTCTCCGCCGCATTACGCACGTTGCCCGACGGCATGCGTCGACACCATGTGGTATTAGCGGTCAATCCGGATGGCTGTCAGCTTGGGCTGCGCGCTAACGCAAATGGCGTCGATCTCAACCGTAACTTCCCGGCAGCAAACTGGCAGTCAGGCGAGACGGTGTATCGCTGGAACAGCGCGGCCGATGCGCGTGATGTGGCCCTTTCAACCGGCACGCATCCGGGTTCTGAGCCGGAAACCCAGGCACTCTGTGCCCTGATTCATCAGCTTAAGCCGTGCTGGATCGTCTCATGGCATGAACCGCTGGGCTGCATTGACGATCCGCATCAGGTGGAAATTGGCGGCTGGCTGGCCAGCCACACCGTCCTTCCCCGCGTCAGCAGCATCGGCTATGACACACCCGGTTCATTCGGCAGCTGGTGTCACGATCTCAGTCTGCCCTGCGTCACCGCTGAAATGCCGGTGATTTCCGTGGATGAAGCCACGGAAACTTACCTTGAGATGATGGTCAACCTGCTGCGCTGGCAGTAATAATCAGCTGACCGTTGCGCACGTTGATCGCCGGTTCTGCATCAACCGCCAGCCAGGTTGGCCCGTCGAGGTCGGCGAAGCGAGTCTGCGGAACCAGCGGCAGCGCAGCGCGTATCGCCCGCGAGGTACAGAGCATGCAGCCCAGCATCACCGCAAAACCCTGCTCCTGAGCCGCGTCGGCCAGCGCCAGCGCCTCGGTCAGTCCACCCGTTTTATCCAGCTTAATGTTGACCATCTCATAGCGGCCTTGTAGTGCCGCCAGGCTTTCGCGGGTATGACAACTCTCATCCGCGCAGATCGGTAACGGATGGATAAAGTTCTCCAGTGCCGCATCCTCATCCGCGGGCAGAGGCTGCTCCAGCATCGCCACATTGATATCGGCCAGCAACTGACAGCGTGCCGCCAGGCCTTCGGCGTGCCATGACTCATTCGCATCCACAATCAGGGTCGCGTCCGGCACGGCTGTGCGGATCGCCATCAGCCGTTCTGTGATGAAATTATCGTCCAGCTTAACCTTCAGCAGCGTTGCACCATGCTGACACAGCGCCAGCGCGCTGCTGGCCATCGCCTCCGGAGTATCGATACTGACGGTCTGTGCGGTGACCACATCCTCAGGGGCGGTAACGCCGCTAAGCTGCCAGAGGCTGCTCTGCTGCTGATGTGCGGCCAAATCCCATAGGGCGCTGTCAATCGCGTTGCGCGCGGCACCAGCTGGCAGTGCCTGTTGCAGCGCTTCGCGCGTCATGCCCTGTTGCAGCGCAGGCAGCAGCGTGGCGATTTGCGCCAGCACCGAGGCTTCGCTTTCACCGTAGCGCGCATAAGGCGTCGCTTCTCCGACACCTTTGACACCGTTTTCTTCAATTTCTACCACTACCACTTTGACTTCGGTCCGGGTTCCGCGGGCAATGACAAACGGCGTATGCAACGGCCAGGCTTCGGGATAACTTTTTACCGTTCTCATTTCCACTCCACAGTGTGTGATGCAGTGGCAGACCGCCACGTTAAATTCAACAATTGAACTCGTAAACCCTTAACATTTATGTCATAAACAACGACTATCTTTAGCCGTTTTGTGTTGGATATTTTTTCTCATCAAAAGGAATCACTATGTCTCAGACTGTTCATTTTCAGGGTAACGCCGTACCGGTTGCTGGTCAGTTTCCTCAGGCTGGCGATAAAGCCAAAGCTTTCACGCTGGTCGCTAAAAATCTGGTCAACGTTGCGCTCTCTGAGTATGCAGGAAAACGCAAAATTCTGAACATTTTCCCGAGTGTTGATACCGGCGTCTGTGCTTCATCAGTGCGCAAGTTCAATCAGGCTGCGAGCGAACTGAATAACACGGTGGTGCTGTGTATTTCTGCGGATCTGCCGTTTGCCCAGTCACGTTTTTGTGGTGCAGAGAACCTGAGCAACGTAGTGACCCTGTCGACGCTGCGCGGCTCGGAGTTTAAATATGATTATGGCGTGGAAATTGCCGATGGTGCGCTGGAAGGTCTGACTGCTCGTGCGGTGATCGTGCTGGATGAGAACGATAAAGTGATTTACAGCCAGCTGGTAGATGAAATTACCACAGAGCCTGATTACGACGCTGCGCTGGCCGCGCTGAAGTAATAAAAAAGCGGATAACCCGGTTATCCGCTTTCACCTTCTGTTTGCCGCTTATTCGCTTTCGTTGCGCTTCTGCCCCAGACCATATTCCCGCAGCTTATTGGCAATCGCGGTGTGTGACACGCCCAGCCGTTTTGCCAGCTTTCGGGTGCTGGGATAAGAGAGATAAAGCCGCGTCAGAATCGAGCGTTCGAAGCGGCTGATGATCTGATCCAGCGTTCCTTCCATGGCTTCATCGCCGAGTGACACATCCAGCGCCTGTTCAGGCAACACGATATCCTGCGGACGCAGCTCGTATCCTTCCAGCTGAGTTAACGCCCTGTACAGCGCGTTTTTTAACTGACGCACATTACCAGGCCAGGCATAACGGGTCAGAAACGCATTGAGCTGTGGCGACAGACGCGGACGCGCCATCCCCTGCTCATCCGCAAAACGGGCCACAAACATCTCGGTCAGCGGCAGAATGTCCTGGGGACGGTCGCGCAGCGGTGGCAGTTGCAGCGTCAGCACATTGAGACGGTAGAAGAGATCTTCGCGGAACTCACCGCGCTGCACCAGTTCAATCAGGTTCTTCTGCGTGGCGCAAATTACCCGCACATTGACATGAACTTCATGCTCTTCACCGACGCGACGGAAAGTGCCGTCATTCAGAAAACGCAGCAGCTTCGTCTGCATTCTTGGCGACATCTCGCCAATCTCATCCAGCAGAACCGAGCCGCCACTAGCCTGCTCGAAAAAGCCTTTCTTGCCTTCCAGCGCATTCGGATAAGCACCGGCAGCATGACCAAACAGCTCACTTTCCGCCACGTCGTCAGGCAGAGAGGCACAGTTCAGCGCCAGGAAAGGATTTTTCCCGCGGGCGCTGCGCAGATGGCAGGCGCGTGCCAGCATATCTTTCCCGGTGCCGGTGTCGCCAGCAATCAGTAGCGGCGCATCAAGCATCGCCAGTTTGCGCGCCTGATCGACGACCTGACGCATCTTCGGCGTGACGGCAATGATATGGTCAAACTCCGATTCGTCGGTGACCACCAGATTCTGCAACTGGCGGCCCATGCGGGCTGTCGACTTCAGCATTACCATCGCCCCAACCGGCCTGTCACTCTGGCCCTCTTCACCCGGCAGGTAGATAGGACGCGCTTCCATCAGAAAATCACGCCCCTCAATGACGACATGGTGGGCCTGCGCCTCAACCCTTTCGCTCTCGAGCCAGCGCAGGAAATTAAAGCCGTTAATCAGATAACCGGCGCTAAAATTGCGCATCTTTTCTTCATCGAGATTAAACAGGTTCTGAGCAGCGGGATTCGCCAGCTCAACCTTGCTTTTCAGGTCGATGGAAAAAACCGGATCCGGCATCGCCACCAGCAGCGCACTCAGCGCGCGATGCTCCCGTTCAGAGGGCATGTACGTCACCGTGCGCACATCTGTTACGCCGGGTGTACGCCGGATTTCCGCCATCAGATTACTGAAGGCGTCAAATTCCAGTGCAGAAAAGTTCAGATAGATGCGGCCCAGCGCCGTAATTTCAATGCCGCGTAAATCAATGTTGCGTGCCACCAGCAGGTCAAGCAGTTCGCGCGTCAGACCGATACGGTCCTGACAGAACACTTCCAGACGCATTGCGTTCGCCTTAATCAGGTTCAGATAAAACAATAATACGCTATGTGGCGCACCTGCAGAAAGGTCTCTGTCAGGAAATCTTGACAGTTCTGGCGCATATGGTGGACTTTTGTACGGCCCTTCTGTGGACTGTCATTTCCGGTTAATTGTCAGTTTTTGTCAGCACCGGACTGTTGATTGCGGGCTGACCAGGGTATATTTTTCTCAACTGTATAGAATTGATTATAAAATGCTGACTTTCTTCGCAAAATATCTGACTGTGGGTATGGTTAATACCCTGATTCACTGGGTGACATTTTTCATCGCCCTGAGCCTGGGTCTCATGCAGTCAACTGCTAACCTGATTGCTTTTAGCATGGCCGTCACCTTCTCTTTCTTTGTGAATGCGCGCTGGACCTTTGAACAACAGGCGACCGCGTGGCGTTATATTCTTTACGTCGTTTTTATGGGCGTGATGGCATTCAGCGTAGGTTATCTGGCGGATCGGTTAGGCCTCTATCCGATTATTACCCTTGTCACCTCATCAGCTATCAGCCTGGTGTGTGGCTTTCTTTTTTCCCGCTTTGTCATATTCAAAGGAGAATAATGAAAATCTCTTTGGTGGTGCCGGTATTTAATGAAGAGGAGGTTGTCCTTCTTTTTTATGATGCGGTCAGAAAATATGAAGCGCTGGCAGAGTGGCAGGTTGAGATTGTTTTTATCGATGATGGCAGCACAGACGCAACCTGTAAACTGATAACGCAACTGAGCCAGCGCGATCCGCTGGTACGCAGTCTGTCGTTTATTCGTAATTTCGGCAAGGAACCGGCGCTGTTTGCCGGCCTGGAAGCCGCAACCGGCGATGCCGTGATCCCGATTGATGTGGATTTGCAGGATCCGATCACGATTATTCCTGACATGATCCGTAAATGGCAGGCAGGCGCTGATATCGTGTTAGCCAAGCGGATTGACAGACGTGCCGATGGTCACCTCAAACGCAAAACAGCGCACTGGTTCTATAAACTGCATAACAGCATCAGCGATCCGCAGATAGAAGAGAACGTCGGTGATTTCCGGCTGATGTCGCGTGAAGTGGTTGAAAACATTAAGCTCTTGCCCGAGAAAAATCTCTTTATGAAGGGCATTCTGAGCTGGGTCGGCGGACAGACGGACATTGTGGAATATGTGCGCACTGAGCGAATTGCTGGCCGCAGTAAATTCGGCGGCTGGAAGCTATGGAATCTTGCGCTGGAGGGACTGACCTCATTCTCTACCGTTCCGCTACGCATCTGGTCATATCTGGGTTTTCTGGTGGCCTCGCTGGCCTTTCTGTACGGACTCTGGATGATCGTGGATAAGCTGCTGTTCGGTAATCCGGTACCGGGTTACCCCTCTATTCTGGTTTCGGTGCTGTTTCTCGGTGGGGTTCAGCTTATTGGCATTGGCGTGTTGGGTGAATATATTGGCCGCATCTATATGGAAACCAAAAACCGGCCTCGCTATATTTTGCGAAAATCCGCGACGACCAGACTAAACCCGCCTCAGAACACGGATTAAACTGCCCGTTCAGGCGCAGAGAAGATGGCCAGATTAAAAAAAGGATGAAAGATGTTCGCCACTGATACCGGACTGACACGTCGTAAGGTTTTTTTACTTATTGCGGTAGTTTTTCTGATTGCTTACAGCCCCGCTTATTTAACCCATTACGCCTATACCGATGACTGGACGAATCTCTACTGGGCTAACTTTGACAAGCTCAGTATTTTGAACTGGGACACGTTATCCGGCAGGCCGGTGTATGGAATTATTCAGTACAGCGCCTCTTTTCTGGTGGAGAGCGTAGAAAAGCTGGCACTGCTGCGTTCAGTCGCGATTGTTCTGCTCATTTTTACCGGGTATTACATCTATATCCTGTGTCAGAAAGAGGGGCTACTGGAGAATCAGGCTCAGCGAATGACTTTTGCATTATTGCTGTGTCTGCTCCCTTCATTTCAGGTTTACGTTGCATGGGCATCCTGTTTCCCCTATACCGCTGCGATTTTACTGGCGGGTGCCAGCTACCGTTTGTCAATTAAACCGGGCATCCCGACCCGTCTGTTTGCATTCTGCCTGCTGACCATCGCTTTCTGTCTCTATCAACCCGCTGCGATGAGCTTTACCTTCTTTGCTGCGCTGGACCTCTGCTTTTCCGCGCGGAAAATGGATAAGAAACAGGCGCTTATCTCTCTGATGGTGCTGGGTGCAGGCATGTTTGCAGCGCTAATCGCCTCGAAGGTGCTGCCCGTCCAGCTTTATGGTCATACGCTGCCACGCTCAGCATTCAGCTACGACATACCGGTTAAGCTGAAATGGTTTTTTACCGAATACCTGAAGAACGTAATCTGCAACTTTGACCTTGGCGCAAAAACGGTGTCGGTGATTGTCTCTTCGATCATTATTGGTTTTGGCCTGAAGAAAATTAAAGCCGCGGGCAACGACAAATTTTATCTGATGTTTGTCTTACTGCTGATTGCCGCACTGCCTAATCTGATTGTCAGCGAAAGCATGGCGGCTTACCGGACACTGATTGCCGGTGCGCTGATAACCACCAGCGTGTTCATTCTCGGCCTGTTTGAAATCAGCAAAAAGTTAAAATGGAAAAAGCCATTTTATGCGCTGCTGGTGATCGTGGCTGGCTCGCTGACAATAAGCCATCTGATCAACGGTTACTCAGTTCCGGCTCGCAAAGAGTTTGCCCTGCTCGATCAGGCGATCATCCAGCAGGTGCCGAAGGGATTTAAAGGGGCGCTCTATTATCGTCTGACCGGTGAGTATTTGCCGAAAGTTGCGACGTTACGAAAATATGATGATTTCGGTGGGCTTGGGCTGAGCATGTCATGGACATTTGCCGGAATGGCGCATTTTATCCGGGAGAAAAACGGAATGGCCTTTACGCTGCCAGCGGATCCGGTGATCACCGATGAAGCGGCATGTCCGGGTGAATGCCTGACTATCGATTCGAGGCAGGTCCTGCGCCAGCCACACTAATCAAAAAAGGCGGCCAGGCCGCCTTTAGTTATTAATGAGCGCGTCAGGCGGACTTATTGCCACCCTTCTGCAACGCCTCTTTCATCTGCCCCAGCAGCTCACGACGAAAGTCGCCGAGCCTCGGCTTATCCTGCTCCAGCCAGGGCAACGGACGGCAAAGCTCCATCGCTTTGATGCCCAGTCTTGCGGTTAATAAACCTGCACCAATACCCTGCGCGGCACGCGTGGAAAGCCGGGCGGCGATATCCTGCGACATCCAGTCCATACCTACTTCCCGCACCAGTTCAGACGCCCCGGCAAAGGCCATATTAAGCAGCACCAGACGGAATAGCCGGATGCGGCTGAAGTAGCCCAGCTCAATGCCATAGATTGCCGCGATACGGTTGACCAGCCGCAGATTGCGCCAGGCGATAAACGCCATATCCACCAGCGCCAGCGGGCTGACCGCAATCATCAATGTGGCTTCCGCTGCATGACGGCTAATCTCGCGTCGCGCCTGACGATCCAGCACTGGCTGCACCAGCTGGGCATATAAGCGAACGATTTCACTGTCATTGTGGGTTTCATGCAGCGAGGCATACCAGCGCTGCAGGGCCGGATGCGCCTGATCCAGCTCCGCCTGCTGCGCCAGCTTTTCGCAGAATGCGCGGCCTTTGCCGATGCCATGACTGTGCAGCAGCTCGCGGCCCACATCCCGCTCCTCCGCGCGCTGACGCAACTGATAGAGGCGACGCCACTCGGTGGTCAACGCGCCCACACCCGCCAGCACAATCAGGCCACCTGCCACGCCGCTGCCCAGCGAAAACCAGTCGCGGGCCAGCCAGGCATCATGCGTCCACTGTACACCCTGTGCAATCACACTGATGCCAAACAGCAGCGCGCCTGCCGTCACCATTTTGCGCCACAGACTGCGCTTAGGCTTCAGCGCGGCTTCCACCGCCCGTTCACCTGCGCCCTCCTCTTCGACGGCGGCATCCTCATCCTGCACCGCCAGAAATGCAGCCTGCGCTTCGGCTTCAAAGGTCTGCGCCGGGCGCAGCGGCGTCGTGCTGCTCTCATCCAGCGGACGGGCAAAATCGATACGCGGCTTCAGCGGATCGCTCATCGCAATTTATCTCCCAATAAAAATTCCAGCGCGGCATCCATGCGGATATGCGGCAGCGGACGATCGACGTCAAGCTGCTGAGGCTGGAACTGTTCAAACTGAAAGCCCTGCTGCTGCCAGAAAGCATTACCGGGCAGGCGAGGCGGCACTTCGCCGGGATAGACGGTGAGCGGCTCGCCATCAGTCAGACGATGACCGCGCAGGGCCGGGATCTTCTCGCCACGGTGATCGACCAGCCCGCTCTGCGTCGCCTGCACCGACGCCAGCCCGATGCAGTCCATACTGATTCCCTCAAACGCCGCGTTTTGCCAGGCATCCTGTACCAGTTGCTGCAACAGGGACACCATGTTGCCATGCTGATCGCTGGTGATGTGGTCCGCCTTGGTGGCGGCAAACAGTAATTTGTCGATCACCGGTGAGAACAGCCTGCGGAACAGGGTACGCTGACCGTAATGAAAACTCTGCATCAGTTGCGTAAGTGCCAGTCGCATATCATTGAACGCCTGGGGGCCGCTATTCAGCGGCTGCAGGCAGTCAACCAGCACAATCTGGCGATCAAAGCGCAGGAAATGGTTCTTATAAAAGCCTTTGACCACATGCTGACAATAGTAGTTAAACCGCTGCTGCAGCATGCTGAAGTTACTGCCTTTGTCAGCCTGCGCCAGCTTAGTCAGTTGCGCCTCATCGGAGGTCGGCCAGGGGAAGAACTGCAGTGCGGGCGCACCAGCCATATCCCCGGGCAGCACGAAGCGACCAGGCTGAATAAAGTGTAAGCCTTCCGTTTTACAGCGATGCAGGTAGTTGGTCCAGGCAGCAGCAATTTCCGCCAGCTGGGTTTCATCGGCGGGGGCTAACGCGTCGAGTTTTTCGCAGAGTGTGCGCCACGGCTTAGCCCACTCAGCGCGGTCACCCTGTAGCAGACCGTTCATCTGTCGGGACCAGGCGAGGTAATCCTGTGCCAGCATCGGGAGATCCAGCAGCCATTCACCGGGATAGTCGACAATCTCAAGATAGAGCGTCGCCGTCTCTTTCAGGTGGCGCAGCAGTGAATCATCAGGCCGGTAGCGCAGCGCCAGACGCATTTCGCTGACGCCGCGGGTTGGCGTGGGCCAGGCAGGCGGCGTGCTGTAGAGCTGAGCCAGGCCTTCATCATAGGTAAACCGCGCCGTGCCCATGTCACGCTGTGGCACCCGTTTTACGCCTAACAGGCGTTCATCCCGCACAACGGAAAACAGCGGCAAACGTGCGCCGCTGTGAACCGTTAAAAGCTGATTAACCAGTGAGGTTATAAAGGCGGTTTTACCGCTGCGGCTTAAGCCGGTTACCGCCAGCCGCAGGTGGCGATCGACGCCACGGTTCATCAACGCCACTAATTCAGTTTGCAGTCTTTTCATCGTTCTCCCTGATGAAGCGCGAAGCCACCCGGTTCATCACGCGCTTCAGTAATGGCTCAAGGGCCACCGCGAGCAGCAGACGTAACGGGCGTCGCGCTACCGATTTCACTGCCCAGCCAGTGACACCGGCGGGACCGTAGGTAACAGCATTGATAATGATGAATTTGGCCGCCGACTTCAATGCAGGTGCCGCGCGGTGACGAAAAGCAGTTGATCGCGAAAAAGACATTAAACCTCCATTGAGCCAGCGTTCGGGCCTGAACCAGGCCCGGCAATAGCAGAATTAAATCTGACGGAATCGGCTGCGCACGCTGAAGGTTTCAGACGTGACATAGCGCTCCAGGTCACGCACGTTACGTTCATCCCGTTGCAGGGTACTCTCCAGCTGATCCAGCAACTCGCTGGCGGTTGGCTGGCGTTCGCCATCACTGGCATTGGCAGGCTTCTCATCCAGCACAAAACCCAGCACAAAGTAGGCGATTACCGTAAAGACAAACAGTCCAAAAAACAGCGATAACACCACAATAACCCGCAGCAGGCGAACCGGGATATCGAGATACTCCGCCAGACCCGCGCAGACGCCCATCAGCTTGCCTTCATCAGGCTTGCGCCATAACTTACGACCTTTCATCATGGCTGCCTCCAGTTGGGATGCTCGGCGTCAAGAATCGCTTCCAGCGCATCAATACGTTCACGCATCCGCTGCGCATCCTGCGTGACGCGCTGCAGACGCTGGATTTCGCTTTGCGACAGTTCCGAACCGCCGTTGCGTTTGTTGCTGTAATGCAGCCATAACCAGATCGGTGCGACAAACAGCACGAAGATCGTTAGCGGTATGGCGAGAAAAAGTGCGCTCATTGACTCTCCTTAATCACTTATCGCAACGTCGATGATTACTCACTGCGGTTCATTTTGGCTTTCAGCGCATTAAGCTGCTGGCTGATTTCATCATCCGCTTTCAGGTCAGTAAACTGCTGGTCCAGGGTTTTCGGTTTACCAAAACCGTGGCTTTCAGCTTCCGCTTCCATGTGGTCAATGCGACGTTCAAAAGATTCAAACCGGGCCATCGCTTCGTCGATTTTGCCGCTGTCGAGCTGACGACGCACATCGCGTGATGAAGAAGCCGCCTGATGACGCAGGGTCAACGCCTGCTGACGGGCGCGCGTCTCGCTTAATTTTTTCTCCAGCTCGCTGATTTCGCCTTTCATGCGTTCCAGCGTCTCTTCAACCTGGCCCACTTCCTGCTTCAGGGAAGCGATAAGGTCGGTGAGTTTCTGTTTTTCAATCAGCGCCGAGCGGGCCAGATCATCTTTGTCTTTGCGCAGCGCCAGCTCCGCTTTTTCCTGCCAGTCGGCCTGCTGCAGCTCGGCCTGCTCAATACGGCGTGACAGCTGTTTCTTTTCAGCCAGCGCCCGGGCAGAGGTGGAACGGACTTCAACCAGCGTGTCTTCCATTTCCTGAATCATCAGACGGACCAGTTTCTGTGGATCTTCCGCACGCTCCAGCAGGGAATTAATGTTGGCATTAACGATGTCAGCGAAACGAGAAAAAATACCCATAATGATGTTCCTCTTTTAATGTTTTAAAACGTGATGCCCTGCCTGATTATTACAATATGCGTGCCAACTTTTTATCTTTATGATTTAAATAACATTTTAAATTTTACAGGCTCTTCGTCATGTCCTAATATAGTCAAAATGATTAAGGGGTGGCGAAATTCATCATGACAGGTACGAATGATAATCTGCTGGGTGAGTCTAATAATTTTCTTGAGGTACTGGAGCAGGTTTCAAAACTGGCTCCCCTTGAGAAACCGGTGATGGTGATTGGCGAGCGCGGCACGGGTAAAGAGCTAATCGCCAGCCGGCTGCACTATCTCTCTGACCGCTGGCAGGGTCCCTTTATCTCGCTGAACTGCGCCGCGCTGAATGAAAACCTGCTCGACTCTGAGCTGTTTGGTCATGAAGCTGGCGCCTTTACTGGCGCGCAGAAGCGCCATCTGGGACGTTTTGAACGTGCTGACGGCGGAACGCTGTTTCTGGATGAGCTGGCAACCGCACCGATGCTGGTGCAGGAAAAACTGCTCCGGGTAATAGAGTACGGGCAGCTGGAGCGCGTTGGCGGCAATCATGCCCTGCAGGTTAACGTACGGCTGGTCTGCGCCACCAATGAAGATTTGCCCGCCCTGGCGGCGGCAGGGAAATTCCGTGCCGATTTGCTGGATCGTCTTGCCTTTGATGTGGTGCAACTGCCGCCACTGCGCGAACGCCGCAGTGATATTCTGGTGATGGCCGAGCATTTTGCGATTCAGATGTGTCGCGAGCTTGGCCTGTTGCTGTTTCCCGGCTTTACCGCTAAAGCGCAGCAAGCCCTGCTTGATTACCACTGGCCCGGCAATGTTCGCGAGCTCAAAAACGTGGTTGAGCGCTCCGTCTATCGTCACAACAGCAGCGAGCTGCCGCTGGATAATGTCATTATTAATCCGTTCGCTTCACGCTCTGAACCGGTTGTGCTCCCGCGCCCCAGTCATGAGACAGAGAGCAGTGGCCTGCCTGCCCTGCCGCTGGATCTGCGTCAATGGCAGAATCAGCAGGAGCGGGATCTGGTCGATGCCAGTCTGCACCAGGCTCGCTATAACCAGCGCCGCGCCGCCGGATTATTAGGCGTTACTTACCACCAGCTGCGCGCGATGATGAAAAAGCACGATATAAAGGCTGAGAGTTAATCCGTAGTACAGGGTTTATACTCTCTTCCCGGTAAAACAGTGCCTTACGCGCGGCAACGCATTTATGGGCAGGGCTCCTTGCCCATATCAGGATTTCAAGGTTGATAAAAGTCAGCCCTGTCAAAAAGAATGGCCTTAGCCTGCCTGATAAAACTCGTTCGGCTTTGTTAAATAAATCAGATTTCGGATAAATTTCCCCGCAGCTAATTATTTTTTCAGGCAATATGCACGCTTTCAGGCAACCTGCTTTAGTCATTTTATTCAGCGCTCGCACCATGGTCATAGCCTGCACAGCCTGACCATTGTCGTCACGCAGCGTTAATGAACCTCCGAAAAACTGTTTTACCCGGTACATCGTCATTTCCGCAATCGAACGACGGTTTTAATCTGTTGTCCATTTCCACCGTGTATTACTCCCGGTAAATCGCTGATTAGCCACTGCACGGTTACACTCTGCGTATTCACCGGGCCAGTAACCCGCGGCTTTTCGGGGAGAGATAGCGTGCTGATTTTCTTACGGCGCAGTTCATCGTGACAGAGCCGGGTGTTGTAAGCCCGGTCTGCCGCTTCTACCCCACATGACAAAAAAAGCCCGCCATAAAGGCGGGCAACAATACTGGAAGCAATGTGAGCAATGTCGTGCTCTTCTTCGGCAGAGCCACCGTCGAAGCGCAGGTGAATAATAATCATTCTTATTATCATCTGTAAAGGTGTTATTGAGAATTTTTCTCATTACCACACCTTTTGTGCGCGCATTTCGTTTCGCCATGTCGAAAATCAGGCTGTCAGCGGTTGCAGATTTTGGGACTATGCCTGCTTTGCGATACACTCTGGTTAATGCCTCAAAATCGTTGAGTTCTATGTCAAAACTACTATGTTCGCTGTTGCTCAGCCTCAGCGCGTTGAGTTCTCCTGCGTGGTCAGCGCCTGCGGGTGATATCCGCCAGACTGGCTTTGTCTATTGCGTCAGCGGCACGCTGAACACGTTCAATCCGCAGATGGCCATCAGCGGGCTGACTGTTGATACGCTGGCTGCACAGTTATATGACCGCTTACTGGATGTTGATCCCTATACCTATCGTCTTAAGCCCGATCTGGCGTCGAGCTGGGAAGTACGCGATAACGGCGCGACGTATCGCTTTCATCTGCGCAGCGGCGTCCAGTTCCAGCAGACTAACCAGTTTCGCCCTACCCGCGCACTAAACGCCGACGATGTGGTGTTCAGCTTCGCAAGGATGTTTGACCGTCATCATCCCTGGCATAACGTCAATGGCGGTAACTACCCTTACTTTGATAGTCTGCAATTTGCCGATTCTGTGCAGAGTGTGAAAAAGATCGACAACAGGACGGTTGAGTTCAGGCTGAACAGCCCGGATGCCTCGTTCCTGTGGCATATGGCAACCCACTACGCACCAGTACTGTCGAAAGAGTATGCCGACCAGCTCACCGCTCAGGGCCGTCAGGAAGAGATGGATCGTCAGCCGGTGGGCACCGGTCCTTATCAGCTCAGCGAATATCGCACCGGTCAGTACATCCGTCTGGCGCGCAATCCACACTACTGGCGTGGGGTGCCGCGTCTGCAACAGGCGGTGATCGATCTGGGCTCCGGCGGGACCGGTCGCCTTTCCAAACTGTTAACCGGTGAATGCGATGTACTGGCCTATCCCGCGGCAAGCCAGCTCAGCATACTGCGCGATGACCCGCGCCTGCGTATGACGCTGCGTCCCGGTATGAATATCGCCTATCTGGCTTTTAATACCCGTAAGCCTCCGCTCGACCGGCCTGAAGTCCGGCATGCGCTGGCGCTGGCCATCAACAATGAGCGGTTGATGGAGTCGATCTATTACGGCACTGCCGAAACGGCCGCTTCGATATTACCGCGCGCGTCCTGGGCTTATGACAATGATGCGCGCATTACCGGCTACGACCCTGAGAAGTCTCGCGCCGCACTGGCCGCACTCGGCATCAGCGATCTGCATCTGCGGCTGGTTGTGCCTGCCGCATCGCAGTCGTGGAATCCCAGCCCGCTGAAAACCGCCGAACTGTTACAGGCGGATCTGGCGCAGGTTGGTGTCCGGCTGACCATTGTGCCGGTCGAGGGCCGTTTTCAGGAGGCACAGCTGATGGCAATGAATCATGATCTGACGTTGTCAGGCTGGGCTACCGACAGTAACGATCCGGACAGCTTCTTCCGCCCGCTGCTCAGCTGTGCGGCGATTCGCTCGCAGACCAATTACGCGCACTGGTGCTCTCCGGCCTTTGACGAAACGCTACAAAATGCTCTGCTGTCACAACAACTCTCTGGCCGCATCGACAGTTATGACAAAGCGCAGCAGATTCTGGCGCAGGCGTTACCGGTGCTGCCGCTGGCCTCCTCTCTGCGACTGCAGGCGTATCGTCACGACATCAAAGGGCTGGTGCTGAGTCCGTTTGGCAACGCCTCGTTTGCCGGGGTTTATCGTGAAGCTGATGAGGGTAAGTAAGTGATTATCTATATTTTGCGCCGCCTGCTGCTGCTGCTCATTACCCTGTTTCTGCTATCACTGGTCAGCTTCAGCCTGAGCTACTTTACCCCTAACGCCCCGCTGGAAGGCGCTGCGCTCTCCGATGCCTGGTGGTTCTGGTTCAAAGGGATGCTGCAGTTTGATTTCGGCGTCTCCAGCACTAACGGCCAGGAGATTGGGCTGCAGCTGCGTGAGGTTTTCCCGGCCACCATGGAACTCTGCATCCTGGCGTTTCTGTTTGCGCTGCTGGTAGGTATTCCGCTGGGGATCTGCGCCGGTGTGATGCGTAATAAGTGGCAGGATAAAACCATCAGTGCACTGGCACTGGTCGGCTTCTCTGCGCCCATATTCTGGCTGGCGCTGCTGCTGACGCTGTTCTTTTCGCTGACTCTGGGCTGGCTGCCGGTATCGGGACGTCATGACCTGCTTTATCCGGTGCAGAACATCTCCGGCTTTGCGCTAATTGACGCCTGGCTGAGTCCTTCGCCGTGGCGGCATGAGATGATTATCAGCGCCCTGTCCCACCTTATTCTGCCAGTGCTGGTGCTGGCGATGGCCCCGACCACAGAAGTGATCCGCCTGCTGCGCAACAGCACCAGCGACGTGATGGATAAAAACTATGTCAAAGCGGCGGCCACACGCGGTCTTTCACGCTTCACAGTGATCCGCCGCCACGTGTTGCACAACGCGCTGCCGCCGGTCATCCCGCGTCTGGGCCTGCAGTTCTCCACCATGCTAACGCTGGCCATGATCACCGAAATGGTATTCAACTGGCCTGGTCTGGGCCGCTGGCTGATTAACGCGATTCGTCAGCAGGATTATGCCGCGATCTCAGCCGGTGTGATGGTGATTGGCGGGCTGGTGATTCTGGTGAATGTGATTTCTGACGTGATTGGTGCGGCAATGAATCCGCTGAAACATAAGGAATGGTATGCCCTCCGGTAGGGCTTTTACGGCGCGGGAAAGTTTTTTAATGCATGCCGGTGTGAATTCTGTCTGTTTAAATGACTTTCAAACTGGATGAGGCTATGAATTTATGGATGACGCTGGCTTCGCACAGAAACGTAATGAAGCGTATCCTGCCGCCTTCTGACGGTTCCTAAACGCTTCACTAGCTTATGCGTCTGGTGCAATGATGAAGCCGTGGTGGCCGGGACGGCTTTCTGTTTTATTTCAAGGGGCACCGCAGGATTCTGACTATCGCGACCAGACGTTACAAATTCTGGTTTGAAGACCACAGATTATTCATCAGGGAAAAGATTATGCGTCTCAGCAGAGTGTTTCTTATACTTATTTTTGCAGCATGTATTGCCCTGTTACTCAAGGCGGGCTCATTCAAGGTTACGCATTATCTTGACGACAAAATCGATAATCAGATTACCCGATGGGCTGATGGCAAATAGGCAATCAGATGCATTCAGCTAACCTGGTCCGGACGGTTTTTTTCAGGTCCTGCCAGCATAACGTGCTTACGCTTCGCTATTAAATCTTTATCACTATCAATTGCACAGCAACACTGTATGGTGTGCGAATCAGCCTTTGCTGATGCTACGATTTTCCTTTTTTGATGCAATTTATGCCTGCGTAACGCGGGCTTTTTTGTGCCCAAAACCAGCCAGCGCTAACAGACATATCTTCACAGGAACCAGAGAATCGCTGGGTTAAATCGGTAAAGCTGAAGGGTGAATTAGAGGGTATGTGGTTTTCGAAGGCGTTAACGGAGGTGAAACAACGTCAGCCTCTGGTACAAACCTGCGTCAGGCCGCCTTCGTCGCCAGGAATCTGGAATGGCCAGCCGATTGATTTGTCACCCCAGCCGGGTCATGCGCGACGCCAGACTTCCAAACGGCCAGTGCAGGACAAACCAATCACATCCTGATGTTCATTTAACTCAGTCCATGAACCTGATTGCGGCCATTGTGTTTTGCTTCATAAAGCGCCTTATCAGCCTGTTGCTTAAGTCTTTTGGCCTCATCTGGCTGTCCGTTTGAAATCAGGCTACTGTATCCGGCGCTGAGGGTCACAATACTTTCAGAAATACCAGAGGTTTCGTGTGGTATTCTGGCAGACATAACTGCGTTCACTGCGCGCTCCGCCACCTTTTTCCCCATGCTTTCTCCACCTGAAGGGAGGATAATGGCAAACTCTTCTCCGCCGTAGCGTGCGACCACGGCATCCTGCCGCTGCGTAATTTCTTTCAGAATGGAGCTGACTCGCTGCAGACAGGTATCGCCAGCGACATGCCCGTAGGTATCGTTGTAACGCTTGAAAAAGTCGATATCAATCATGATCAGTGATACGGGTTCACCCGATTTTTGAGAGCGCTTCAGGACCTGATCTAACATCGCATCAAACTGGCGGCGATTAGCCAGCCCGGTTAGCCCGTCAATCAATGCCAGTGACTGCAGCGTATGATTGATCGTGGTCAGCTCATCCCTGATCTGTGTTAATTCCAGCTGGTTTCTGACATTCTTTTTAACCTGTCTGAGAACAAACATCCCCATCCCTGAAATCATTACAAGCAGAACCACGTTCAGTATGACGTCGATGATATTGGCGGAGAACCAGTCGCTCCGGATCTTATCAAGGTCATATCCCGCCGTGACAATGAGCGGATACTGCTCAAGGCGGGCGTAGCCATACACCCGCTCCACCCCATCCAGTGCAGAACGCCATGTTGCGCTGCCACTGGCAGAGGTTTTCAGGACGGTTGTAAATAATGGACTCATGGACAGGCTGCGGTTGATGGCAGAATCCGGGAATGGCCGGATATACAGGACAGAGGTATCAGCAAGAATCAGCCCCAGAACGTCGCGATCACCCAGCGTATAATAGCTGTAGAACTGCCGGAAGTAGTCCACTTTAACGGTTGCCAGCGCGACGCCGGCAAAGTTGCCTTTTGAATCGTTCAGTCTCAACGATACCGGAATAACAAGATCACCTGTAGACCTGCTGCGGATAACACGACCAATCCTTACGCGGGTATCCTCATGGGTATGGTGCCAGATAAAATAGTCCCGATCGGCATTGCTTCCTTTCGCCGGAACGTAGTTGCCCGACGTAGCCATCCAATTACCCTGTGCGTCATAAATAAAAAGCCCATGAAGCTGACGCAATTTACCCTGCTGCTCTTTAAGCTGACGAGCGAAGACGGGCGTTGCCGCGTAATCCAGCCCGTTCAGGCTGAGCAGTCTGACGGCATCCGCCAGCGTAATATCCACCTGAAGAAAGGCATCTTCTGCCTGTTTGGCGAGAGAAACAGAGAGGTTACGGGCATCATCTTCACGGACATTCTGATTGTGCTGCCACGATCCCCAGAGCGTAAATATGTTGATCACAACAACAGCAAGCACGGTTGCCAAAAGGAAAAAGGCCATCGTGCGGCCAAGAGAATTATGGATACCTGAAGGTACAACACCGCCACTGTTTTTATTCAATGCAATGATTTCCATTAAATCCTGATACTTAAACATAATTTACGAATGAGATAACCGCAAGCAGACCGGAATGACTCACGATATTGTTGTGGTTTCTGTGAGCGTCAAGCCTGCCGCTACCTGACAGCACGTTTCCTGATTAAACTGAAGCCTTTGATCACTACGATCTTCACGCTACAGATGCCACGCCGGGAAAAGATATCGGCCGTTTTCAGCGTTGATTTTCTTGATGGCTTAAGCATTTTATTTTAAGAGACTGAATGAGGTCTGGCAGGGAGTGAATGACAAAGCCCAGGCGGCATTGTTTTTGTATAAATCACTGCCGAACAGAGGTTGAAATCTTTTAATGATTCCGCGTGATGAATGGCTGATTAATTTATCACTCTCTCTTTTCAGACCTGCTTCTTTTAATCTGTTATGACGAGCCAACAAGCGAAGGAGTAACATTTTTATAATGGCCGGAATATTTAACGCAGGTAAGCACATAAGTCACCGCTAATAAACCGTGCATTTTCGGCAGGCGTTTTATTCAGAGTAGATACTTTCATTGTGAAAACCATGTTATTTAAGAAACATTTAAACGTGAAAGCCCCGACAGGTTTGCCGGAGCCTGCGGCCTGATCAGAATGTCAGATTATTCAGACTTACGTCCGCCGCTGTGGCCATTCTGGCAACCTTTCTTATCGGCTTCTGAAGCTTTTTCACGGTTATTAGCAAACTTACCTCCACTATGCTGCCCGCCCTGTTTACCCGCTTCAGATGCTTTCTCAGAGTTTCTGCAAAATCATCTGAACCACCACGATGTTCGGCCATGATATCTTTCTGGATAACTCTATTTATAGATGGCAACTGGCATAAATCATTCATACCGGTCATAGTCGTGTTGCAATATTTACTCTGGAAGAAACCCTGTGTTTGCAAGCGCACCTGGAAAGATCCGGCGATATAAACAGCTGAGCAAAACGCACTGATAAAAAATAAACCAGACGATAAAGTTGAAGTTTTAAAAAAAATAATTTTAAGGTGATGACATAAAAACATAAGTTACCAGAGCTATTGATAAAATATTACGTTTATATAAAAATTATAAAGCATACACTTTGAATATTAACCACCGTTTTAATGTCAATCGCATCAAAAACCGTTTAAAAATCGCGGTTTTTTATTTCATCAGGCGATCGCTACAGTCATCAGTGTTCACACATTAATCGTCTTGCCCGAGTGCTATGACAGTGACTGACCGGATTCGATCAACATCACAGCGTAGCTTGTCCCTGTCTGTTTTCGTGGCATGCTGTAGCGATGGTAACGGCGGGAAGGCATCCCACAAACCCGCCACTCACCTGAGCGAGCAACTATCTTCCCATAGCGTCACTAATAATCATTTTTTCACTCCCCCTATGCCCCAGGACCGGCTGAACAGAGTTCACGATATTTTGCCGATTCATGCGGGTCTTAACGTTCTGTCGGCTTTGCCGTCGTGTTTTCCCGGAAGTCGATCGTCTCTTCAATCGTCTTTGCCGCCATTTTTTGCAGCCTGTCACGGAACACCTAACGGCCCGGATTGTAATTCTCTGTAACCCAGCGCCGAAATTGCTGACGCCGTTTCCTTGCCTGTGACGGGGATCTCGACGGATAATCCCCTATAGTCAGCTGAATGGGCTTATCCTCCCAGCAATAACGGTTGAAAAATGTCACTTCGCCAGTAAGGGAGAGGCTGACATGCAGGCCGGATGAGTGCGGGAATACATTCGTTTTATCGCGGCACTTAACTGTGTCTGATATCGATAAGCGACAGGTATGTTCTCTCTGCGTATTCGCAAAGGCGCACACAAACCCTGTAAATTAATGCTGTTCAGCGTTTTCCATGACAAAGCAACATAAAGCAGACCCACGGGGCAAGTAACTAAAATGACTGATTTTTCTGAAGCAATATTGCCCGGCGTTAAGGACAACGAAGTGAAAACGTATGCCCTCCGATAATATCTACGCCGAAAAACGCCTGCCCAGCGCGTTTCGTCAGAGCTGGTATCATTTCTATGGCAACCCGATTTCGATGGTCGGCCTGTATGGCTTTGGCGCACTGCTGCTGCTCTGCCTGTTTGGCGGTTTCATGGCACCTTATGGTATTGACCAGCAGTTCCTGGGATATCAGCTGCTGCCACCGTCATGGTCGCGCTACGGCGATGTCTCATTTTTCCTCGGCACCGACGATCTGGGCCGGGATGTTCTGAGTCGCCTGCTGAGCGGTGCCGTTCCGACGGTGGGTTCCGCGATTCTGGTAACGCTGTTCGCTACGCTGGGCGCGCTGGTGCTGGGCGTGCTGGCGGGCATGACCCACGGCATTCGCTCGGCGGTGATGAACCACGTGCTGGACACCCTGCTCTCTCTTCCGTCGCTGTTGCTGGCGATCATCGTGGTGGCGTTTCTCGGACCGCGTCTTGAGCACGCGCTACTGGCGGTCTGGCTGGCGCTGATGCCACGTCTGGTGCGCGAAATTTACAGTGCCGTGCATGATGAGCTGGAAAAAGAGTATGTGGTTGCCGCGCGCCTGGATGGTGCCAGAGGTCGGAATATTCTGCGCTACGCCATCCTGCCTAATATTCTGCCGCTGCTGATTACCGAAATTACCCGCGCACTGTCGATGGCGATTCTGGATATTGCCGCACTCGGCTTCCTCGACCTGGGCGCACAACTGCCTTCGCCGGAATGGGGCGCGATGCTGGGCGATTCGCTGGAGCTGATCTACGTTGCACCCTGGACCGTGATGCTGCCCGGTGTGGCACTGATGGTCAGCGTACTCATTGTTAACCTGCTCGGTGACGGCATCCGTCGCGCCGTCGAAGCGGGAGTGGAATAAATGCCGTTACTTGATATCCGTAATCTGACCATTGAATTTATGACCGCTGACGGGCCGGTCAAAGCGGTCGATCGCGTCAATCTGACGCTGGGAGAAGGTGAAGTCCGGGGTCTGGTCGGTGAATCCGGCTCCGGTAAAAGTCTGGTCGCTAAGGCTATCTGCGGTATAACCAACGATAACTGGCGTGTAACGGCCGATCGCATGGTGTTTGATGATGTGGACCTGCTGCGCCTCTCCCCGCGCGAGCGCCGTCGCATTATCGGGCATAACGTCTCGATGATTTTTCAGGAGCCGCAATCCTGTCTGGATCCCTCCGAGAGCATTGGCCGTCAACTGATGCAGGTGATCCCGCGCTGGACGTATAAAGGCCCCTGGCTGAAACGCTTCTGGTTCTGGCGCAAAACCCGCGCTATCGAACTGCTGCATCGCGTCGGCATTAAAGATCATAAAGACATCATGCGCAGCTTCCCCTATGAGCTGACCGAAGGCGAATGCCAGAAAGTAATGATTGCCATTGCGCTGGCTAACCAGCCGCGTCTGCTGATTGCCGATGAACCCACCAATGCTATGGAACCGACGACACAGGCGCAGATATTCCGCCTGCTGAGCCGCCTGAACCAGAATAACAACACCTCTATTCTGCTGATCAGCCACGACCTGCGCACCATGAGCCAGTGGGCGGACCGTATTAATGTAATGTACTGCGGTCAGACGGTGGAAACCGCTCAGAGCGAAGATTTAATGAACACGCCGCATCATCCTTATACGCAGGCACTGATTCGGGCGATGCCCGATTTTGGCCGCGCGCTGCCGCACAAAAGCCGTCTCAATACGCTGTCAGGGGCGATCCCGTCGCTGGAGAGCCTGCCGATAGGCTGCCGCCTGGGGCCACGCTGTCCTTACGCGCAGCGTAAATGTGTTGAAACGCCGCGCCTCACCGGCAGTAAAACACATCTCTTTGCCTGTCATTTCCCGCTGAATATGGAGGGCCAGTAATATGGAGACTCTGCTGGAAGTGCGCAACCTGAGTAAAACTTTTCGCTATCGCACCGGCCTGTTCCGCCGTCAGCACGTTGAGGCAGTAAAGTCTGTCAGCTTTACCCTGCGCGAAAAACAGACGCTGGCGATTATTGGTGAAAACGGTTCCGGCAAGTCCACGCTGGCGAAGATGCTCAGCGGCATGATCGCCCCCACCGAAGGTGAGATTCTGATTGACGACCATCCGCTGACCTTTGGCGATTACGGCTATCGCAGTCAGCGCATCCGCATGATTTTTCAGGATCCCTCAACCTCGCTGAATCCGCGTCAGCGCATCAGTCAGATTCTGGAATTTCCGCTGCGACTTAATACCGGACTGGATGCAGAAGCGCGCGAGAAACGGATTATCGCCACTCTGCGTCAGGTGGGATTACTGCGCGATCACGCCGGATATTACCCACACATGCTGGCACCCGGTCAGAAACAGCGTCTGGGTCTGGCGCGCGCGTTGATCCTGCAACCCAAAGTGATTGTGGCCGATGAAGCACTGGCCTCACTGGATATGACCATGCGTTCCCAGCTGGTGAATCTGATGCTGGAGCTCCAGGAGAAACACGGAATCGCCTACATCTATGTTACCCAGCATCTGGGAATGATGAAGCACATCAGCGATAAAGTGCTGGTGATGCATCAGGGCGAAGTGGTCGAGCGCGGCGGCACGGCTGACGTACTCGCCTCCCCGCTGCACGATCTGACCCGGCGCCTGATCAGCAGCCATTTTGGTGAAGCACTCAGTGCCGAAGCCTGGCGGCGTGAGCGCTGATTTTTGCTGCATATCGCGGAAATTGCGGGCCGATTTACCTGATTTATGAGAGACGTGCTAGAATCCGCACGTCGATTAACGTCGGTCGCTTACTTTTTAACCATGCGGCCGCCAACTACAATGACCATAAGGATTACAGCTATGGGTTTTCTTTCCGGTAAGCGCATTCTGATTACTGGCGTTGCCAGTAAACTTTCCATCGCCTACGGTATTGCACAGGCGATGCACAAACAGGGCGCAGAACTGGCTTTCACCTACCAGAACGACAAGTTAAAAGGTCGTGTGGAAGAGTTTGCTAAAGATTTGGGTTCAGACATCGTGCTGCCATGTGACGTAGCCGAAGATGAGAGCATCAAATCTCTGTTCACTGAACTGGCAAAAACCTGGCCGAAATTTGACGGTTTCGTTCACTCTATCGGTTTCGCCCCTGGCGAGCAGCTTGTTGGCGACTACGTGAACGCCGTTACCCGCGAAGGCTTTAAAATCGCGCATGATATCAGTGCTTACAGCTTTGTCGCGATGGCCAAAGAGTGCCGCGAGATGCTGAATCCACACTCTGCGCTGCTGACCCTCTCTTACCTGGGTGCTGAGCGCGCGATCCCGAACTACAACGTGATGGGTCTGGCGAAAGCGTCGCTGGAAGCGAACGTGCGCTATATGGCAAACGCCATGGGCCCGGAAGGTGTGCGTGTTAACGCCGTTTCTGCCGGTCCAATCCGCACCCTGGCCGCATCAGGCATCAAAGATTTCCGTAAAATGCTGGCGCATTGCGAAGCGGTTACCCCGATTCGCCGTACCGTAACCATTGAAGATGTCGGCAACTCAGCAGCATTCCTCTGCTCTGACCTGGCTGGCGGCATTACCGGTGAAGTGGTACACGTTGATGGCGGCTTCAGCATCGCTGCAATGAACGAACTGGAACTGAAATAAGTTCTGTAAGGGCGAGCCTGGCTCGCCCTTCTCTTTACGCCCATCTTGCCCTTCCCGCCTGATTTCGCTGCCGTTATACCGTAACGCTATTAATTATCACCGATCAATCTTTTGCCCCGGACTGGCCATCAGCGACGATAAGCCTGCCCTTCGGTTTATGCATATTTTCAGATTCTGCCGCCTGCATACCGAACCCGAATTTGCAAAAGGATTGATCATGGAACAACGCCGCTATCCGGGCCATAACCACTGGTTTTACGAGAGCCAGACCAGTCCACGTACCACGCAGGCCGCACCGCTGGTGCCAGAGGCCGCCCATATCGATGACCGTTTTTTGCTGGGATGCCACGCCGGTGACGCCGTAGTCCAGTCACTGCTGCGCATGCATCAGCCGGCTCTGCTGGCGGCGCGCGATCTGGCACAGCTGCTGTTTCCCGATCGCGTTGTCACCTCGCTGACGCACACCTTAACGCTTTACGACCGTCTCAGCACTGCGCTGACCGTGGCGCAGGTCGCGGGTGTACAGCGGTTATGTAATCACTACTCTGCCCGCCTCAATCCGCTGCCTGGCCCTGACTCTTCACGCGAAAGTAATAATCGCCTGACCCAGATTACGCAGTATGCGCGCCAGCTGGCGATGCAGCCTGAGCTAATTGGCGCCAGCGCCATCACCGCACTGGATGCGGTCGGCCTGACCGAACCCGATATTGTGACGCTGAATCAGCTGATTGGTTTTGTCAGTTATCAGGCGCGCGTCGTCGCCGGATTGCAGGCGCTGCAGGCCCAGCCGGTACGCTGGCTGCCGGGCAGCACCGCACCACCCGATGCTGAGGCTACAGGATTTGATCAGCCTGCCCGCTGGCAGCCGGTGCTGAAGCCGCTGGAGCTGCGGTATGCCAGCGCTGAGCAGCTCGCTGCCGTTACCCGCTGTCAGACGCTGCCAGGCATGCAGGACGCGGTATGGCTGCTGGCTCATGACCCAGCGGTGCTCCATGGCTGGGCGCAGCTGCGTCAGCATCTCTCACAGGAAAACACATTGGCGGAAGCGACAGTCGCCCGTATTCTCGGCAGCCGCTGGGCGTTCCGGCTGCTGGCCGGGAATGACGTTTTGATTGAGGGTGTCGATGAAACGGATTTAAAAGGCGAAGAACAGCAGATTGTCGCGCTGTCGGCGCAGCTGACCCGATCACCCGAGCGTTTCAGTGCGGCCCATCTGCAGCCGCTGATGGAGGCGGGCTGGAAGGCTGAGGCGCTGTTCGCCTTGATTCAGCGTGTCGCCATCGGCAACTGGAACAGTCGTCTCTTTTACGCGCTGGGCGAGGCGCAGTAGCCTGAGCTAAACCGGCAGCTGACCGCGCGCTTCGTCGAAAAAGTGCTGTGCCAGCGGAGTGGCACGGCCAGGTTCCGCTATCACCAGCGCAGCCTGGCGCGCCATCGGCGGCAGCGTAATGCCGCGCTGCTGTAACCCCTGAATTGATGCGGGCAGCAGATGACCCACTGGCGATACCAGCAGCCCCAGACCGACCTGAGCACACTGCATCAGCTGCATGATAGAGGCGCTCTCCACGATAACCCGCGGCACCAGCGCCGCCTCGCGAAAGGCCATATCAAGATAGCGGCGGAAATAGCGCGTTGGCTCCGCCAGGCAGAGCGGCTGTTGTGCCAGTTCGTTCAGCGTCAGGGGGGTTTCTCCCACCAGCGCCGGAAAATAGTCGGGATGGAACACGGCTTCAACGCCGCGATCGGCCAGTATCTCAGTCTGGAAATGAAGCTCCCGCAGCGTTGCCATCTCAAAAAAGCCAATTCCGACATCCACGGTGTGGCTGTTAAGCGCTTCCAGCAGCTGATCAGCACTGAGTACCGCAATGCGGTAATCGAGCTGGGGATAACGCGCCTGCACGGCTTTCAGCAGCAGCGGCAGTGCCACGCTGCACTGCGGCACAACGCCAACCCGCAGCGTGCCGTTCACTCCATGTTTCAGCGATTCCACTTCCAGCTTCAGCCCCTGATAGACCGAAACAATCTCCCTCGCCCAAGCCAGCACGCGATCGCCCTCTGGCGTAAATCCGGCAAAGTTATTGCTGCGGTTGATCAGCGGCAGGCCCAGCTCGCGCTCGAGATTTTTCAGACGCATTGACAGGGTCGGCTGCGTCACAAAACTGGCTTCCGCAGCCCGGCCGAAATGGCGTTCCCGCTCCAGGTTACACAGGTAAATGAGTTGTTTAATGTCGATGTTAATTATCCATCAGCAGGTTTAAGACGGTTCGTGTGACTTTTTCAATGGCAGTATCAACCCGAGTATACGGCTCAATTTTACCCTGTGCGGGCTCTGATCTTTTAACCGCACGGATCATCTGCGCAGTCGGAACAAATAAATCAGAGCTTCGCGCGACGCTTATCTGAAACCAAACGATAACAGCAAAATCACCGTTTCATCCCCCCTGGTTTACTGGCTTAGTTACCAGGGCATTCAGCGCCAGACAGATTAATCCGAACCCCACGGGCAACAGGAAATCGTAGCCGAGCAGTCGGCAAAGTGCGATGCCGGCCACGCCGCCTGCAAGGAAAGACAGCAGGGTCAGACTGTGCAGCCGCAACCGCCCCAGCCAGATCGGCGCATCTTTCGGTGAGGCTTTGCGCCGCAACATTTCAAACAACATCGCCAGCTCAATCCCGATATCAGTCGCCGTGCCGGAGATATGGGTGGTGCGAACACGGGCATTGGAGATCCGCGTGACGACCGCATTCTGTAGCCCCATAAAAAAGCTCAGGCTCATGATCAACACCACACCGGGCGACAGCGGCGGAAAGTGATTCTCAATGACGCCCAGCGTAATCAGCGCGATGCCCTCAATCAGAATAACGAAGGCATAGATAGTACGGATATTCCTGCGGTGCCCGGCATTAATGACCAGCGTTGAAAACATGGAGCCTGCAATAAACAGCAGGACGATTGACAGAAAAAACAGGCCAGGCCCCAGGTTCGCTTTTGCCAGATGATCGGACAGCAGCGAGACATTCCCGGTCATGTTAGCTGAAAAGAAACCGACAATCTCAAATGCGGCGGTATTCAGCGCGCCTGCGGCAGCGGCCAGCGTGCAGGCCAGTCGGGTATCGGCACTGTTGCTGCGGGCACTTTCTGTGCTGATTAGCATGACAACCCCGTGTTCAGTGCAAAACCGTATAATCCGCCCATTCTGCCTCAGCCACAAGGCGCTGAATCAAACACGCTATTCTCTGCCTCACGATGCGCATCACAGCATTATTCAGGATCCCGCGCTGCCTGGACGCCGCGCGGGAAAACCAGTCAACTGTTTGCCAGACGGAAAGTCGAGACCGACTGCGTCAGGTATTGCACCTGCTCCTCCAGTGAGGCCGATGCTGCCGCAGACTCCTGCACCAGCGCCGAGTTCTGCTGGGTCACGCTGTCCATCTCGGTAACCGCCTGCTCAATCTGACCGATGCCGCGACTCTGTTCATCAGACGCGGTAGAAATGTGCTCCATCAGCAGATTTACGCGGCTGACCGAGGAGATAATCGCACTCATTGCTTCACCGGTCCGGCTGACCTGGTCTGAACCGGCGTGAATGATGGAGACCGTTTCTGCAATCAGCCCCTCAATCTCTTTCGCAGCGGTGGCGCTGCGCTGGGCCAGGTTACGCACTTCACCTGCGACTACCGCAAAACCACGTCCCTGCTCACCCGCGCGGGCGGCTTCGACGGCCGCGTTCAGCGCCAGGATGTTAGTCTGGAAGGCGATACTGTCGATAACGGTGGTGATCTCTTCAATCTTCTTCGAGCTGGCGTTAATCAGCGCCATTGATGTCACCACTTCCTGCGAGACTTTTTCACCGCTTTCGGCGTTTTTCACCGCTTCACTGGTCAGACGGCAGGCTTCAAAGACGTTTTCAGTGTTCTGTTTCACCGTTGCGCCCAGTTGTTCCATGCTGGCTGCGGTTTCCGTCAGCGCAGCGGCCTGCTGTTCGGTGCGCGAGGCGAGATCGATGTTGCCCGCCGCAATTTCCTGCGAGGCGGTAGAGACTGAACGGGTTGAATCACGCACCTGAAGGATAATGGCGGTCAGCGCGCTGCGCATCTGCTCCAGCGAACCCATCAGCATCTGAATTTCACTGCGTGAACCCGGTTTCACCGGAACGGTGGCATCCAGAACGCCCGCCGCAATCAACTTACAGTGTTCCTGCGCGTCATTGATTGGCGAAAGGACATAGCGCTTCATGAAGATGTAAATGGCGATGATGATGCCGAAAAACAGCACGCCAAACAGGCCCAGCAGCGTAATGCCAGAGGTAAAGTGACTCTGTGCGTCGCTGTTGAGCTTTTTGGCGTAGGTTTCGTGCTGGGCCAGAACACGATCCAGAATAATTTCATACTGACGATCCAGACGAACCACGGTCGGGATTTGGTTTTTAAAACGCACCTGATCGTGCGCCTCTGCTGCCTCAATTAAGGGCTGCAACCCCTGCTGACGATAGGCCTGATAAGCCTGATTGTAGGCATCTGCCTCCGCCTCTTCGCCCGGCAGACGCGGCGCATTCATATAGGCCTGGAACGCGGCATCAGCTTTACCCGCCACGGTCCGCACGCTGTCCAGCATGGCGGGATTGCTGGCGTCACTGCCCTCAATCTCCTTCATGTACTCCATCAGGCGGACACGCAGCGTACGGCTGTGGTTAATCGGGTCAATGACCGAGAGCACCACGCGGATCTCTTTGTTGACCGCGTTCAGCGAGTGATTGCTCTGAATCAGCAGCCAGGTACTGATTGCCACGCTGGTGAGAAACAGCGCCAGCAGGAAGGAGAAGATAATCAATGAGGACTTTTTTAACGACATCGCGATGTTCCGAAATAGGGAGTATTAGTCGCTATATCGGCAGAAAAGTGCGCCCCATTAGGGCTGAGCTTTTTTTAGTTACAATAAGCGGGACGGCAGCGTTTAGCCTCCCCAGGCCAACAGGTGCTAACCGCCCGGAGCAACCAGGCGTCTGGCCGGATGATAAAACCTGAAACAGCCCGCTGCTATGCAACGCCCAGCGCCAGTTTCACTTCACTGGCAATTTTCTCGACCTGCGGACCATAGATAACCTGTACATCGTGCTTGCTGACGCGATTAACCCCGTTAGCACCGGTGCTCATCAATGTCTGATCGACCACCTGATTCATCTCTTTAACCCTTACCCGCAGGCGGGTAAAGCAGCAATCGACATCCTCGATATTGGCCTGCCCGCCCAGTCCGCTGATAATCACCTGCGTCCGCTCATCCGCAGCGACCTGTTGCGGTTTCTCCTCTTCCGACTCGCGACCCGGCGTTTCGACATGCATCCTGGTGATCACCAGCCGGAAAGCGTAGTAGTAGATCGGCGCATAGATGACGCCCAGCACCAGCGTCCACCACCAGTGGGTTTTCGCGCCGCCCAGCATGCCGAACACCACCAGGTCGATTATGCCGCCCTGCACGTTGCCGATCATCAGATGCAGCATCGACATCAGCATAAACGACAGACCGGTTAAGAACGCGTGTAGCAGATAGAGCACTGGCGAGACAAAGATAAAACAGAACTCCAGCGGCTCGGTAATCCCGGTGGTAAATGAGGTCAGCGCGCCCGCCATTACCAGCGCTTTGACCCGCCGCTTATGTTCGGGCCGCGCAGTGTGATAGATCGCCAGCGCCGCAGCGGGCAGACCAAACATCATCACCGGAATCTTGCCCTGTGCCAGAAACTGCGTGGCGGTGCGCAGCGTCTCATCGGGTATTGATCCCGGATGGGTCAGCGACGCATTGAAAATGTTCAGCGCACCGACCACCGTCTGACCGTCGACTACCGCCATGCCGCCAATTGGCGTGAACCGCACGGTTTCGTTGAGGATATGATGCAGGCCGGTGGGGATCAGGATGCGTTCAAAGGCCCCCAGCAGAAATGCCCCATACTGGCCGCTTTTGCCGATCATCTGGCCAATCCAGGCGATACCCTCGCCGATAGCAGGCCAGACCAGCGCCAGCAACACCCCAATCAGCGGCAGACAGACCACGGTCACGATCGGCACAAAACGCCGGCCGCCAAAAAAACTGATCGCAGTTGGCAGCTGCTGAGTATAGAAACGATTGTGCAGCGCCACCGTGATCAGACCGGCAATCACCCCGCCCAGCACGCTCATGTTGTAGGTAAAGACGCCCAGCATGTTGATATATTCCGCCGAGGTCATCATGGCAGTGGTCTGATCCATCCCCGCCTGCTGCAGCGCGCCGGGTGTGGTAGTGGCTGCGGTGATCCCTTTCGCCGCCAGCGTGGCGCTGATACCGACGTTCATCACGATGTAGCCAATCACCGCAGCAAAGGCGGCGGTAGGTTTTTCCGCTTTCGCCAGTCCGATGGCGCTCGCCACTGCAAAGAAGACCGGCAGGTTGGCAAACAGCGCCCCGGCGACCTTGCGGATAAATCCAATGATTAACTGCGGCACCTGCATCTGCGCAAAGGCTTCACCGGTCACCGCCGGGTTCTGCATCGCCGCCGCCAGCCCAAGAAAAATACCCGCGGCAGCGATGACCGAGATTGGCATCATCAACGCTTTGCCAAATGCATGGATCTGGCTGGTCAGCTGTTTCATGGATTTACGCCTTCTCTGATAGTGAACAGCAAGTATTAGCCTGTTGTGAGGAGAACTCCCGTTATCAGCCAGTTAAAGGCGGGTAAAATCTGACCACCATCACAATTCTGGCCGATGCACGATAAACGTCAGCTATCGCACCATTAAGTCAATCAATTAGACAAAGTATAAGGATATCTGCAGACTTTGTTTCACCATCAGGCTATAACCTGATAACAAACACTAAACAATAATTCCTACTATAAAAGCCTGCACTCATTATGAAATTTAAACGCCAAATCAAACCCTACCGCGCGGCTGCGGGCGGCTGGGGTTCACTGGAAGCCACCACGCGTTTCGTTCTTGACAGCAAAGCGGCCCTGAGAAATATGCGCAACCTGATGCGCATGAACAAAGCACGCGGTTTTGACTGTCCGGGCTGCGCCTGGGGTGATGACAATAAAAGTACCTTCAGCTTCTGCGAAAACGGCGCCAAAGCGGTGACCTGGGAAGCGACACGCCGCATGGTCGACAGCGATTTTTTCGCTAAGCACAGCGTGACAACGCTTTATACCCAGAGTGACTATTTCCTTGAGTATCAGGGGCGTCTGACCCATCCACTGCGCTACAACGCGGAAACCGACCACTACGAGCCGATTAGCTGGGATGATGCATTTGCACTGATCGCGCGGCACATCAAGGCGATGGATCATCCGGACCAGATGGAGCTTTACACCTCTGGTCGCGCCAGCAATGAAGCCTCCTGGCTTTATCAGCTGTTTGGCCGCCTGACGGGCACCAACAACTTCCCTGACTGCTCCAACATGTGTCACGAAGCCAGCGGCACCGGTCTGAAGCGCAGCATTGGCGTCGGCAAAGGCACCATTCGCCTGGATGATTTCGATCACGCTGATGCCATTTTTGTCTTCGGGCAAAACCCTGGCACCAACCATCCGCGTATGCTGCACAGCCTGCGTCACGCTGCCGATCACGGCGCGAAGATCGTTACTTTTAATACCCTGCGCGAGCGCGGTCTGGAACGTTTTGCCGATCCGCAGAAACCGCTGGAAGTGGTGACCTCGAAAGCGGGCAACATCAGCTCCTCCTATTACCAGCCAAACCTGGGCGGTGACATGGCGGCAGTGCGCGGCATGGTGAAATCCCTGCTGGAGACCCATCGTGCACGCCTCGTGGCCGGAGAAAGTGGTCTGTTCGATCAGACCTTCATCAATGCCAAAACCAACGGTATTGAGGCCTACCTCGACGCGGTGGATAACACCAGCTGGATGCAGATCGTGGCGCAGTCTGGCCTGACTCAGGCGCAAATCTGTGAAGCTGCTGCGATTTACCAGAGCGCAGACCGCGTGATCTGTACCTGGGCGATGGGCATTACCCAGCATAAGCACTCGGTCGACACGGTGCGCGAAATCGCCAACCTGCAACTGCTGTTTGGTCAGCTGGGCAAAAAAGGCGCAGGTCTCTGCCCGGTTCGCGGTCACAGTAATGTACAGGGCAACCGCACCATGGGTATCGATGAGAAACCGGCCAAAGCCTTCCTGGATGCACTGGGTAATCATTTCGGTTTCGAGCCACCGCGTGCGCCAGGCCATAATACCGTTGAAGCGCTGAACGCGATGCTGCGTAATGAAGTCAAAGTGCTGATCGCGCTGGGTGGCAACCTGGCTGCGGCTGCGCCCGATTCACCACGCACCGAAGAGGCGCTGTCACGCTGTGGTCTGACCGTGCATATCAGTACCAAACTGAACCGCAGTCATCTGGTGCCGGGTCACGAAGGGCTGATTCTGCCAACGCTGGGGCGCACCGAGCGCGATCTGCAGGCAACTGGTAATCAGTTCATTACCGTGGAAGACTCTTTCAGCATGGTCCACGCCTCTGAAGGTATCGGTATTCCGCTGGCGGAAACACAGCGTTCAGAGACCTCGATTGTTGCGGGTATCGCCCAGGCAGTGCTGGGTGATGAGAAAGTGAAATGGCGCGAGCTGGCGGGTGATTACAACCTGATCCGTGAGCACATTGCCGCGACGATTCCGGGTTTTGCCGACTTCAACGCCAAATGCGATATCCCGGGTGGTTTCTATCTGGGCAACGCGGCAGCAGAGTTGCGCTTTAACACGCCAAACCAGAAAGCGGAGTTCAACGCCTCTGCGCTGCCGACTTCGCTGTTCCCGACGCTGGTTCAGGATGTGCCTTTTACTTTGCAGACACTGCGCTCCCATGACCAGTACAACACCACTATTTACGGCCTTGATGACCGTTACCGTGGCGTGTTTGGTCAGCGTGAAGTGGTGTTCATTAACCCGGACGATATGGCAGACCTGGGCTTCACCGAAGGCCAGAATGTTGATATCGAAACGCTGTGGAATGATGGCATCACCCGTCGCGTCAGCGGCTTCAAACTGGTTCCCTACAATATTCCGCGCGGTAACCTGGCGGCTTATTATCCGGAAACCAACCCGCTGGTGCCGCTGAACAGCTTTGGCGATGACAGCGGTACACCGACCTCTAAATCGGTGCCGGTGAAGCTGGAATTGTCGTCAGCACTGGCCGATCAGCGCATCGCCTGATAGCACCTTCGCCACTCCCTGAAAAGCCGGTTCGTCCGGCTTTTTGCCTTGCCGCGCGGCGTCGATTCGCGTAAAACTGTCAGCCGCAATCAGCCAACGAAACGTAAAAATTATGTTCCAGGATAACCCGCTGCTCGCGCAGCTGAAAGAGAAGCTCCATTCGCAAACGCCTCGTGCTGAAGGCGTCGTTAAAGGCACCGAAAAAGGCTTCGGCTTTCTGGAAGTCGATGCGCAAAAAAGTTACTTCATTCCGCCACCGCAGATGAAGAAAGTAATGCATGGCGATCGTATCACCGCCGTGATCCACAGCGATAAAGATCGCGAAAGCGCTGAGCCGGAAACCCTGATTGAACCGTTCCTGAGCCGCTTTGTTGGCCGGGTGCAGAAAAAAGACGATCGCATGTCGATTGTGCCGGATCATCCCCTGCTGAAAGATGCAATTCAGTGTCGCCCAGCGCGCGATGTCAGCCATGCATTTGAAAATGGCGACTGGGCCGTGGCGGAAATGCGTCGCCATCCACTGAAGGGCGACCGCGGCTTTTATGCTGAACTTACCGATTTTATTGTCAAAGCTGATGACCCTCTGGCGCCGTGGTGGGTGACGCTGTCGCGTCATAACCTGGAGCGTGAAGCACCTGACGTCAGCTTTGGCGAGATGCTGGATGAAAATCTGACGCGTGAAGATCTGACCGCGCTGGATTTTGTCACCATTGACAGCGCCAGCACCCAGGATATGGATGATGCGCTCTATGTGGAAGCACAGGATGATGGCACCCTGCGTCTGATCATCGCCATCGCTGACCCGACCGCCTACGTGCCGGAGGGCAGTCAGCTCGATAAGCTGGCGGCGCAGCGCGCGTTTACCAACTATCTGCCGGGCTTCAACATCCCGATGCTGCCGCGCGAACTCTCTGATGATGTCTGCTCGCTGCGTCCGAATGTGCGCCGTCCGGCGCTGGCCTGCCGCGTCACGGTGGCCGACGATGGCACCTTAAGTGATGACGTCGAGTTCTTTGCGGCCTGGATTGAGTCCAAAGCCAAGCTGGCCTACGACGACGTTTCTGACTGGCTGGAAAACAACGGCAGCTGGCAGCCGGAGAGTGAGGCGATTGCGGATCAGATTCGTCTGTTGCACCGTCTCTGCCTGGCGCGCAGCGAGTGGCGTCAGACCCACGCGCTGGTGTTTAAAGATCGCCCGGACTACCGCTTCCTGCTGGGTGAAAAAGGCGAAGTACTGGAGATCGTGGCTGAACCTCGCCGCATCGCTAACCGCATCGTTGAAGAGTCCATGATTCTGGCGAACGTCTGCGCGGCGAAAGTGATGCGTGACCGTCTTGGTTTCGGCATTTATAACGTCCATGCCGGTTTCGATGCGACCAATGCTGAGCAGGCCGCCGCCGTGCTGGCCAATCACGGTGTTACTGTGGATGCACAGGCAATCACCACGCTGGACGGTTTCCGTGTGCTGCGTCGTGAGCTTGATGCACAGCCGACCCAGTTCCTCGACAGCCGCATCCGTCGTTTCCAGACCTTCGCGGAGATCAGCACTGAGCCTGGCCCGCACTTTGGACTGGGCCTGGAGGCCTATGCCACCTGGACCTCACCGATTCGTAAATTCGGCGATATGATTAACCATCGTCTCCTGAAAGCGATTATTCGCGGTGAGCAGATTGCCCGCCCGGATGAGGCCGTAACGGTGACAATGAGTGAGCGCCGTCGCCTGAACCGGATGGCGGAACGTGATGTCGGCGACTGGCTCTACGCCCGTTATCTGTCTCCGTTTGCGGGCGCCGACCGTCGCTTCAGCGCTGAGATTATCGACGTGTCGCGCGGCGGTATGCGCGTTCGCCTGGTCGAGTTCGGCGCCGTCGCCTTTATCCCGGCACCCTTCATTCACGCAGTGCGTGATGAGCTGGTTCTCAGCCAGGAAAATGGCAGCGTACAGATTAAAGGTGAAGTGGTTTACCGCGTGACTGACGTGATTGATGTGACCATCGCCGAAGTCCGTATGGAAACCCGCAGCGTTGTGGCCCGTCCTGCCGTCTGAACACGGCGTGTTTAAGCAATAAATCTGGCGGGATAACTTCAGTTATCCCGCCTGTTCCCGCCCCGTTGGCGTTACGAAAACGTTAAATTTGTACCCCGCTTCACACTTCTCTACTGATTAACTTTCACTTACATTCCATTACATTAAGTTTAACTCGTTGTTTTCGATCGCTTTCCTCTCGGTCCCTACAAGGAGTTAGTCATGAAAAACGTCAAAACCAGTGTCATCTGGTTAGTGGTGGCGTTAATCGGCGCGGGCGCTTTCGCCATGCTGGCCCTCAGCCGCGGCGAACACGTCAATGCAGTCTGGCTGGTGATAGCCGCTGTCGCCTGTTACAGCATCGCGTATCGCTTCTACAGCCTGTTTATCGCCCGCAATATCTTCGAACTGGACGATCGCCGGATGACCCCCGCTGAGCGGCTGAGCGACGGACTCGATTATGTCCCGACCAATAAATGGGTGCTTTTTGGTCATCACTTCGCGGCTATTGCCGGTGCCGGTCCGCTGGTCGGCCCGATTCTGGCGGCGCAGATGGGCTTTCTGCCGGGCACCATCTGGATTCTGGTCGGTGTGATGCTGGCGGGCGCGGTACAGGATTTCCTGATCCTGTTTATCTCCACCCGCCGTGACGGCCGCTCGCTGGGCGAGATGGCGCGGCAGGAGCTAGGGGCGTTTGCCGGTGTAGTCACCATGCTCGGCGCGCTGGGCGTGATGATCATTATCCTGTCGGCGCTGGCGCTGGTTGTCGTGAAGGCGCTGGCGAACAGTCCGTGGGGCCTGTTTACCATTGCGGCCACGATTCCCATTGCGCTGTTGATGGGCGTTTACATGCGCTTTATCCGGCCCGGTAAAATCGCCGAGGTGTCATTGATTGGCTTTGTGCTGATGATGGCGGCGATTATTTATGGCGGCGACGTGGCACAGCATCCTTACTGGGGCCCCTTCTTTACCCTGAAAGGCACCTCGCTGACCTGGGTACTGGTAATTTACGGTTTTATTGCTTCGGTGCTACCGGTCTGGCTGCTGCTGGCACCCCGTGACTATCTTTCGACCTTTCTTAAAATCGGCGTGATTGTCGGGCTGGCGGTGGGCATTGTCTTTGCGATGCCTGAGATGAAAATGCCAGCGGTGACCAAATTTATCGACGGCACCGGCCCGGTCTTCTCCGGTGCGATGTTCCCGTTCCTGTTTATTACCATCGCCTGCGGCGCGATCTCCGGCTTCCATGCGCTGGTCTCCAGCGGCACCACGCCGAAGCTGGTTGAGCGGGAAAGTCATATCCGCTTTATTGGCTATGGCGCCATGCTGATGGAGTCATTTGTGGCGATCATGGCGCTGATTTGTGCATCGGTACTGGATCCGGGCGTCTACTTTGCCATGAACTCACCTGCCGCGCTGATTGGCACCACCGTTGAAAGCGCGTCGCAGGTGATCAACGGATGGGGCTTTGTCGTGACGCCCGAAATGCTGAGCGGTATTGCGCGTGATGTGGGTGAAGGCTCGATTCTCTCTCGCGCAGGCGGCGCGCCCACTTTCGCCGTGGGTATGGCCCACATCATCACCGAAATCTTTAACAGTCGGGCGATGATGGCGTTCTGGTATCACTTCGCCATTCTGTTCGAAGCCCTGTTCATCCTGACCGCCGTCGATGCGGGTACACGCGCCTGCCGTTTTATGGTGCAGGACCTGGTGGGCACCGTGGTGCCTTCTCTGGCGAACAACCGCTCCTGGCTGGGTAACATGGCGGGCACCACTGTCGCGGTCGCGGGCTGGGGCTTCTTTGTTTATCAGGGCGTGGTCGATCCACTGGGCGGCATTAACACCCTGTGGCCACTGTTTGGTATCGGCAACCAGATGCTGGCGTCGATGGCGCTGATTCTTGGCACCGTCGTGCTGTTCAAAATGAAAAAGCAGCGCTACGCCTGGGTGACTATTCTGCCCACCGTCTGGCTGTTTATCACTTCGATGACCGCGGGCTGGCAGAAAATTTTTCACGAAAAACCGTCCATTGGCTTCCTGGCCCAGGCGAATAAATTTCGCAAAGGGCTGGATGACGGTGTGATCATTGCGCCAGCAAAAAGCGTGGCGGATATGCAGACCATCGTGTTCAGCAATCAGATTAATGCGGCGCTGTGCGCCTTCTTTATGCTGGTGGCGGTCACGATGCTGGTCGCCGCGTTCTTTGTGATTCGTCGTGCGCTGAACAGTGCAGTGCCGACCACCAGCGAGACGCCGGTGGCACTGCGCAACAAGGCGGTGCGTCATGTCTGATGCCATTCATCAGGGCCATCGTCCACAGGGTGAGTGGCAGATTATCCGCTGCCACCTGACGGCTTCGCCGATGCCCCAGGCACGCAGCTGGCGGGGATTCTGGCGCGGTCTGCAACAGTGCTTCCGCTTAATGGTCGGGGTCCAGGATTATGAAAAGTATCTGCAGCATATGCATCTGCATCATCCCGACCAGCCGCCGATGAACGAGCGCGATTTCCACCGTTACTGCCTGGACGCCCGCTTCCCCAGCCAGGCGGGTAAACTGGGTAAATGTCCCTGCTGACCGCTCGCCACAGCCCCGCGCCGCCGGGGCTTTTTTGTGCCATTCTTATCTGGATGAAAAAATATATTTGGTTTGCATCTTGTGCTGGCGTCAGATGATGAATACTGTTGCTAAAATAATGAGATAACGCCTGCAGAGCACTTCCCGGAGGAAGTTTCCATGACCGATGAACACGGGCAAACGTTGTTGTACACTCTTTTTGGTACAACCAGCCCTCATTGGCGTCTGACCGCGGACAGCGATGCGTTGCATTTTGCCGAAGATGAGTCATCACAAACCAATATCGCCCTGCCGCTGACCCCCGGCCAGGCCGCAATGATCCGCGCGATGCCGGTCATCACCTCAAGCATCAATCTGACTATGACCCTTCAGGGCATTGATGTGCCGATGCATTTTGTCGGACGTAAAGTGAATCAGGCTTCATGGGCCGGCACCGCCTCTGCGTGGGGCGATACGTCTGCAGTTGCCCGCGATTTAACCCTGGGGCTGTCGTTTGCTGAACAAGTGGTTTCTGAAGCTAATTCGGTGATTGTAATCCTCGATCAGCGCGGCAATATTCAACGTTTTAACCGCCTGAGTGAAGAATATACCGGCCTGAATGAGCACGAGGTTATTGGCCGTAACGTCTTCCAGCTTTTTATGACTAAACAGGAAGCCTCACAGTCACGACGCAACATTGCAGGCTTCTTCCGTGACGGTAACTCTTATGAGGTTGAGCGCTGGGTCAAAACCAAAAAAGGTCAGCGACTCTTTCTGTTTCGTAATAAGTTTGTTCACAGCGGCAGTGGCAAAAATGAAATTTTCCTCATCTGTTCTGGCACAGACATCACTGAGGAGCGACGCGCCCAGGAACGTCTGCGGGTGCTGGCAAACACCGATACGGTGACCGGCTTACCCAATCGCAACGCCATTCATCAACAGATTAGCCTGGCGCTGGAGCGATCCAGGGGTGATGAGACCGGCGTGGTTTATCTCGACCTCGATAATTTTAAAAAAGTGAACGACGCCTACGGTCATATGTTCGGCGATCAGTTGCTGCAGGCAGTTTCACTGGCCATCCTCAGCTGTCTGGGTAAAGACCAGACCCTGGGCCGTCTGGGTGGCGACGAATTTGTGGTGCTGGCTGAGCACACCAGTCAGGCGGCGCTTGAGGCTATGTCTTCCCGCATTCTTGAGCGGCTGCGTCAGCCTTTCCGTATCGGGCTAATCGAAGTTTACAGCGGCTGTTCTATTGGTATCGCTTTCGCGCCGCTGCACGGCGACGATCGCGAGAGCCTGATTCGCAACGCGGACACCGCGATGTATCACGCCAAAGAGAACGGGCGCGGCAAGTTCTGCGTGTTTGCGGCAGAGATGAACCAGCGGGTCTTTGAGTATCTGTGGCTGGATACTAACCTGCGCAAGGCACTGGAACTGGATCATCTGCTGGTGCACTATCAGCCAAAAATCGACAGCGACGGCCAGGTCCGCAGCGCTGAAGCACTGGTACGCTGGAACTCACCAGAACGTGGTCTGGTCTCGCCCGCTGACTTTATTCCCTATGCTGAAGAGTCAGGGCTGATTGTGCCGCTGGGACGTTGGGTCATGCTCAACGTGCTGAAGCAGATTATCGCCTGGCGTGAGCAGGGCATTTTTCTGCGCGTCGCCGTCAACGTTTCGGCCCGTCAGTTGATTGATCAGAGCATCTACACTGACCTGAAACAGGCGCTGCACGAGGCTAATATCACCGACTGTCCCATCGATATTGAGCTGACCGAAAGCTGCCTGATTGAGAATGAAACTGAAGCGCTGACACTGATGAAGCAGTTTCAGGAACTGGGCGCACAGGTGCACCTGGATGACTTTGGCACCGGTTACTCCTCGCTTTCTCAGCTGGCACGCGTGCCAATCAATGCCATCAAACTCGACCAGAGCTTTATCCGCGATATTAATAAGCAGCCGGTTTCACAATCGCTGGTGCGTGCTATCGTCGCCGTCGCCAAGGCGCTCGATTTGCAGGTAATCGCTGAGGGTATTGAGACCCCGGATGAAGAGAAATTTGTCCTCAAAAGTGGTGTCGATGGGCGTCAGGGTTACTATTACGCAAAACCAATGCCCGCGGAACAATTTGGGCATTGGCTGGCTAAGCATCCTGCCCGCGTTTAACGCTGGTGTAGATTAACCCGCTTTACGCAATGATGCGCTGTGGCGGTTTTGTAACTGTACCAGGCGTTCCATGTAAGCAATATCTTTGGGTTCGATAGTGAAGGCATAATCCACCCAATCTTCAGTGATATCCATCAGCTCAGCGCGTGACAGTTGCAGCACGCGCTGACGCGCTTTCAGCATTGCCCGCACGCCATTGAGCTTAGGCCGTAACGTATCGATAAAGGTGCGTGTGGCGCGATAGCTGTCGCCAGGCTGGAAGACTTTATCCACCAGTCCGCGCGTCTCATACCACTCCGCGCTATGGGACTCCCCTTCACAGATTAACTCCTCTGCCAGCTTCATGCCGGAACGACGTGCCACCAGCGAGTAGCCGCCCATGCCGGGAAACAGGTTAAAGGCAATTTCCGGGAAGCCCATCCGCGCGTTGTTCTGCGCCAGAATGAAGTGATGCGCCAGCGCCGCTTCAAATCCACCGCCCAGCGCACTGCCTTCAATCATCGCCAGCGTCACCGCGCCGGTGTCAAAACCGCGTGCTGCTGAATGGATGCAGTCCACACAGGCACGGGCATAAGCTCGCAACGCCTCACGACGGTTATTGCGAATGCACTCGACGAAGAAGCGCAGATCGCCACCGGCGTTAAACATCTGCGGCACCAGTGAGCCGGTGACCCAGAAATCGATTGGCAGACCGGCCCGCTGAGCGGCATAGCTCAGGTTCATGATCTCCTCAATCAGTTCGTGGTTGAAGCTTGGACGGGGCTGAGCGCGCAGCATCATCCACATGGTACGACGCCCCTCTTCGTAATAGGCGACTAACTGCGTAGTGTTGCCGACTTCGGTAAATAATCTGCACGTTGGTTGGTTAATAACTGTCATTGTCTCATCCTCTGTTTATATTTTGATGCGTTAAATACGCCACATCAGCGTAATGCAGAGTGAGGCCAGACCAAATGAGAGATTGATTTACAACATAAAATCCAGAGTGATCCCCGACTGGCGCGTCGGGGATTGATTAAGCGGGTTACTTAATAGCGGCACGCTGCCCGACGGCAACATGAAGACGCTTAAGACGTTTTGAATAGATGGCGGTGATGATGGGCACCAGCACAGAGGTTACAATCACGGAAGTGGCAACCAGTGCCGTGGCCGCCGGGGCAACCGGTTTAAAATGCGGCAGCATTTCGGCAATCAGCACCGGTGTTGCCACCGCCGCGCCTGCCGTACTGGAAGCGGCCACGCCAGCCGTGCCATCTCCCCCGCCAATCAGCCGATCGGCCAGAATAAGCGGGATGCCGGTAATGATGATGACTGCTACGCCCAGCATGATGCCCGGCAGACCGGTTTCCGCAATCACCCCAAGGTTAATGGTGTTACCCAGGGCAAAAGCGAAGAAGGGAATCAGCGTATGTACCGCTTTTCCGAAGAAGTCGCGCAACTCCGGATCAAGATTCCCTAATGCAAAGCCGACCACGAACGGCAGGATCGCGCCGACAAACACGTGCGGCTCGAATGAGGCGATGCCGGCGGTGCCCAGAATCACCATGGTCATCAATGGCCCGGACTCCAGCGACATCAATACGAAGGCGCCCGCTTCTTCTCTGGAACCATACTGTTGCATGATGGAGGCATAATGACCGCCATTGGTCATATCCATCGCGGCGACCAGCGCCAGCGTCGATAAGCCGGCAAACATCCCCACTTCTACGCCTTTTTTCGGCATCACCCGCGAGGCGATTGCCGCTACCACCCGTGCCACGGCAATTTTAGTGAGCACCAGCGTGCCTGATTTACGCAGTACTGTTCCAGTGGCGCTGAGTTTTATCGATGCCCCCATACAGAAGAACCAGACGGCCAGGATGGGCACGGTGCCGGTAATCAGACCGTTGGTGAAAGAACCGAAATATTTCCCGGCTCCTGGTGAGAAGGTGTGACAGAGTGCACCGATAAACAGCGGTATGAGCATCATGCCACCCGGAAGTTTATCTATTGCCCGTTTGATGTGCATATTAATGTCACCTTTGCTATGCCAGAGGATAGAGCTGGAAGTGCCCGAAGGCGATGCAGGCAAAGTAGTGACTTGAGGTAATCAAAACAGTGATCGATTCAATAGATTGAAACGGTGCTTTATTTTATTGATGCTTTGTTTTGTTAACTATGATGGGGATCGCCATACCCGTTTCATAAGAGACAAAAAACGGGACGCCATGGCGCCCCGCCTGTTATTTCTGGCCGTACCAGGCGTTCTCGCCATGCTTTCGCAGATAGTGCAAATCAAGCAGCGTCTGATTGATAGGCGGGAGGTTAGCGGTCAGTTGCTGGCTGAACAGACCCATATAGGCCACCTCTTCCAGCACAACCGCGCTGTGCACGGCGGCATGGGCATCTTTCCCCCACGCAAAGGGGCCATGGGAGTTAACCAGCACCGCCGGGATCGCCAAGGGTGACAATTCACGCTGCGCGAAGGTCTCGATGATCACCTGGCCAGTATTCCACTCGTAGTCGTGCTGAATCTCTTCATTGCGCATTGCGCGGGTACAGGGAATCTCGCCATAGAAGTCATCAGCGTGGGTGGTTCCCCATGCCGGAATGGGGCGTCCGGCCTGCGCCCAGATAGTGGCATGCCGCGAGTGAGTATGGACGATACCGCCCACCTCCGGCCAGGCAAGATAGAGCGCGCGGTGCGTCGCCGTATCCGATGATGGTCGTTTATCCCCTTCTGCCACCTCACCAGTCGCCAGATCGACTACAACCATATCGTCGCGCTTCATCACGTCATAGCTTACGCCTGAGGGTTTAATCACCAGCAAACCCTGTTCGCGATCAACCGCGCTGACATTGCCCCAGGTGAAGGTCACCAGGTTATATTTGGGTAAATCCAGATTCGCTTCCAGAACCTGTTGTTTAAGATGTTCCAGCATGCCTTTTCTCCTGCTGACAATCGTCCCTGAATTTTGCGGAGTCAGACGCCAAAGGGTTATGGAGCAAATGGCTATAAACGCAGAAGGAATGGCTGTGAATCCAAAAATGTGTGGTGATTTAAGAATTTTCTATCTTCGGGATTTATCCAGAATGCTTAGAATCTTCTCAGGCAATGCGTGGACCTGTCGGATCCGGCATTGTGCCTCACCCGCTACAAACGGTTTGTCCATGGTGATCACATTTCGATGCCGACACGGATGCGGCAATGATGCGACACAAGCGGGCTGAGTAAATATCGGAGCTATACTAAGAGTGTTGCCTCTGTGAGCACATCAAAGGAGAAGCATATGACAACAACAATGAAACGAATCACTGCCGTTGTACTGGCGACCACGTTAGCTGTTGCACTGAGCGGCTGTTCTAACTGGTCTAAACGTGACCGCAACACCGCGATTGGCGCGGGCGCGGGTGCAATTGGTGGTTCAGTATTGACCAATGGTAGCGCACTCGGCACAGTCGGTGGTGCCGCTGTCGGTGGTATTATCGGTCATCAGGTCCACTAAGGATCTTATTAAAAGAATAATCGGCTACGCTAAGCATCTGCATGACAATCGGGCTACTCTGGTAGCCCGATTTTTTTTATTCAGCCGCCCGCCAGTCTGACCTTCATTCCTTTGGCTTCCAGCAGCGTTTTCAGTAAGTCGCGTTTATCGCCCTGAATCTCAATAACGCCCTCTTTTACCGAACCGCCACAGCCGCACTTCTTTTTCAGTTCAGCTGCCAGCATCGTCAGAGCCGCATCATCCAGGTCGATGCCGGTGATCAGGCAGACGCCTTTGCCCTTGCGTCCGCTGGTCTGACGCTGGATCCGCACAACACCATCCCCTTTTGGCCGTTCCGCTTTTGGCTCAGGCTGCGTTATGCGCCCGCTGTCGGTTGAGTAAACCAGTGGATTGTCATTCGCCATTATTGTGTCTCCAGACTGTCCAGGATCGCCTGCAGGGCGGCGGCGGGATCGGCGGACTGCGTAATCGGACGCCCGATAACCATGTAGTCCACGCCCGCCTGCTTCGCCTGTTGCGGTGTCATGATACGACGCTGATCGTCGGCATCGCTGCCTGCCGGACGAATCCCCGGCGTGACCAGCGCAAACGCCTGACCCAGCGCCTGTTTGAAGCGGACCGCTTCATGTGCGGAACAGACCACACCATCCAGTCCGCACGACTGGGTCAGCTTTGCCAGTCGCTCTGCCTGTTCGGCAGGTGAAAGCGTAATGCCCAGCTCTCTGAGATCGTCGGCATCCATGCTGGTCAGTACGGTCACCGCAATCAGCAGGGGCGCATCTTTACCAAAGGGAAGCAGCGACTCACGCGCCGCATTCATCATCCGCGCCCCGCCGCTGGCATGGACATTGACCATCCAGACGCCAAGATCGGCCGCGGCAGCCACGGCATGCGCGGTGGTGTTAGGAATATCATGAAATTTAAGATCGAGGAACAGCTCAAAGCCGCGCTGCTGCAGAGTGTTAACCAGCGAAGGACCAAACAGCGTAAACATCTCTTTGCCCACTTTCAGGCGGCAACTGCTGGGATCGATCTGGTCGACAAAACGCAACGCGCTGTCGAGGTCATGATAATCCAGCGCTACCAGAATCGGCGAAGCGGTCACGTTGTGGGGTGAAGGCATGGCATTTCCTCTGCAGTGAGCACCCGCAGGCGCGATTGACAAACGGCAAGCATTCTACCTGCGGTGTCTGGTCATCACAATCGCCGGTGCCCCTCTGCCAGGCAATAAATGTACTTCTGCTGAAGCCTCCTGGTTATTACCTTTATAGTATGTTGTAACTATTAAGGGTGCTGATTCAGTTATAATGGCTGCTTTACTGGCCGTCGAGACCGCGGATAGGCTTTACTGAAGACCACGTCCGGCAGGATGGACAGTGCCAGTAAAGCGCATGTGCGGTAAAACCACACTTCTGGCAGCGATAGCGTGGCTTGGTGCGGATCTGTTCACCCACCATGTCGCGCAGTACCATCAGACTTTCTTTGGCCCGGCCATCTTCTGCTTCACGCAGGTTCAAATCCATCAGACGATGGAAAACACGCATTGTCGGATGCCGCTCAAGCTGACGACTGATGTAATTTTGTGCCGCTTCAGCGCCCTGCTGCTGTTCAAGAATATCTGAAAGATAAAGTTCCGCTGCCGCGCCGGTGTTCTGTTCCACACAGCGCTGCAGAAAGTCTGCCCATGCGTCATGCTGATTGAGCCGCTGGAAACAGGTCTCCAGCATGCCCAGCGTTTCACTCACCAGCTCTTTATCCTGATCCAGCACGCGCTGGAGATGGCTCACCGCTCTGGCGAAGTCTTCTTTTTCCATCAGAATACGGCCCATCATGATAGAGATGCGTGCACTGTTGCGATCGGCCGCCTCCCCTTTCTTCAGCAGGCTCATGGCACGATCCAGATCGTCGCTGCTCATCGCCTGTAACGCCAGTTCACAGTAGAAGTGGGCGATTTCACCTTTCTGTTTCTCTTTGCCGAGCTTAACCAGGCGTTCTGCGACCTCGATGGCCTGTTGCCAGTCACTGGTGGCCTGATGAATCAGCAACAGCTGCTGTAGCGCGCCAATACGAAAATCCGTTTCATCGGTGAGCTGCTTAAACATATCTTCTGCGCGGTCATATAAGCCCGCCGCCATATAGTCGCGACCCAGCTGCTGAACGGCAAGCAGACGCTGCTCGTAGCTCAGGGAAGCACTTTCCATTAAAGCCTGATGGATACGGATAGCGCGGTCGACTTCTCCACGCGATCGGAACAGGTTACCCAGCGTCAGATGTGCCTCTACCGTGCCGCTGTCCTCTTTTAGCATGTCGAGGAACAGATCAACGGCTTTGTCCTGCTGATTTGAGAGCAGGAAATTGACGCCCGCCACATATTCACGTGACAGCCTGTTGGCTTCCTGTTGCTTATCCTGATGCGCGCTGCGGCGGCCCATATACCAGCCATAGGCAGCCGCAACCGGCAGTAACAGAAACAGCAATTCATGCATTGAGGATTATTCCCGGCCAGCCGGAGAAGATGGCGTGGTCGCCAGGGCGGTGCCCTGCTCAATTTGCGTCTGCATACGCTTAATTTTACGGTTGGCATTGGCCAGTGAAACACGGGTCCGTAACCAGAACAGCCCGCATATGACCCAGCCAAGCACAAAACCTGCGCCAAACAGGGATGCCAGTAACGTCGAGATGCTGAACTCACCCTGCGCCAGCAGATAATTAAAAGTAATGACCTGATCGTTATGCGCACCTAAAGTGACGGAAATGATAAAAATGACCAGTACCACTAAAAAAATCAGCAAATATTTCACAGTGCATCCTGTTGTGAGGTTATCAGATAGAATTATGCCAAAAATCCAGCATAAATGCTGCTCCCAGCAGCATCGGGCGAGTCGCTTTTGCGCAGGCCCGACTAATAATATGGGGTCTCAAGGGAGAATTACAATCAGGGCTCCCGCTGTGCCACCTCTTTTTGCTCTTCCGGCGGCAGCGTCAGGGGGCCGCAGAAGCGCTGCGCCAGCCAGGTCGCAACGGTGACCAGCAACCAGGAGAGCACGGTTGCCATCGCCAGATCGCGCGGCCAGTGCATGCCCAGTAGCAGGCGGCTCGCCATCACGCCCATCGCCCACAGGAAAATCACCACCACGGTTTTATAATGCCGACGCGGCCAGAGCAGCCCCAGTGCCAGTAGTGCCCAGCTGGCGGCAAACATAGTATGCCCCGACGGAAAAGCAAAGCCGGTTTCAAATGCCCAGTGTCGTTTCAGCCAGCCCGGAATCTGCGTCTCATCGGCAATCAGTGACGTCACCATCTCACCACGCTGTTTACGCTTCAGTTCGTAAAACGTCTTCTCATCCAGCCCATGATGCTGCTCCAGCCAGATCACATAGGGACGCGGCTCCTGAATCTGCTCTTTGATAAAAGATTTGGTGTATTGACCTGCCAGAATAGTGGCGTTCATGATCAGCAGCAGCAGGATGGCAGGCTTCAGGCGAAAGCGCAGGCACCAGAGCATCCAGGCGCTCAGCAGCACGCTGGTGACAATACCCCACGGATTGGTGACGGTTTCCGTCATCCAGAAGAGACCTTTCAGCAGCGCATTGCTTTCGCCTGGCTGCCAGCGCCAGCCGGTAAGCCAGACGGCAACCGGCATGATGAGCAACAGCAGCATTCCGAAGGTGGTACGACGCGAAATCTTAAACATCCTCTTCCCTTATCCTGGTGTCAAATGGCAACATTTGCATAACTTTAGCTTAAAAAAGAATAACATAACCGTTGCCGATTGGATAATTGTGCTTTATCACTGCAATTGGTCGCAGAGATTACCAGCCCGCTTACGGGTTGTGGCACAATATTGCACGTTTGTCAGGCCACACTGGCCTGTGCGCTATCATGATGATAGTGCATCCTCTGAAGGTTCTGGAGAGTCACATGCAGCTTAAACGGGTGGCAGAAGCCAAACTGCCCACGCCATGGGGAGATTTCCTGATGGTTGGTTTTGAAGAATTGGCAACCGGACATGACCATGTTGCACTGGTCTTTGGCGATATTAATGACAACGAGCCGGTACTGGCGCGCGTTCACTCTGAATGCCTGACCGGCGATGCACTCTTCAGCCTGCGTTGCGACTGTGGTTTTCAACTGGAAGCCGCGCTCAATGCCATCGCAGAAGAAGGTCGCGGCGCGCTGCTCTATCACCGTCAGGAAGGCCGTAATATTGGTCTGCTGAATAAGATCCGCGCCTACGCATTGCAGGATAAAGGTTATGACACCGTAGAAGCGAACCATCAGCTTGGTTTTGCCGCCGATGAGCGCGACTTCACCCTGTGCGCAGATATGTTCAAACTGCTGGGCGTGAATGAAGTACGCCTGCTGACCAACAATCCGCGCAAAGTGGAGATCCTCAGCGAAGCCGGGATCAACATTATTGAACGTGTGCCGCTGGTCGTGGGACGTAATCCGAAGAATGCGCACTATCTGGATACGAAAGCGGAAAAGATGGGGCATCTGCTGCCGAAGTCATAAATGAAAAAGCCGGGTCTCCCCGGCTTTTTTGTCAGTCCAGCATATTGCGGATAACGTAGTGCAGGATGCCGTCGTTGCGGTAATAGGTCAGCTCATTACCGGTATCGATGCGACAGCGGGTGTCCAGCTCTTCTTTACTGCCGTCAGCACGGGTCAGCGTGACTTTCACGCTGCAGCCTGGCGTCAGTGCCTGAAGATCTTCCACGTCGATGTACTCTTCACCGGTCAGCCCCAGCGTTTTGCGGGTCACGCCCTGCGGGAACTCCAGTGGCAGAATGCCCATCCCAATCAGGTTAGAGCGGTGAATACGCTCAAACGATTCGGCAATCACGACCCTTACCCCCTGCAGACGTGGCCCTTTAGCAGCCCAGTCGCGGCTTGAACCAGAGCCGTACTCCTTGCCTGCAATGACCGCCAGCGGCACGCCTTCCGCCTGATATTTCATCGCCGCATCGTAGATGGCCAGCTGTTCGTCACTCGGGTAGTGTCGGGTATAGCCGCCCTCCACGCCTGGCACCATCTCATTGCGGATACGAATATTGGCAAATGTGCCGCGCATCATCACTTCATGGTTACCGCGACGCGACCCATAAGAGTTAAAGTCGTTGCGCTCAACGCCGTGTGACAGCAGATAGCGTCCGGCGGGACTTTCCGCTTTAATGCTACCCGCTGGTGAGATATGGTCCGTGGTGACAGAATCGCCCAATATGGCGAGCACCCGCGCACCGCGAATATCCTGCACCGGCTTAGGCTCTTTCTCCATATCATCAAAGAACGGTGACAGGCGAATGTAGGTCGAGCCTTCATCCCAGTCGTACGTTGCCGCTTCACTGACCCTGATCGCCTGCCACTCTGGCGTGCCATCGAAGACTTCGGCGTATTCTTTGTGAAACATATCGCTGGTGACCTGCTGCACGGCTGTGGCTATCTCTTCCGGCGACGGCCAGATATCTTTCAGATAGACCGGCTGTCCCTGGCGATCGTGGCCCAGCGGCTCCGTCTGCAGGTTGATCTTCATGTTACCCGCCAGCGCGTAAGCCACCACCAGCGGCGGCGAAGCCAGCCAGTTGGTTTTAATCAGCGGATGAATACGACCTTCAAAGTTGCGGTTGCCGGATAAAACAGCACCGACCGTGAGATCGCCCGCTTTGATCGCAGACTCAATCTCATCTTTCAGCGGACCGGAGTTACCAATACAGGTGGTGCAGCCATAGCCTACCAGGTTAAAGCCCAGCTCGTCGAGATACGAGGTCAGCTGCGCGACGGCCAGATAATCGGAAACCACTTTGGAACCGGGTGCCAGCGAGGCTTTAACCCACGGCTGACGTTTCAGACCACGCTCTACCGCTTTCTTCGCCAGTAAACCGGCTGCCATCAGCACACTTGGGTTAGAGGTGTTGGTACAGGAGGTAATCGCACTGATCACCACCGCGCCATCGGTCAGTGTGTGAGTCAGGCCGGTGTCGCTATCGGTATACTCAATAGTTTTATGCGGTTTTTGCGCCTGATTCACTTCCAGCTCATTGCTGGCATCAAACGCGGCGGGCACATCGCCCAGCGACACCCTGTCCTGCGGACGTTTGGGTCCGGCCAGGCTCGACTCTACCTGGTTCATATCCAGTGCCAGGGTACTGGTAAAACGCGGCTCATCGCCGGGATTACGCCACAGACCCTGCGCTCTGGCATAGGCTTCCACTAAGGCGACCTGATCGGCATCACGTCCGGTCAGCGTCATGTAGCTCAGCGTGACGTCGTCGACCGGGAAGAATCCGCAGGTCGCACCATACTCCGGTGCCATGTTGGCGATGGTCGCACGGTCGGCCAGCGGCAGATCGGCCAGGCCGTCACCGTAAAACTCAACGAATTTGCCGACGACGCCATGCTTACGCAGCATCTGAGTAACGGTCAGAACGAGGTCGGTTGCGGTAATGCCTGCGCGCAGTTTGCCGGTGAGTTTGAAACCTACGACATCCGGGATCAACATGGAGACAGGCTGACCCAGCATGGCTGCTTCAGCTTCGATGCCCCCTACTCCCCATCCCAGCACGCCGAGCGCATTGATCATGGTGGTGTGAGAATCGGTACCAACCAGCGTGTCGGGCCAGGCATACTCTTCGCCATTGAGGGTTTCATGCCAGATCGCCTTGCCGAGATATTCCAGGTTCACCTGATGGCAGATGCCGGTTCCCGGCGGCACAACGCGGAACTTATCAAACGCTTTCTGACCCCAACGAAGGAAAACGTAGCGCTCATGATTACGCTCCATTTCCAGCCGGACGTTCTCTTCAAAAGCGTCATCATCACCAAAATGGTCCACGGTGACCGAGTGGTCGATAACCAGATCGACAGGCGACAGCGGATTCACTTTAGCTACATCGCCGCCCAGACGATTCACCGCTTCGCGCATGGCCGCCAGGTCGACCACGGCCGGGACGCCGGTAAAGTCCTGCATTAATACGCGGGCTGGCCGGTAGGCGATTTCGCGGTCGGCATGAGCATCTTTCTGCCAGTCAACCAGCGCCTGGATGTCCTCTGTAGTGACAGAGTCGCCATCCTGCCAGCGCAGTAGATTTTCCAGCAGAACTTTAAGAGATTTTGGCAGGCTATCGATGTTGCCGAGATGTTGAGCCGCGCGGGGAAGACTGAAGATGTGATATTTGTTGGTGTCGACCTGCAATATTTCCTGACTCAGCTCGCGTAGGGTAGACGACATAGCTCCTCCTTTTTCGTTCATGGTCTTAAACCTTAGTGAGACAAAGGTTTATGTTAAAGATAGACCACAAATTCGTTAACGTTTTGATTACAACACAAATTGCTACAATCGCCGAAAACGAAAATGCCCCGTGAGAACACGAGGCATCAGAAAGAGGTGATTTAATTCAGATTACAGCGTTATCCACACCGCCGCAGACCAGAACGCAAAGGAGAAAGCATACGCGCTAAGCCAGGACATTTTAATAATATTCATTTGGTACACTCCTTCGCCGTAATCGGGCGTAAAAGTTTTTGTGGTCGCCTGTCAATCGGCGACACCCTTTGGTCTTACAGGATGTGGAAAGGGGCATTTAAAAGCCCACCGGGAACTCCGGTTATAAAAGAGCAGTGACGAATAAATGGTCTTACAACGTTATTTGTTTTCAGGGTCCAGAAACGACTCAATAAACAGTCGCTGGTTATCACTCAAATCCCATGACTTGGGGATAGACACTTTTTCGTCCTTTGCAAGAGCTTCTTTTCCTTTGCAGGATACTGGCTTGTGCTGACCCGTGGTCAAAGAACGTTTATGACTGAGTGTATGTGCCCACATGGCTTTAGCCCCAGATACGCCAAATCATTAACGCTACAACCACCCAGAACAGCGCAGAGGCAGCGAATACGGTTAACCAGGCATTGCGACGCGTATTGCCAGTACGCTCAACCTTGGTGCTTTTTACCGGGAAACCCGGTTGTACGGTCAGTCGTGTATTCATAGTTTTTGATAATCACTCTCAACAAAATGATTGATAACATCGATTAAGATTTAGGAGTAATCCTAAACGCGTTAAGGCCAAAAATCCAGTTATTTTTATTGAGTAAAACGATTAACGGTATTAATCAATAGGCTTAAGTAACGTAAGAAATCATTAACTCCTGAACGAATATTTAATTAAACAGTCAGCTGGTAAATTTGAGTTAATTTAAAAAAAGATCCATTCAAAACTAAAGACTCATCTAAAGAACCTTATGTTTACTGGCTTCACACATCAGCTCTTAACTGGAGTATGGGAATAATCCTGGCGAGTCGCAAAGTGACATCGTTAAAAGTGTGTTGTATTTCGCATTTAAGAAAGCCCAACCGAAAAACATGTGATCTATGTTTCATTTACAAAAAAACCATAACAACTTTTGATTCTCATTTGGCGCTAATGCCTGGCAACAAAAAAGGCTGCACCAGGCAGCCTTATGTTGTCGCGAAGAGCATCAACGCTATTTAAATGGCAGCTTAATGTCCTTAAACATCGCCTCAATGTCTTCGTTTGAGCGCAGCGCCACGGCGGTATCCACCACGTCGCGGGTCAGGTGTGGCGCAAAACGCTGGATAAAATCATACATATAGCTACGCAGGAAGGTGCTGCGGCGGAAGCCAATCTTAGTGGTACTGTTGGTAAAGATATCGGCGGCTTCAATACGAATCAGGTCAGGATCGGCCACCGGGTCAACCGCCATACTGGCAATAACCCCTACGCCCAGACCTAAACGGACATAGGTTTTGATGACGTCGGCATCAGTAGCGGTGAAGACGATACGAGGTGTTAACCCTGCCCGATTAAAGGCCGTGTCGAGTTCTGAGCGCCCTGTAAAGCCAAAGGTGTAGGTCACCAGTGGATATTCAGCCAGTTCTTCGATGCTCACCTGCCCCTTCCCGGCCAGCGGATGATCCGCCGTGACGACAATCGCACGGTTCCAGTGGTAGCACGGCAGCATGATGAGATCGTCATAGAGATGCAGGGCTTCAGTGGCTATCGCGAAATCCGCATTGCCCTTGGAGACCGCTTCGGCGATCTGGGTTGGTGAACCCTGATGCATATGTAAAGAAACACGCGGATAGCGTTCGATAAATCCCTTGATCACACCTGGCAGTGCGTAACGTGCCTGGGTATGTGTGGTAGCGACATAAAGCGAGCCTTTATCCGGCCAGGTGTGCTCGCCGGCCACGGATTTGATCGCATCCACTTTTGAGAGGACTTCACGCGCTATACGGATGATCTCTTCCCCTGCAGGCGTCACCTGAGTGAGATGTTTACCGCTGCGGGCAAAAATTTGCACGCCCAGCTCATCTTCCAGCATACGCACCTGTTTGCTGATGCCGGGTTGAGAGGTGTAGAGACCTTCCGCTGTCGAAGAGACATTGAGATTATGGTTCACCACTTCGACGATATAGCGCAACTGCTGTAATTTCATATCTATTCCATCCCGGTAAGTTACAGAGTCGCATCCCCGCTTGACGTATAGTCGCAAGGTTCAAGAAATGCTATGCATCAGGAAAGGTCGGAAATGCTATAACAACTATATCAGTTTAAGTGACAGAGTAGAACGGATTGATATAAGGCTCAGAAAAAGGCCAGCGAGCGCTGGCCTGGATGTGGTGCGTTGTCAGTGTCAGTGTCAGTGTCAGTGGTCAAATCGGGCAAGCACAGTAAGAAGAAGGCCAGCAAATGCTGGCCTGTGAATTACTTTTTCGCTTCCTGCCACTTGCCATCTATATAGAAGGCGGACCAGCCGGTTGCCTTACCCTCTTTTTCAGAAGAGACATATTGCTGTTTGGTTTTGCGGCTGAAGCGCACCAGCGTTTTATTGCCTTCCGGGTCGGCTGCTGGCGCGTCGGCCAGATATTTCAGCTTCTCGGGCAGACGATCTTTGAAGCGCTGAAGCTCCTCCACCAGCGGTGCACGTGTTTCGCGTGATTTTGGGAAGGTGTTGGCCGCGAGGAAAACACCCGCTGCGCCGTCACGCAACACGAAGTAAGCATCGGACTTATCACACGCCAGCTCTGGCAACGGAACCGGATCTTCTTTCGGCGGTGCAACTTCACCACTGCGCAGAATCTTGCGGGTGTTTTTGCACTCTTCGTTGGTGCACGCCATGTATTTACCAAAGCGTCCCATCTTCAGGTGCATCTCAGAACCACACTTCTCGCACTCCACCACCGGGCCGTCATAGCCTTTAATGCGGAACTCGCCCTTCTCGATTTCGTAACCGTCACACTCGGGGTTATTGCCACAGACGTGCAGTTTACGTTCGTTGTCGATCAGGTAGCTGTCCATCGCGGTGCCACACTTCTGGCAGCGACGACGGGCACGCAGGGCGTTGGTTTCAGCATCATCTCCTTCCAGAATATTGAGGACTTCATTTTCCGGAATCAGATTGATGGTCTGTTTGCAGCGTTCTTTAGGCGGCAGCGCATAGCCGGAACAACCCAGGAAAACACCGGTACTGGCGGTACGGATTCCCATCTGACGGCTACAGGTCGGACACTCAATCGAGGTCAGCACCATCTGGTTCGGCTGCATGCCTCCTTCTTCAGGATCTTTCTCAGCCAGCTCAAGCTGCTGAGTAAAGTCGGCGAAGAAGTGATCGAGAACTGCTTTCCATTGTGCCTCGTTATTGGCCACCTGATCGAGGTTGCTCTCCATGCGGGCAGTGAAATCGTAGTTCATCAGTTCGCGGAAGTTCTCTTCCAGACGATCGGTGACGATTTCACCCATTTTTTCCGCATAGAAGCGGCGGTTTTCTACCCGCACGTAGCCGCGATCCTGAATGGTTGAAGTTATGGCTGCGTACGTGGATGGACGACCAATGCCGCGTTTCTCAAGTTCACGCACCAGTGACGCTTCGCTGAAACGCGCCGGTGGCTTGGTGAAGTGCTGCCCCGGAAGAAGCTGTTGCAGATCCAGAACATCACCCACGCTGACGGCAGGCAATGTACGATCTTCATCATTCTTACGCAGCGCTGGCATGACTTTGGTCCAGCCATCGAAACGCAGAATACGGCCTTTTGCTTTGAGTTTAAATTCACCTGCCGCCGCTGTAATGGTGCTGGAATCATATTTTGCTGGTGTCATCTGACAGGCAACAAACTGACGCCAGATCAGCTGATAGAGTTTCTGCGCATCGGCTTCCATATCCTTCAGCTTTTCCGCCACCACTTCCACATCGGAAGGACGAATCGCTTCGTGCGCTTCCTGGGAATTCTCTTTGCTGGCGTAAGTAATGGCGGTTTCAGGCAGATACTTTTTACCGAAATTGCTTTCGATATAGCCACGCGCCATCGCGACCGCATCCTGACTCAGGTTGGTCGAGTCGGTACGCATATAAGTGATGTGACCGGCTTCGTACAGGCGCTGAGCCATCATCATCGTTTTCTTCACGCCAAAGCCCAGGCGGGTACTGGCAGCCTGCTGCAGTGTCGAGGTGATATAAGGCGCGCCCGGCTTGCTGCTGGTCGGCTTATCTTCACGGTCGATGATCTCATAGCGCGCTTTTTCCAGCAGCGTTACCGCGGCATAGGTCTCGTCGCGAGTGACCGGACGGAAGGCTTTATCACCTTTGTGCGTCACGTCCATGGACAGTTCATCGCCTTTTGGCGTAGTCAGTGCGGCATTAACTTCCCAGTACTCTTCGGGAACAAAGGCTTTGATCTCACGTTCACGTTCCACCACCAGGCGAACCGCAACAGATTGCACACGTCCGGCCGAGAGGCCACGGGCGATTTTTTTCCACAGCAGTGGCGAGACCATATAGCCTACCACGCGGTCCATGAAACGACGCGCCTGCTGAGCATTTACCCGGTCAATATTCAGTTCGCCCGGCTTTTCAAATGCCTGACGAATCGCATTCCTGGTGATTTCGTTAAAGACCACGCGGCTGAAGCGCGAGTCATCACCACCGATCACTTCCCGCAGGTGCCATGCAATGGCTTCCCCTTCGCGGTCAAGGTCGGTTGCGAGATAGATGTGGTCAGCATTGGCGGCTAACGCCTTCAGTTCAGCAACGACTTTCTCTTTGCCGGGCAGAATCTGATAGTCCGCTTCCCAGCCATGATAAGGGTCTACACCCATACGGCTGACGAGTGCGGCTTTCTCATCTTTTTTAACTTTTTTGACTTTCTTGTCAGTTGAAGCGTCTTTGACTTTCTTATCTGTCGAAGCGTCAGCACTCTTCTTCGCGGTTGAACCACTGGTCGGCAGATCCCGGATATGACCCACGCTGGATTTAACCACGTAGTCACTACCCAGGTATTTATTGATTGTTTTAGCCTTTGCCGGGGACTCAACAATAACGAGTGCTTTACCCATATTTACCTTTACCTAATGAAAACATCCTGCTTAACGGGAGAGGATTGGATGCCCAAAAACCCAGTGGGTTCAATATTGCTGCGCCTGTTTAACATTTCAAGGCGGAGGGGTCAATCTCAGATCAGATGATGTAGCCTGCTGCAACCGCATGATAAAGCGTGCTTTTTCCATCTGAACTCTTCGCACATCCCGGTGCAAAATCCCTGAAATCGGAATCGCCCACACTCTACCTGATAAAATCTGTTACGCAACTTAATTAGCACTCAGCCCGAACTTACGCCAGGTTTTCATCGTTCAGAGCGATTTGTCACAGCGTGTGACAGGCCAGTAATATAGAAAGGATTTGGATGCTGTCAAAAAGGAGCGAATAAATGCAGAGATCAACTCAGGCTATTTCCCACCAGGCGTTGCTGGAAAAGGCCAATGCGCTGATTAAAGAACATGATGATTATTTAGCAGGCATGCAGGCGGATGAGGTAAGTCAGCAGGCGGATGTGCTGGTCTTTCGCGGACCGTTCTTTCTTGATGCAGATGGACTGCCGACCGCGAAAACCACGGCGGTGTTTAACGTCTTCAAATACCTTGCTGTGGAGCTGTCACCACGCTATCACCTGGAATAAAAAACCCGGCACAGGCCGGGTTTTGCATCAGAGTAGTGGCTTTTCGCCGCGCTGCCAGAGTTTCAGCAGCAACCGCTCAGCCACCGAGCCGGCGCTCCGGGTAAAACGGTCCATCATTTTACGACGGCGGGCGTAATGCACGCCAAGTACGCTGAACTGATCCATCTGACGGATGATCAGGTCATCGCTGGTGCCGATTTCGTCAATCAGGCCGAGATCGAGCGCCTGTCGACCATACCAGTGCTCACCGGTTGCTACCCGATCGATGTCGAGCGACGGGCGCATCTGGTGAACAAACTGCTTGAAGAGCAGGTGCGTTTCATCCAGATCTTCCTGAAATTTCTCACGCCCTTCTTCGGTATTCTCACCAAACAGCGTGAGCGTGCGCTTGTACTGTCCTGCGGTATGCAGCTCAACATCAATATTGTTACGCTTCAGCAGGCGGTTGAAGTTAGGGATTTGCGCAACCACACCGATGGAGCCAATGATGGAGAACGGTGCCGCCACAATGCGATCAGCCACACAGGCCATCATATACCCCCCGCTGGCTGCTACTTTATCTACTGCCGCCGTGATGCGCAGACCCGCATCGCGCAGGCGCTGCAGCTGCGACGCTGCCAGGCCATAGCCATGCACCACGCCGCCAGGGCTTTCCAGCCGCAGCAGCACTTCATCGCCAGGCTGCTTCACCGCCAGCACAGCCGAAATCTCTTCACGCAGTGAGCTTACCTCACCGGCATCCATGCTGCCTTTGAAATCAAGAACGTAGAGCGTGGGCTTAACGCTCTCTGTCTGTCCTTGCTTTGCCGCCTGCTTTTCCGCTTTGGCTTTCAGCTTTTCGCTTTTTTTATGATTTTTTTGCCAGACTTTTTGCGCCTGAGGCTTCATTTTTGCCAGCTGCAAATCCTCTTTCATCTGCTGATAGTCATCACCCAGATGGGTCAGACGAAGCTGACCGCTTTGTGCCCGTTTGCGTAATGCGGCATTCATAATAATCATGACAATTGCAGCGACGGCAACCACCAGCGTCACCGCTTTTGCTAAAAACAGTCCATACGTTGAAATAAAATCCATCAGGTCGCCTTAGTCACAAAGAATAAAAAAACAATTCGCCAGTTTAGCCGTTTTAACCTGCTTCGTCGCCTGAAATGCCAGCAGCCGGCACAGAATGGGTGGTCTGGCGATTGCGCCCATTCGTAAATTCAGGCATAAAGCGGAATCATGCTGTTTTCGCTGGAGGACCCCGCTGTGCATTATCAACCGAAAAGCGACCTGCTCAATCACCGTATTATCCTGGTCACTGGCGCTTCAGATGGCATTGGCCGGGAAGCGGCGCTGACGTATGCCTGTTATGGCGCTGAAGTGATCCTGATGGGCCGTAACTCTGAGAAGCTTCAGCAGGTCAAAGAGGCAATCGATCAACTTAATAAATGTGCTGCTCATACCGTCGTGTTTGATCTGGCTGAAGCGACACCGGAACGTTGTCATCAGATAGCAGAACAGCTGTCACAGCAGTTTTCGCGTCTTGACGGCGTGCTGCACAATGCCGGTATCCTCGGCGAAATCGTGCCGCTGGCGGAACTCGACCCTCAAATCTGGCAGCAGGTAATGAACATCAACCTTGACGCTACTTTCTTCCTGACCCAGGCGCTGTTGCCGCTGCTGTTAAAGTCAGATGCCGGTTCACTGGTGTTTACCACCTCCAGCGTAGGCCGAACCGGTCGCGCGGGCTGGGGCGCTTATGCCGTCTCTAAATTTGCTACCGAAGGCATGATGCAGGTGCTGGCGGATGAGTATAAAATGCAGGCGCTGCGGGTGAACTGCATTAATCCGGGCGGAACGCGGACTAAAATGCGCGCCAGCGCCTTCCCGCAGGAAGATGCGAATAAGCTGAAAACCCCTGCCGATCTGATGCCGCTCTACCTTTATCTGATGGGTGATGATAGCCGGCGCAAAACCGGTATCAGCTTTGATGCGCAGCCGGGCAGAAAACCCGGAGCCGCAGAATAATGGCTGACGATCGTCATCAACAGCGTCAGCAGCGGCTAAAGGAGCAGGTTGATTCGCGAATTGCGGCAGCCACCGAGGTGCGTGGCATCCTGATGGTGTTCACCGGCAATGGCAAAGGCAAAACGACTGCGGCTTTTGGCACCGCCCTGCGCGCTACCGGACATGGCAAGCGTGCGGCGGCGATTCAGTTTATTAAAGGTGACTGGCCGAATGGTGAGCGTAACCTGCTGGAACAGCATGGTGTAGAGTTTCAGGTGATGGCAACCGGTTTCACCTGGGACACGCAGAACCGCGAAACGGATACCGCCGCCTGTCTGGCCGTGTGGCAGCATGCAAAACGGATGCTGGCCGATGCGCAGCTTGATCTTGTGGTGCTCGACGAAATTACCTATATGGTCAGCATGGATTATCTGCCGCTGGACGATTTGATTATCGCCCTGCAACAGCGCCCGGCGCATCAGAGCGTAATCATTACCGGACGTGGCTGTCATCGCAGCCTGACTGAAATGGCGGATACGGTGACGGAGATGCGGCCGGTGAAGCACGCCTTTGATGCCGGTATACAGGCTCAGCAGGGAATTGACTGGTAACAGAAAAAAAACGCAGCCCTGGGGCTGCATTTTTAGCGATCGGGCAACACGATTAACCGGAGTTACGTTTGCTGCCCGGATTGCGACGTGGCGTGCTGCTCACTTTGTTGTGGCGTTTCACAGCACGACGAATCTGGTTCGCCTTGGTACGACGACGATCTTTTTCGACCACCAGCCTGGTGACCGTTTCATCTTCCAGTTCCACCAGGTTACGCAGATAGTTAACCGCGGGCAGATTCAGCTCGGTCCAGCCACCGCGTGGCAGGCCTTTTGGTAACGTGATATCGCCATAACGGACACGCATCAGACGACTGACCTGCACACCGACCGCTTCCCACAGACGACGCACCTCACGGTTACGTCCTTCGGTCAGGGTGACGTTGTACCACTGGTTAATGCCTTCTCCACCACCAAACTTCAGGGTTTTAAACGCAGCCGGACCATCTTCCAGCTGAACGCCCTTGCTCAGCTGACGAATTTTATCGTCGTCAACCTGACCAAACACGCGTACCGCATATTCACGTTCCACTTCACGGCTCGGATGCATCAGGCGGTTCGCCAGTTCACCGTCGGTGGTGAAGAGCATCAGACCACAGGTGTTGACATCCAGACGGCCAACGGCAATCCAGCGTGAGCCTCGCAGACGCGGCAGACGGTCAAACACTGTCGGGCGGCCTTCAGGATCGCTGCGGGTACAGAGTTCGCCTTCCGGTTTGTAATAAGCCAGCACGCGGCAGACTTCGGATGCTGATTCAGCAATCGAAACCAGATGGCCATCAATACGGATTTTCAGGGATTTGCTGCTTTCGATGCGGTCGCCTAAGGTGGCGATCTTGCCGTCAACGCTGACACGGCCGGCAGCAATCATTGATTCGATTTCACGACGCGAACCATGACCGGCACGCGCTAAGACTTTCTGTAACTTCTCGCTCATTGAGCTTCCTCTTTGTCGCCTTCCCAGGCGTCATGATTAGGTGATAATCCTTTCTAAATCAATAGGTTAACCTAGTAAGGCTGCCCCATTATACAGGCATTTAACGCTGAAGTAACGCGCTTTATCAGTCGCCAACAGCGAATAAAGAAGAGTGAGCCTCTGATAGTTTCAACTCTGATAATCTTTACGATGATTAAAATAAGGTTCCTTGCAATGATTAGAAAATATGTTTAATAAAATGCATGTGTTGAAAACTTTATAGCTAAAGAGAGTTAAATTTCCTGACCACTCTTTTGCCGTTAATGTGATGTTCGGAAGATAAAAACCTTAACGCTATCTTACACTTCCACGACTCCGGCCTTACCTTTAATCTCCTGAAAAAAAACATCAGATCCAGCACAAAAAACCACATATAAACGTCTTTTTGATATAACAAGCCATAAACATCACAAAACATCAGATTATTCTTAATGAAGATTTATTTAAAACCTTATTTCTCATGACATTTGTTTTTTATAAGATTTAATAAATTGTACGACACTATTAAGCTGATACACTGTATCTCAGCAGCACAATAAAAAAGCAAAGCCCGTGATAAAGAGGCCTTGCGACATTGCAGTCTGGCTTTTGCCAATCGTTAATAAAAATAGTGTTTTTACATTAATCCAATAAACCGGCGCATCCGGAGTTGTTGCGTTAATACGGTTCAGTGATGAACCCTGCTTGCATGTCAAAAATCTTCACCAGGGATTTCCAGACATGCCTGAATAAAGAAAAACATCATGAGAAACCTGTTTCTGTGCCCGGTGCTTGCTGCACTGGTGCTGAGCGGGTGTTCCGTGGGCCACACCGAGTACAGTCGTACGGCGATGCAGCACGTAGATATGAGCGTGACTGGCATTCCGACGATCCTCGGTCTGGGGACACTGGGCACCAGCATTCCTCTGACGCCTGAGTATAGCCTCACGGCTGCGCACGTGGCTAAAACTGCCGTGCAGCGTGTGAAGTCTTATCACCCTTATTGCGACCTTGCGATTATTTATCACAAGAATGATGCCAGCACGCTGGCCAGGTTCCGCAGCAGCGACATCGGCGATCCGGTTAAAATGTATGGCTACAGCTTTATTTCCGCGATGCCGGTTGAATCGTCCGGGGTTAATTTAGCCCGCACGGCTATTCGGAATAAATGGAATAAAAGTCCCTGCTTAGCGATGGCCTCAAATGCAGGCGTCGTTCAGGGAATGTCTGGCGGTGGCGTTTATAATCGGGATGATACGCTGGGCGGCGTTATTGTTGGCTATTCTGACTCGATTAAGAATGGGCGTAATAACAAAGTGATCCTCAAAGATGTATCACTTTATATTCCTTACGGTCAGTTTAAGAACTGGTTAGAGTCAAATCTGGCCCAGACACCGACGCGCGGTGTCTGAAGCCTGACTTAATTACAGGAACGGGCGGGTATCGCCCACGCCTTCACGCACGATTTCCGGCGAATCGGTGGTCAGATCGACCACCGTGGTCGGCTGCTGACCCAGCGTACCGCCGTCGATAATCAGATCGACCAGCTTACCAATGCTGTGCTGGATCTCTTCCGGGTCTGACTCGGTAAAATCGTTGCCCGGCAAAATTAATGAGGTCGACATCATCGGCTGATTCAGCGCTTCCAGCAGCGCCAGCGCTACCGGATTGGAAGGCACGCGCAGACCAATGGTCTTACGCTTTTCATTCATCAGGCGGCGCGGCACTTCTTTGGTCGCCTTGAGAATAAAGGTGTAATTGCCAGGCGTGTTGTTTTTCAGAAGGCGAAAAGCCGAGTTACCTACCTGCGAATAAACCGACAGCTCCGAAAGATCCCGGCACATCACGGTGAAGTTGTGGTGCCCGTCGAGCTGACGGATACGGCAGATGCGCTCCATCGCGCCCTTCTCCTCGAGCCGACAGCCCAGCGCATAGCCGGAGTCGGTAGGATAGACAATGACGCTGCCTTTGTTCAGGTAGTCGACCGCCTGGTTAATCAGCCGTGGCTGGGGATTATCCGGATGAATGTGAAACAATTGACTCATAGAAACCTCGTGTCACCTTTCCGTGATTGTCAGGCCGGGCGCAAGATCCGGGAAGCGTTCCCAGACCGGCTCAACCGCTGCGGGCAGCCAGAGTTTACGGCCCAGTTCAATCCACGGGCAGGGTTGATGAAAATCAGAACCTTGTGATGCGGCCAGTTCATTATCTCTGGCATATTGTGCCAGTGTTATACGCTCATTGGGTGGCTGCTGGCACTGCGCGACCTCCATCGCATCGCCGCCCGCCTCGCGGAAATGGGCGACCAGCCGTTTAAGCCACTTCGCCGATAAGCCATACCGGCCAGGATGCGCCAGCACGGCACACCCACCAGAATGCTGAATCGCATCAATAGCTTGTTTAATTGTACACCATTGCGGCGGCACGTAGCCGGTTTTGCCACGCGCCAGATAATTTTTGAATACCTGCACCATATTGTCCGCTTTGCCCTGTTCAATCAGGAAGCGGGCAAAGTGACCACGAGTAACGATGCCGCCATCAGCCAGACGCATTGCACCCGCCAACGCATCCGGGATACGTGCCTTCGCGAGTCGCTCACCAATCTCCTGCGCCCGCGTCCGACGGCAGTCATGTTGTCCGGCCAGAAACGTCACCATCGCTGGATGATGAATATCAATGTTCAGGCCGACGATGTGAATCTCATGGTTCTCCCACAGCGTGGAGATCTCTGCCCCGGGCAGCACTTTTATCGGTAAATCGTGATCCCGTGCCGTCTGCTGCGCTTCCTCTACCCCTGCAACGCTGTCGTGATCGGTGATCGCCAGTACGCCAACGCGCATCTCAGCGGCTCGCTGCACCAGGTCTGCTGGCGTCAGTAAGCCATCGGAGGCGCGCGTGTGGCTGTGTAAATCATAAACCGGGAAACGGGCGATATCGCTCAAGAGAACTCCTGCTAAAACTAAACCGGCCAGCATGATAACGATTTTCACGGTCAGTGAAAAAGTGTATTGACATTTACGCCATGAACCCGTTAACTAGTACACAAGTTCACACGTAACGGGTATTCAATCATGGCTGTTGTAATCACGCATTTTAACGGTTGGCGCGATGTTCCCGAAAACGGGCGACAGGATCGTGCATATTTTGCGTAAGCGCTGTGCTAATACCTGAGCCCGCCACCGAGCGGGCTTTTTTTTGAGCGAAATTCAGAGAAATCATCATGCCAAATGCGAAACCTACAGTGAAGTTGATTACCGGCACCGCGCCTTACCGCGAAGATCCGGCCGCAGTGTTTCACCAATTGTGCGGCGCACGTCCGGCAACCCTGCTGCTCGAATCTGCAGATATCGACAGCAAGCGCAATTTAAAAAGTCTGCTGATTGTCGACAGCGCACTGCGTATCAGTGCCATGGGTAATACTGTGACCGTTCAGGCGCTGTCAGAAAATGGCCGCAGCGTGCTGCCGCTGCTGGATGAGGCTCTGCCCGCTTCCGTCAGCAATCAGGTCCGTCCCGATGGACGTGAGCTGACTTTTCCGCACGGCACCGATCCGCATCAGGATGAAGATTCCCGTCTCAAAGCGCTCTCGGTGTTTGATGCACTGCGACTGATTCCTCAGCTGATTAACGCCTCTGCCGACGAGCGCGAAGCCGTGCTGCTGGGTGGTCTGTTTGCCTATGACCTGGTGGCTGGTTTCGAAACCCTGCCGGAACTGGATAATCAGCAGCGCTGCCCTGACTACTGTTTCTACCTCGCAGAGACATTACTGGTGATCGATCACCAGACCCGCAGCGCGCGTCTTCAGGCCAGCCTGTTCTGCCCGTCCACCAGCGAGTTCCAGCGTCTCCAGCGCCGTATCGAGCAGTTGCATGGCCAGATGCTGCAGCCAGCACCTGCACTGCCGGTACAAAAGGTTGAACAGATGACGCTGACCATCAGCCAGAGCGATGAAGAGTATTGTGAAGTTGTTAGCACCATGCAGCAGGCGATACGCATCGGTGAAATTTTCCAGGTCGTGCCTTCACGCCGCTTCTCGCTGCCGTGCCCGTCGCCGCTGGCCGCCTACGACACGCTGAAAAACAGCAATCCCAGCCCGTATATGTTCTTTATGCAGGATCAGGATTTCTCCCTGTTTGGCGCGTCGCCAGAGAGTTCACTTAAGTATGACGCCACCTCGCGTCAGATTGAGATCTACCCGATTGCCGGTACCCGCCCGCGCGGCCGCCATGCTGATGGCTCACTGGACCGCGACCTCGACAGCCGCATTGAGCTGGAGATGCGCACTGACCATAAAGAGCTGGCTGAACACCTGATGCTGGTCGATCTGGCGCGTAACGATCTGGCGCGCATCTGCGTTCCTGGCAGCCGTTACGTAGCTGACCTGACCAAAGTTGATCGCTACTCGTTCGTGATGCATCTGGTTTCCCGCGTCGTCGGCACGCTGCGCGCCGACCTCGACGTGCTGCACGCGTATCGCGCCTGTATGAACATGGGCACGCTAAGCGGTGCGCCAAAAGTTCGTGCAATGCAGCTGATTGCCGGGGCTGAACGCACCCGTCGCGGCAGCTACGGCGGCGCGGTGGGCTACTTTACCGCTCTGGGCGATCTCGACACCTGCATCGTTATTCGTTCAGCCTATGTCGAAGATGGCGTTGCCACCGTTCAGGCGGGCGCCGGTGTGGTGCTGGATTCTAATCCGCAGGCTGAAGCTGATGAAAGCCGCAATAAAGCCCGCGCCGTTCTGCGCGCTATCGCGACTGCCCATCACTGCAAGGAGATCTTCTGATGGCCGATATTCTGCTGCTCGATAACATCGACTCTTTTACTTACAACCTGGTTGATCAGCTGCGGACCTTTGGTCACAACGTGGTGATCTACCGCAACAACCTGCCCGCTGAACTGTTAATTGCTCAGCTGGAGCGGATGGACGATCCGGTGCTGATGCTGTCACCGGGTCCCGGCGCACCAAAAGATGCCGGTTGTATGCCGGAGCTGCTGCGGGTGCTGCGTGGACGTCTGCCAATTATCGGCATCTGCCTGGGTCATCAGGCGATTGTGGAAGCCTATGGCGGCCATGTAGGCCAGGCGGGCGAAATCCTGCACGGTAAAGCCTCGTCTATCGTCCATGACGACGAGGCGATGTTTGCCGGCCTGAGTAATCCCCTGCCGGTGGCGCGATATCACTCGCTGGCAGGCAGCAACACGCCGGATGAGCTGACGGTTAATGCCAGCTTTAACGGTATGGTGATGGCGGTTCGTCATGAAACCGATCGCGTCTGCGGGTTTCAGTTCCATCCTGAATCGATTTTGACTTCTCAGGGCGCGCGTCTGCTTGAGCAGACGCTGGCCTGGGCGCTGGCGAAGTAACAGGGAGAATAACGATGCAACAGACACTGGAAAAACTTTACCAGGCGAAGACGCTGAATCAGGCGGAGAGTCATCAGCTGTTCAGCGCCATCATCACCGGACAGCTGGAACCCACGCAGCTCGCCGCTGCACTGATCGCCATGAAAGTGCGCGGTGAAACCCCGGAAGAGATTGCCGGGGCCGCGACGGCACTACTGGAAGATGCGAAACCCTTTCCCCGCCCGGATTACGCTTTCGCGGACATCGTCGGCACCGGCGGCGATGGCAGCAACAGCATTAATATTTCGACGGCCAGCGCCTTTGTTGCCGCCACCTGCGGTCTGAAGGTGGCGAAGCACGGCAACCGCAGCGTTTCCAGCAAATCGGGGTCGTCTGATCTGCTGGCCGCCTTTGGAATCAACCTCGATATGCCTGCTGACCGGGCACGTCAGGCGCTGGACGACCTTAACGTCTGCTTCCTGTTTGCACCGCAGTATCACACCGGCTTTCGCCACGCGATGCCAGTGCGCCAGCAGCTGAAGACCCGCACGCTGTTCAACGTGTTAGGCCCATTAATCAACCCGGCGCGCCCGCCACTGGCGGTGATTGGCGTCTACAGCCCGGAACTGGTGCTGCCGATTGCGCAGACCCTGAAAGTGCTGGGTTATCAGCGTGCAGCGGTGGTTCACGGTGGCGGTATGGATGAAGTCGCACTGCACGATATCACGCATGTGGCTGAGCTGCGTGAAGGTGAAATCACCCGCTATCAGCTCTCGCCGGAAGACTTTGGTTTCGGCTTCCATCCCAAAGAGGCGCTGGCAGGCGGCACGCCGGAAGAAAATCGTGACATTCTGACGGCTTTACTTCAGGGTAAGGGCCAGCAGGCCCATGAGGAAGCGGTCGCCGTTAACGTGGCGATGCTGCTTAAAGTATTCGGTCAGGAAGATCTGCGTGAAAACGCACAGCAGGCGCTTAACGCCATCCGCAGCGGACAGGCTTATGAACGCGTCGTCGCACTGGCAGCAAGAGGATAATCATGAAAGGCACCGTGTTAGAAAAAATTGTTCAGGACAAAGCGATTTGGGTTGAAGCCCGTCAGCAGCAGCAGCCTCTCTCCACCTTTCAGAACAGCATTGAACCTGCCAGCCGTCATTTCTACGACGCGCTGCAGGGTGCAAGAACCGCGTTTATCCTGGAGTGTAAAAAGGCGTCCCCCTCAAAAGGCGTGATTCGCGAGGATTTCGATCCGGCCGCCATTGCCGGGATCTACCGCCACTATGCTTCTGCGGTGTCCGTGCTGACCGATGAGAAATATTTTCAGGGCGACTTCGCCTTTCTGCCGATTGTCAGCGCAGCCATCACTCAGCCGGTGCTGTGCAAAGATTTTATTATCGACCCCTATCAGATCTATCTGGCCCGCTATTACCAGGCGGATGCCATTCTGCTGATGCTGTCGGTGCTGGATGATGAGCAGTATCGTCAGCTGGCCGCCGTGGCGCATAGCCTGAAGATGGGCATTCTGACTGAAGTGAGTAATGAAGAGGAACTGGAGCGGGCTATCGCGCTTCAGGCAAAAGTCGTGGGGATTAACAACCGCGACCTGCGCGATCTCTCTATCGATCTCAATCGCACCCGTCAGCTGGCGCCGCGCCTTTCACACGGCGTCACCGTGATCAGCGAATCGGGCATAAACAGCTACGCAGATATTCGTGAGCTGAGCCACTTTGCCAACGGCTTCCTGATTGGCTCTGCTCTGATGGAAGAAGCAGACCTGACTGGCGCGGTGCGTCGCGTCACGCTGGGTAGCAATAAAATGTGCGGTCTGACCCGTGCCGAAGACGCCCGTGCCGCCTATGAAGCTGGTGCAATCTATGGCGGTCTGATCTTCGCGGAAGGGTCACCCCGTCGGATTGACACCGCCACCGCACAACATGTGATCGCCGCCGCGCCGCTGCGTTACGTCGGGGTGTTCCGCAACGACTCCGTCAGTGACGTTGTCACGCAGGCCAGCGCGCTTTCGCTATCTGCAGTGCAGCTGCATGGTAATGAAACACCAGAATTTGTGGCCGAACTGCGCGAGGCTCTGCCAGCAGAGATTCAAATCTGGAAGGCGCTGCGCATTGAAGGTGCGCTGCCGGCACGCGACTGGCCGCACGTCGACCGTTATGTATTTGATAATGGTGATGGCGGAACCGGACAGCGTTTCGACTGGTCGTTGTTACAGGGGCAGACGCTGGACAATGTGCTGCTGGCCGGTGGCCTGAGTGCGGATAACTGTGTTGAAGCCGCGCAGCTGGGCTGTGCCGGACTGGACTTCAACTCCGGCGTGGAAAGCGCGCCTGGCATCAAAGATGCCCGTAAAATTGCCGCGGTGTTTCAGACACTGCGTGCCTACTGATTTGCCTGGCCTGCTCTACGGCGGGCCCGAGAAAGGAAGATAAAAAATGACGTTACTGAATCCCTACTTTGGCGAATTTGGCGGAATGTATGTTCCGCAGATCCTGATGCCAGCCCTGCGCCAGCTGGAACAGGCGTTTGTCGACGCCCAGAAAGATCCCGAGTTTCAGGCCGAGTTTACCGACCTGCTGAAGAACTACGCGGGCCGTCCTACTGCTCTGACGCTGTGTAAAAATCTGACGAAAGGCACCAAAACCCGCCTCTATCTCAAGCGTGAAGATCTGCTGCACGGTGGCGCGCACAAAACCAACCAGGTGCTGGGTCAGGCGCTGTTAGCCAAACGCATGGGCAAAAACGAAATCATTGCCGAGACCGGTGCCGGTCAGCATGGCGTCGCTTCCGCGCTGGCCTGTGCGCTGCTAGGCATGAAATGCCGCATCTATATGGGCGCGAAAGATGTCGAGCGTCAGTCCCCTAACGTGTTCCGTATGCGTCTGATGGGCGCAGAAGTGATCCCGGTTCACAGCGGCTCCGCCACGCTAAAAGATGCCTGTAACGAAGCGCTGCGTGACTGGTCTGGCAGCTATGAGACCTCACACTACATGCTCGGCACCGCGGCGGGTCCGCATCCCTTCCCGACTATCGTGCGTGAGTTCCAGCGCATGATTGGTGAAGAGACCAAAAAGCAGATTCTGGAAAGAGAGGGCCGCCTGCCCGATGCAATCCTCGCCTGCGTAGGCGGCGGTTCAAATGCCATCGGGATGTTTGCCGACTTTATCGATGAGACCAGCGTGAAGCTGATCGGCGTTGAGCCTGCGGGTCACGGCATTGAAACCGGTGAGCATGGCGCACCGCTTAAACATGGTCGCGTCGGCATCTACTTCGGTATGAAATCGCCGATGATGCAGACCCACGATGGCCAGATTGAGGAGTCTTACTCTATCTCTGCCGGCCTCGACTTCCCGTCTGTCGGTCCGCAGCATGCACATCTGAACAGCATTGGTCGCGCGGAGTATGTCTCCATTACCGATAACGAAGCGATGGATGCCTTTAAACAGCTGTGTCGCGCGGAAGGGATTATTCCGGCGCTCGAGTCCTCGCACGCGCTGGCACACGCCCTGAAGATGATTCACGCTGAACCAGAAAAAGAGCAGTTGATCGTGGTCAACCTCTCTGGCCGCGGCGATAAAGATATTTTCACCGTTCATGACATTCTGACAGCGCAGGGAGAAATCTGATGGAACGTTACAATCAACTGTTTACGCGGCTGTCAGCGAATAACGAAGGCGCTTTCGTTCCTTTCGTTACGCTGGGCGATCCCTCTCCGGCGCTTTCACTGCGCGTGATTGACGCGCTGGTGGAAGGTGGCGCAGATGCACTGGAGCTGGGTATTCCCTTCTCCGATCCGCTGGCAGATGGCCCGACCATTCAGAACGCGACGCTGCGTGCCTTTGCGGCGGGCACCAACACCAGCCAGTGTTTTGAAATGCTGGCGACTATCCGCCGTAAATACCCGGATCTGCCGATTGGCTTGCTGATGTACGCTAACCTGGTCTTCACCAACGGCGTGGATGAGTTCTATGCCCGTTGTGCTGAAGCCGGTGTGGATTCGGTGCTGGTGGCGGATGTGCCGGTTGAAGAGTCTGCGCCCTTCCGTCAGGCGGCGCTGCGTCATGGTGTAGCCCCTATCTTTATCTGTCCGCCTAACGCCAGCGATGAGCTGCTGCGTGAGATCGCGTCGCACGGACGGGGTTACACCTATCTGCTGTCACGCGCGGGTGTGACCGGTGCTGAAAACCGCGCCAGTCTGCCGCTGAAGCATCTGATCGACAAGCTGCGTGAATACCATGCCGCGCCGCCGCTGCTGGGCTTTGGTATTTCAGAACCTGAACAGGTGAAGGAGGCGATCGCTGCCGGTGCAGCGGGCGCTATCTCCGGCTCTGCAATTGTCAGAATCATTGAAAAACATCATGCAGAGCCTGAGGTCATGCTGAGTGAACTGAAGAATTTTGTCAGTCGCCTCAAGGCCGCCAGCTGTTAATCCTGCTATCATGCCTTATCGCGTGATAAGGCATGATTTGTTTCCTTTTTTTCATTCCGCTATTTGCCCTTTTTGCAAAATCTGCACCACAATGACAATGCGCCGTTACGGTAACGTCGCATCCATTTTGTGACAGGGAGAGAAAGCAATGAAATTCGTTAAACTGCTGACAGGTGCTGTACTGGCGGGCGTGGTTGCGCTGACACTGAGCGCCTGTGCGCCAACCGCAACCAAAGAGGGAACCGGTGGCTATATTGATGACACCGTGGTGACCACAAAAGTCAAAGGTGAACTGCTGAAAGATGACTCGCTGAAATCGACTGAAATCAACGTAGAAACCTTTAAAGGTAAAGTTCAGCTGAGCGGTTTTGTTTCATCACCCCAGATGGCGAACCGTGCCGTTCAGCTTACGCGCAGCGTGCCGGGCGTGAAATCAGTCGTCAACAATATGCAGATCAAATAACGTCTTAACAGACAAAAAAAGGCCGCTGACTCAGCGGCCTTTTTCTCATCAGAACCGGTAACCCGCTCCGAAGAAGAAGACCCATGGGTCGATGCGCATATTGATGTTCTGCTGCTCGCCAGCGGCTTTGAATTTCACTTCGGTATCGATATCCATGTACCACACCGACGCGTTCAGCATCCAGTCGCGGTTAATCTGATAATCCAGACCGACCTGACCCGCCACACCCCAGGAATCCTTGACGCTGAGATCGGTCAGGCCAGCATCGCGACCGGTCTGATTGAAATCGGCATCATAAAAGGTGGTGTAGTTGATCCCCACACCAACGTAAGGGCGCGCTTTGCTTTTACTGTCGAAGAAGTAGTACTGCGCCATCAGCGTCGGCGGTAACTGGCGTACGGTAGCCAGCGTACCGGTCGGGCCAAGACCTACTTTGTGACGGAAAGGCGTGGCGGCCAGTAACTCGACACCAATATTGTCTGTTGCCATGTACGTAAAGGTCAGACCCAGCTGCGTGTCGTTAGTGGCGCTGAACTCGCCCATTCCTAACACGTTATCGGAACCTTCAGTGGGCCGGACGGTGGCACTGCCTGCACGCATAAAGAAGTCGCCTGCTTCGTGGGCCATCGCCAGTTGAGGCAGAGCCAGGGCTATCAGCATCGCGCATTTTGCCAGTTTCATTATCACTCCTTTGCTTAATGTTAATGTCGCGAACGGAATCGCTTTTTTTGCTGGCAATTATTTAACGTGATTTACAGAAAATTGCACTCAGTAACCCTGAGATAAATTACTTAAAAAACAATGAATTGATTTAGATCAATTTCGGCGCTTTTGGCAGCACGCAAATAGGGCTTGCTGAATAATTTCATCAGCTCTATGTTGCTTATCTTCATTGTTGATTTTGGTTCGATGCCCTGGGAGGGGCGGGTGATCAAATGAGTGAGCTTTCTAACCCTTGTGTCAGCTGTGGCGCCTGCTGCGCCCATTTCCGCGTCTCATTTTACTGGGCTGAAGCCGATGATGCCGGCGGTCTGGTGCCCACTGAATTAACTGAGCCGTTAAGCTTGTTAATGCGCAACATGCGTGGTACGAACGATCGTGCGCCCCGCTGCGTCGCTCTGCAGGGTGATATTGGCGGCTGCGTCTCCTGCGGCATTTATGAACAACGTCCGACGCCCTGTCGGGAGTTTTCAATGTCGGGTGAAGCGGGTATCCATAATGAAGCCTGCGATCGCGCCCGCGCGCGTTACGGCCTCCCTCCCCTTTTTGCGCCCTCTTTACCTCATATTACAGAAAGTTATACCTTGCCGGGTGCCCCGGAGCTGCCAGAACATGTACAATCGCCGGGTTAATTAACCCGGTTCCTCCAAGGAGTGTACATGTCTATCACGGCAAGCTCGTTATACCGTGACACAGGAAATTTCGCGCGCCATCAACTGGCTACGATGCTGTTGATGTCGCTGCTGGCCGCGTTTGTCACCGTCATGCTGGTGCATGTGCTGACACCTGGTGCCGATCAGATGGCCATCCTGCAGCAGGGCGATGACAGCGCCAGTTCGTTGTTTGAGATAGTGCAGAATATGTCACCGGAACAGCAACAGGTGCTGCTGCGCGCCTCGGCGGCCAGCACCTTCTCCGCGCTGATGGGGAATACGCTGCTGCTTGGCGGTATGCTCTATCTGATTCCGATGGTCTCTTCCGGCCAGCGTGTCAGTGCCTTGCGAGCCATTGGCGCGTCAGCACCGCTGCTGCCAAAGCTGCTGCTGCTCACCTTCCTGATGACGCTGGTCGCGCAGCTGGGCTTTATGGTACTGGTCGTGCCAGGCATTCTGCTGACGATCCTGCTGTCACTGGCGCCAGTCATGGTGGCCAGTGAGAAGATGGGTGTCTTTGCCGCCATGCGCGCCAGCATGCGGATGGCATGGAAAAATGTCAGGCTGATCGCCCCGGCAATTCTGCTCTGGCTGCTGGCTAAAGTCATTGTGATGCTTTTCTTCTCATCGCTGACGGTATTACCCCTCAATGTCTCGTCGGTGATTTTTACCGCGGCAGGCAATGTGGTTTCAGCCATGTTGATTATTTATCTCTATCGGCTCTATATGCTGTTACGTTGACTGACGGTGTGCCTTCGGGCACATTCGCAGCCAACTCTGAATGGAAAAACTATGAAGCAGCTACTCGACTTTCTTCCCCTGGTGGTTTTTTTCATCTTCTACAAGCTGTATGACATTTTTGTCGCCTCGGGCGCACTGATTGTGGCCACCGGCCTGGCCCTTGTCGTCAGCTGGGTGCTCTATCGCAAACTGGAAAAGATGACGATTTTCACCTTTGTGCTGGTGGCCGTCTTTGGCACCCTGACGCTGGTGTTCCACAACGATGAGTTCATTAAGTGGAAAGTTACCGTGATTTACAGCCTGTTTGCCGCCGCCCTGCTTTACAGCCAGTGGTTTATGCAGCAGACGCTGATTCAGCGCATGCTGGGTAAAGAGCTGCAGCTGCCTGACGCAGTCTGGCGTCGGCTGAACGTCGCCTGGGCGCTGTTCTTTCTGATCTGTGGTCTGGTGAACATCTATGTCGCCTTTTGGTTATCTCAGGCGTTTTGGGTTAACTTTAAAGTGTTCGGTCTTTCCGGTCTGACCTTACTGTTTACCCTGCTCAGCGGGCTGTATATCTGGCGTCAGATGCCGCAGCAGGAACAAAAATAATCATCTGCCCGGTACGCCGGGCATTTTTTTAGCATTCATCTGCATAAGAAGTGGAAGCAATGAGCGAAAAACATAAATTGCCGCAAGGCGAAATGGTGCTGCGTACGCTCGCCATGCCGGCAGATACCAACGCCAATGGCGATATTTTTGGTGGCTGGCTGATGTCACAGATGGATATGGGCGGCGCAATCCTGGCGAAAGAGATCGCTGAAGGGCGCGTTGTTACCGTGCGCGTCGACGGCATGTCGTTTATGAAGCCTGTCGCGGTGGGTGACGTGGTGAGTTGTCATGCGAGCTGTCTTCGGACCGGCAACAGTTCGATGACGATTAACGTTGAAGTGTGGATCAAAAAAGTGTCGTCTGAACCCATCGGGCAGACCTACTGTGCTACAGAGGCGGTCTTTATCTATGTGGCGGTCGACAATGAGGGCAACTCACGTCCTCTGCCAGCCGGACGCGCCAATCAGCAGCCTGCCGGATAAGTGACGGGTCAGGCGGCGTCTGCCTGACCCGGTAACTTATTCAATGCTGGCGCCACCATTAATCTTAAACACGATATTCATGGTAAGACCCTGTCCAGGCTGTCCGCTCTGATAGCGCCATTTTTTCATCGCTTGCTTAACTTCCCGCTCAAACATATTGCGGGGTTCAGCAGAGAGAATCTGGATGTTATCCACCCGTCCGTCGCTGTCCACATCAAACTTCACCCTTACACGCCCTTCTACACGCAATGCAAAAGCACGTTGAGGATAGCCAGGCTTACTTACGCTCAATGCCTTAGGGCCTTTTGATGCCGACGCGGTGGGAGCCGGTGTCGCTTTTGGCGCAGTCGCCGGTTTGCTTTGCGTCGCCGGTGCTTCCTGCTTAAACGGATCGGCCTGAGGCTTACTCTCCGGACGCGGCTTCACCTCGCGTTTTGGCTGCTCCCGTTTGTGTTCCGGCTTTGGTTTAGGTTTAGGTTTAGGCTTCGGTTCAGGTTTCGGAATGGGCACCGGCTCCGCTTTTGGCGGTTCCTGCACGGGCTGCGGTTCAGGCTGCGGTTCAGGTTGTGGCGCAGGCGGCTCTGCGACAGCCGGTGCAGGCTCGGGCTGAACTTCAGGCGCGACCATGGTAACGCTGATGGGCTGGGATGCTTTGGGTACCTCAATTACCTGCTGGAATGAAGCATAAAGGATTCCGGCAATCACGACTCCATGCAAAGCAACAGACAACAACATAGAGACAGGCGTGCGTTTAGGTAATGGCATAGTCAGCGTGGTCATAACAGTCGCAGTGATTGAATAGAACAGCGATTTTAAATGCAAATAGCAATCAGTTTCAATAACTCCCGCCATCCGGCCTGAAGAAAAGCGCTTTTTAGCCCTTTATGCTGAGCCATTAACCGCCCACAGGTTTCGTTTGCACTCTAATCCTCAATCCCTTAACGTGTTGCAAAATTCTGATAACCAGGAGTTCCTTAGTGCTTTACGTCATTTATGCAGAAGATACTGCAGAGTCACTGGAAAAACGTAACGCTGTGCGCCCTGCCCACCTGGCGCGACTCAAATTGCTGCAGGAAGAGGGACGCCTGATCATCGCAGGCCCGATGCCTGCTGTAGATAGCAACGATCCTGGCGTGGCGGGCTTCACCGGCTCAACCGTTATTGCTGAGTTCCCATCATTAGAAGCCGCGCAGTCCTGGGCCCAGGATGATCCTTACTTTGCAGCGGGCGTGTACAAACAGGTCTCGGTTAAGCCATTTAAACGCGTCTTCTGATAACGTCTCTGCAGTCAGAATGGCTTCTGTGCATGACACAGAAGCCATTTTTGTTTTGAATATTCAGAGAGGAAAGATGCAGATAATCATTCTGGGGCTACTGGCAATTATCGCTTTACTGATTGGCGGTGCGCTATACCTTTGGCGAGCAAAGGGCTGGCGTGATAAAAAGCAATGGATTGTGATGCTGATCGTGCTGGCGGCAGCACTGCAGTTGGTAAATGTCACGCTGATAATGACGTCACAACGTCTTTCGGGTTAATTGTTCATACACCCTATTGCGACAGCAACGTAAACACCCTCTGCGAAACTGGGCTTTCGCACTTATTACTCCTCTGCCCGGACGGCTGAACGCAGCGATCGCTATATAGCCGTTAAGCGCTTATTCATGGCTAAGCGGGTCTGCCTGCTCAGCTAACCCGCTTTGATATCCCGTCATTCACTGGCATAGTTGGGTTGAATTAACCCCTGTCCAGAATCAGACCGATCAGCGCATGATAGTGCTGCTCTTCTTCCGGGCTGGTGACATGCTGTAAACGGCTGATGAGTTTTGAGCAAATCGCTTTACGATTCAGGCTACGGCCAGAGGCGATAATTTCTGTCACCACAGAACCCAGAATGGCCTGCTGGGAAGGCTGCGCAGCACTGTGTAAATAAGCTGAGATATCAGATACTGAAGCGGGAATATGAACGTTAGTCTGCATGGTTGACCCTCATAGTATTCATTAAAAGTTACTGACCGATGGGGTAAAGTTATACAACAACACCTTAGTTGTACAGGTATTTAACACAAAAGATCGCATTGCCTGCTGAATAAATCGATAAACCTATAAATATCAATAATTTGTTAAAATGTAAAGTTGTACAGATTTGACGTCAGCCGCTGTACACCCCCCCTGAATACACCTTGAGATGGCCTGTTTAACCTTAAAAAATGATCTCTGTGTCATTTTTTTAGCAGTCAGGAGGAATTATCTGGCAGAGCTGTCTACATTTAGCTTTTGTGAGTTAAACCTCTGAATGGAAGCACAGCGGAATCGCGGTCAAAATATGAATAAAACGTATCCCGGCCAGGCCATTACTCTGCTCGACCCACTGTTGACCCGAATTGTGGCGATTGTTGATCCGAAAATCGAAGTCATGAGTGGTTACCCTGCAAACTGCTCTGCCTGGCTGACCGTCTATTACCAGCGTAAATCGGGAAAATGGTCTTACGAATGGTACGATCGGACGGGATATCGCAGACCAGCGGCGCTGGGCAACACGATGGAGTGCCTGATGCGCGAAGTCAGCGACCGGGGTGCGTCGCGTCAGGAACATTCAATGGCGCGACGGGTCATGGCAGAATTGGGATTTTTTGAAGCCTGAACAGGGTTGCTCCCGACATAACCTAGACTAACTGCGTAATAAACAGGATCGAGCGTCGTTGCTGCTGGGCCAGCTGATGGCGAATGCAATGGATACGCTTGTAACGCCGCGACTGCCCTTCCAGCCAGCGGGAGCGACGGCGATGTACCTGACGTAACATTCTCCAGCGCGCTACCTCATTTCTGCTTCGTTTCATCACTTCCTCTCTGACTTCATACATGTAAGACCTGTGCGAGGGCATTATAGAGATCTCCGTCATAATGCCAAATCAGATCTCTCATCGAGACTGTCCGGGATAAAGGGTTTCGTTAGCGGTGATCTGCACGTAAACTTGCCAGACGAAAGCGCGAACGGGATGTCCACTTTATGACCACTTTTTATACCCTGATCAGCTGGTTGCTGGTATTTGGTTACTGGCTGCTGATTGCCGGGGTTACGCTGCGCGTGTTAATGAAGCGCCGGGCCGTAACTTCGGCGATGGCATGGCTGCTGGTTATTTATATTCTGCCGCTGGTGGGTATTATCGCTTATCTCTCGTTTGGCGAACTGCATCTGGGCAAACGTCGCGCGGAGCGCGCCCGCACCATGTGGCCGTCGACTGCCCGCTGGCTCAACGACCTGAAACAGTGCCGTGAAATTTTTGCCACCGAGCACAGCGACGTTGCCCGTTCACTGTTTGAGCTTTGCTACCATCGTCAGGGCATTGCCGGGGTCAAGGGCAACCAGCTCCAGCTGCTTACCAGCGCGGACGACGTCATGCAGGCGCTGATTCGTGATATCCAGCTGGCCCGTCATAACATTGAGATGGTGTTTTACATCTGGCATCCCGGCGGACTGGCGGATGAGGTCGCAGAATCGCTGATGGCCGCATCACGCCGTGGCGTTCATTGCCGACTGCTGCTCGATTCCGCAGGCAGCGTCAACTTTTTCCGCAGCCCGTGGGTCGGCATGATGCGCAACGCCGGTATTGACGTCGTGGAAGCCTTGCAGGTCAGCCTGCTGCGCGTGTTCCTGCGACGGATGGATTTGCGTCAGCATCGCAAAATCGTTCTGATTGATAATTATATCGCCTATACCGGCAGCATGAACCTGGTGGATCCGCGCTTCTTTAAACAGAGCGCGGGTGTGGGCCAATGGATTGACCTGATGGCGCGTATGGAAGGTCCGGTCGCGACCGCGATGGGCATTGTGTTCAGCTGTGACTGGGAGATTGAGACCGGTAAACGTATTCTTCCACCACCGCCCGATCGTAACATCATGCCGTTTGAGCAGGAGAGCGGCCACACCGTCCAGGTGATCGCCTCCGGTCCGGGCTTCCCGGAAGATATGATCCATCAGGCGCTACTGACCGCAGTTTATTCAGCGCGTGAACAGCTGATTATGACTACGCCCTATTTAGTGCCGAGCGACGATCTGCTGCATGCTATCTGTACGGCCGCACAGCGTGGCGTCAGTGTCAGCGTAATTGTGCCGCGTCACAATGACTCGCTGCTGGTCGGCTGGGCCAGCCGCGCCTTCTTCAGCGAACTGCTGGAAGCGGGCGTGAAGATCTATCAGTTTGAAGATGGGCTGCTGCACACCAAAAGCGTGCTGGTCGACGGACAGCTGAGTCTGGTGGGAACCGTCAATCTTGATATGCGCAGTTTATGGCTGAATTTTGAAGTGACGCTGGTAGTGGATGATGCAGGATTTGGCAGCGATCTCGCCTGTGTGCAGGATGACTACATCGCCCGCTCACGCCTGCTGGATGGCAAGCGCTGGGCAAAACGTGCGTGGTGGCAGCGCATCGTCGAACGACTGTTTTACTTCTTCAGCCCTTTACTGTAAAACGAGCCAGATTGTGTAAATGGCCGCAGGCCGACAGGACAGACTATGGATTTGAATAATCGCCTTACCGAAGATGAAACGCTGGAACAGGCCTACGATATTTTTCTCGAACTGGCCGTCGACAACCTCGATCCGGCAGACGTCATTCTCTTCAATCTGCAGTTTGAAGAGCGCGGTGGCGCAGAGCTGTTTGATCCCTCTGAAGACTGGAAAGATCATGTCGATTTCGATCTGAACCCGGACTTTTTCGCCGAGGTGGTCATCGGGCTGGGTGAAGCAGATGGTGAGCCGATCACTGATGTCTTTGCCCGCGTGCTGCTGTGCCGCGAAAAAGATCACAAGCTCTGTCATATCCTGTGGCGCGAGTAAGCATCAGATAACAAAACGCCGGGCACTTGCCCGGCGTTTTGCATTATAGCGGATCGACCTTCAGACAGGAGACCGCATGGTGGAAACTGCCTTCCAGCAGCGGCCGGGTTTTCGCACATTCCGGACCTGCGATCGGACAGCGGGTGCGGAACACGCAGCCAGACGGCGGATTAATTGGCGACGGCAACTCCCCTTCCAGCAGCTGAATCTGCTTGTTCTTTTCCAGATCAGGATCGGGAATCGGCACGGCAGACATCAGCGCACGAGTGTAAGGATGCTGCGGATTGCTGTAGACCTCGCTGTAGGTGCCCAGCTCCACCGCATGTCCCAGATACATCACCAGCACCCTGTCAGAGATGTGCTTCACCACGGCCAGATCGTGAGCAATGAAGATTAACGACAGCCCCATCTCACGCTGTAACTGCTGCAGCAGATTCACCACCTGCGCCTGAATTGAAACATCCAGCGCCGAGACCGGCTCATCGCAGATGATCAGCTTCGGTTCCAGAACCAGCGCACGCGCGATACCGATACGCTGACACTGACCGCCCGAAAACTCATGCGGGTAGCGGTTAATCAGGTTGGGCAGCAGCCCCACTTTCATCATCATATTTTTGACGCGGTCTTTCACTTCCTGCCGCGCCATTTTCGGATGGTAGGTGCGCAGTGGCTCGGCGATGATATCGCCGATGGTCATACGCGGGTTCAGCGACGCCAGCGGATCCTGGAATATCATCTGGATATCGCTGCGCGCTTTGCGCCACTCCTCTTCACTCTGGCCGAGCAGATCGCGGCCTAACCAGGCCACCCGACCTTCCGTCGCTTTAACCAGCCCGATGATGGCGCGTGCCAGGGTCGATTTGCCGCAGCCAGACTCGCCTACCACGCCCAGCGTTTCTCCCTCATAAAGGCGCAGGCTGACGCCATCCACCGCCTTCAGGGTCTTTGACGGCTGCCAGAACCATTGCCTGCCATCTTTGATGTCAAAATGGACTTTGAGGTCGGCGATTTCCAGTAATACTCTTTTTTCAGCTACGGTGCTCATACTAACTCCTCCACCGGCTTAAAGCAGGCACGCAGACGGCCATCGCCAAACGGCTCCAGCGGCGGAGCCTGGGTGCAGATATCCATTGCGTGCGGACAACGCGGCTGGAACGGACAACCCTGCGGCAGGCGCAGCAGATTGGGTGGATTACCCGGAATGGTGGTCAGGCTCTCGCCCTCCGCATTCAGGCGCGGCACTGCATTGAGCAGACCGATTGAGTAAGGATGCGCAGGTTGATAAAAGACATCGCGGGCGCGGCCATACTCCATAGTGCGTCCGGCATACATCACCAGCACCTTATCGCAGATCCCAGCCACCACGCCGAGATCGTGAGTGATCATGATAATGGCGGTATTGAATTCACGCTTCAGATCGTTGAGCAGCGTCATGATCTGCGCCTGCACCGTCACATCCAGCGCCGTAGTGGGCTCATCAGCGATCAGCAGTTTTGGCCGGCACAGCAGTGCCATCGCGATCATCACGCGCTGACGCATCCCGCCAGAGAACTCATGCGGGTACATCTTCATGCGTTTGCGCGCTTCCGGCATTTTCACCGCGTCCAGCATTTTCACTGACTCTTCAAACGCCTGTGCGCTGTTCATTCCTTTGTGCAGCTTAAGCACTTCCATCAGCTGCTCGCCCACCCGCATATAGGGGTTAAGCGACGTCATGGGGTCCTGGAAGATCATTGCAATCTGTTCGGCGCGCAGTTTATTGAGCTGGTTCTCAGGCAGGTTCAGAATCTCTTTGCCGTTGAACATCGCCGAGCCGCCAATGCGGCCATTTTTTGCCAGCAACCCCATCAGGGCAAAGGCCGTCTGTGATTTGCCGGAACCCGACTCACCAACAATGCCCAGCGTCTCACCAGCACGCAGCGAGAAATTCAGGTCATTAACAGCGGTCACATCTCCATCGTGCGTGCCAAAGGTCACACGTAAATCTTTGACCGTAAGTAGCTGTTCGCTTCCCGCGCGGGCCGCCATTGCTGGCTGAAATTCATGAATAGTCATCGGGAAACTCCTTAACGATCTTTCGGATCGAGGGCATCACGCAGGCCATCGCCGATAAAGTTGAAACAGAACAGCGTCACCACCAGGAAGCCTGCCGGATAGAGCAGCAGCCACGGCGACACTTCCATCGAGTTGGCGCCGTCGCTGAGCAGTGCGCCCCAGCTGCTTAATGGCTCCTGCGTACCCAGACCGAGGAAGCTCAGGAAGGACTCAAACAGGATCATGCTTGGCACCAGCAACGAGGCGTAAACCACCACCACGCCCAGCACGTTCGGCACGATATGGCGCACCACGATTTTCCAGGTTGATACCCCGCCGACATGGGCCGCTTCGATAAACTCTTTACGCTTCAGGCTCAGCGTCTGGCCACGCACAATACGCGCCATATCCAGCCACGAAACCATACCGATAGCGGCAAAAATCAGCAGGATGTTGCGACCAAAGAAGGTCACCAGCAGGATCACGAAGAACATAAACGGGAAGGAGTTAAGGATTTCCAGAATACGCATCATCACCGAGTCCGTTTTGCCACCGAGATAGCCAGCAATCGAACCATAAAGCGTGCCTACGATCACCGCGATCAGCGCAGAGGCCACACCCACCATCAGGGAGATGCGACCACCAATCGCCACGCGTACCAGCAGGTCACGACCCGATGAGTCAGTGCCGAACCAGTGGCCTGAAGTGGTATCCGGCGGCGAGGACATCATGGCCCAGTCCGTATCGTCGTAGGTGAACTGCGCCAGCATCGGCGCAAAGATCACGAACAGGGTAATCACTAACAGCACCAGCAGGCTGATTAAGGCCGCCCGGTTATGGATAAAACGACGACGCGCGTCCTGCCATAGACTGCGCCCTTCTACTTCCAGCTTCTCACTGAACGCATCAAGAGCTTCGCTGTTTTTCTTACTTAATATCATGGCGAACTCCGCAATCAGTAACGAATTTTTGGATCGATAACGGCATAGAGCACGTCAACAATCGCGTTGAAGATAATGGTCAGTAAACCGACCAGAATGGTCAGACTCATCACCAGTGAGTAGTCACGGTTCAACGCACCGTTCACAAACAGCTGACCGATACCCGGCAGACCGTAAATCGACTCAATGACCATCGAACCGGTAATAATGCCGACAAACGCCGGTCCCATGTAGGAGATCACCGGCAGCAATGCGGGCTTCAGCGCATGACGCAGCACAATGCGGCGCAGCGGTAAGCCTTTAGCACGTGCGGTACGAATAAAGTTGGAGTGCATCACTTCAATCATCGACCCACGGGTAATACGCGCGATACTGGCGATATACGCCAGCGACAGCGCCACCATCGGCAGCAGCATGTAGTTCCACTGCCCGCCATTCCAGCCGCCGCCCGGCAGCCATTTCAGGCTGATGGCGAACAGCAGGACCAGCAGCGGTGCGACCACGAAACTGGGTATGACCACGCCGGTCATTGCCACCCCCATCACCGCGAAGTCCCATAACGTATTTTGTTTGAGCGCGGCGATGACGCCAGCGGTCACGCCCAGCACTATCGCCAGCAGGAACGCGGCCAGGCCGAGTTTGGCAGAAACCGGAAACGCATGTGCGACCAGATAATTAACTGAATAGTCTTTGTATTTAAACGATGGGCCGAAATCGCCGTGCGCCAGCTGCACAAGGTAATCGACATACTGCTTACCAATAGGATCGTTGAGGTGGTACTTCGCCTCGATGTTGGCCATGACTTCGGGTGCCAGCGTACGTTCGCCGGTAAAGGGACTCCCCGGGGCCAGACGCATCATAAAGAAGGAGATGGTAATCAGGACGAACAGCGTCGGTAGCGCTTCAAGCAAGCGACGCAGGATGAATTTTAACATTGCCGTACCTACCAGGCTGTTGCTTCACAATATATAAAAAATTAAAAAAGGCGGCGCCAGACGCACCGCCACTGCTGATAGCCTGAATGCTATTAGTGTTTAATGATGTAGAAGTCTTTAGACAGCGTTTTATCCAGTGGATCTTTACCGGTGTAGCCACCGAGGTAAGGTTTTACCAGACGCGTATTCACGTAGTAGTAAACCGGTACGATGGTGCTGTCTTTATCCAGGATCTGTTCAGCCTTCTGATAGTCCGCTGCGCGGGCTTTGGCATCCGGCGCTTTGATCGCGTCACGCACCACTTTGTCAAACTCATCGCTTTTGTAGTGTGATGTGTTACTGCTGCTGTTGGACAACATGGTGTTCAGGAATGAGGTCGGTTCGTTATAGTCCGCACACCAGGCTGCACGCGATACATCGAAGTTACCCTGATGACGGGTATCCAGGAAGGTTTTCCACTCCTGGTTTTCCAGCTTGATGTTCACGCCGATGTTTTTCTTCCAGATCGACGAGGCGGCAATTGCCAGCTTCTTATGCAGATCAGAGGTGTTATACAGCAGGTTAAAGGTCAGTGGTTTGTCTGCGGTATAGCCCGCTTCAGCCAGCAGCTTCTTCGCTTCGGCATTACGTTTGTCCTGTGACCATGTAAACCAGTCTGGCGGCAGGATTTCCATGCCGTCGGTGGATGGCGGCGTGTAGCTGTAAGCCGGTTTCTGGCCCTGCGCCAGAACTTTGTTGACCATGATGTCACGATCCAGACCCAGCTTCAGGGCGGCGCGCACGCGGGGATCGGTGAATGGCGCTTTCTGGTTGTTGATTTCGTAATAGTAGGTGCAGAGGTAAGGATCGACGTGCAGCTCTTTACCATTGTCACGCTGCAGCTTTTTAAACAGCTCAATTGGCAGATTGTTGTAGGTCATGTCGCTACCGTTCTCAGAGAAGTAACGGTTAACGTCACTGACCTCAGAACTGATTGGCAGGTAGGTGACCTTGTTCAGCACGGTGTGTTCGTTGTCCCAGTAGTTCGGGTTACGGACCAGGGTGATGCGCTCGTTAATCACGTGCGCGTCCAGTTTAAATGCACCGTTGCCGACCCAGTTCTGTGGCTGGGTCCACTGCTCGCCAAACTTCTCAATTGCCGGTTTATAAACCGGTGACATGACGGAGTTAATCAGCAGCTTATCAAAATAGGGAACCGGCTCGCTCAGGGTGACTTCCAGCGTGTGGTCATCAATGGCTTTTACGCCCAGATCGGTAATCGGTTTTTTCCCGGCGATGATGTCATCGACATTGAGGATATGACCATACTGTGGATAGCTGGCGTACGGTGAAGCTGTTTTAGGATCGACCAGACGCTCCCAGCTGTAGACAAAGTCCTGCGCGGTAACCGGCTCGCCATTAGACCATTTGGCATTTTTACGTAAGTGGAACGTCCACACTTTGAAATCTTTGTTTTCGTAACTTTCCGCTACGCCCGGAATCGGTTTACCGTTGCTGTCATTGACCAGCAGACCTTCGTAAAGGTCGCGCGCCACGTTGTCTTCCGGCACGCCTTCAATTTTGTGCGGATCAAGCGACTGTACTTCATCGCCATTGCCGCGAACCAGCTCCTGTTTTGCAGCCAGTTCAACGCCCGCAGGCACGGTTGCTGAGAAAGCCGCATTCCCTGCCAGGGCACTCACTGCGGCGAAAACGCCCGCTGCAATCAGGCTTTTTTTCGTGATGTTGTTCATTATTACACTCCAGTTTTATTATCGTCTCCGTGGCGATGCTCCGCCCCGGCGTCCCCCGTCTCCGGGCTCCCTGGCCTGTTCCCAGGGAGATTGACCCCAAAATGGTCTGTACGCTGATGCGTGTCCCGACTGTCTCGCCGAAGCGGCGATCAGATCAGTGTTGTTTGATGAAATAGTACTTCAGGTCTGTCATGTCCTGCGGGTCTTTGCCCGTAAAGCCGCCAACCCAGGGCTTTACCAGGCGCACACTTACGCGGTAGTAAACTGGCACAATTGGTGAGTCTTTGTCGAGTTGTGTTTCAGCCTGCTGATACAGGTCGGCGCGCTGCGCCTCGCTGCCCGCCGTCAGCGTTTCCGTCATTAAGCGATCGAAAGTCGCGCTACTGTAAAATGCGGTGTTAATCGAGGCATTACTGATCAGCATGTTCAGGAAAGTGGAGGGCTCGTTGTAATCGGCACACCAGGTGGCACGCACCACGTCATACTGGGCCTGATGACGGGTCTCCAGCATGGTTTTCCACTCCTGATTCTGCAGCGTCACCTTCGCGCCCAGGTTTTTCTGCCACATCGACGCGGCTGCAATCGCCTGCCGCTTATTTTGATCAGAGGTGTTATAGAGCAGCGTAAACGTCAGCGGATGGCTGGCATCAAAGCCCGCCTCTGCCAGCAGCTTTTTCGCCGCCTCATTACGTTGCGCCTGTGTCCAGGTGAACCATTCAGGCGGAGATAGCGTAATACCAGCCGTGAACGGTGGCGTGAGGCTATAGGCCGGGATCTGCCCCTGGGCCATAATCTTCCTGGCAATCACCTCGCGATCGAGGGTCAGTTTCAGCGCGGCGCGCACTCTTGCGTCGGTGAACGGCGCTTTTTTGTTGTTGATTTCGTAATAGAAGGTGCAGAGCAGCGGACTGACCTTTACTTCATCGCCCAGCTCTTTGCGCAGCTTGCCAAACATCTCCGGCGGCACCGCACTATTGGTTATATCCGTGCCGCCGCTGCGGTAGCGATTGATATCACTGTTTTCAGAGGCGATCGGCAGGAAGGTCCCCTGCTCAATCACCGTATGCGCATTATCCCAGTAGTGGGGATTACGCTTCACGACGATTTTTTCATTCACCACCCAGTCGCTCAGCGTATAGGCACCGTTACCGATGTAGTGATCGGGACGGGTCCAGGCGTCGCCCCACTGCTTAATGGCAGGCGCATAAACCGGCTTCATCGCCGTGTGCGCTAACATCGCCACCAGGTAAGGCACCGGTTCACTCAGCGTAATTTGCAGCCGATGGGTATCCAGCGCTTTCACGCCCAATTGATCGGGTGACGCTTTTCCGGCGAGGATGGCATTGATACTGGCAAAATGAGCAGCCTGCAGATAACTGGAATAGGGCGATGCGGTTTTCGGGTCCACCAGCCGACGCCAGCTATAGACGAAATCATCGGCGGTCACCGGTTCACCATTGCTCCACTTCGCATCATCCCGCAGAGTAAAAATCCAGACTGTAGGTTGCGGATTTTCCCAGCTTTTAGCGACGCCCGGCACAACCTGACCAAAATTATCGGTGTTAACCAGGCCATCCAGCAGGTTATGAATAACATTAGATTCCGGCACGCCTTCGGTTTTATGCGGATCCAGTGAGGAGACTTCGCTTCCGTTATTGATCACTATTTGCTGTTGCGCTGCCAGAACCGTTGCGGGCGGAACCGTGGCGGCGTAAGCCGGAGAAAAGGCCGTGAACAAAAAGAGTGCGATTGCAGACCGCTGTTGTTGCAAGTTTTTCATCCCAATCATGCGAAACGCCAACCTTTAATTAAGTATCCCGATAGGCTTAAGCAAAAAGCGTTCTCACTTTGGACTTTCGGAGAAAAAATTTACGCTGGGCCAAAAATTATCAGAAGCCGTGAAGGGGCGCCAAAGCAAAATAGCTAAAATGTTAACTAATTCTCTTTTATCATGAGATGTCAGGCAGCGGAAGTGTTAATTTTCGTCCTGAAAATATTATATCGATATGAAAAATAGACTATTTAGCTGTAAACCTGTTTCCAGGGCGTTATGGAGACACAAAAAGCGTCTGTTTTAGTATTTGTATTGATAAAAGCGGCAAGGCCGTGATGAAATTCAGTCTGAGAACTGGAGTATGGAGATTTGTCGGGTTGAGTTGATTTCAGACAGCAGATTATCGTGTGAAAATAATGACATTCTTTTGCAAAAAAAAGTCTGTGACTAAACCCGCAGTAACGGAATTTATAATCGACTGTTTTTATTAAGCAGGATGAATAAATGCATTATTATGGTGCAATAAAACGCCTTACTGCACCACTTCAGGTCACCAGGTCTCTTCGCTGCATGAAATAAGTGAGTTTCTAGTTCAATAAGCCGGGGAAAATCGACTTCATACCGGTAACGACAAATTCAATTCCCAGCGCCATCAGTAACAGACCCATAATTCGGGTAATGACGTTAATACCGGTTTGCCCAAGAATGCGCACCATTAAGGGTGCTGCCCGGAACAACAGCCAGCAGCAGAAAGCAAAGATGGCAATGGCCAGTGTGAATCCCAGCAGATTCATCCAGCTGTGGTAACGGGTACTCCAGACAATGGTCGAGCTGATGGCCCCTGGTCCCGCCATGAGTGGTAATGCCAGCGGTACAACCCCCACGCTTTCACGAATCGCCGTTTCTGACTTCTCCTGTTTATTCTGCTTATCCTCGCCCAGCTTGCCGCTGATCATCGACATCGCAATGGTGACTACCAGAATACCGCCCGCAATACGGAACGAGTCAATTGAAATGCCAAACACACGCAAAATCGCATCGCCGAGGAAAAGTGATGTCCAGAGAATAATGGCAACGGCCAGATTAGCCGTAAGGTTGGTTTTGTTACGCTCAGTCACCCCCTGATAACGCGTCATGCTGATGAACACCGGAATAATGCCTACCGGATTGACCAGCGCAAAAAGCCCGACAAAAAATTTTATATAGCCTGATAAATCTAACAATGCTGGATTCACAACATTACTCCGTACCACAGGGGGAAAACGCGCCTAATGTATGTGAAAACGTGCAGAGACGCCAGATGTACGCCTGGCTATTTATCCTGATGAACAGCAAAGCATTTAGCGCTTTCCGCCAGAGATTAAAAAGTGGCTGGATTTAGCCACTGCAATAAGGGCTAAGCGCAGGAGCAGACCGACTTAACAGAAAAGCAGCAAAAAGGGGTGCTGAAAGGTGTCAGCTTGCGCTTAAATTGATCTGCATCAGAATTGACCTACCCCAAACCAGGTAATCTTTTCTCAACGGAAGTATAAGCGTCAGCGTGACTAAGCTTGTTAACGCTAACAGAAGACTCGTTCAGTAAACAGTTGAAAATCCGGGCGTTCCCTGTCATTAACTCACGTTATTTCAGCGTGACTATACTCAGGACGCAGGATTGTTTACTTAAAAAGTTTAACTTCCTTCAGGAGATCACCATGGCCGTAACCAATGTCGCTGAACTTAATGCACTGGTCGAACGTGTAAAAAAAGCCCAGCGTGAATATGCCAACTTTTCTCAACAACAGGTCGACGCCATCTTCCGTGCCGCCGCCCTTGCCGCCGCAGACGCCCGAATCCCGCTAGCCAGGATGGCCGTTGCCGAATCCGGTATGGGCATCGTCGAAGACAAAGTCATTAAAAACCACTTTGCTTCTGAGTATATTTACAACGCCTATAAAGATGAAAAGACCTGTGGCGTGTTAGCCACTGATGATACGTTTGGTACCATTACCATCGCCGAGCCGATTGGCCTGATTTGCGGTATCGTCCCGACCACCAACCCAACCTCAACCGCCATCTTCAAAGCGTTAATCAGTCTTAAAACCCGTAACGGTATTATCTTTTCGCCCCATCCACGCGCCAAAGACGCAACAAACAAAGCTGCCGATATCGTCTTACAGGCAGCCATTGCTGCCGGTGCGCCTAAAGACATTATCGGCTGGATTGATGCCCCGTCTGTTGAGCTGTCAAACCAGCTGATGCATCACCCTGACATCAACCTGATTCTCGCCACTGGCGGTCCGGGCATGGTGAAAGCGGCATACAGTTCCGGTAAACCGGCGATTGGTGTCGGTGCCGGTAACACGCCGGTCGTAATCGATGAAACCGCCGATGTAAAACGTGCCGTTGCCTCCATTCTGATGTCGAAAACCTTTGATAACGGGGTGATCTGCGCCTCTGAACAATCTGTCATTGTGGTTGATTCAGTTTATGACGCCGTGCGTGAACGTTTCGCCAGCCATGGCGGCTACATGCTGCAGGGTGCTGAACTGAGCGCTGTACAGAATATCATCCTGAAAAACGGCGGCCTGAATGCGGCCATCGTAGGTCAGCCTGCCTTCAACATTGCAGAGATGGCGGGTCTCAGCGTGCCACCGAGCACTAAGATCCTGATTGGTGAGGTCAAACTGGTAGATGAGTCTGAGCCATTCGCCCATGAAAAACTCTCACCTACCCTCGCGATGTATCGGGCAAAAGATTTCCAGGATGCCGTAGATAAAGCGGAGAAACTGGTCGCCATGGGCGGTATCGGTCACACCTCCTGCCTTTACACCGACCAGGATAACCAGACTGAGCGCGTGCACTACTTCGGCGACAAAATGAAAACCGCGCGTATTCTGATCAACACCCCTGCCTCTCAGGGCGGTATCGGTGACCTCTACAACTTTAAACTGGCGCCGTCTCTGACGCTGGGTTGTGGTTCCTGGGGCGGTAACTCTATTTCAGAGAACGTCGGTCCAAAACACCTGATCAATACCAAAACTGTCGCCAAGCGAGCTGAGAATATGTTGTGGCATAAACTTCCTAAATCCATCTACTTCCGTCGGGGTTCACTGCCAGTTGCGCTGGAAGAGGTGGCAACGGACGGCGCGAAACGTGCCTTTATCGTCACTGACCGTTTCCTGTTCAACAACGGTTATGCTGACCAGGTGACCCGCGTGCTGAAATCACACGGCATCGAGACTGAAGTGTTCTTCGAAGTTGAAGCTGACCCAACGCTGAGCATCGTACGTAAAGGTGCAGAGCAGATGAACAGCTTTAAACCTGACGTCATCATTGCGCTGGGCGGCGGTTCCCCAATGGATGCTGCGAAAATCATGTGGGTGATGTACGAACATCCCGAAACCCACTTCGAAGAGCTGGCGTTACGTTTCATGGACATCCGTAAACGTATCTACAGGTTCCCGAAAATGGGCGTTAAAGCACGCATGGTTGCCATCACAACTACCTCAGGTACCGGTTCAGAAGTCACACCTTTCGCTGTGGTGACCGATGATGCGACCGGTCAGAAATATCCTCTGGCTGACTATGCATTGACGCCGGATATGGCGATTGTTGATGCCAACCTGGTGATGGATATGCCGCGCTCACTCTGCGCTTTCGGTGGTCTGGATGCGGTAACCCACGCGCTGGAAGCCTATGTTTCCGTGCTGGCGAATGAATACTCTGATGGTCAGGCGCTGCAGGCACTGAAACTGCTAAAAGAGAACCTGCCGGCCAGTTATGCCGACGGTGCTAAAAACCCGGTGGCGCGTGAACGCGTACACAATGCCGCGACTATTGCCGGTATTGCGTTTGCCAACGCCTTCCTCGGGGTCTGTCACTCAATGGCACACAAACTGGGTTCAGAGTTCCATATCCCACACGGTCTGGCGAATGCCCTGTTAATCTCGAACGTTATTCGCTACAACGCGAATGACAACCCGACCAAACAGACCGCGTTCAGCCAGTATGATCGTCCACAGGCGCGCCGTCGTTACGCTGAGATTGCTGACCATTTAGGTCTGAGCGTTCCAGGCGACCGCACCGCGCAGAAAATTGAGAAGCTGCTGGCCTGGCTGGATGAGATTAAAACTCAACTCGGTATTCCGACCTCAATCCGCGAAGCTGGTGTGCAGGAAGCGGACTTCCTGGCGAAAGTTGACAAACTGGCCGATGATGCGTTCGATGACCAGTGTACCGGCGCGAACCCACGCTATCCGCTGATTGCTGAATTGAAACAGATTATGCTCGATACTTACTACGGACGTGAATTTGTCGAACCGTTCTCAAGTATCGCCGAAGCCGTAGCTGAGCAGCCGGTGAAAGGTGTGAAGGTTGACAAGAAAGTGAAGAAAGTCTGATAGTCCGCTTCTGACTTCTGTTAAAAAACCCGCCTCGGCGGGTTTTTTATTGCCTGAATGACGCGGTTAATTCAGCGGAGTCTGTGCGCCGTGAATCGCCTGTAACGATCCCTGCTCTATCGCCTGTTTGTAATGCTTACGGCAGACGGAGATATAACGTTCGTTACCGCCAATGACCACCTGCTCGCCTTCGCTGAAAGGTTTACCTTCGCTATCCAGTCGCAGCACCATGCTCGCCTTGCGGCCACAGTGACAAATGGTTTTAAGTTCAACCAGCTTATCTGCCCATGCCAGCAGATACTGACTGCCCACAAACAGTTCACCGCGAAAATCGGTTCTCAGGCCATAGCAGAGCACCGGAATATCCAGATCGTCTACGACATCAGAGAGCGCTTTAACCTGCTCCCGGGTCAGGAACTGACTCTCATCAACCAGCACGCAGTGGATTGGCTGCGCAGCATGTTCGGCGGCTATGTCTCTGTAGAGTGCGGTTTCAGCATTGTAGAGCATGGCCGGCGACGAGAGTCCGATACGGGAACTCACCTGCCCGGCACCGAACCGGTTATCGATCTCAGCGGTATAGACCAGCGAACGCATGCCGCGCTCCTGATAGTTATAGGAGGATTGCAGCAGTGCCGTCGATTTCCCTGCATTCATGGCAGAGTAATAAAAATAGAGTTGAGCCATAGGAGCGTATCTTCATCAGGACTTAACGGAATGGCGCGCATATTAACACAAAGTGCAGGTAATACATTGCGCTGTAGCGGTAATTAAAGCGTAACGGCTGAGCGGTTATTCCTCGTCGTGCTTCAATGGGAGCCGGTTATGTACACTTCACTCTGGATAAGTTTTGCTTATTTTACCCGCAACAAAAGGAATGACATTTTTGTTACTACGCTAAATACATTAAATTTATTGCATATCAGACCCGCGGAAACTATTTTTTATTTGCCAAAAACGCGAAATTTTGACGGTGATTATTTTAATTACTCTGGCAATTATCGTTCTGAATATTTTTTTAAGATTGAAGTTATTTAATGTCACCACTACTATTAGCGGGCAACACAACTTTTCCCTTATTCAGAGACCAGGACAATGAGCGAAGCACTAAAAGTTCTTAATAATATCCGTACGCTGCGCGCCCAGGCCAGAGAGTATTCCGTCGAAACACTGGAAGAGATGCTGGAAAAACTGGACGTGGTGGTAAAAGAACGCCGCGAAGAAGAGTCACACTTTCAGGCAGAAAATGAAGAACGCACGCGTAAGCTTAATCAGTATCGTGAAATGCTGCTGGCGGATGGAATCGACCCGAATGAACTGATTAACACGCTGACCGCCACTCCCCGAGCTGCGGCAAAAGGTAAACGCTCAGTGCGTCCGGCCAAATATGGTTATACCGATGAAAAAGGCGAGTCCAGAACTTGGACAGGTCAGGGACGGACTCCGGCCGTGATTAAAAAGGCGCTGGAAGAACAGGGTAAATCACTGGACGATTTTTTACTGTAATGCATACGGCTTCGCCGCTTAAGCGTTAGCCTGATAACCAATATAAAAGGAAGCCGAAGCTTCCTTTTTCTGTTAATCAGACGCGGTAGAAATCGCGATACCAGTCAACGAAGTTTTTAACGCCCTCTTCGACCCCGGTCTGCGGTTTAAAACCAATGGCCTTATACAGCGCTTCGGTATCCGCACTGGTTTCCAGTACGTCGCCGGGCTGCATTGGCATCAGATTTTTCTTCGCCGTAATCCCCAGGGCTTTCTCAATCGCTTCGATATAGTTCATCAACGTAACCGGCTGACTGTTACCAATATTGTAAACCCGATAAGGCGCAGAGCTGGTTGCGGGTGAACCGGTTTCAACGGTCCAGTTATCATCCTGTTGCGGAATAACATCCTGCAGGCGGACAATCGCTTCAGCAATATCGTCAATATAGGTAAAGTCGCGTTTCATCTGGCCCTGGTTATAAACATCTATCGCTTCACCCGCAATCATTGCCCGGGTGAACTTAAAGAGTGCCATATCGGGACGGCCCCATGGACCGTAAACGGTAAAAAAGCGCAATCCGGTTGTCGGTAACTGATAAAGATGCGAGTAAGTGTGCGACATCAACTCATTAGCTTTTTTGGTCGCCGCATATAAAGAAACCGGATGATCAACGCTGTCTTCGGTTGAGAAAGGCATTTTCCGATTCAGGCCATAAACTGAACTGGATGAGGCGTAGAGCAGATGTTCAATTTTATGGTGACGGCAGCCTTCAAGAATATTGAGGTGGCCGATCAGATTTGAGTCTGCGTAAGCATGGGGGTTTTCAATGGAGTACCTGACGCCAGCCTGAGCGCCAAGGTGAATAACGCGCTGAAATGTGTGCTGGTCGAACAGTGACGCAATTGCGTCACGGTCCGCCAGATCCATCTCAATAAATGTAAAACCGGAATCAGCTTTAATTAAATCGAGACGGGCATGCTTGAGATTTACGTCATAATAATCATTCAGGTTGTCGATACCGACAACCTGGTGACCGGCGGCCAGCAGACGCTGACTGACATGAAAACCAATAAAGCCTGCGGCGCCGGTGACCAGAAAGTTCATAAATCCCTCGTTAATTATGCAGTTTGAATAGACGCTCCGCGGCCGATTGCATAATAAACGAAACCGCGTTTGCTGATACGCTCTGGATCATACAGGTTACGACCATCAAAAATCACGGCTTCTTTCAGTGCATTTTTGATAACGTCGAAGTCAGGCGCACGGAAGTTTTGCCACTCCGTACAAATGACCAGACCGTCTGCGCCCTGCAGTGCGGCTTCTTTGGTACCCATCAGCTTCAGATCGCTGCGGTGACCATAGATGCGCTGCGCTTCATCCATCGCTTCAGGATCAAACGCCTGAACAGATGCGCCCGCTTCCCACAGTGTCTCCATCAGCACACGGCTGGAGGCTTCACGCATGTCGTCAGTGTTCGGCTTGAATGACAGGCCCCAAAGTGCAAACGTTTTACCTTTCAGATCGTCACCAAAATGACGCTTAATGAAGGTAGGCAGCTTGTTTTTCTGGTTGTCATTGACATCTTCCACCGCCTGCAACAGACGTGGCTGATAGCCTATGGACTCAGCGGTACGGATTAACGCCTGCACATCTTTCGGGAAGCAGGAGCCGCCGTAGCCACAGCCAGGATAGATAAAGTGGTAGCCAATGCGGGGATCAGAACCGATACCCTGGCGTACTTTCTCAATATCCGCGCCTAAACGTTCAGCCAGGTTAGACATCTCGTTCATAAAGCTGATTTTGGTTGCCAGCATGCAGTTTGCGGCATACTTGGTCAGCTCTGCGCTGCGGATATCCATCATAATCATACGATCGTGATTACGGTTAAACGGCTCGTAGAGCTCGCGTAACAGTTCAACCACGTCGTCGTTGTCGGTACCGACAACAATACGCTCCGGACGCATACAGTCATTAACTGCTGCACCCTCTTTCAGGAATTCCGGGTTTGAAACCACATCGAAAGTGATGTTGGCGTCACGCGCTTTCAGCGTTTCCGTCATTACTGCACGAACTTTGTCTGCTGTGCCAACCGGAACGGTTGATTTGTCGATAACCACTTTGTGATCGTTCATATGCTGCGCAATGGTGCGCGCTACGGCGGTCACATATTTCAGATCGGCAGAGCCGTCTTCGTCCGGTGGTGTACCGACTGCAATAAACTGCATAACACCATGGTTAACGCCCAGCTCAGCATCAGTGCTGAACTTCAGACGACCCGCTTCGTAATTCGACATTACCAGCGGCGTTAAACCTGGTTCGAAAATAGGAATGATGCCTTTTTTCAGATTTTCGACTTTATTAGCGTCGACATCAATGCAGAGAACGTCATGTCCGACTTCGGCTAACACCGCAGCCTGAACCAGACCGACATAGCCGATACCAAATACAGTGACTTTCATCGAGTTATCCTGTGTTTATGAATTACTTTTTGTTGCCAACTGCGCTATCGAGCCATTCAGAGAAATCTTTGCCCAATACCGGATGACGAACACCGTACTCAACGAAAGCCTGCATGTAACCCAGCTTGTTACCACAGTCATGGCTCACGCCTTTCAGGTGATAAGCTTCAACAGTCTCTTTTTCCATCAGCATAGCAATGGAGTCAGTCAGCTGAACTTCGCCGCCTGCACCTGGAGGCGTTTTCGCCAGCAGAGGCCAGATGTCTGAAGACAGCACATAACGACCTACGACGGCCAGGTTTGATGGGGATTCTGACGCTTTAGGCTTCTCAACCACACCGACCATAGGTGCGCTGTCGCCTGGATTCAGTTCTGCGCCCTGGCAATCAACAACACCGTACGCGGTAACATCAGCAACCGGCTCAACCATGATCTGGCTGCGGCCAGACTCTTCATAACGGCTCAGCATCTCTGCCAGGTTATCTTTGGTTGGGTTGGATTCATATTCATCGATGATGACGTCTGGCAGGATGACCGCAAATGGCTCATCACCGATCAGTGGGTGTGCGCACATCACAGCGTGACCCAGACCTTTAGCGATGCCCTGACGGACCTGCATGATAGTAACGTGTGGCGGGCAGATAGACTGAATTTCATCCAGCAGCTGACGCTTAACGCGTTTTTCCAGCATTGATTCCAGTTCGAAGCTGGTATCAAAGTGGTTTTCGATGGCATTTTTTGATGAATGCGTAACCAGCACAATTTCGTTGATGCCAGCAGCGATACACTCGTTAACGACATACTGGATTAACGGCTTATCAACCAGCGGTAACATCTCTTTTGGAATCGCTTTGGTAGCCGGGAGCATACGCGTACCCAAACCCGCTACCGGGATTACCGCTTTTTTTACTTTGGTATTATTGGCAGACATTAAGATACCTCTCTCATAGGCCGTTCAAGTTAATACTTGATATGTCGGTTTAAAATCGGAAATGAGTATATCAGTTAGTATCGAACGGATTTATCCTGGAAGGGACTAAACCGTCGAAATTAAGACTATTACCCAACTGTAAAGCTAAACTCTGGCCCTGAGATCAGCGCCAGAATCTCTCTGTTTTTCACTTACTCTTCTGTGGACAGCATAAGCCGGATACGACCGCCCGCGCCCCAGACGTGGCACTGCCAGTTGTCTGCGCGCTGACTGATTTGATTAAGATGGGTGCTGCCCATAGTGCCAAGCGGGACACCATTACTGAGCTGAATCTGATGGGCATGAACATGAAGCGTGGCGTTTAATCCGGCCGAAACCAGAATCAGATTTTTTAAAGCGCGATGATAGTAACCCACCAGCAACGGGAACTGACCGATCAGGTTTGCCTGACGCAGCAGCAGATTGACCTGTCTGAGTAATCCATTCAGCTCCGGCAGACGCTGTTTTTGGCCCGTGAGCTGCTCCTGCAGCAAGCCATTAAACAGTGCTCGCAGCAATAGCGCCGCCAGAACGCCGTTATCTCCGGCGCGCGTCACGTCGAGACAGTAGAACGCCAGATCTTTATCGGATAGTGCCGCGATATCAAGTACCAGCCCAGGCTGCTCGGCCATCGTCAGCTGGCGATAGTTAATCCGGCAGTTAGCAATGGTCTGCTGCACCGGCGGCTGGAGTTGCTTGAGCAGCTTGGCAGCTGCTTTTGGATCGCGAACCAGCGCATCCCAGTCCTGAAAAAGCTGCTCATCCTCTTCCACTTTCGAGGTGAACATTGAGGGATAAAGGCATTCATAAACCGCTTCACGGAAACGTTCGAAGTTTTTGAGTGGCTTAAGCAGCACATCCTGCACCCCAAGACGCAGTACATGGGCGATATCGGACATGTTTTCAGTGGCCGAGATAATTAAAATCGGCACAACATTGCCACGGGTACGAATATGCTCTACGAACTGAATACCACTCATACGGGGCATTTCCAGATCGCAGATAATCAGGTCGACAGTATGCTGTTGTAGTTGTGCAATTGCTTCCAGACCATCTTCCGCTTGTAACGTCACAGCACCCATCGATAACAAAAATTGGTCCAGCAACGAACGGAAAACAGCCTCATCTTCGACAATGAGTATCTTTTTGCCGAGTAGTGGTTTTTCCATTCTTTCCCCCTGCGTACCAGATAATTCAATAGTGGTTCATAAAACGCAGTTGCGCCTTTCAGAATTGCCCGAAGTCACCGTTTTGAATGAACAACCTGATTATCTGCCACGGACCAGTGGTAATAGTTCATCCATTTTCTTCTCTACGGCGGCCCTGCCTGCCTCAATGGCCTCTTCAGCACGATGAAAGTCCAGCGTCGAAATTTGCGGACAGACCGGCTGTATCAAAACATCGGGCGGATCGCCTGCCATACGGTTTCGCTTAAGGCGATTCTCCAGCACCTGGATAGAGGTAGACATAATCTCCATCGCACCAGGTGACTGAGATGCACGGCGCTGAGTGAAATTCACCAGGCGCTGTCGCAACTTTCCACTCCAACTCAATGCCGCTGCGGCGGCTTCTTCTTCGCTGTTCTGAGGTGTAACGGAAAAGAGATCCTGCTGCATTAAATGTGCGTCATGCTGTAAGTCAACGGCGATAACAATGTCTGCCCCCAGGGCACGTGTCAGTGAAATCGGCACCGGGTTCACGACGGCGCCATCCACCAGCCAATACCCATTGTAGCCCACCGGCGGTAATAAACCTGGCATACTGCAGGATGCGCGTACCGCCTGATGAAGATCGCCTTCAGTCAGCCAGAGCTCACGCCCCGTACTCAGGTTGGTTGCCACCACGCCGAAGGGTTTATGACAGTGCTCTATCGCATCATTCGGGATCAACTGACGCACATGGCTGAATACCCGCTCGCCACGTAACAGACCGCCGCGCTGCCAGGAGACATCCATCAGGCGAATCACATCCCAGTAGCGAAAGGCGCTGACCCATTTTTGCATCAGCGGCAGACAGTTATTTACATAGGCAGACCCGACCAGTGCGCCGACTGAGCAGCCTGCAACAACGTCGATCTCAATACCCGCACGTTCCAGCGCGTTAATCACGCCAATGTGCGCCCATCCCTTGGCCGCTCCAGACCCCAGAGCCAATCCAATTTTTACCTTTCTCATTTGTATCTGGTCCTGCCGTCAATACGTAGCGTCACAACGTGGGGTCAGCTAACATAGCGCGCTTGTGAAATCGACTCATCATTCCCGGGAGACAATGTGTCAGAAACCTGCCCATGTTGTAGCGGAGAGCAGTATAGCGTATGTTGCGGGCCCTTTCTGCAGGACAGCGAGATTCCTGTTACAGCTGAACAACTTATGCGATCCCGTTATTGCGCCTATGTTCAGCATAATGCGGACTATCTGGTTGCAACCTGGCATCCTGAGAAACGTCATCCGGCACTGTCGGGGCTTTTATCTGAAAGTTTTTCAGGCACCGAATGGCTTAGCCTGAATGTAACCCGTTGTAATCACGTAAGCCATGAGAACGAAGCTTTCGTTACTTTTTTTGCGCGATATCGCGAGAAAACCAATATTCATGCCATTCATGAGTGTTCACGCTTTCTTCGCGAGGATCAACGCTGGTACTATGTTGACGGTACGATACCGCCCCTGGGGCGTAACGATCTCTGCCCGTGCGGCAGTGGCAAAAAATACAAAAAATGTTGTGGTTAAGCTGACGGCTACCCCAGCGGTTTACACCCTAATGCTTTGACAGGACTCTGATTGAGATGCAAGCGCAAACCATGCAAAGAAAAGTTTTACGAACCATTTGTCCCGATGCAAAAGGTCTGATCGCCAAAATCACCAATATTTGTTACAAGCACGAACTTAATATCGTGCAGAACAATGAGTTTGTTGATCATCGCACCGGGCGTTTTTTCATGCGCACCGAGCTGGAGGGGATTTTCAACGACAATACCCTGCTCGCCGATCTCGACAGCGCCCTGCCGCAGGGTTCAGTGCGGGAACTTCACAGTGCCGGTCGCCGTCGCGTGGTGATTCTGGTGACAAAAGAGGCACACTGCCTGGGCGATCTGTTAATGAAGAGCGCATTTGGCGGCCTGGATATGGAAATTGCAGCGGTGGTGGGTAATCACGAAACCCTGCGTTCACTGGTTGAGCGTTTCGATATTCCGTTTGTGCTGGTGAGTCACGAGGGGCTGACGCGGGAAGAGCACGATAACCGCATGGTAGAAGAGATTGATCGCTATCAGCCCGATTATGTGGTGCTGGCAAAATATATGCGCGTTCTGACGCCCGCTTTCGTTCAGCGTTATCCGAATCAGATTATCAACATTCATCACTCCTTCCTGCCCGCCTTTATTGGAGCCCGCCCTTATCATCAGGCTTATGAGCGTGGCGTGAAAATCATCGGTGCTACCGCGCACTACGTGAATGATAATCTCGATGAAGGTCCAATCATCATGCAGGATGTGATTAACGTTGATCACAGCTACACCGCGGATGAAATGATGCGTGCCGGACGCGACGTGGAAAAGAATGTCCTGAGCAACGCTCTGTACAAAGTACTGGGACAGCGCGTGTTCGTTTACGGCAACCGTACGATCATTCTTTAATCAGCCAGGGCGCTGAATTGTCTGCAGATTCAGCGCTACGTGTAAAAAGTGGGCAAACAGTTGTTGTTTTGCCAGTGGGCGCTTTACACCCTTATCGCATTTGGTATGATGCGCCCCGCTTTAAGAGACAAAGATTCAGGCCATGGTGGGATTCCCGAGCGGCCAAAGGGAGCAGACTGTAAATCTGCCGTCACAGACTTCGAAGGTTCGAATCCTTCTCCCACCACCATCTGAATCTGAATCACCTTAAACCACTTCAAATATCCCTGGTGGGATTCCCGAGCGGCCAAAGGGAGCAGACTGTAAATCTGCCGTCACAGACTTCGAAGGTTCGAATCCTTCTCCCACCACCATCTTATGTTGCAGAAAATCCCAATACAAATATCAAAGCTTCCTGTTCTGCGGGGAGAGGGATGAGAACCTTCGGGCAAGGTTCGGGTCGGGCATCGTGCCCACGACTCCCAAAAAATATCTAAGCCACTTGTTTTGCCTTACACCTCCTCACGTTTCTTACCCGCTTTCGCACAATCTCAGCCTGTTCTGCCATGACTTCTTCAACAAAAATCGCTACCATCTTTGCCCATTACTCGCTGAACAATGGTCGATCATATGAAATTTGTTTCTTTTAACATCAATGGGTTGCGTGCCCGCCCGCATCAGCTTCAGGCGCTTGTCGAACAGCATCAGCCCGATGTGATCGGTCTGCAGGAAACCAAGGTCCACGACGACATGTTCCCGCTGGAAGAGGTGGCAAAGCTTGGCTATCACGTCTTTTATCATGGACAGAAAGGCCACTACGGCGTGGCGTTGCTAACTAAAGCGCAGCCCGTGTCAGTGAGTCGGGGCTTTCCGGGCGATGACGAAGAGTCCCAGCGCCGCCTGATCATGGCGGAAATCCCCAGCCCGATCGGCGACATCACAGTGATCAATGGCTATTTCCCACAGGGCGAAAGTCGCGACCATCCCACCAAGTTCCCGGCTAAGGAGAAGTTCTATCGCGATCTGCAACGCCTGCTGACCGACGATCTGCCTGCCGATAAACCGGTTCTGGTTATGGGCGACATGAATATCAGCAGTACCGATCTGGATATTGGTATTGGTGAGGAGAGTCGCAAGCGCTGGCTGCGCACCGGCAAATGCTCTTTCCTGCCGGAAGAGCGCGAGTGGATGGATCGCCTGCTGGACTGGGGACTGGTGGATACCTGGCGCGAGCACAACCCGGAGGTGGCGGACCGTTTCTCCTGGTTCGATTATCGTTCGAAAGGATTTGATGATAATCGTGGGTTGCGCATTGATTTAGTGCTGGCAAGCAAAAATCTGGCGTCGCACTGCGTTGAAAGCGGCATTGATTATGAGATTCGGGGCATGGAGAAGCCGTCTGACCACGCCCCCATCTGGTCAACCTTCCGCTTTTAATTAATGGTCGCGTGGCAGAACGCCACGCGACGGCTATTTCACTATTTTCCAGATCAGGTTGTTGGTGCCAAGAGACTGTTCATCACGCGCGCACTGCAGCAGCACGCCCTCAGATTTCACCACCGCGCCTTCTGTGTAGTTGCGGTTCTCAAAGATACAGCAGCGGAGACAGTCCTGCTGACGTCTCTCTGACTGCGTCCAGGCTTCCGGCGGCATATCTACCACCACATCGGTGTTCACACCGCTGCTGCCCTGTTGTGGTATCGACTGATAATGACTGTTGGCCTGCACTGCGCTGGTCGCCAGCGTCAGAGCCACGACCAGAAATACCGAATAACGCCTCATTCCGTCTCCTTAACTTTACGCCTGGTTTTGCGCACCGGACGTTTCTGTCCGGTGGACGGTAATCCCCGAAATGCATGCGCCGCAGGCTGCTGCCGCGCCTGCTGGATAAGGCCGGTTAAGGTCTGCACCAGCGGCTGCATAAACTCATCATAGCGGCAGGCCTTTTCGCTGATACGCGTCAGTGTCGATTCCCACTGCGCCGTCATATCCGGGCGCGCTGCCAGATCGGGCAGAGAGTGAATCAGGGCGCGTCCGGCATCCGTGGAATTGATGTAACGGCCCTTCTTCACCAGGAAGCCACGACGAAACAGTAATTCGATAATGCCGGCGCGTGTGGCTTCCGTTCCTAAACCATCGGTCGCACGCAGCACTTTCTTTAATTCTTTATCCTGAACGAAACGGGCGATGCCGGTCATTGCAGAAAGAATCGTCGCATCGGTAAACGGGCGCGGCGGCTGAGTCTGCTTCGCCAGCACCTCGCCACGCTCACAAAGCAACGCATCGCCCTTTGCTACCACCGGCAGCGGCATGCCGTCGTTCTCTTCATCCCGCTCTTTGCTGCCCAGTAGCGCGCGCCAGCCCGCCTCAGCCAGGAAGCGCGCTTTCGCCACAAACTTTCCGCCCGCAATATCAAGGTCGATGACACATTTACGGAATACCGCATCCGGGCAGAACTGCATCAGATACTGGCGCGCTACCAGCTCATAAATATGCTGTTCGTTTTCACTCAGCCTCACCGCGCTGCTTCGTGCCGTGGGAATAATGGCGTGGTGAGCATCGACTTTTTTATCGTCCCAGCAGCGGTTTTTGCGATCGGCGTTAAAGTCTGCTGGTGGGTTGAGCTGGGGCTGATGCGCCTGTATCGCCTTTAATACCGCGTGACGACCGGCAAAATGCTCTTCCGGCAGATAGCGGCTGTCTGAACGCGGATAGGTAATCAGTTTGTGGGTTTCATAGAGCCGCTGACAGGTGTCCAGGACCATCTGGGCACTCAGTCCGTATCGTTTCGCGGCCTCAATCTGCAGACTGGACAGGGAGAATGGCAGCGGAGCGATGTCATTTTCGCGCTTGTCGCTGTAGGCCGTGACGACGGCGGGCTGACCGGTGATACGCACCACCACGTGATCGGCCAGTGCGCGTTTAAGCAGCCGGCCCTCTTCATCCTGCCATGGCTCACAGGCTTCGCTGGGGATCCAGCTGGCGACAAATCTGGCACCATCAGGCGTGAGGATATGCGCTTTAACTTCGAAGTAGTCTTTCGGCACGAAGTTTTCGATCTCCTCATCGCGCCGGACCACCAGCCCCAGCACTGGTGTCTGCACCCGGCCCACCGACAGCACGCCATCGTAGCCAGCATTGCGCCCCAGCAGTGTCCAGGCGCGGGTCATATTGATGCCATAAAGCCAGTCCGCGCGGGCGCGGGCCAGCGCAGAGACGCACAGCGGGATAAACTCGCGATTCTCACGCAGGCGGTTTACGGCCCGATCCACTGCCTGAGGGTTAAGATCGTTGATCAGACAGCGCTGCACTTTACTGCGTTTTTCAGCGGGCAGGTTCAGGTAATCCAGCACCTCATCCACCAGCAACTGCCCTTCCCGATCCGGGTCACCGGCATGCACCACTTCACTCGCCTGCGCCAGCAGACCCTCAACCACTTTCAGCTGCTTCGCAACCGACGGACGTGGTTTCAGCTGCCATTTTTCCGGAATGATTGGCAGATCGTTCAGCGACCAGCGCGCGTAACGACTGTCATAACTGTCGGGCTGCGCCTGCTCAAGAAGGTGTCCCACGCACCAGGTGACGATCTGATCGTTGCCGCAGGCAATAAAGCCATCACCGCGGCGATGCGGTTTCGGCAGCACATCTGCGATAGCACGCCCAAGGCTCGGTTTTTCCGCAATAAACAAACGCATTGAATCAGGACATCCTTAACATCAGGGGAACACAGTGATAACCGGTTGTTCGCTGTCGGTTTGAATCTCGCGGGCTATGTTAGCCTGGCAGGGCTTCGGGTGTAAGCATGTCGCGCGGCGTTAGCGATCGTTCGCACAGGAACCGTGCAAAAGGCAGGGCTGAAATACACCCTGCCGGAATCGGACAGGCAGATCAGAAGTAGCGGACGAAAGGCGCAGTGTCAGGCGGGAGCACCGTGGTGCTGGATTTCAGTTGCGGGGTGCCCAGATAAAGGAAGCCAACAATGGCATCCTGCTCGCGGCAGCCAAAACCCTGCCGGACCTGCTCGTTATCGGTCCAGGGACCGCTGCGCCAGATACCGTTGTAACCCTGAGCAAGCGCCGCCATCTGCATCGCCATCACCGCACAGCTGGCCGAGGCAATCTGTTCCCAGCGCGGCACTTTGTGGTGCGCTTCGCAATGTGCCACCACCGTAATGATCATCGGTGCGCGAAACGGCGCCTGGCTCGCTTTATTAATCGCCTTTTCATCCAGCTGGCTATCGCGTGCCGCCTTCTCCAGCAGCTGACTCATCCGGTCACGCCCTTCATTTTCTACAATGATGAAGCGCCAGGGTTGCAGCGTGCCGTGATCCGGTGCGCGCATGCCAGCCCGCAGGATATTCTCCAGTGCGTCACCCGATGGTGCCGGCTCACTCAGGCGTGAAGCCGAACGTCGGTTGACCAGTAACTCCAGTGCGTCCATGTTTCTCTCCCGATCTCAGTAATGTTGCCATTATCCTGGCACAGGCAGATTTTTTGTAACAGTGCGCAGTGATTTCCTGCTGACTTTTAACACGCCGCTCTTTAGGATGAGCTCGTCGGGGAAGTCTGGTCCGCGCGGCGGCCACTTCCTGCTACATATTTATGGAGAGTCTGATGCGCACATTGTGGCGAATAATTGCAGGTCTGTTCCGCTGGAGCTGGCGGGTATTGAACTTTATCAGGGAATTCATTCTGAATATTTTCCTGATTTTATTGATTGTGGTGGGTGTGGGGATCTGGCTGCAGGTCAGCGGATCGGGTGGCAGTTCAGCGCCGATTCAGCAGGGCGCACTGAAAGTCGATCTCAGCGGCGTACTGGTAGATAAACCGTCGGTAAGCAACCGTCTGAGTAAAATTGGCCGCCAGCTGCTGGGTGCCAGCAGTGACCGCTTACAGGAAAATTCGCTGTTTGATGTGGTCGATGCCATTCGCCAGGCAAAAGGTGACAGTAACATTAAAGGCATGGTGCTGGATTTACGCGAATTTGCCGGTGGCGATCAGCCTTCACTGCAATATGTGGGTAAAGCGCTGCGTGAATTCCGCGACAGCGGCAAGCCAATTTATGCTCTGGGCGACAGCTACAGCCAGGCGCAATACTACCTTGCCAGCTACGCCACAAAAATCTATCTGTCGCCGCAGGGCACCGTGGATCTGCATGGCTTCGCCACCAATGGACTTTATTACAAAACCCTGCTGGAGAAGCTGAAAGTCACCTCACACGTATTCCGTGTCGGGACCTACAAATCAGCGGTCGAGCCGTTCCTGCGTGACGACATGTCACCTGCGGCACGTGATGCTGACAGTCGCTGGGTAGGTCAGCTATGGCAGAACTACCTGAATACCGTGGCGGCGAATCGCCAGCTGACGCCGGAACAACTTTTCCCGGGCGCAGCAGCGATTATTGCTGGTTTAAACGCGGTTAAAGGCGACACCGCGCAATATGCGCTGGATAACAAACTGGTCGATGCCCTGGGGTCCCGTGCAGCGGCCGATCAGGAGCTGGTGAAAGCCTTTGGTCTGGATAAACAGAGCAACGATTACCGTAGCGTCAGCATCTATGACTACAGCGTGAAACCGGCCTCCTCGCAGCAGGATGGCAACATTGCGGTCGTCATGGCCAGTGGTGCCATCATGGATGGCGAAGAGACACCGGGCAACGTCGGTGGCGACACAACAGCCGCTCAGATCCGCGATGCGCGTCTCGATCCGAAAATCAAAGCGATCATTCTGCGGGTGAACAGCCCAGGTGGCAGCGTAACGGCTTCGGAAGCGATTCGTGAAGAGCTGGCGGCGGCCCAGGCCGCAGGTAAGCCGATTGTGGTCTCTATGGGCGGCATGGCGGCATCCGGCGGTTACTGGATCTCAACGCCTGCCAGCTACATCGTGGCGAACCCCAGCACGCTGACCGGCTCGATTGGTATCTTCGGCGTCATCAATACGCTGGAGAACAGTCTGGACAGCATTGGCGTGCACACCGATGGTGTCGCGACCTCCCCGCTGGCGGATATCTCCACCACCAGGGCGCTGCCAGCGGAAGTTCAGCAGCTGATGCAGCTGACTATCGAAAATGGTTACCGCAACTTTGTGGGTCTGGTGGCGAAGTCGCGTCATAAAACCCCAGAGCAGATTGATGCAATAGCGCAGGGGCATGTCTGGACCGGAAGCGACGCCAAAGCCAATGGTCTGGTGGATGCGCTGGGTGACTTTGATGATGCCGTGAAGAAGGCGGGCGAGCTGGCGAAAGTCAGTAAACCCATGCTGAGCTGGTATCAGGATGAACCGACCTTCCTGGATATGGTGCTGGGCCAGATGAACGCCTCAGTACAAGCCGTATTGCCGGATACGCTGAAAGCCTGGCTGCCCGCACCGATGCTGGATGTGATGAGTGCCATGAAAGCCCAGCCGGGGCTGTTCGACAAGCAGAACGATCCTCAGAACCGTTATGCCTTCTGCCTGAACTGCGGCGAAGTGCGATAAACCTCTCAGCCCGGCCGCTGGTCGGGCTGCTTTTCCCCGCTATTCCCCTTATACTGCGCGTTTTATGGCGAGTCTGAGTTCTCTAATGCAAAAGAAAAACATCTACGTAGCCTACACGGGCGGGACAATCGGTATGCAGCGCTCTGCGCAGGGCTATATTCCGGTCTCAGGGCACCTGCAGCAGCAGCTGGCCAATATGCCCGAGTTTCACCGCCCCGAGATGCCTGATTTCACCATTCATGAATATCAGCCGCTGATCGACTCATCCGACATGACCCCGGAAGACTGGCAGTTTATCGCCAACGATATCCGACAAAATTACGATCGCTATGATGGCTTTGTGATTCTGCATGGCACTGACACCATGGCGTTTACCGCTTCCGCGCTCTCGTTCATGCTGGAAAATCTGGCCAAGCCGGTGATTGTAACCGGGTCGCAGATCCCCCTGGCGGAACTGCGCTCAGATGGCCAGCAGAATCTGTTAAATTCCCTCTATGTGGCGGCTAACTACCCGATTAGCGAAGTGTCTCTGTTTTTCAATAACACACTTTATCGCGGTAACCGTACGACCAAGGCCCATGCCGATGGCTTCAACGCCTTTGCGTCGCCAAACCTCTCTGCACTACTGGAAGCGGGCATTCATATTCGCCGCCTCAATACACCACCTGCCCCATCCGGTCAGGGCGAACTGAACGTTCACACCATTACGCCTCAACCTATTGGCGTGGTGACCATCTATCCTGGCATTTCCGCCGACGTGGTGCGTAACTTCCTGCGTCAGCCGGTGAAGGCGCTGATTCTGCGTTCTTATGGCGTGGGTAATGCCCCGCAGAACAAGGAATTTCTGGCTGAACTTCAGCAGGCCAGCGAACGCGGTATCGTGGTAGTGAATCTGACCCAGTGCATTTCAGGCAAGGTGAATATGGGCGGATACGCCACCGGCAACGCGCTGGAAGAGGCTGGCGTGATTAGCGGATTTGACCTGACGGTAGAAGCCGCGCTGACCAAGCTACACTTTTTACTCAGCCAGGAACTCTCTGCCGATCAAATCCGTGCCAGAATGCAACAGAATTTACGCGGCGAACTGACCGAAGACTGAAACGGAGCGACATGTAATGAAGCGGGCACTCATCATTATTGATATTCAGAACGATTTTTGCCCCGGCGGCCCGATGGCAGTCCATGAGGGCGACCACACGGTCGAGGTGGCCAATCGCTATGCGCGGCTGTTCCGTGAAAACGGTGAATGTGTACTGGCTCTGCAGGACTGGCACCCAGCCGATCACGGCAGCTTTGCCTCGGTTTCCGGTGAGCCGGTCTACACGCTGGGCGAGTTAAATGGTCTGGCGCAAATCTGGTGGCCCGATCACGGCATTCAGGGCTCAGCAGGTGCGGACTTCCATCCCGGTCTGGATCGCTCACTGTTCGATGCGACGTTCCATAAAGGTGAAGATCAGGATGTCGACAGCTACAGCGCCTTTTTTGATAATGGCCACCGTCGTAAAACCGAGCTGGACAGCTGGCTACGTGCACGGGGCATCACCCATCTGGTAATGCTGGGGCTGGCGACAGATTACTGCGTGAAATATAGCGTGCTGGATGCGCTGGAATTGGGGTATCACGTCGAGGTGGTCAAAGAGGGCTGCCGCGGCGTCAATCTGAATCCTGAGGACAGTGACATCGCCTTTGCTCAGATGACGGCTCAGGGCGCGATTCTGATCTGATTACGGAGCTGGCTTGACGCCAGCTTTTTTAGTGCAAATGAATGCGGGTGACATCCGAATCGATGCCGAACGCTTCTTTCAGCTCCTTTTTCGACTTCATCACCATTTCGCCGCCCTTAGCAATGGTCATATGCTGCGGTGCATCGTTGTGTCTTGCCTGCCACAGCATGACCAGTTGCAGGCAGTTGTCGCGCTGATCCTGTGTCAGTGCCACGCCATCCGGCCATTTTCCAATCTCAACCGCTGTTGCCAGTCGTTCGTAGACTTCAGGTGTCATCGACGCAAGCATTGCTTCAAGTTGTTCCTTCATCGCCTTACCCTTTGGTCTGTTCGCCCTGCTCATCGGTGAAATTCAGCGAGGCGGAGTTAACACAGTAGCGCTCACCGGTCGGTTGCGGACCGTCGGGGAATACATGCCCCAGATGCGCATCGCAACTCCCGCAGCGGATCTCAACACGCTGCATGCCATGAGAATTGTCTTCGATATAGCGAATCGCATCATCATTCACCGGCTGGTAAAAACTGGGCCAGCCACAGCCTGAATCATATTTGGTCTCTGAGAGGAAAAGTGGTGCCTCACAAACCAGACAGTGGTAGATCCCTTCCTGCTTGTTGTGGAGCAACGCGCCGCTGTAAGGCGGTTCCGTTCCGTGATGCTGAGTGACGTAGCGCTGCATTTCAGTCAGCTGCGCAATTTTTGCTTCGGGTGCGGTGTCTTTAGCCATTTTAGGATTCCGGGAAGTGCCATTCTTAAAAATTCGACTATTATTCTAACAAATGATCAACATAAGTCGGGTCTTTTTTTGTGCTCACCCTTTCGGTCCGCCTTCCGCTAAGCGGATTTGTGACTTCGATCACCTTTTGTTACGGGCACCCCTATATATCCGGTGATTGATTCGACGAAGCACGATGTCATTGGCGGTACGCAAGCGGTTGCGCACCCAATAATTCCTCTCAGGCGAATTGATTTGTCGCAACAATTGACACGATTCCGCTTGACGCCTGGTAAGGTTTTTGTAATTTTACAGGCAACCTTTTATTCACTAATAAATAGCTGGTGGAATATATGACTATCAAAGTAGGTATCAACGGTTTTGGCCGTATCGGTCGCATCGTTTTCCGTGCTGCTCAGAAACGTTCTGACATCGAAATCGTTGCTATCAACGACCTGCTGGACGCGGATTACATGGCGTACATGCTGAAGTATGACTCTACACACGGTCGTTTCGACGGCACCGTAGAAGTTCAGGATGGCGCACTGGTCGTTAACGGTAAAAAAATCCGTGTTACTGCTGAGCGTGATCCGGCCAACCTGAAGTGGGATGAAGTGGGCGTTGACGTTGTTGCCGAAGCAACCGGTATCTTCCTGACCGACGAAACCGCGCGTAAACACATCACTGCAGGTGCTAAGAAAGTCGTTCTGACCGGTCCATCTAAAGATGACACTCCTATGTTTGTTCGTGGTGCGAACTTCGACAAATATGATGGCCAGGATATCGTTTCTAACGCTTCCTGTACCACTAACTGCCTGGCACCACTGGCAAAAGTCATCAATGACAAGTTTGGTATCGTTGAAGGTCTGATGACCACCGTTCACGCTACCACTGCGACTCAGAAAACCGTTGATGGCCCGTCTCACAAAGACTGGCGCGGCGGCCGTGGTGCATCGCAGAACATCATTCCTTCATCAACTGGCGCAGCAAAAGCCGTTGGTAAAGTTCTGCCAGAGCTGAACGGCAAACTGACTGGTATGGCATTCCGCGTACCTACTCCTAACGTTTCCGTTGTTGACCTGACCGTGCGTCTGGAAAAAGCGGCCTCTTACAAAGAAATCTGTGCTGCTATCAAAGCGGCTGCAGAAGGTGAGATGAAAGACGTTCTGGGCTACGTTGAAGATGACGTGGTTTCCACCGACTTCAACGGCGAAGTCCTGACTTCAGTGTTTGATGCTAAAGCGGGTATCGCGCTGAACGACAACTTTGTGAAACTGGTTTCCTGGTACGACAACGAAACTGGCTACTCAAACAAAGTTCTCGATCTGATTGCGCTGGTTTCTGCTAAATAAGGCAGACAGACATCATTGAGATCAAGGGCGACTTCGGTCGCCCTTTTTTTGATCCGCACAGGAAGGAATCGGACATGCAAGATAAACTGTTTTCTCTGCCCGTGGTCACACAGATTTCCCCTTACCTTTCGCAGCGTCAGATTGGCGAACTGCCGACGATTGTTGTCAGTCACCCTAAGGTACGGGCAGCGATCACGCTGCAGGGCGCGCACCTGATCGCCTGGCAACCGAGTGGTGAAAAGCCGGTGCTCTGGCTGAGCGACAAGAGTCTGTTTTCACTAGGCAAAGCGATACGTGGCGGCGTACCGATCTGCTGGCCCTGGTTTGGTCCTGCAGGCGAGCCGGCACACGGTTTTGCCCGGATTCAGACATGGAAGCTTACAGCGCATGATGAGAATGAAGATGGGGTAATGCTGACGCTGGTGCTTGAGAGCAACGCTCAGACGCTGAAACTGTGGCCACACGAATTTACCCTCATCGCCCGTTTCCGCCTGGGTCAGCATTGTGAGATTGAACTGGAAGCTCATGGTGACTTTGAAGCCACGGCAGCGCTGCATAGCTACTTTACCGTCAGTGACATCAACGGTGTTGAGGTCTCCGGTCTGGGCAACAGCTTTATCGACAAAGTCAATAACGGTGAGGTCGCCAGCAGTGATGGCAAACAGCGTTATCCGGGACGCATCGACCGTATCTTTACTGCAGCAGAAGATTGCTCGGTCATCAATGATTCAGCGGGTGAGCGACAGATCGAAGTTTACCATCACCATCAAAGTGACGTTGTCACCTGGAATCCAGGCGTTGAACTCTCCTGTAGCATGACGGATATGGCGAATGAGGGTTATAAGACAATGGTCTGTGTAGAGACGGCCCGAATCAGTAAGCCGCTACGTAGTGCAGGTGAAAAGCCGGCACGCCTGGCCACGACGTTCCGTCTTAAGAAGAAAGTCGCAGCCAGCGACAAAGCTAACGGCTAAACGATATCCAGCGGTAATTTATGCTGTGGTGATGGCCAGGCACGATCGATGAGCTGCAACTCTTCATCGGTCAGTTGCACCTCCAGCGCCGCAGCATTTTCCTGAACGTGAACCACAGAACTGGCTTTGGGAATGGCAATGACGCGAGGCTGACGAATCACCCAAGCCAGCAGTAATTGCGCCACGCTGATGCCCTTCTGTTGTGCAATCTGAGTCAGCACCACGTCGGTAAACAGCGCGTCACGCAGCCGTCCAGCCTGTGCCAGTGGACAATAGGCCATAACCGGCACGCCATGCTGCTGACAGACGGGCAGCAGATCAAATTCGATGCCGCGTGAGGCAAGATGGTAGAGCACCTGATTGGTCGCGCACTGATTGCCTCCGGGTTCGTGCCACAGTTCGGCCATATCATCAGTATCAAAATTCGAGACGCCCCAGTGACGAATCTTGCCCTGCTGCTGCAGGCGCTCCATGGCACGCAGGGTCTCTTCCAGCGGGATATTACCGCGCCAGTGCAGCAGATAGAGATCAAGGTAATCGGTCTGCAGACGGCGCAGACTGCGTTCACAGGCTTCAATGGCATCTACTTCGCCGGCATTCCACGGATAGACCTTCGACACCAGCAACGCTTTATCGCGACGTCCCAGCAGTGCCTGCCCGACCACCTCTTCAGCGCCGCCGTCTGCATACATTTCAGCGGTATCAATCAGCTGCAATCCACACTCCAGACCTGCCTGCAATGCCGCGACTTCACCCGCCCGCTGCGCCGGGTTTTCGCCCATATACCACGTGCCCTGACCAATTACCGACAGGTCACTGAAGCCAGCGAAGTTGATCGTGTTGCGCATTCTGCTCTCCCGCCTCATTATGAGGCCCCATAAAAGAACAGAGGGCACCCGGCGCCCTCTTTCGGTGCGTTATCAGAAGGTGTAGCTGACACCTGTCCAGATAGTCGTCTGCCCGCTCTTATCAATCATCGGGCTGTCTTTGATTTCACTGTCGAAGCGGGTGTAACGACCCACCACGCCAACATTCCACTGCGTTGCAATCTGATAGCTGGCACTCAGCTCAACATAAGGTGACCAGCTGTCGTCCGGATTGTAACGACTGATGCCGGTACGTGCGCTTTCATGCGCGGAAACACCGTAATAATAACGGTTTTGATTGGCGCTATTCCACATGGCACCGATGCCCGGCGTCAGGCTGAAGTCGCCCATCTGGATGGGGTAGAGGTAAGTCAGGTCCCAGATCATGCCGTTGCTGTTATTCAGCACGTCGCCCAGCAATGCCGTACGGACAACCCCCCAGTCGGCGGTGTGACGATAAGTAGCGCCACCCATCAGCGTCATGCGGCGCTTATCCAGCCCTTTCATATCGCCCAGATCGTTGTCGCTGGGTTTGTACTCCTGCGGTGAGCCCAGCAGCGTCAGTGAGAGCTGATTCTGAGGATCTTTCCACAGATAGTAACCGCCCTGCAGGCTGCGGAACCAGAAGTCTTCACCCTCATAATTGATGACCGGAACCGGAAGATAACGGTCCTGTCCGCCACGATAAGGTGAGTCGGCATAGATGACCGATGCCCCTACAGAAAGCGGAGCGGCATTGGCGTGCGCCGCCAGTAAATAACAGGGTAAAAGTGCAACAAGCGTCTTAAATTTGAATTGGTTCACAATTTATTCATTCCATAAATATAACAATCAAATAAGAAGTCTAACGTTTTTTTACGGCTGGATTAACTTATATCGAAATCCTTTAAGCAACCAACAGATGAAAGTGGCACCAAAGGTTAAAAACACGTTAAGTTAAAGCATCACCCATATGAACTCATCCCACAACTGACCCGAATTAGTCTTGATCATCCCCTCATTCGCCCAAACCCATGGAGGAAATTTCCTAGAAGCCATCTACAGTTAGAATTAACAGCAGAGATTTTGTACGAGCAGAGTAACCACAAAAGTTGTGTATCCCGATAAAAAAGATCAGGTTGGCATAAGGGTTGCTGTACTCAACAGAGAATATCTTCCGGGAGCTGCTACAAGTCTTAAATTATGCTCCTTACCTGTGCTAAAAAACGAAAGGACGGGCATCGCTATGAATATATTCGATCACTATCGTCAGCGTTATGAAGCTGCCAAGGACGAAGAGTTCACACTGCAGGAATTTCTTGCTGTCTGTAAGCAGGATCGCAGTGCATACGCCAACGCTGCAGAGCGACTTTTAATGGCTATCGGAGAGCCAGTAATGGTCGACACCGCTCAGGAGCCACGCCTTTCCAGAATATTCTCCAATCGTGTGATGGGACGCTATCCGGCGTTCGAGGAGTTCTACGGCATGGAGGAAGCGATTGAACAGATCGTCTCCTATCTGAAACATGCCGCTCAGGGACTTGAGGAGAAGAAACAGATCCTCTATTTACTGGGTCCGGTGGGTGGCGGTAAATCTTCCCTGGCTGAACGGCTTAAGTCGCTGATGCAGCGGGTGCCCATCTATGTACTCAGCGCTGACGGTGAACGCAGTCCGGTTAACGATCATCCTCTTTGCCTGTTCAATCCACAGGAAGACGCACATATTCTTGAAAAAGAGTATGGCGTCCCGCGCCGTTACCTCGGCACCATCATGTCGCCGTGGGCTGCGAAACGCCTTCACGACTTTGGTGGCGATATTTCGCGGTTTAAAGTCGTAAAAGTCTGGCCGTCGATTCTGGAACAGCTGGCGATCGCCAAAACCGAGCCGGGTGATGAGAACAACCAGGATATTTCTGCGCTGGTGGGTAAAGTAGACATCCGTAAACTGGAAAACCACGCGCAAAACGATCCTGATGCCTACGGTTACTCTGGCGCACTCTGCCGTGCGAATCAGGGTATCATGGAGTTCGTGGAAATGTTTAAAGCGCCGATTAAGGTGCTGCACCCACTCCTGACAGCAACACAGGAAGGGAACTACAACGGCACCGAGGGAATTTCGGCGCTGCCGTTTAACGGCATTATTCTGGCGCACTCCAATGAATCAGAGTGGGTGACATTCCGTAACAACAAGAATAATGAAGCGTTCCTTGACCGCGTTTACATCGTCAAGGTGCCCTATTGCCTGCGGGTCTCTGAAGAGATCAAAATTTACGACAAACTGCTTAATCACAGTGAGCTGGCAACCTCGCCCTGTGCGCCGGGTACGCTGGAAACGCTGGCACGCTTCTCTATCCTGTCACGACTCAAGGATCCTGAGAACTCCAGCATCTATTCCAAAATGCGGGTGTACGATGGTGAGAGCCTGAAGGACACCGACCCCAAAGCGAAGTCCTGGCAGGAGTATCACGACTACGCCGGTGTGGATGAAGGCATGAACGGTCTCTCAACCCGCTTTGCCTTTAAGATTCTGTCGCGGGTATTTAACTTCGATCACGCCGAAGTCGCAGCTAACCCGGTGCACCTGTTCTACGTGCTGGAGCAGCAGATTGAGCGCGAGCAGTTCCCGCAGGATCAGGCGGAGAAATACCTTGAGCACCTCAAAGGCTATCTGATTCCTAAATATGCTGAGTTTATTGGCAAAGAGATTCAGACCGCCTATCTGGAATCCTACTCTGAATATGGTCAGAACATTTTTGACCGCTACGTGACCTATGCCGACTTCTGGATCCAGGATCAGGAGTATCGCGATCCCGATACCGGACAGTTGTTTGATCGTGAATCGCTCAACGCGGAGCTGGAGAAGATCGAGAAGCCTGCTGGCATCAGTAACCCGAAGGATTTCCGTAACGAGATCGTTAACTTCGTGCTGCGCGCCAGGGCACACAATAACGGTCGCAATCCGAACTGGACCAGTTACGAGAAATTGCGCACCGTGATTGAGAAGAAAATGTTCTCGAATACGGAAGAGTTGCTGCCGGTCATCTCGTTTAACACCAAGACCTCGACCGATGAGCAGAAAAAGCATGATGATTTTGTCGATCGCATGATGGAAAAAGGCTATACCCGCAAACAGGTTCGCCTGCTGTGCGAATGGTATCTGCGTGTGCGTAAATCGTCCTGATAAGAGTCTGTAAGCTTGCCGGTAAGTGATACCGGTCTGACAGGGTCGGGTTCGCCCGGCCTGCTTACAATGAAGTTTGGGGGAATACCATGGCCTATTTCATCGATCGCCGGCTTAACGGCAAAAACAAGAGCGCGGTAAACCGCCAGCGCTTCTTGCGCCGTTATAAGTCGCAAATTAAGCAGTCGATCTCCGAGGCCATCAATAAACGCTCGGTGACCGACGTAAGCAGCGGTGAGTCCGTCTCAATCCCGATTGACGATATCAATGAGCCGATTTTCCATCAGGGGCGCGGCGGTAACCGCCATCGGGTCCATCCGGGCAACGACCATTTTGTTCAGAACGACCGCGTTGAGCGTCCGCAGGGTGGCGGTGGCGGCGGCAGTGGTCAGGGCAATGCCAGTCAGGATGGTGAAGGTCAGGATGAGTTTGTCTTTCAGATATCGAAAGATGAGTATCTTGACCTGCTGTTTGAAGACCTCGCCCTGCCTAACCTGCGTCGTAACCAGCATCGTCAGCTGAATGAGTATAAGACCCACCGGGCCGGTTTCACCTCTAATGGCGTGCCGGCCAATATCAGTGTTGTGCGCTCATTGCAGAACTCGCTAGCGCGTCGTACGGCAATGACAGCAGGTAAACGCCGGATGCTGCACGAACTGGAAGAGACGCTGCAGGAAGTTGAGAACGCTGAACCGGCACAACTGCTGGAGGAGGAACGGCTGCGCAGAGAGATTGCCGAGTTACGGGCGCGCATTGAACGCGTGCCGTTTATCGACACCTTCGATCTGCGCTACAAAAACTTTGAGAAGCGGCCGGAGCCTTCCAGCCAGGCAGTCATGTTCTGTCTGATGGATGTATCCGGTTCAATGGATCAGGCGACTAAGGATATGGCCAAACGCTTCTATATCCTGCTATACCTGTTCCTGAGCCGCACCTACAAGAATGTCGATGTGGTTTATATTCGCCATCATACGCAGGCTAAAGAAGTCGACGAACAGGAGTTCTTCTACTCTCAGGAGACGGGCGGCACCATCGTTTCCAGTGCGCTGAAACTGATGGATGAGGTGGTGAAAGAGCGTTATGACCCGGCGCAATGGAACATCTATGCAGCACAGGCCTCGGATGGTGATAACTGGGCTGACGACTCTCCGCTCTGTCATGAGATTCTGGCGAAGCACATTCTGCCGGTCGTGCGTTACTACAGTTATATTGAGATTACCCGCCGGGCGCATCAGACCCTGTGGCGTGAATATGAGCATCTGCAGGCGACGTTTGATAACTTTGCCATTGAACATATTCGTGAGCCGGAAGATATTTATCCGGTGTTCCGATCGCTGTTCCATAAACAGGCAGCGGAAGCCTGACAACCCGAGCCGGTTAATTACCGGCTTTTTTATCTGCCGAATAACCTGCTAAAACAGTCTGTTTTCTCCCGCTTGCCTGCCAACCCCCTCATTCTTCACATTAATCTGATTCCATATGCGGTTAAGCAATTCGTATAATACGCATTTTCACAATGACAACTCCTTGATAAAACATTATCTTTCAGAGATAGCATGGATATTTGTCACCCCTTGCTGCATCGCACTGTCATATCTCAGGAGACCGGGTTTGAACCACACTATTGTTTACAGTCTGTTTATCATTGGTTCCGTGCTGGTCGCATCGAGTATTCTGCTCAGCTCTTTCTCGTCCCGGCTGGGCATTCCTATTCTGGTTATCTTCCTTGCACTGGGCATGCTGACCGGTATTGATGGTATTGGTGGCATCGCCTTTGATAACTATCCGGCAGCCTATCTGATTTCAAACCTGGCGCTGGCGATCATCCTTCTGGATGGTGGCATGCGGACTAAGGCCAGCTCATTTAAAGTTGCACTGGGGCCTGCGCTGTCGCTGGCCACTGTAGGGGTAATGATTACCGCGGGCTTAACCGGCGTAGTGGCGGCCTGGCTATTTAACCTCGATATGATGCAGGGCTTCCTGATTGGCGCCATCATCGGCTCTACGGACGCCGCCGCCGTCTTCTCTCTGCTGGGTGACAAAGGCCTGAATGAGCGCGTCAGCTCCACGCTGGAGATTGAATCGGGCAGCAATGACCCGATGGCGGTGTTTCTGACCATCACCCTGATTGAGATGATCGAGCAGGGCCGCAGCGGCCTTGACTGGATGTTCCTGGTGCATCTGGTGCAGCAGTTTGGTCTGGGTATTGTGTTAGGCCTGGGCGGCGGCTGGGCGCTGCAGCAGCTGATTAACCGCATCAGTCTGGCCGGTGGCCTTTATCCGCTGCTGGCGCTGAGCGGTGGCATTCTGGTGTTCGCCCTGACCACGGTGTTAGAGGGCAGCGGTATCCTGGCGGTCTATCTGTGCGGCTTTTTACTGGGCAACAGCCCGATTCGTAACCGACACGGCATTCTGCAGACCTTTGATGGGATGGCATGGTTGAGCCAGATCGGCATGTTCATCGTGCTGGGGCTGCTGGTGACGCCCTCTGATTTATGGCATATCGCGGTGCCGGCGATGATTCTCTCGCTATGGCTGATTCTGGTGGCGCGCCCGTTATCGGTGTTTATTGGGCTGCTGCCGTTCCGCAGCTTCACCACGCGCGAACGATTTTTTATCAGCTGGGTCGGCTTACGCGGTGCGGTGCCGATTATCCTCGCGGTTTTCCCGATGATGGCCGGATTAGAGAACGCCTCGCTCTATTTTAATATCGCCTTCTTTGTAGTGCTGGTTTCCCTGATGTTGCAGGGCACCTCGCTGGGCTTTGCGGCGAAAAAAGCCAAAGTAGTGGTGCCGCCGACTGCTTCGCCGATCAGCCGTGTCGGCCTGGATATTCATCCGGAAAATCCGTGGGAGCAGTTTGTTTATCAGCTCAGCGCTGATAAGTGGTGCGTGGGTGCCGCACTGCGTGACCTGCAGATGCCGCGCGAGACCCGCATCGCCGCCCTGTTCCGTGACAACGTGCTGATGCACCCCAACGGCGGGACACGGCTGAAAGAGAACGACGTCATTTGCGTGATTGGTCGTGAGCGCGACCTTCCGGCGCTGGGCAAAATGTTCAGCCAGTCGCCGCCGGTTTCGCTCGATCAGCGCTTCTTTGGTGACTTTATTCTGGATGCAGAGGCCCGCTTGCGTGATGTGGCCCAGATTTATGGACTCGAGCTGGATGAGAGCACTAACGATCAGCAGTCACTGGGACAACTGGTGCTGGCGATGCTGGGCGGCTCGCCGGTCGTCGGCGATCAGGTGGAGTGGAATCAGCTGACCTGGACCGTCGCGGAGAAAGAGGATAACCGCATCGTGAAGATTGGTGTCCGTCCGGCTGAAGAGAAGGAATAATCCTAATCATTCAGCCACGTTATTTTCTCTCAGTGCGCTAAGCTTAACTGTCTATGCCAGTTAAAACGGGAGAAATGAATGGGACACGTGGTTAAAATTGGTCGTTATGAGATTGTAGATGCCGATCTTGACAGTGAGAACGCCGACACCGTCAGTATCCCCTGTCACACCAATCCCGGCTTAATTACCCAACTCGATGGCTGGGATCGTGACACCAGCGTACCGGCCTGGATTGACGGGGAGCCAGTGAATCTGCAGATTGGCCACTACGATAAACAGCAGGACCGCTGGATTTTAAAGAAACCTGCCTGAGCCACTATCACTACCGCCAGTCATATGATTTGGCGGTAATTCCTAAAAAGCGTCTTAAACAATTTGGTTATAACCGACCCATTCCTTATTTTATTCAATAAAAACCTGCAGTTAGCGATTTAAAACTTTAATCACTTTTGATGTTTTCAGATTTTTTCCGTATTAACTCTGTCAAATAACTCCTGCATACTCATTCTCAATGCTGCAACATTTCGTGAGTACCATCACGCTTTAATCGTTACTTTTTTGCAGCTGCACTGGCTGTACTGACTGCAACAGACTGAAAAATTATTTTTAATTTTTCAGAGGCCCACTCCTGAGCGCGTATTTGATTCTGATCAGGCCATCTTTTACTTGAGAAAGAGAGCAGGTTTTATGGCAAGTACATTGATAATGAATAGCCCGAGCCGCTCGTGGAGCGGAACGCGTAAAAATATCATCGTGAAATTCGCCCTGAGTTTTTCCGATCTGATTGCACTTAACCTGGCACTGTTTTTATCTGCCGCGACAATACAGGGTATTTGGGGCGAGCTGGATACATTTATTCCACCGCATCAGATTGAATATCGTTTTGTGGCTCAGTTTATTATGTCAGTCATGTGTACCGGCTGGTTCTGGGTACGACTGCGCCATTACACCTATCGCAAACCCTTCTGGTTTGAACTGAAAGAGATCGTTAAAACATTATTTGTTTTCTCGCTGCTCGACCTGGCACTTATCGCTTTCTCTAAATGGGATTTCTCCCGCATGGTGTGGGTCTTCAGCTGGACATATGCCCTGCTGCTGCTGCCGCTGATGCGCGCTCTGGTTAAACGTGCCATTAATAAGGCGGGCCAGTGGCAGAAAGAGACCATCATTATCGGTTCCGGCCGCAACGCCACTGAAGCGTATGCGGCGCTGCAGAGTGAAGAGATTCTGGGCTACAACGTTCAGGCCTTTATCTCAGTCGATGATGTTCCTGCTCAGCAGAGCGTGAATGGTGTGCCAGTGATCACCTGGAAAGACATTAACTGGCAGACCATTGACCGTGACAACGTGCAGTTTATTGTTGCTATGGAGTATGAGCAGCAGCCGATGCGGGATCGCTGGCTGAAGTTCCTGTCGAAGATGAACTGTCGGTCCGTCTCGGTGATCCCTACGCTGCGCGGCGTGCCGCTTTACGGCACGGATATGTCCTTTATCTTCAGTCATGAAGTGATGATCCTGCGCGTCAGCAATAACCTCGCGAAACACTCCTCCCGTTTCATGAAGCGTGCCTTTGATATCATCGTAGCGTCTATGCTGCTGCTGTTCCTTGGCCCAATCTTTGCCCTGCTCTGCTATATGGTGAAGCGTGACGGCGGCAATGCAATTTATGGTCACGAACGTGTGGGCCAGAATGGCAAAAAATTCAAATGTCTGAAATTCCGTTCCATGGTGACCAATTCCAAAGAGGTGCTGGAGAAATTGCTGGCGAACAGTGAAGAGGCCCGGATGGAGTGGGACAAAGATTTCAAACTGAAGAATGACCCGCGCGTAACCCGGATTGGCAGCTTCCTGCGTAAAACCAGCCTCGACGAATTGCCGCAGCTGTGGAACGTAATTCGTGGTGAGATGAGTCTGGTCGGCCCGCGTCCGGTCATCGAAGCTGAACTGGAGCGTTATGCCGGTGACGTTGACTACTACCTGATGGCCAAGCCAGGCATGACCGGCCTCTGGCAGGTCAGCGGACGTAACGATATCGACTATGATACCCGCGTCTATTTTGACTCCTGGTATGTCAAAAACTGGGCGCTCTGGACCGATATCGCGATTCTGTTCAAAACCGCAGGCGTGGTGCTACGCCGCGACGGTGCTTACTAAGCAAGACCCTGCGATGCCTGTTTACAGCAGGCATCGCACTTTCCGCACGACTTCCTCTATCTTTTTTGCCTCTGAATCATTACCCTCTGCGCTCGTTTTTTAACAGAACGTTTACCCTCTGGTTGTTATGCAAAAATTTACTCTGCTGTTATTAAGCCTGGTGCTGCTGGCACCTTTAGGCATCGATCTCTATTTGCCCACGCTGCCGCAGATTGCAGAAGGGCTGGATACACCGGTCTCACTGGTACAGACCACCATTCCTCTGTTTTTACTGGTGATGGGGCTGGGCCAGCTGGTGACCGGTCCGCTGGTGGACAACTATGGCCGTAAGCCGATTGCCCTGCTGGGGCTGGGGCTCTACATCACCGGCAGCGCCATCGCCGCCACCGCGACCTCATTTCCGCTGTTCGTCCTTGCCCGTCTGGTGCAGGGCTGTGGCGTCTGCTGCAGCGCGGTAGTCGCCTTTAGCGGCGTGCGCGACCGTCTGAGCGGTGATGATGCCGCCCGCGCCTATGGCTTCCTGAACGGTGCATTAAACATCGTTCCAGCTCTGGCCCCACTGCTGGGTGGTCTGCTGGCCAGCGCCTTTGACTGGCGCGCGCCGTTCTGGTTCCTCTGCGCCTACGGCGTGCTGATTACGCTGCTGGTGATTATCTGGCTGCCGGAAACACGTCCGGCGGATACGCTGCGGGTCAAAGGATTACCGGTTAAACAGTACGCTGAAATCCTGCGTCAGCCGCGCTTCCTGGCCTTCGCCTTTGCCAATGCCGGTGCGCTGGGTATGGTGCTGACCTATGTGTCGCTGGCACCGCAGGTGTTAATGACTGAAGGCGGGCTGACGCCGATCCAGTTCTCCTTTGCGTTTGGCGCTAACGGGTTCTGGATCATGTTTGTCAGTATGTTCGTGAACAAAGCGATTCGTAAAGCAGGTCGACCGTTCTGTCTGGCAATGGGATTCTTCACCATGCTGCTGGGCGCGGTGCTGCTGGTGGCAGGGATGCAGATTTTCCCGGCGGAGATGCAGACACACTGGGCGCTCTACATGTTCCCGGTCGCCGTGTCAGTGGCCGGACTGGCCTTTACGGTGGGGCCGGCCACCAGCTATGCGCTGGAGCCCTATCAGCAACAGGCGGGCGTGGCGTCCGCCCTGCAGGGCTTTATTCAGATGGCCGGTGGTGCGGCAGGCAGCCTGGTGATCGTCGCGCTGCCAGTGGCGGAGAAGCTGTCGCTGAGTCTGATGATGCTGCTGGGTGCAGCGCTGGCCTTTATCGCCTGGCGCTGCAGCAGAAAGATGCGCGGCAGCCTGACCGCGCTTAAATAACCGTGACCGGGACGCGGGGTGCCAGCGCGCACATCAACTCGTACCCTACCGTTCCGGCCGCTTTCGCCACCTGATCGATTTTTACCTGCTCCCCCCACAACTCAACGGCGGAACCAATGCCAGCCTGTGGACAGGGGGTTAAATCCACCGTAATCATATCCATCGAAACCGCGCCAACCACCTGTGTCATCACGCCATCGACGCAGACCGGCGTGCCGGTCGGGGCATGGCGCGGATAGCCATCGGCGTAACCACAGGCTACGACGCCAATCCGCTGCGCTGTGCTGGCGTGATAACGGTAGCCGTAACCGACGCCATCGCCCGCCTGTAACTGCTGAACCGCAATAATCTCACTGCTCAGGGTCATCACTGGCTTCAAACCGCTTCCAGCAATGTCCTGCCAGTCACCGCTGGGCGACGCGCCGTACAGAACAATACCGGGCCGGACCCAGTCAAAATGCGCTTCAGGATGCCATAAGGTGCAGGCAGAATTCGATAGCGACCGCGGGCAATTCAGCCCCTCCGCCGCCTGCTCAATACGCTGCAGCGGTGCAATCAGGCCCTGCGGATTTTCGGCATCGGCAAAATGGGCCATCAGCGTCATCTCACCGACATTGCTCAGCGCCCGCAGCTTCTGCCAGGCGCCAGAAACCTGCTCCGGGCGAAAGCCCAGACGGTTCATGCCGCTGTTCATTTTGAGATAGATATCAACCGGCGCAGAGAGGCTGGCACTGGCCAGCGCCTTGATTTGCCAGTTACTGTGTACGCTGGTGGTCAGGCGATAGCGGTCAATCAGCTGCAGATCCTCTGGCTGGAAAAATCCCTCCAGCAGCAGAATCGGCTTTTTCCAGCCCTGCTCGCGCAGCAGAATGGCTTCTTCCATATTTAGCAACGCAAAGCCGTCGGTGGCAGATAACGCTTCGCGTACGCGATCAATGCCATGGCCATATGCATTGGCTTTCACCACTGACCAGACGCGGGATGCGGGCGCCGCCTGGCGAACAACAGTCAGGTTATGACGAAGCGCCTGCTGGTTAATGGTAGCGACAATCGGACGTGACATCCTCTCTCTCCCTGAATACTTAACGAGTTGCGTTGGCGTTACGCAGCGGCGATGAGGTCGCCGCGAAACCGGGTAAGTAGCGGAACACCGCTAAGTCATCCGCCGCAATGGCTGGCTTTTTACCGGAGATGAGATCGGCCAGCAACTGACCTGAACCACACGCCATCGTCCAGCCCAGCGTACCGTGACCGGTATTGAGATAAAGATTGGAGAGTGGCGTGGCACCGACAATCGGCGTACCGTCTGGCGTCATCGGACGCAGACCGGTCCAGAAACTCGCCTGCGCGAGATGACCGCCTTCAGGATAGAGATCACTGACCACCATCTCCAGCGTTTCCCGCCGTGCTTCGGTGAGTCTGGTGTTAAAACCAACAATTTCCGCCATTCCGCCGACGCGGATACGATCGTCAAACCGGGTCACCGCCACTTTGTAGGTCTCATCCAGAATCGTCGAAACCGGGGCAGCATCAGGATTTTTAATCGGAATAGTGAGTGAGTAGCCTTTCAGCGGATAGACCGGAATATCAATGACGTTTTTTAGCAGTGCGGTGGAGTAGGAACCAAAGGCCACTACATAGCTGTCCGCCTTGATGATTTCCTCGCCGCACTTCACACCATAAATACGATTGCCATCGCGCAGCAGGTGATCGACCGGGGTGTTAAAGCGGAAAACCACGCCCGCCTCTTCGGCCATTTTTGCCAGCCGCTGCGTAAAGAGCTGGCAGTCACCGGTTTCATCGTTAGGCAGGCGCAATCCGCCAGTGAGTTTATGCCGGGTTGCCGCCAGCGCCGGTTCCACGCGAGACAGCTCATGTGCCTCCAGCAGCTCATAGGGCACGCCCGCGTCGCGCAGTACCGCAATATCTTTACTGGCGCTGTCGAACTGCTGCTGCGTGCGAAACAGCTGCAATGTTCCGCCCTGACGACCCTCATAGGCGATGCCGGTCTCAGAGCGCAACACTTTCAGACAGTCACGACTGTATTCGGCAATCCGCACCATGCGGCTTTTGTTCTGCTGATAGTGGTTGATGTCGCAGTTACGCAGCATGTGCCACATCCACTCCAGTTGGAAACTGCTGCCATCCAGCCGGATAGCCAGCGGCGCGTGGCGCTGGAACATCCACTTCACCGCTTTCAGCGGCACGCCTGGCGCCGCCCAGGGCGCGGCATAGCCCGGTGAGATTTGACCCGCATTTCCTGCGCTGGTCTCCATCGCCGCAGCGGGCTGACGATCGATGACGGTAACCTGATGTCCGGCACGCGCCAGATACCAGGCGCTTGCCACGCCAACCACACCACTTCCAAGAATGACTACATGCATAGCTCCCCCACCCGGCATATAAAAGCATAATTCACTGTTCAGCAGATGATAGTCAGCGGATTCACACAGCGGACACCATCCCATAAATTCAGCATCTATTTCACATCTTTTTCACTTTTCAGGTAACTAAAATCTTGTCACACGGCCAATTTCAGCGCTTTATGCGCCTTAATCCATAAACACAGAAATAAATGACAATGAAAGCAGTTAAACCTGCGCATGGCAGGAGAATCATTCAACCCCATACATTCTGCTTATAAACAGGATGATATTCCGCGCTTTGAAATAACGTTCGAATTAAAGGCTATTAAATTCTCTGCGGCACCAGTCTTAATGATTTTGTGCCAAAGAATTCGTTTGAGTTCGCATTTCGGATAAGCGACAGTGGGCTATCATTGTTGTGTTCACTCAGTTTTTTTCGGGTTCCCTTTTTCAGGATGAAGCCTTAAATAACCAGAACGGGTTGTCTTTCGGGTCAGCCGGTTTGCAAAAAAGAGGTGCGCTATGACGACAATCTTTGACGAAGCCATCAGAGACAGCAAACGACTCAATGACGGACCAGACTGGACATTTGAACTGCTTGATGTCTACTTAGCAGAGATAGACCGGGTTGCTAAACTCTACCGGCTTGATACCTACCCGCACCAGATAGAAGTGATTACCTCAGAACAGATGATGGATGCCTATTCCAGCGTGGGCATGCCCATCAACTATTCACACTGGTCATTCGGTAAAAAGTTTATCGAGACCGAGCAGCGCTATAAGCATGGTCAGCAGGGTCTGGCCTATGAAATCGTTATCAATTCCAACCCCTGCATCGCCTATCTGATGGAAGAAAACACCATGACCATGCAGGCACTGGTGATGGCGCATGCCTGCTATGGTCATAACTCCTTCTTCAAGAATAACTATCTGTTCCGCAGCTGGACGGATGCCGGATCGATTGTCGATTATCTGCTGTTCGCCAAAAACTATATCAGTGACTGCGAAGAGCGTTATGGCGTCGAAGAGGTCGAGCGGCTGCTCGACTCGTGCCATGCCCTGATGAATTATGGCGTTGATCGCTATAAACGCCCGCAGAAAATCTCCCTTCAGGAGGAGAAGGCGCGGCAGAAAAGCCGTGAAGAGTATCTGCAGAGCCAGGTGAATACGCTATGGCGAACGCTGCCGCGGCGCGAGAAAGAGACAGTGGCTTTTGAAGCGGCACGCTACCCTTCTGAGCCGCAGGAAAACCTGCTCTATTTTATGGAAAAAAATGCCCCGCTGCTGGAGTCCTGGCAGCGTGAGATCCTGCGCATTGTGCGCAAGGTGAGCCAGTATTTCTATCCACAGAAGCAGACGCAGGTAATGAACGAAGGCTGGGCGACGTTCTGGCACTACACCATCCTTAATCACCTGTACGATGAAGGCAAAGTATCGGAACGCTTTATGATGGAGTTCCTGCACAGTCACACCAACGTCGTGTATCAGCCGCCCTATAACAGTCAGTGGTACAACGGCATCAACCCTTATGCGTTAGGGTTTGCGATGATGCAGGATATCAAGCGGATCTGTCAGTCACCGACTGAAGAGGATCGTTACTGGTTCCCGGATATCGCCGGCTCCGACTGGCTGGAAACCCTGCATTTTGCAATGCGTGAGTTTAAGGATGAAAGTTTTATCAGCCAGTTCCTGTCGCCGAAAGTGATGCGTGATTTCCGTCTCTTCACCGTACTGGATGACGACCGCAACAACTATCTGGAGATCGCCGCTATCCACGATGAGGCGGGCTATCGGGCCATTCGCCAGCAACTCTCTGCACAGTACAACCTGAGTAATCTTGAGCCTAATATTCAGGTCTACAACGTCGATCTGCGTGGCGATCGTTCGCTGACTTTGCGTTATGTGCCACAGAGCCGTACGCCGCTCGATAAGAGTCGTCGCGAGGTGCTGAAGCATGTGCATCGTCTGTGGGGGTTTGATGTGATTCTGGAACAGCAGAACGAAGACGGCAGCGTCGAGTTACTGGATCGTAATCCGCCGCGCGGTTCATCACTCTGATGGGCTAAAAACAAAAAACCGGACGCGATGTCCGGTTTTTTTATCGTTTATTGCCGAGGTCGTCTGGCAGGTTCTTCTGCATACTGTGCCAGATTTCGCCGCTGCGGCGGCCATAGTTGCGCACCACGTCTACAATCTCATCCTGTCCTGGCTCTTTGTCGCACAGCGCCAGAAGGGTCAGATAGAAATCCCGCGCAACCTGACGCGCTTCCGCACTGGAAAAGTAGTGACGACCCACCCGGGTATAGAGGCCTTTCAGGCCATTGAGGATCAGACCGTAAATCGGATTGCCTGATGCAAATGCCAGACCGCGGAACACCCGGTAGTCGAGCTCGGTATAGGCATCAGCCTGATCGGCTGCGGCACATACCGTTTCCAGCACTTCACGCGCCTTGTCAGGATGATGGCGCAGCGCACGGCTGATAAAAATCGATGAAATGTTGCTGCGGACTGACAGCAGGTTGTCAATCAGCACCGGCACACTGTCGTGATCGAGGCGGGCAAGGGTTTCCAGAATATTCAGGCCGGATGTCTCCCAGAAATCGTTCACGCGCGTCGGTTTGCCGTGCTGAATCGTCAGCCAGCCGTCACGCGCCAGGCGCTGTAACACCTCACGCAAGGTGGTACGCGTTACCCCAATCAATTCAGAAAGCTCACGCTCAGCAGGAAGAATCGATCCGGGCGGAAAGCGACTGTTCCAGATGCTTTCAATAATATACTCTTCAGCAAATCCCGCTGGACTCTGAGCCTTTATAACCATAGCAATGTGTTCTCGTTGCTTTTCTAATCATGATGGGGACTCATCATACCAGACGCCCTATAGCGGATATAGCCTGCGTAACCATTAAAACCGGGCGCGGGCGCATATTTCAGACTGGCTGCCGGCGAACGCTGCTGTTATAAGACGATGGCCGAATGCACATTTTTCTGCGCCGGAACATTCAGTCTCAAAAGCAGCAGAAAATCTTCCTGAAAGCACAGCATGCGGGTTGCGAATAGCCTGCACTTGCCGTTTCGCTTTCTGCCGATTACAGCCGGTTTTTTTTAACGTCGCCATCTTCCTGCTGTTTACTGAGCAGACATCAGCTGGTGGGCCTCCGCTGATCTTCCTGTAACCTGTTCTGGATCAGAATCAGGTCATGTTTGCACACGATTTTTCCCTGTTCCTGGCTGGTTTGCCCGCGCTTTTGGTTTACACTGCGTGGCATTAACGTTTACAGGGAATGCAATATGTTGCGATATCTGAATCAATGTTCTCGTGGTCGGGGAGCCTGGTTATTACTGGCACTGACGGCGCTTGCACTGGAATTGACGGCACTCTTCTTTCAGCACGTAATGGGATTAAAGCCCTGCGTGATGTGTATTTATGAACGCAATGCGCTGTTTGGTGTGCTGGGCGCGGGTCTGGTCGGTGCGATTGCGCCGAAATCACCGCTGCGTCTGGGTGCTCTGGCGTTATGGATCTATAGTGCCTGGGAGGGCCTGCGTCTCTCTTATGAACATACGATGATTCAGCTGCATCCAAACCCGTTTACGACCTGTGATTTTGCTGCCCGCTTTCCCAGCGGATTGCCACTGGATAAGTGGTTGCCGTCAGTGTTTCTGGCCAGCGGCGACTGTGCAGAACGCAGCTGGACTTTCCTGACGCTCAGCATGCCGCAGTGGATGATTGGGGTGTTTGCCGGTTATCTGCTGGTCGCCGTGCTGGTACTGATTGCTCAACCTTTCAAACCTAAGCGTCGCGATCTCTTTGGTCGCTGACACGAAACGTTGCTGAGATCAAAAAAGGCTGCCACTGGCAGCCTTTTTACGTTTCAGATGACGCCGTGACGATTAGCCGTTGCGATCGGGGCGATCGATAATGTGATCTTCCCAGTCCCGCACTTCACTCTCCCGCACCGCAATATAACGCACCGAAATTCGCTGCGCATGCATCGCGGTTTTCGAACCGGCCCGCAGCGGATGCCAGACCGGCAATCCTTTGCCCTCACCCAGCAACCGGTAGGCGCAGGTGCGCGGCAGCCAGTTGAAGGTGGTCAGATTTTCGCGCGTCAGTTTGATGCAATCCTCTTCTAATTCGAAGCGGCGCTCATAGTTACGGCACTGGCAGGTTTTAATATTGAGCTGATTGCAGGCGACGTTGGTGAAGTAAATCTCATCCGTGTCAGCGTCCTGCAACTTGTTCAGGCAACACTGGCCACAACCATCACACAAGGATTCCCATTCCTCATCGCTCATTTGTGCCAGGCGTTTTTGTTGCCAGAAAGGGGTGTCAGTCATGATGATTTGTCCGGGTTGTGCCTGAAACGCACCTTATAAAGCCTATGCTGCGGTGATGCAAGTTTTTAGAGTACGCGCGTGCTGATGCCGTGACCCGCCAGTGACACTTCCAGCTTGTCACCCGAGCGCATCGGACCCACACCCTCAGGTGTCCCGGTCAGAATGACATCGCCTGCACGCAGCGTAAAATAGTGGCTCATATGAGCAATCAGCGGCAGAATTTTGTGAATCATATCGGCGGTGTTGCCGTGCTGACGCACATCTCCGTTTACCACCAGCTTAAGCTCGACATTCTGTGGATCATCACTGAATTCGGCTACCGGGATGAAACCGGAGATGGGACAGGCGTTATCAAAGCCTTTAGATTTTTCCCATGGCTGGCCCGCTTTTTTCAGCCCGGACTGCAGGTCACGCAGCGTCAGGTCCAGCGCCACGCCATAGCCTGCAATCGCCTTAGCCACGTGTTCTTCACTCGCCTGTTTCAGCGTCGCACCAATCAACACCGCCAGTTCGACTTCGTGATGAACTTCGCCAAAAGCGTCGGGAACGGAGAGTGGCTGGCGCAAATCACACAATGCCGTTTCCGGTTTAATAAAGATTACCGGTTCAGTAGGCGTCGCACTGCCCATCTCTTTAATATGTTTTGCATAATTACTGCCGACGCAAACCACTTTGCTGACCGGAAAATCTAACAGAGCGCCTTGCCAGTTATGATGCTGATACATGCTCATCCCCTGTTCAGGTTAGGTGTGATGCCAGCGCGGCTGGCGGGTTAATGTTTGCTGATGCATTGATCGGAATGCCAGCAACAGAGCGTGATAATAAGATGCTTTTAACCATCCGGGGGGCGGAATTTGTCAAAAAGCGTAAACGTTACCCCTGGCATGCTGAATAATCGTACAAATAGGGTGTAAATATGTGGACTGGGTATTTAAACAGGGGTGGAGCAGATAAGCTGCGCCGTTAATTTTGCGCAGCTTCAGAGCAATATTAGCCCTGCAGTATCGCACTAACAGGATTTATATTTACAGAAGAATCCGAGTTAAACTTTTTTATCGGCCTCTAAGTGAATTTTTAGCAGACTTTCAATCGGCGGTGGAAGCTGTAAATAATAACCCTGCTCGCTCAATCCCTGCTTAACTTTATTGATATCCGCATTAGCCAGCCTATCGCGGCCCGCCAGCTTTAGCACCATCGCCAGCTGCGGCTTGCCAAATCCCTTCAGCAATTCTTCCGGAACGCGCGAGAAATCGTCCTTTTTTTCAACATAGAGATAAGTCTGGTCACGTAACGGGCTTCTGTAGATCACACAAAACATATTTTTTACTCGAATTAACCGGCGTTGAGGCTTGTCTGAATATAGCTGTAACTATAACATGCTTGCAGAACTTCGAATATTCACCGTTAGCGCTTCAGCGATAGTTTTATCATCGTCAGGTTAGCGGTAGTGAAAACAGGACTGAGTCGGGACAGATGTCGCAAACGCCAATCGAATTCAAAGGTAGCAGTTTCACCCTGTCTGTCGTCCATTTGCATCATCATGACCCTGCGGTGATTCGCAAGGCGCTCCAGGACAAGATTGACCAGGCTCCCGATTTCCTGAAAAACGCCCCGGTGGTGCTTAACGTCGCCGCATTGAGTGCCGATGTTAACTGGAAACAGCTGCAGCAGGCGATTCTTGCTACCGGTTTACGCATTGTCGGCGTAAGCGGCTGCAAAGATGAAGCATTGAAACGCATGATCGCCCGTGCAGGGCTGCCGGTACTGGCAGAAGGCAAAGAGGCCAGACCGCGTGCCGAGGTACCGCAGCCGGCCCCCGCTCCTGAACCGCAGCCGGTTGTAACCGAGACGGCAGCAGCGAAAACCCGCATCGTGAACACCCCGGTGCGCTCGGGCCAGCAGATTTATGCGCGTGACGCCGACTTAATTATCACCAGCAGCGTCAGTGCCGGTGCCGAACTGGTCGCCGATGGCAACATTCATATTTACGGCATGATGCGCGGTCGAGCCCTGGCAGGTGCCAGCGGCGATCGCAACTGCCAGATTTTCTGTACTAACCTGGCTGCCGAGCTGGTCTCGATTGCCGGGGAATACTGGATCATGGATCAGATCCCGCAAGAATTTTTTGGTAAAGCTGCGCGCCTGTGCCTGCAGGATGGCGCGCTGACTATCCAGACACTTAATTAGGCCCCTTTTCTTTTGTTAAGGAAATCAACATTTATGGCACGCATTATTGTAGTTACATCCGGTAAAGGGGGCGTTGGTAAGACCACGTCAAGCGCGGCCATCGCCACCGGTTTAGCGCAGAAAGGCAAAAAGACGGTCGTTATCGACTTTGATATCGGTCTGCGTAACCTGGATTTGATCATGGGCTGCGAACGCCGTGTGGTCTACGACTTCGTTAACGTTATCCAGGGCGATGCCACGCTGAACCAAGCGCTGATTCGCGACAAACGCACTGAGCAACTCTACATTCTGCCGGCATCGCAGACCCGCGATAAAGATGCCCTGACCCGTGAAGGTGTTGAGAAGGTCCTGAACGATTTAGCCGCAATGGAGTTCGATTTCATCGTCTGCGACTCACCGGCAGGGATTGAAACGGGCGCACTGATGGCGCTCTACTTTGCTGATGAAGCCATCATCACCACCAACCCGGAAGTCTCTTCTGTCCGCGACTCCGACCGCATCCTCGGCATCATCTCCTCTAAATCCCGCCGCGCTGAAAACAGTCAGGACCCGGTGAAGGAGCATCTGCTGCTGACCCGTTATAACCCTGGCCGGGTAAACCGTGGCGATATGCTGAGCATGGAAGATGTGCTGGAAATTCTGCGCATTCCTCTGGTCGGCGTGATCCCTGAAGATCAATCGGTGTTACGTGCCTCTAACCAGGGCGAGCCGGTGATTCTTGACGGCGAATCTGATGCTGGCAAAGCCTATGCCGATACCGTTGAACGGTTACTCGGTGAAGTACGCCCCTTCCGCTTTATCGAAGAAGAGAAGAAGGGTTTCCTGAAACGCCTGTTCGGGGGATAAACCATGGCATTACTTGATTTCTTTTTATCCCGGAAGAAGAACACTGCCAACATAGCCAAGGAACGGCTGCAGATTATCGTGGCAGAACGGAGAAGGGGCGACAGTGAGCCCCACTATCTTCCGCAACTTAAGCGCGACATTCTGGAAGTGATTTGCAGATATGTGAAGATCGATCCGGAAATGGTCACGGTACAGCTCGATCAGAAAGGTGATGACATCTCGATTCTGGAGCTGAACGTCACGCTGCCGGAAACGGATGAAGTGACTAAATGACGCTGACCGTTTCCTGAATTTCCCCTGCGCATTGGCAGGGGAAATTTAACCGGTTAACACCCCGCGAGAATGTCCTCAATGCCGGGTTTCAGCAGTTCGCCCCGCCATCCGGTCATTAGCTCCGGCTGACGTCCCTGTGGCTTCAGGCCCCAGTGCAGGCTTAACACCTGATTAATCTGACGTCGCGATGCCAGTAACTCCTGGCTGAATCCGCTCTGCTCGCTTACCAGCTGCACCAGCGCCTTCATCGCCTTAAACACCTGCTTGTAGTGCGGATGGTCGATCAGATTACCCAGCGGAGCTGGCAGTTCATTCTCGTCAAGCGCCTCCGCTTCGGCCACCAGCGCCACCAGCGTTTTGCCGTGGAAACGGATTTCGTGGCCTGACAGCCCCAGATGATCCAGCTCTCCCAGAGAGCCAGGCATAAAGCGCGCCACTTTCCACAGATGCTCTTCGCGCACCACAAAATTAACCGCCATATCCTTTTCACGCGCCAGCTTCAGACGCCAGGCCGCAAGCCGTTGCAGTGCCGCCAGCTGACGCGGACGCAGTTGCCAGGCGTTGGTGATATCACGCCAGGCTTCATCCGGTGCCACACTGTCGAGACGGCGCTGACAAAGGTTATCGCACTCACTGAGTGCCGCCGCCATGTTGCCAGCCTCTTCCGTGTTCATCATCAGCTGACGGGCAATTGGCAGCAGATAATGAACGTCCGCCGCCGCATACTCGCACTGACGCTGAGTCAAAGGGCGAGCCAGCCAATCGGTACGTGATTCACTTTTATCCAGTTCGACCTGCGTGAAATGCGCCACCATGGAAGCAAAGCCCCAGGAGAGTGGCTGGCCGGAGAAGGCTGCCAGAATCTGGGTGTCGATCATCGGCGTCGGCAGCACGCCGAACCGGTGCAGGAAGACTTCCAAATCTTCGCCTCCGGCATGCAGGAATTTAGTCACGCTGGTGTCGGTCAGTAGGGCAATAAACGGTGACCAGTCACGGATATTCAGCGGGTCAATCAGCACCAGCTGGTGATCGTCGAACAGCTGGATCAGGCCAAGCTGAGGGTAGTAGGTGCGGGTGCGGACAAATTCGGTGTCCAGTGCTACCGCTGCATGCTGGCGGGCTTTCTGGCACACGTCAGCCAGTTGTTCATCCTGGTCAATTAGGGAATAGTTCACGTCTGATTTCCACCGCAGCCAACAACGCGCGGCGCTCCATGTTAAACACAATAAAAACGCCGGACATGCCGGCGTTCAACCTCAATTCTTATACAGATTCAGTTCGCGTCAGGCTTCGCCTCGTCGCGCAGCTCACGTCGCAGGATCTTGCCCACATTGGTTTTTGGTAATTCATCACGAAACTCAATGATTTTTGGTACCTTGTAACCGGTCAGCTGGCGACGGCAGTGATCGAGCACCTCTTCTTTGGTCAGCGACGCCTCTTTTTTCACGATGCAGACTTTTACCGCTTCACCTGACAGATCGCTGGGTACGCCAATTGCTGAGGCTTCACGCACTTTCGGGTGCTGCATCAGCACATCTTCGATCTCATTCGGATAGACATTAAAGCCTGAGACCAGAATCATATCTTTTTTGCGGTCTACGATGCGAATAAACCCTTCCTCGTCAACGGTAACAATATCACCGCTGTGGAGCCAGCCATTTTTTAGGACTTCCGCTGTCGCTTCCGGATGCTGCCAGTAGCCCAGCATCACCTGCGGACCGCTGATACAAAGTTCGCCCGGCTCTCCCGGCGGCACGTCGTTTCCGGCATCATCCAGAATGCGTACGTCGGTTGAAGGAACCGGCAGGCCGATACTGCCCGTATGGCAGCTGATGTCATACGGATTGACTGATACCAGCGGCGAACATTCGGTCAGGCCGTAGCCTTCCAGCAGATAGTGTCCGGTAAGCTTTTCCCAGCGCTCAGCCACCACTTTCTGCACCGCCATTCCGCCACCCGCAGAGAGACGCAGCGTTGAAAAATCGAGTTTATTGAACTGCTCATCGTTGAGCAGCGCATTAAACAGCGTGTTCACGCCGGTAATTGCAGTAAACGGCACTTTACCCAGCTCCTTAACGAATCCGGGAATATCACGGGGATTGGTGATCAACAGATTCTGACCGCCAAGCTCCAGGAAAAGCAGGCCATTCACGGTTAAGGCGAAGATGTGGTAAAGCGGCAGCGCGGTGACGACAAATTCTTTTCCGTCACGCAGCACCTTGCCGTAGGTCGCGCGGGTCTGCTCCAGGTTCGCCTGCATGTTGCGATGGGTCAGCATCGCCCCTTTTGCCACGCCGGTGGTGCCACCGGTGTATTGCAGGAAGGCGAGATCGTCATTCGAGACCGTCGGTCGTCGATAATTGAGCGTGTCACCCACTTCCAGTACCTGACGAAACGAAATGGCGCCCGGTAAATGGTATTTCGGCACCAGCTTCTTCACATACTTGACGACAAAGTTAACCAGTGTGGCTTTAATCGGTGCCAGCTGATCGCCCATCCGGGTCAGGATGACATGCCGCACAGCGGTTTCCGCCACGACTTTTTCCAGGGTATGCGCAAAATTAGAGACGATTACGATGGCGCTGGCACCACTGTCATTGAGCTGATGCTTCAGCTCACGCGGTGTGTAGAGCGGATTCACATTGACCACCACCATACCGGCACGCAGCACACCAAACAGAGCCACCGGATACTGCAGTAAGTTAGGCATCATCAGCGCTACCCGGTCACCTGCTTTCAGGCCCAACTGGTGCTGGAGATAAGCAGCAAAGGCACGGCTCTTCTCTTCCAGCTGACGATAACTCATCTTCTGACCCATGTTCAGGAACGCAGGTTGTTCGGCGTAGCGTGTTGCTGCCTGCTCAAACAGATCCACCAGCGAGGTGTAACGATCTGCACTTATTTCGGCAGGCACATCTGCCGGGTAGCGTTTCAGCCAAACCTTATTCAAGGATCCACCCCGATAATTATGTTGTATTTCCATCGCTGCCTCAGCCAATCTGGTTTGTTAACAATATTTTAACTGATTGTACCAGTTTGCCTGTTTCGGCATGTTGAGGTTGCGAAGTGCATCACTAAATTTCGTGCCGGGAAAACAGGCCAATAAAAAGCCCGGTAGCGAGCACCGCGACCGGGCTGGATAAATCATGTTTGCACTTATTCGGTCAGGATGGTCTGCACCTCTGAAGGTCCGGTATTAACCATTCCCCAATAGGGATTAGGCCCCCAGTATCCGCCGCGATGACGGGTCGGACCATACCAGATCCAGAGATCCATCGGCTGCGGCGGTGCTGTTACCTGCTGGGCAATCCGCCAGCGCTGATAACCGCGCACATCGATGACCACAAATTTGTAATCGGCCTCACCAATTTTACCCTGCTCCGTGCTCGTCAGCGTACCCAGCACGGTAACGTACTGATTTCTGACATCCACCGGATCAACAAAACCGTGTATGTCAGCATAAATCCGGCCAACCGAGGCCGCACCCAGACGCGGTCTGGCGCTCTCATCCAACGGCTGTGCCGCAATCTCAAGCCGGGTTTTGCCGTTCAGGTTAGTGACATTCACCACCTTGCCGCCAAAGCGCGACTCCTGCCCGACAAAGAGCGAGGGATCGCTCATCACCCGCAACAGATCCTGCTGCGGCTGAGGTGAGCTGCCCTGCAGCGTGTCAGGAATGGAGACACAGCCGGTTAACGCCATTACACAGGTCAGCAGCAGACCTGAAAGCCCTTTACCACACATTGACGACATAAACGTTCTCCCGTTAGGTAAAGACTTAGACTGGACGTATAACAATAAGTTGCGTGTATTTTACCGGCCAGGTAATTTTTTCCAGGCAACTTCATTTCGCAGATACGTCGGTTCCGCCGTCTCTGGCAGCAGCGTATTTCCCTGCGCCAGCGCCAGAGTCGCCAGTGGCAGCATATCCTGAGCGGCGGGCAGTGTAACGTCGCTGGCGTTCAGGGTCAGATCGTGTCCCTGCTGCAAGGCTGGATAGGCCTGCCAGCCGGTGCCGGCGGTCATCCAGCCGCCAGAAAGCACCTGCATCCGGGCGAGTGCTGCCTCGGGTGACAGCACGCTTTCACTGGCCTCACCCTGCCAGGCACCCTGCTCATCACGCTGATATTCGGCCCAGTAAACCTCGCCCATCCGCGCATCGATAGCGGTTAAGACCCGGGTTGCCCCGTGCAGACGCCAGGCCCCTTCCGCCAGCGTCGCCAGGGTGGAAACGGCGATCATCGGCAGTGATGCACCCAGTGCCAGTCCCTGCGCAATACCAATACCGATTCGCACGCCGGTAAAACTACCAGGCCCCCGGCCAAAGGCAAGCGCGTCCAGCTCGGTCAGCTCCAGCTGCTGCGCCAGCAGCAGCTCCTCGACCAGCGGCAGAATACGCTGCGTATGATCGCGCGGAGCAATCTCGAATCGGGCATCAATCTGTTGCTGATTCAGCAAGGCGGCTGAACAGGCTTCTGTCGCCGTATCCAGCGCTAAAATTCGGGCTGACATGACTACCTCAGAAGAAAGAAAACGGCGCGCATCTTAGCATAAAATTATGCGTCTGGTTCGGGTTGCTGGCGGATAAAGGCGATGGCACGGGCAATGTCCCTGGTGCGCGGTGTCGGCGGCAGGCTGTTGAGAAACAGCGCGCCATAAGGCCGTGAGACCAGACGCTGATCGCAAATGACCAGCACACCACGATCGTCCGTATCACGTATCAGACGGCCTACACCCTGTTTCAGGGTGATCACCGCATCCGGCAACTGCACATCCGCAAAGGGATCGCCGCCGCGAATCCGGCAATCTTCCATTCGGGCTTTGAGCAGCGGATCTTCCGGTGAGGTGAACGGCAGTTTGTCGATGATCACCAGCGACAGCGCATCACCCCGCACGTCCACCCCTTCCCAGAAGCTGCTGGTCGCCACCAGCAGAGCATTGCCCTTTTCGATGAACTGTTTCAGTAACTGGCCTTTGCTGGTTTCACCCTGCACCAGCACCGGCAGAGTCATAGAGGCGCGAAACTCTGCGGCCAGCTCTCGCATCATCAGATGCGAAGTACAGAGGAAGAAACAGCGGCCTTTATTGGCATCGATCAGCGGTTTCATCATCGCGGCCAGCTGGCGAGCGCCACCGGGACGATTAGGTTCGGGGAGATTGCGCGGAACACAAAGCAAAGCCTGCTTCGCAAAGTCGAACGGGCTGTTCAGAATCAGACTTTTTGCTGCATTCACACCCAGTCGTTCAGCGAAGTGGGCCATTTTCTCATCCACCGCCAGTGTCGCCGAGGTGAAAATCCACGCCGCCTTGCGGTTATCCATCACCTCACGAAAACGTTCCGCTACCGAGAGCGGCGTTAGCGCCAGGATGAAGTGGCGTGAAGTGCATTCATACCAGTAGCTGTAGCCCGGCTCGTTGATCGCCCGCAGCCGTTTTAACCGGGTGCGATAAAGCGCGGCACGCTCAAAGGCGGCATCCAGCAGGGCTGAACGACCCAGAGAAAGTTTGATGACGTCGTAACAGAGCTCCAGCGCATCATCCAGCAGGGTGAACATACGCAATATCTGATTATCACTGAGCAGTTCACGCAGATTTCCGCGATAGCCTGGATCGCCTAATGCCAGGCGGAAATCCTGCGCGCACTGCGCCAGGCGGTCAGCGGATTTCTGCAGCTGCTGGGCATCGCGCACTTCGGTGCGGTAGGCGGTAATAATATCTTTGGCGAGATCGAGTAACTGACGGCTGGAGAGTTGCTGACCAAAATACTGACTGGCGATGTCAGGTAACTGATGGGCTTCGTCAAAGATCATCACATCCGCTTCGGGAATCAGTTCACCGAAGCCGCCCTCTTTCACCACCAGGTCGGCAAGAAACAGGTGGTGGTTAACCACTACCACATCGGCGTCCATGGCGCGCTTACGCGCTTTAACCACGAAGCACTCTTTATAGCGCGGGCAATCGGTGCCGAGGCAGTTATCGTTAGTGCTGGTCACCAGCGGCCAGACCGGACTGTCTTCGGTGACGCCCGCACAGCTGCTGATGTCGCCATCTTCAGTCTGTGATGACCAGCTACGCAGCGTCACCAGGTCAGTCAGAACCTGTACGGTGAGATCGCCGCCTGCCATAGATTGCTGTTCCATGCGTTCCAGACAGAGATAGTTGGAACGTCCTTTCAGTAAGGCAGTTTTTCCTTTGAACTTTAGCGCCCTGATCATCGTGGGCAGATCGCGGGCATAAAGCTGATCCTGCAGCGCTTTGGATCCAGTGGAGACAATCACTTTTTTACCGGCCCGCAAAGCGGGTGCCAGGTAAGCATAGGTTTTACCGGTCCCGGTGCCGGCTTCGACCACCAGTTCACCCTGCTGTTTTACGGCTTCAGATACCGCCTGCGCCATCTCACGTTGTGCTTCACGCGGCTTAAAGCCTGCGATCGCCAGCGCCAGAGCGCCATCCACTGCAAAATCGTCTGCCACATACCCTCACTAAGAACGGCAAAAACACTGTAATTATGTCAGTATTGGATTAACAAATCAAAATCGAAAAATATCAACCACTTATGATTTTCATGCCAATAACTAAAACGTATTATGTCAGCCGGATTTACAGCTGACAGACACAGAAAAGGCGGCCCGAAACCGCTTGAAAAGGACCCGTCTCGTTGCCGGTATGCCTGATGAAATATCAGTCATTTGCGCAGGCTGAAGAAGCGCTAAAAACCATCATTACTGAAAAATCATCCTGCCATTAAAATACTGCAGTGGACGATTATTGGTGGTTTTCAGCGCCTGCTTTAACGTTCGAGCTGCGCCTGAGAGCGTAACCAGCTCTTTCAGCACCGGCCAGCGAATACCTTGGCTGCAGGGTGGCGTTGTAAGTTAACCACTGAAGTGATAGTGATGAAGGTCTGCGGGAAAGAGTGCGCGTAAATCTACATGCCGGTTAATGTTTTCCTGTTTCGGCATTGCGTCAATTAATAGCACCAGTGCCGGATTCTCTTTACCAGCGTTAAATATCACCGCGACCACGGCCAGATCGCCATTCTCTTTGCTGTGAACAAAGTGGGCTTCAAGCGGAAACGTTTCTACGTTAATCTGTTTTTCACTCGGCGTATGAAAATGATACTGACGCAGTGTGAATTTTTCACCATCCAGAACAAAGTCATCTTCCTCATCAACGGTTACCCGAATGGTGTGACCATTATGAATAACCTTCTCAACGGATGTGTGATAAGCCAGATCAAGTGGCTGTAATTTCCCTCGATCAGATTTGTAATATCAATGGGCGACTGTGACTTGCCTTCGTGACACGTGTGGACGTCGCTTGTCAGTCCACTCCAGTGCGCCGGATCGGCTTTGCCTTCATAGCCCCAGTGCGGCTCTGCGGCAATGGCTGCGCTGACAAACGAAATCGTTATAACCAGACTTAACATTTTTAGTTGTTTCATTTTATCCCTGCTTAAAAAGCTAATGTGCGGCAGGAATACTATTCCTCTCAACTTTAAGTCAGCAAGATGACAAAATGCGGTTAATCAAAACAGGAATGAATAACGAACCTATAATTTCCATCAATGTTAATTTAATAAATATGACTTGCAGGATTTATATTTAAAATAACGGTTTTCGCGATAATTAAAATAGATTTCCTTCTTCAGGAAATAGACTCAGCAGCAAATCTGAAGAACAAATTGATTGGCAGGCTCAGAGATAAAACAGCGAAGAAAGAGGCGAATTGGTGCAGGCTACAGAAGTGAGAAACCGCAAAACTGCACGACTGGCGGTTTTGCGGTGTAAGCCTGAATCAGAAGAAAGGCACTTCGACAGATATCCCTTTCAGACAATTAAACATCCTTTTCTGACGGATCGTCTTCCTCATCCTCTTCTTCATCTTCCGGATAGATCTCAGCATCATCTGGCAGCGGTTCATCATAATCAGGACGTTCAGACATAATTACCTCCGGTGATAAATAGCAGTGCTGCTATTTCAACTGAGCATAGTTAACCGGCACCTGAGGCCGCACATTTTCCGCCTGAAATGTGAGCAAGGCGTGAAATTGCTGTAACAGTCTGAAAATGATCCGATTGCTCAGCGCTAGTGGTGTATGTAAAGCGCGCCCGCCAGCATAATGACGAACAGTACCGTAAACGTAATCACGCCCTGCTTACTGCCTTTGGATAACCCCACAAACGCCGCAATAACAATAAACAGCAGCGTCAATGCGCCAGCCATCACCCAAAACAGATACTGCGTATTCGCCATGTTCTCATCCTCGTCCTGTGGCGTTAACTTTCGGCAGATTTATACCATTTTTAAGCCATCAGCGCCCTCAATTCCGTGCCTTTGCCCGCCTGTTAACGTCATGGGCTGGCGAGTAACCTGTGACACCTCATTCAATCCTGCCAGGCCGACAGTGTGATGCAGTTATCAAATGCAGAGGAACGGCGCGAGGAAATAACCGCCCGGATTATAATGATTAAATCAGCTTACTGTTGGGATGTGGCACCCGTAGGCTGACGTGCTGAGACAGGCTTAACATTGCCGTTCAGGCGGTGTTATCCAGATGGCCTTAACCCGACTGCCTGACTCAGGCGGAGGCATGTTATGAACTATTACCGCATCTGTTCTCTGGCTGGCATGCTGCTGCTTTGTGGCTGCCAGGCTCCCACGCCTGATCAGGCTCGTCTGCAGCCCCCCATTTTTCAGGGTCAAAGCACCCGTACCGTTCCTCAGCTCAGCGACTGTATTTATCGTGGCTGGTCTACCACCAGCGTTATTGCCCGGGATAACACCACTCATACCCAGCCTGCAGGCAGCGAGATCAGCGTTTTTACCTGGGAAGATTCGATTTTTGCGGACGTCTCACCCCTAAGAAAAGGGGCCGATGTGAAATATTTCACCACCTTCCGGATGTCCCCGGATGTGATGGCGGACAGACAGGCGATTGTACAACGCTGCCTGTAAGGCGTCAGGGGTGACAGCAGTGTCGGGAGTGTGCCAGGCTAATGCGCAATTAACCAGGGAGAAACCGATGAGTATTACCCGCATTGACCCGGAACATCGCATGTCCGAAGCTGTTATTCATAACGACACTATCTACTACACCAGTGTGCCGGAGAATCTGGAGGCTGACGCAGAAGCGCAGACCGCTGATGCGCTGGCGGTGATTGATGCCATCCTGACCCGGCTCGGCAGCGATAAAAGCAGGATCCTTGATGCCACACTCTTTCTGGTGGATAAGGCTGATTTCCCCGCCATGAACCGGGCCTGGGACGCCTGGGTCTCACCGGGCAATGCACCGGTGCGCTGTACGGTTCAGGCCGGGCTGCTGAATCCAAAGTACAAAATCGAAATTAAAATCATCGCTGCACGCTAAAGACGTCGGGTGTTATTCCTCTTCGTTTTCTTCATCTTCGTCGTCGAATAACGCCCGAATCTGTTCGCCCTTGTGATTCTGACGGATTTCCTGCGCCACCTGGGCGATAGCTTCACCGCTCGATAACCCCCCCGTCATTAACTCCTGAATACGTTCGACGGCCTGCTGTTGCTGCTCATGTGAGAGAGCCGGTAATCCAATAAACATGTTCTACTCCTGCGTTGGGGCCGACAGTATCCCATGCGGAACTAACAGGTGCCAGTCGGGAAAAAATATGTCAGTCTGACCGCCTCTTTGCTTGCTGATTTGTCTGTCCGATGATTGTTGAAACCCTCACGCTTGATTATACCCCGGATGCGCTGACAGAGCGTTTTGCCACCCTTGCCCATCTGCCGTGGGCGATGCTGCTCTCCTCCGCGCAGGCCAGCCACATCGACAACCGCTTCGATATTCTGACGGTCGATCCCCGCGCCACCCTGGTGACCCGCGGGCCGATCACGACCATCTGTGATGCAACCGGCACGTCCGAATCGGCCGCGGATCCCCTGCTGCTGGTTCAGCAACAATGTGATGCGCTGGGCGTGACGCCGGCGGCCTGCGAAGCCCTGCCGTTTCAGGGCGGCGCGCTGGGCCTGTTTAGTTATGATCTGGGCCGCCGGTTTGAGTTGATGCCCCAAAAAGCCGCAGCCGATCTTACAACGCCGGACATGGCCGTGGGGATCTATGACTGGGCCTTGATTGCCGATCATCATCAGCAAACGCTGACGCTGGTGGCGTTAAATGATGCTCAGGCGCGCGCCGCCTGGCTGGCGCAGTGGCCCGCGCGTGAAGCCTTACCTTTTTCACTAACCAGCGGCTGGCGTTCTAATCTGAGCTATGCCGATTATGCCGCGCGTTTTGCCGCGGTTCAGGCTTATATTCAGGCCGGTGACTGTTACCAGGTTAACCTGGCGCAGCGTTTTCAGGCCGGTTATCAGGGTGATGAGTGGCAGGCGTTTACTCTGCTTAATGCGATTAACCGCGCGCCGTTCAGCGCGTTTCTGCGCCTGCCGGAAAGTGCCATCCTCAGCCTGTCGCCCGAGCGCTTTCTGTCGCTGAATCAAAACCAGATTGAAACCCGACCGATTAAAGGCACCCGGCCACGCTGTGCCGATCCGATTGCCGATGCGCAACAGGCTGAGGCACTGCGCCATGCGGAGAAAGATCGGGCTGAAAACCTGATGATTGTCGATTTGCTGCGCAACGATATTGGCCGCGTGGCGCTGCCCGGCTCGGTCACGGTGCCTGAACTGTTTGTGGTTGAACCCTTCCCCGCCGTCCATCATCTGGTGAGCACGGTACGGGCGCAGCTGCCTGACATCCTGCAGGCCACCGATCTGCTGCGCGCCTGTTTTCCGGGCGGCTCGATAACCGGTGCGCCCAAGATTCGGGCGATGGAGATTATTGATGAGCTGGAGCCGCAGCGGCGTAATGCCTGGTGCGGCAGTATCGGCTATCTCAGCCTGTGTGGGCGGATGGATACCAGCATCACGATCCGCACGCTGATTGCCGAAGGCCAGCAGCTTTACTGTGCCGCTGGTGGCGGGCTGGTGGCAGACAGCGATCCTGAAGCGGAGTATCAGGAAACGCTCGACAAAGTCAGTCGGATTTTACCGGCACTGGAACAGACAGGAGGTTCAGTTGGCACTGACGCTTGAGGTTTTCCGCAGCCGCTTTCTCCTGCAGCAACCGGCCCGCAGCACGCAGCGTCTTTCCGGACGTCATGCCGCGGTGCTGGTGCCGATTGTAGCCCGTCATGAACCGGGTCTGTTGCTGACGCAGCGCTCGCACGCCCTGCGCAAACACGCCGGACAGGTCGCCTTTCCCGGCGGGATGCAGGATGACACCGATACCTCGCTGATCGCCACCGCCCTGCGTGAGGCGCAGGAAGAAGTCGGTATCGATCCGCAGCAGGTCGAGATATTAGGCGCGCTGCCCGCCGTCACCAGCAGCACCGGCTTTCAGGTAACACCCGTGCTGGGCATTATTCCGGCCAATCTGCGCTTAACGATTAATCCGGATGAGGTAAGCAGTGCCTTCGAAATGCCGCTGGCTGAGGCACTGCAGCTCAGCCGCTACAGCGCGCTGGAGGTGCATCGGGCGGGTTTACGCCATCCGGTCTGGCTGTCACGCTATCAGGATTATCTGGTGTGGGGCATGACAGCAGGGATTATCCGTTCACTGAGTACGCAGATCGCCTTCTGAGACCTTTCTACTTCTTTTTCCCCTTCCAGCCCGTCAGTGACCTGCCGGGCTGAGCTATAATTTTTTCTATCTGTTTTGATAAGTTTATTTCATGCGAAAAGCTGCTCTTTTCCGGTGCATGACCATTACTATGGGCGCCATAAACTGCCCCGGCAGACTGAGAATAAATGTGAGGAGTGTCACCTGTGATTAGTGTTTTCGACATGTTCAAAGTGGGCATTGGCCCCTCAAGTTCGCATACTGTCGGCCCGATGAAAGCGGGTAAACAATTTGTGGATTTGCTGTGCGAACAGGGAAAGCTGCAGGAGGTCACCCGGATCGCCGTGGATGTTTACGGTTCTCTGTCGCTGACCGGCAAAGGGCATCACACGGATATCGCCATTATTATGGGGCTGGCTGGCGAATCGCCGGACACGGTAGATATCGATGCCATTCCCGCATTTATTAAAGATGTTGAACAGCGTGAACGTCTGCTGCTGGCAAAAGGCGCGCATGAAGTTGATTTCCCGCGCGAAGGCGGCATGGTGTTCCGCAGTGAGAACCTCTCACTGCATGAAAATGGCCTGCGCCTGCTGGCATTCGCGGGTGAACTGCTGATCCTGTCGAAAACCTACTACTCCGTGGGCGGTGGGTTCATTGTGGATGAGGAGCACTTCGGTCAGTCGGCACTGGATGAAGTCTCTGTGCCCTGGCCTTTCCACTCCGCCAAAGATCTGCTGGCGCACTGTCGCGAAACCGGCCTGTCGCTGTCGGGCCTGGTGATGAAAAATGAGCTGGCATTGCACAGCCGAGACGAGATTCATGCCTATTTCACCAAAATCTGGCAGACCATGCAGGCCTGTATCGATCGCGGTCTGAATACTGAAGGCGTGTTGCCCGGACCGCTGCGCGTACCCCGTCGTGCCGCCTCCCTGCGTCGCCTGCTGACCTCCTCCACCAAGCACTCCAGCGATCCGATGATTGTTATCGACTGGATCAATATGTTTGCGCTGGCGGTCAACGAAGAGAATGCCGCAGGTGGCCGTGTGGTCACTGCGCCGACAAATGGTGCCTGCGGTATCGTGCCTGCGGTGCTGGCTTACTACGATCACTTCATCGAGCCGGTGACGCACGATATTTTCCTGCGCTATTTCCTCGCCTCGGGCGCCATAGGCGTCCTGTACAAAATGAACGCCTCTATTTCGGGTGCGGAAGTGGGCTGCCAGGGTGAAGTGGGTGTCGCCTGTTCGATGGCAGCGGCCGGTCTGGCAGAACTGCTGGGCGGTAGCCCGGAACAGGTGTGTGTCGCCGCTGAAATCGGCATGGAGCATAACCTGGGACTGACCTGCGACCCTGTGGCCGGACAGGTTCAGGTTCCCTGCATTGAACGTAACGCTATCGCCTCGGTTAAAGCCATTAACGCGGCGCGTATGGCACTCCGTCGCACCAGTGAACCCCGCGTCTCGCTGGATAAGGTTATAGAAACCATGTATGAGACCGGCAAGGATATGAACGCGAAATACCGTGAAACGTCCCGTGGCGGTCTGGCGATTAAAGTTCAGTGTGATTAAGCGAAACGTTTAATTGTTTAAATAACGTGCAAACGTAATAAAATCCGCATCCTGCGCTATCTCAGCGCAGGTTTAAACGGTAGAGTGTTTTCCGCGCAGCCGTCCGGTCTGCGCAGCTTTCCAGACCCGCTTTTCTGCATTACGGCCTCAATATTGACCTGGCCGTGCCGATACTAACCCCGTTATTTTTGCTTTTTACTGGCTTTTTGGGAAGGTGGATACTGATGTTTATGGCCCAGCAATTTGTTGGACAATTCAGACGCAAGCGTTTGCTGATCGCGCTGTCAATCGCCACCGTGGTGCTGATATTAACGCTGGCCTTTCGCTACATCGAAGAGAAGTCACGTATTGAACAGCAGGCGATGGATTTCGCCGACAAAGCGATTATGCGGTTTGACCGGATGTTTTCACCGCTGGAGGTTTCAGCCAATAATACGCTGGGGCTGGTGGGCATTCCCTGTCAGGATGTGCGTTTTCCGCTCGTTGAAAAAATCTCCTCTCTGCAGACGGTACGTGCCATTTTGCTGGTCGAAAACGACATGCTTTACTGCTCCAGTATTTACGGCCCGCGCAATATCCCTTTCAGCCAGACTTATCCTGACCTTGCCTTCAACAGCCAGCGTATGACCCTCTCAACCGATCAGTATCTGCTGAAAGGCTCGCCGGTTTTACTGCTGTGGACGCCAAAAAGTCTGGATAACCGTTCGGGAATATTGCAGGTCATCAACATTGAAATGATGAGTAACTATCTGCTGGAGCCTCAGTTGCCCTGGGTTGAACGCGCTGTGTTTAATGTTAATGGTGAGAGCCTGGAGTATGGCAATCCGTTAATAGAGCCAACAGTGCCGGCAGATGACGAAGTGAGCTACGAGCAGGGTTCGCTGCGCTACCCGTTTACGCTTACCCTCTATGGCCCTTCGCCGACACGGCTGGCGCTGGCGACACTTCCCTCACAGCTGCCGCTGGCGCTGCTGCTGAGCCTGCTGATGGGCTACATCATCTGGCTGGCGACGGCAAATCGCATGAGCCTCAGCTGGCAAATCAGCTATGGCATTACGGCCCGTGAGTTTATGGTCTATTGCCAGCCGCTGATCAACAGTAAAAGTGCCGAGTGTGACGGGATAGAATTGCTGCTGCGCTGGCATAACGCCCGCCAGGGCTGGATCGCACCGGATGTCTTTATTCCGCTGGCCGAGCGCCAGAACCTGATCAAGCCGCTAACGCGCTTTGTGCTGAACGAGGTGGTGAGACAGCTGCCGCAGTTGCCCGATAATCCCGCCTTTCATATCGCCATCAATGTGGCCGCCAGTCATTTCCGCGACCGCGCCATTCTGGAAGATCTGCAGAACCTGTGGTGGCCTGCCAGTCCGGTGCCGCAACTGGTGGTGGAACTCACTGAACGGGATGCCCTGCCGGTCGTCGATCAATCGGTGATTGCACAACTGCACGACATTGGTGTCCGGCTGGCGATTGATGACTTTGGCACCGGTCACAGCTCGCTCTCCTACCTGAAAGATTTGCAGCCAGACGTGCTCAAAATTGACAAGATTTTCACGGCGGCTATCGGTACGGATGCCATTAACGCCACGGTAACGGATATGGTCATTTCGCTGGCCCAGCGCCTGAATATCAGTCTGGTGGCTGAAGGGGTGGAAACGGCTGATCAGGCGGATTATCTGCGCGAACGCGGGGTGGATCATCTGCAGGGCTACTATTTTGCCCGTCCGATGCCGCTGGAAGACTTCCCAGCCTGGCTGACGCTGCATCAGGCTGATGCCCGCCGTTAGCTGCCGCGTCAGCACCGTTCCGCCCTGATACGACGCCCCGCACACAAAAAACAGCCGCGGCGTTTCAGCAGCGGCTGTCAGAAAGACTCAACGCGGCCGGTGAAAACGGCAGCGCCTCAGTAACAATGTGAAGCGTTACCCCTCTTCTTCCTCGTCATGCGGTTTATCTTTGGTGACACGCACCAGATCGATACGGTAATCCGTCGCTTCGATGATCTGGAAGTGCAGCGGCGTGATATCAATCACCTCGCCGGGAAGCGGTAACTGCCCTTTCTGCTCAATCAGCAGGCCCGCCAGAGAAGCGTGGTCTTCTGTCGGATCGACCAGCTCATGGAAGTCGAGTAACTGCTGCAGCGAGTGCAGATCGGTTCCGCCTTTTACTAACCAGCCATCGCCATCTGCAACAATATCAGGCGTTTCATCTTCATCCGGGAATTCACCCGCAATCGCTTCCAGCACGTCCAGCGGGGTAATCAGACCCTGCACCACGCCAAACTCATTGGTGACGATTACGAAGCTGCCTTTGGCACGACGCAGCACGCCAAGCAGGTTGATCGGATCCAGCGTCTCCGGCACCACAATGGTCGGTGTATTCGCCGCGAAGGTTGCCACATCAACACCCTGCTCCAGCGCCACCAGCAGCTCTTTGGCGCGCACCACGCCAACAATTTCATCCAGTTCACCCCGGCAGACCGGGAACAGGCTGTGAGGCGTATCCAGCAGCTGACCGCGAATCTCATCCACCGGACGATTCGCATCGACCCAGGAGATATCACCGCGCGGCGTCATAATGCTGCGAATCGAACGGGAAGCCAGCGTCAGCACGCCATTAATCATGTAACGCTCTTCATCTTTAAACGCTTCCTGCGGCATCGCTTCTGTCAACGCCGACTCTTCACTGGTGCTGGTGTTACTGCTGCTATTGCCGTTGCTGGCCGTCTGAGCGCGGTTACGGCCGCCCATCAGGCGCAGAATCGCCTCTGCGGTGCGCTCACGCATCGGACGATTTGACTGATGGCGAATAAAGTTACGACGCGCAATCTGGTTGAACAGCTCAATCAGAATTGAGAAGCCAATCGCCGCATAGAGGTAGCCTTTCGGAATATGGAAACCAAAGCCTTCTGCCACGAGTGACAGCCCGATCATCAGCAGGAAGCTCAGACAGAGCACCACCACGGTCGGATGCGCGTTAACGAAGTTAGTTAACGGTTTAGACGCCAGCAGCATCACACCCATGGCAATCACTACAGCAGTCATCATCACCGGCAGGTGGTTCACCATACCCACGGCAGTAATCACCGCATCCAGTGAAAAAACCGCGTCCAGCACCACAATCTGCAATACCACTGCCCAGAAACTGGCATATCCCCGATTTGCGGAACCATCAAGCTGACGGTTCTCCAGCCTCTCGTGTAGCTCCATGGTCGCTTTAAACAGCAGGAAGAAACCACCGAACAGCAGGATTAAATCTCGTCCGGAAAAGCTGAAACCGCCTACGCTGAAGAGAGGCGTGGTCAGCGTGACGATCCAGGAAATCAGCGACAACAGGCCCAGACGCATCACCAGCGCCAGCGACAGGCCAATCAGACGTGCTTTATCACGCTGCTTTGGCGGCAGTTTGTCGGCCAGGATAGCAATAAATACCAGGTTATCGATGCCGAGTACGATTTCCAGCACGATAAGCGTCAGTAAACCCGCCCAGATTGAGGGGTCGAATAAAAATTCCATTATTTATGACTCCAGAACAGGGAACAGATCGAGCCGGTGCCTGTCAGCGCAGCGAAGCGTGACATCCGGGTAGTCGGGAAAGCGGTGAAAACGCCGCGAGGCGAAAGGTGACGCGCCAGCAGGCGCAAAGAACAGATTAAGCGACGTCGGTGACGATCCATAAAGGTGGGCTGAAGCCCGTTACTCCTGAGTAATAAACAGAACGTTAATGTATCAGGTCGGTAAATTGCGTCAAAAAATTTTCTTATTTTTACAATCTGCATAATGGATGATCGGGCGCATAAAAAAGGTAAAGCGCCACCTGACGGGGTGAATAGCTGACAGACATCACATAATTTATTTTTTCGATCACTAAAATAAATCGCGACTTTACTGCCTTGATGAAGTTAACCCCTGTTTTTTCGGCGCTATATCAGAAAGTCGAACGACCGGGTTAAACAGATAATCAAAATATGTCTCAATACAGTTCATTTACTCAGATGAGCATCTCTAGCGAACGGAGGTAGCACGTGACCATTGCGATTGTAATTGGTACACACGGCTGGGCAGCGGAACAACTGCTGAAAACAGCAGAAATGCTGTTAGGCGAGCAGGAAAATATCGGCTGGATAGACTTTGTCCCCGGTGAAAATGCAGAAACGCTGATTGAAAAATATCAGACACGACTGGCAGAACTGGATACCAGCAAGGGGGTTCTTTTTCTGGTCGATACCTGGGGCGGCAGCCCGTTCAATGCGGCCAGCCGCATTGTTGTCGACAAGCCACACTATGAGGTCATCGCCGGGGTCAATATTCCGATGCTGGTCGAAACCCTGATGGCGCGCGATGACGATCCCGGATTTGACGAACTGGTCGCCATGGCGGTGGAGACCGGTCGTGAAGGGGTCAAAGCCCTGAAAGCGAAAGAAGAAGCACCGGCACCGGCTGCCGTGAAACCAGCCGCTGTGGCACAACCGGCTAAGCCAATTGCTCCCGGTGACCATATGAAAATCGGGCTGGCGCGTATTGACGACCGTCTGATTCATGGGCAGGTCGCGACGCGCTGGACTAAAGAGACCAACGTTCAGCGTATTATCGTGGTCAGCGATGAAGTGGCCAACGATCACGTTCGCAAAACGCTGCTGACGCAGGTCGCGCCACCCGGCGTAACGGCCCATGTGGTGGACGTCGACAAAATGGTGCGGGTGTGGAACAACCCGAAGTATGGTCAGGATCGCGTCATGCTGCTGTTTACCAACCCCACTGATGTCCTGCGCGTAGTTGAACAGGGTGTCGATATTAAAACGGTCAACATCGGCGGGATGGCGTTCCGCCAGGGGAAAACCCAGGTCAATAATGCGGTCTCGGTTGATGAAAAAGATATCGCCGCATTCCGCAAACTCAATGAACGCAATATTGAACTGGAAGTGCGTAAAGTTTCCAGCGATCAAAAACTGAAAATGATGGATCTGATTGCGAAAGTAAACGCGTAACAGAAGCACTTCTGCGCCTGCGTTTCCGGGCTCCTGATTATCCTGCTGAGGACAAGAAGTATGATGGAAATAACCTCGCTACAAATTATTTTGATTTTTATTGTCGCCTGTATTGCCGGTATGGGGTCGATTCTGGATGAGTTCCAGTTTCACCGTCCGCTGGTCGCCTGTACGCTGATTGGTATCGTTCTGGGTGATATGAAAACCGGTATTATCATCGGCGGTACGCTGGAGATGATTGCGCTGGGCTGGATGAACATCGGTGCGGCAGTTGCCCCTGATGCCGCTCTTGCCTCTATCATCTCGACTATCCTGGTCATCGCTGGTGGTCAGAGTGTGGGTGCCGGTATTGCACTGGCGATTCCGCTGGCTGCCGCCGGACAGGTGTTGACCATTATCGTGCGTACGCTGACTGTAGCCTTCCAGCACGCGGCTGATAAAGCCGCCGAAAAAGGCAATCTTACGGCCATCTCCTGGATCCATGTTTCTGCCCTGCTGTTACAGGCGATGCGTATCGCCATCCCGGCGCTGATTGTGGCGATTTCGGTCGGTACCAGTGCCGTTCATGCGCTGCTGAGTTCCATTCCTGAAGTCGTCACCAACGGCCTCAATATCGCCGGTGGCATGATTGTGGTGGTTGGTTACGCAATGGTCATCAATATGATGCGCGCAGGCTATCTGATGCCGTTCTTCTATCTCGGCTTCGTTACCGCGGCATTCACCAACTTCAACCTGGTGGCGCTGGGCGTAATTGGCGTAGTTATGGCGGTGCTCTACATTCAACTCAGCCCAAAATACAACCGTGTGGCGGGGGCACCCACAGGTGCTGCAACCGCAAACGATCTTGATAACGAACTCGATTAAGGAACAGGTGAACACATGGTTGATATGACGAAAGCTGAAAAGAAACTGACTCCCGGTGATGTCCGCGCCGTCTTTCTGCGCTCTAACCTTTTCCAGGGTTCATGGAACTTTGAGCGTATGCAGGCGCTGGGCTTCTGCTTCTCAATGGTGCCGGTCATCCGCCGTCTCTATCCTGAGAATAATGATGAGCGCAGGCAGGCGATTAAACGTCATCTGGAGTTTTTCAATACCCATCCTTATGTCGCCGCGCCGGTACTGGGCGTCACCATGGCGATGGAAGAGCAGCGTGCCAACGGCGCACCTATCGACGACGGTGCGATTAACGGACTGAAAGTCGGGCTGATGGGACCGCTGGCAGGTGTTGGCGACCCGATCTTCTGGGGTACGGTACGTCCGGTTTTTGCCGCGCTGGGTGCCGGTATTGCCATGAGCGGCAGTCTGCTGGGTCCGCTGCTGTTCTTTATGCTGTTTAACCTGGCACGTCTGCTGACCCGCTACTATGGCGTGGCGTATGGCTATCGCAAAGGGATCGACATCGTCAGCGACATGGGCGGCGGTTTCCTGCAGAAGCTCACGGAGGGTGCCTCGATTCTGGGGCTGTTTGTCATGGGGGCGCTGGTTAACAAGTGGACGCACGTCAACATCCCGCTGGTGGTGTCGCGCATTACTGACTCCACCGGCAAAACCACCGTCACTACAGTACAGTCAATCCTCGATCAGCTGATGCCAGGCATTGTGCCGCTACTGCTGACCTTTGGCTGTATGTGGTTGTTACGTCGTAAAGTGAATGCGCTGTGGATTATCGTTGGCTTCTTTGCCATCGGTATCTTTGGTTACTGGATCGGCCTGCTCGGTCTGTAATGTCATCCTGCCGGGAGCCTCTGCTCCCGGCTTTTAAGCGTGGTGAGCTGAGCCACAACCGGCTGATCTCACCCTGTTTGAGGTAGAAGAGATGTCCTTAACTGACGCGTTGATTGCGTGTTGTATCGCCGCCCTGATGGGATTTGCCGTTTACCATGAGGCGATTCTGCCGCGTCGGCACGGGCCGACCCGCTTACGGGTAACACTGCGCAGGCAGCATAAACTTGATAGCCTGATTTTCATCGGCCTGTTGCTGATTTTGCTGTGGAACAATGTCAGTCATCACGGCCCGCAGCTCACCACCTCACTGCTGATGGTGCTGAGTTTTCTGGCGTTCTGGCTCTTCTGGCTGCGCAAACCCACGCTGCTGATGAAGAATGAGGGATTGTTTTACGCCGGTATCTGGATCGATTACCGGCGGATTCAGGGCATGAATCTCTCTGAGGATGGCATTCTGGTCATTCAGCTGGAACAACGCCGTCTGCTGATTGCCGTGCAGCAACTCGACGACCTGGAGCGCATCTACACGACGCTGGTCGAGGCGCGCTAGTCGCGCTGCCATATTGTCAGGGTAAAATCAGCATCGCAGCTGAACTGCTCACTCTGCTGCAGCGTTTGCCAGACGTCTTGACGCGCACGCCAGGCAAAGGGTGTCATCTGCAGCAGTGTCTTCGCCGCTTCGCCGGTTAATGCCATCGGATAACGCAGGGCATGCTGCGCTACCTGCCGGAAGCCGGGATAATCTTTCTGTTCCGGCACATGCAGCTGCACTTCGCGGTAAATCAGCGCTTTGAACTGCTGCAGATGATGCGGGCCTGGTGTGACCGTCAGTACCAGGCCGCCCGGCTTCAGCACGCGGGCCAGCTCCGCTTCATTGCAGGGTGCGTAGATGCGTACCATCGCATCCAGGGCGTGATCGGCAAAGGGTAAGCGCTGGCTGGAGGCGACGCAGAAGCGCACCGCAGGATAACGCTTAGCCGCCAGCCGGATGGCCATTCTGGCGACATCCAGCCCATAAATCTGCCCGCCAGTGCCCGCCGCTTTGGCCAGTGCGGCGGTGTAGTAACCTTCGCCGCAGCCGATATCCAGGATTTTGCATTCCGGCTGGTCCAGCGCGGGTGCGAGAAGGCTCACGACCCGATCACGCAGCGGCTGATAGTAGCCAGCTTCAAGAAATTCCCGTCGCGCCTGCATCATCTCCGCGCTATCACCCGGCTCCCGTGACCGCTTATGCTGAACGGGCAGCAGATTGACGTAGCCTTCTTTCGCCTGATCAAACTGATGGCGATTTTCACAGCACCAGCTGCGGTCGGTGAAGGTCAGAGGAGAGAGACAAAGAGGGCAAATCAGGGACATAATGTGCTCCGGCATCAGATAACGCGGCGCAGTGTAACCTTAACGTTTACGCATCGGAAGCATAAAGAAAGCCCCGGCTGAAGAGCCAGGGCTTTAAGATTCCATGTCAGGGTGCAATGCACCGAGGCGGAGTTGAATCAGATAGCAGTGACGTTAACTGCTGCCGGGCCTTTCTGGCCGTCCTGAATTTCGAACTCAACGCTCTGGCCTTCAGCCAGGGTTTTGAAACCATTGCCCTGGATTGCAGAGAAGTGTACGAACACATCTTTGCTGCCGTCAGCAGGGGTGATAAAACCAAAACCTTTAGACTCGTTGAACCACTTAACCTGACCTTTAATCTTTGCCATTTTGCAAATTCCTTTAGATGTTTATTTAGCCTGAAGGCTGTCATACAGAAAAACCAGAGACATTACTGCATGAGGCACTAATTAAGGTTCGGCAAGGAAGCGGTATTCAACGTCAACGTCTTTACTCATACTTCTTTACTGAAGATGCCATGCATAAACAGAACTGTACCTCGTTTAACTCAGGAATTGTTATCACATATCCTAAAAACAATGGCAAGCCATTTTTAAGGCCTCAGCAAGCCTGCGCACATAATTGCCAGAAGGCTCACAATGCATGTTCGGCGGGGTTTACAAAAACCCGCGTGAATAACGCGTCAGCAAGGCCAGCGCCCTCTTCTGCCACTGCTTCCAGGGCCAACACGATGGATACCATAAGAAATTAATATTTCACAAATATGGCAATGACAGAATTAATAAGCGAAGCGGTGACGAAGACAGTTTTCAGAAGTGGGGCGTCAATCCTGTACAGCGCCTTTTATTTCGTACAAATAACATTTTTTTGCACCAAAAGCAGGAGAGACACATTAGTCCTGCTCCAAATAAAAGCAACGAAGCCGATTTTACTTATTAAGAATTTAACTTTTTATTTGGAAAATTCACATCAGATAAATAACTGCCGGGATTTTTTTATCCCGGGGGGGGGGGGTTTGGGATAATTCCTGGGCGCAATTATTCAGACTGCGGCTTTCGCCTATTCGCCAGGGCGCGAAGCGGCCGTTATGTTCGTCTGCCCGCTGTAGCGCATTCGCCAGCTCCTGTGGTGGCGCATCCAGCGACTCATCGGCCAGCTCAAACACGCCCCAGTGAATAGGCAGCGTCAATGGCCTGCCTGCCACCTGCCATAATGCCACCGCCTGATCGGGATCCATATGCTGGCTTGCCATGAACCATTTAGGTGCATACGCGCCAATCGGCAACGCAGCCATGCTGAACGGGCCAAGCCGGGCCGGAATATCCAGCAGGCGATCGCTGTAGCCACTGTCGCCCGAAAACCAGAAACGCAGGGAGGCAGAGCGCACGACCCAGCCGCACCAGAGCGAACGGTTGCGATCGCGTGGGGTTCGCATACTCCAGTGACGGGCTGGCACAGCATCAAAACAGAGGTCGCCGACCGTTATCTGCTGCCACCAGTCGAGCTGATGGACGTTTTTCACGCCCCGCGCCCTGCACCACTTTGCCAGACCCAGCGGCACAATAAAGGTCGCTTGCGGAAACCGCTGGATAATCGCTTTAACCGTCGTTTTATCCAGATGATCGTAATGGTTGTGTGAAATCAGCACGATATCAAGCCGCGGCAGATCAGCGATGCTAATGGGCGCTGGCGTTTTACGCTGTGGCCCCGCAAACGCCAGCGGCGAGGCGCGTGATGAGAGCGCCGGATCGATCAGGATATAGTGTCCATTGAGCCGCAACAGTACGGCGGCATGTCCCAGCCACCAGATACGGTCGTCACTGCCGCAGATATCGGCAGGCTGCCACCATTGATCGGTGAACGCCCTGTAGCCCTGCTGGGGTGGCGCCGGCAGCGCCTGTACTTTACGCTCCCTGCGCCAGCGTTTCAGGTCACCCGGCCTGCGCTGTTCCGGTTCAGGATTACGGAATCCCTCTGGCGTGTGATGCGCTTTGCTGCTGTCATACCACGGATTTTTCCAGGCCATTCCGTCTCTCTGCTGTGATTAACGTTCCGGGATTAACCGGATAAAGTCGCGCTTCTCACGCTCGTCATCGGTTTTTGTATTTTCTGCCCCAGGCTGCATCTCAATCAGACGGCGCAACAACTGATTCTGTTTCTTCTGCTCTTCCAGCAAGAATTCCAGTAAACGGATTTGCTCACCCGCGCGCACGCTGGCCCGGTTAACAAAGAACCAGGCGATAAACGCCACAATCAAAATAATGACCAGCAGGCCATAGCTTACCAGGGGGCCCGGATTTGCGGCTAACTCATTCATAACTGCCTCGTAAAACTCAGTGGAAACGCCAGAACATGGCAACCGCCTATTCTACCTGTAGCCACCGCAAAAGATAATGGGGTAGACAGCAATGCAGAATTTACCGTTTCAGTTATCTCTGATCGATCCCACCAGAAAAGCGAGGCATGCTGATATCATCATAACCGGCAACACCAGGTGGCGCGCTGAGTTATCTTTCACAAGGAGACACAATGAAACTGTTTATTCGCACAATAGGCTTGCTGGCGGTGATCTGGCTGGCAATGCTGTTTACCGGCTATGGCGTGTTAACCGGCAGCACTAAAAATGCCGCCGGACTTGGCCTGCAGTGCAGCTATCTGACTGCGCGCGGCGTCATCAGCGCGCAGTATCTGCATACCGACAGTGGCGTGGTGGGCGTGACGGATTGTCCGTTGCTGAAGAAAAGCGGAGAAGTGATCGATAACTAATGGTAAAGCGGGCCGGATGGCCCGCTTTATTCAGAATGGGTAGTCGTGATAGCCCATTTCTGCTGAAAGCGTACGCGCCGCCCGATGCAGCATCGCCACATAATCCTGGCGGGCATCTTCAGAAAAACGGATGGTGGGAAACGAGATGCTGAGTCCCGCAATCACCACGCCAAACCGATCGAACACCGGCACGGCAAGGCAGCGTAATCCCTCTTCCTGCTCTTCATTATCTTCGCCGTAACCCTGTGCGTTGACCTGATCCAGCGTCGTAATCAGCGCCTCCGCGCTCAGCAACGTATTAGCCGTGCTACGTTTGAATTCCACATCCCGCAGAATTTCCTCAACATCGCTGCGATCGCGCCAGGCGAGCAGAACTTTACCAATCGCGGTGGTATGCAGCGGGTTGCGGCGGCCAATGCGCGAATACATACGCAGGTTATAGAGGGAGTCGATTTTATGGATGTAGACAATACTGTCTTCTTCCAGTGCCCCCAGGTGAATCGTCTCTTTTGTCAGACGCGACAGCTCACGCATCTGCACATCCGCACTGCGAATCAAATCGACGTTCTGCAGCGCCTTAGCACCCAGTTCAAACAGCTTCAGCGTCAGTGAGTACTTCTCGCTCTCACCTTCCTGTGTCACATAGCCCAGCGATTTCATGGTTTGCAGGAAACGGTAAACGGTACTTTTTGACATCATTACGCGCTGCGCAAGCTCGGTTATGCCGTGATCGCGCTCTTCACCCAGCGCCTGCAGAATGCCGAATACTTTAAGAACCGAAGAGACGGAATCGGGCTGTTTATCATTTTCAGCAGAGGACATCGCACACCTTGTTAAACCTGTTTCAAAAAAAATGGAACGGACTGTCAGTATAGAGGGATGCACAGGACGGCAGCAATGTTTTAACCATTGAGTCATATTTTAAGACAGTTTTTATCCAGCCGGACGCTGCTTTTCAGGGCTGATTTCATTAGCATGATGATATTCACCCTCTTTAGTAATTAACTTATGACACTCTCACCTCCTCAGGATGGATTACCCCCGCGTCAGCGCTATGTGGCTATCGTCACCATTGCGCTGGGCCTGACCATGGCGGTATTAGACGGTGCGATTGCCAATGTCGCGTTACCGACCATATCGCGTGAACTGAATGCCAGTCCGGCACAGTCCATCTGGATTGTGAATGCCTATCAGATTGCGATTATCGTTTCGCTGCTGTCACTTTCGTTTCTGGGCGACATGCTGGGTTATCGCCGCGTCTATCAGGCTGGCCTGGCACTGTTTATCGCGACCTCTCTGTTCTGCGCCTTTTCGACCACCCTGACCATGCTGACCTTTGCCCGTGTGCTGCAGGGGTTGGGCGGCGCGGCGCTGATGAGTGTGAATACCGCGCTGATACGCATTATCTACCCGCAGCGTTATCTGGGACGCGGCATGGCGATCAACTCGCTGGTGGTGGCCGTCTCAACCGCGGCTGGCCCGACGGTAGCGGCAGCAATACTCTCGGTAGCCAGCTGGAAATGGCTGTTTCTGATTAATGTCCCGCTGGGGGCCACTGCACTCTGGCTGGCACTGCGAACCCTGCCTGATAACCCGCAGAAAGCCGCAACACAGAAATTCGATGTGCCCAGTGCCATCATGAACGCCCTGTTTTTTGGCCTGATCATCTCCGCTTTGAGCGGCTTTGCCCAGGGACAGAGTCATCTGCTGGTGCTCTCCGAGGTCGTTGCGCTGCTGGTCGTGGGCTGGTTCTTTATTCGTCGTCAGCTCAACATGGCGGTGCCGCTGCTGCCGGTTGATCTGCTGCGTATCCCGATTTTCAGCCTGTCGATGGGGACGTCTGTCTGTTCGTTCTGTGCCCAGATGCTGGCGATGGTCTCACTGCCCTTCTTTCTGCAGAACGTCCTGCAGCGTAATGAGGTGGCAACCGGTCTGTTGCTTACGCCCTGGCCGCTGGCAACGATGGTATTTGCGCCGATTGCCGGCCGCCTGATTGAGCGGGTGCATGCCGGGCTGTTGGGGGGAATCGGACTGGCGATGTTTGCGCTGGGACTGTTCCTGCTCGCCTGGCTGCCGGCCAATCCGGGCGATGGCGATATTATCTGGCGCATGATGCTGTGCGGTGCCGGTTTCGGGCTGTTCCAGTCACCCAACAACCACACTATCGTCACCTCCGCGCCAGGTAATCGCAGTGGCGGTGCCAGCGGCATGCTGGGTACTGCGCGTCTTCTGGGGCAGAGTATGGGTGCCGCGCTGGTCGCACTGATGTTTAATCTGTTTGATGAAGGTGGGACGCACGTTTCGCTGCTGCTGGCGGGCAGTTTCGCTGCCGTGGCGGCACTGGTGAGCGTGTCGCGCATGACGCAGACCCGCGCCTGATGGCAGTAAAAAAGGCGTGCTCCTGACATAAGGCGACCCGATTCGCTGTAAGGCCGAGCCTGCACAGGGAACCCTGTCAGATCGGAAAGACGACAGTCATCCATGACGGTCGGTCCGCACCATTCCGCACCTTATCCCTGAGGTGCGACCGTAAACGGGCCAACGCTATGCGTTGTTTAAAAACGCTCCCGGCGTATTTATCCAGGCGTCAGGACGCTTTCCTCCTCAGCCTGGGTTCGCTGCCCGTTGAGCTAAGATATTGCTGTCAGATTCAATCTGATGCTGATTTCTAAAACAGAAAAGGCGACCCGGGGGTCGCCTTGTTTGCTCTGCTTAACACTACTTCAGATACTGACCGCTGCGCAGTGCTTCAATACGCTTGTCTAACGGCGGGTGTGACATGAACAGCTCGCTGAACGATTTGCCCTTACCGTTGATGCAGAACGCCATCATGCTGCCCGGCTCCTGCGGTTCGTAGCTGGTTTTCAGACGTTGTAACGCCGCAATCATCTTCTCACGGCCGACCAGCTTCGCTGAACCGGCATCGGCGTGGAACTCACGATGGCGCGAGAACCACATGGTGATGATGCTGGCGAGAATACCAAACACCAGCTCCAGCACCATCGACACTGCAAAGTAGACCAGCGGGTTGCCGTTGCTGCTCTCCTCACCATCGCGGTTGCCGGACATAAAGCCCGCCGCAATCTGCGCCAGAATACGTGAAACAAAAATCACGAAGGTGTTCACCACACCCTGGATCAGCGTCATGGTGATCATGTCACCGTTAGCGATGTGCGACACTTCGTGAGCCAGCACCGCTTCCGCCTCATCACGGCTCATGTTCTGCAGCAGGCCGGTTGAGACAGCCACCAGTGAGGCGTTACGACGCGCACCGGTCGCAAAGGCGTTGATATCAGGTGCGTGATAGATCGCGACCTGTGGCATTGCAATGCCCGCCTGTTGGGCCTGACGGCCAATGGTATCCACCAGCCAGCGCTCAGTTTCATTGCGTGGCTGTTCAATCACTTCACCACCAACCGAACGCAGCGCCATCCACTTCGACATCAGCAGTGAAACAAACGCACCGCCGAAGCCAAACAGACCTGCCATGATCATCAGGCCCTGAACACTGCTTGACTGGATCCCTGTCAGGCTGAGAATCAGCCCGAATACCAACATCACAGCCAGGTTGGTCATCAGGAAAAGAGCAATACGCATCATTTTTGTTAATCTTCCTCAGTAGTTCACGCGCCTATACGCGGATACATATCCTATGAGCATTATGCGGCTTTTCAAGCGACCTTAACGTTTAAGTGCCTAAAAAGACATAACTTTACATTCTGACACGTCTGTCGGGCGGCACGGCTTGCAGACGGGTTCATCATCGCTAATCATTGGTTACCGAAAAATTTTCTGCGTGCAAAAAAAAGCACCGCAGCGCGGTGCTTTTTCTGACAACAGCAGATTATTTCGCCGCTGGCGCGTCTGGCTGGGATTTCTCCAGTTGCGCAAGATCGTTAGCGATCTTCACCGTCTCATCGAGATACGGATCCGGCTCTTTATAATCTTTCGGCAACTCATCCAGGTTCTTCAGCGGTTTTTTGCCTTCAGCCTGATAGCGCGCATTGATGCGCTCCAGACGTGACGCATCATCTTCGTGGTTCTCTTTCTCACGCTGAGTAAGATTGAGTGACACGATGTTGCGCTTATCTTTCAGGGCATTGTAACGGGCAATGTCCTTCATGATGTACTGGAACTCGCGATCCTGAGCGATACGGTCAGCATGCTGCTTCGTCAGCTGCGCAACCAGCGGTTTAACATCACCGGTTTTGGTATAGGTTGCCGCTTTGATGCTGTCCCACGGCAGGGCGTTATCTTCAAATTTCTCACCGGTTTCAGCCGCTTCAACGCCGGTTGGCATAAGCAGATCCGGCGTGACGCCTTTACGCTGTGTGCTGCCGCCGTTGATGCGATAGAATTTCTGAATGGTATAAGAAACGGAGCCTAACGCTGGCCACTCCGGACGCAGCATCTGATCGTAGATGCGATTCAGAGAGCGATACTGCTGAACGGTGCCTTTACCAAAGGTTGGCTCGCCAACAATCACTGCACGACCGTAGTCCTGCATCGCGGCAGCAAAAATCTCAGAAGCAGAGGCGCTGAAGCGATCGACCAGCACCACCAGCGGACCTTTGTAGTAGACCACGCCATCGTTATCGCTGTCTTCACGCACCCGACCATTGTTGTCGCGAACCTGCACCACCGGACCACTCGGAATAAACAGACCAGAAAGCGAGACCGCTTCGGTTAGCGCTCCACCGCCATTGGTACGGAGATCGATCACCACGCTATCGACGTTCTGTTTCTGCAGCTTCTGCAGCTGAACTTTCACGTCGTCGGTGAGACCCACATAGAAGCCAGGAATATCGAGCACGCCCACTTTCTGCTTGCCGACATTTTTGATGGTCAGTTTAACCGCGCGATCTTCCAGACGGATTTTCTCACGCGTCAGGGTCACAGTACGGGTTTTGGTGCCCTTACCGGCGGGCAGAACTTCCAGGCGCACTTTGCTGCCCTTGGGTCCTTTGATTTTTGCCACGACATCATCCAGACGCCAGCCGATAACATCTTCCATCGGCTTGCCCGGCTGACCAACACCCACGATACGATCGCCCACGGTGATGGCTTTGCTTTTCGCTGCCGGACCGCCTGCCACCATCGAGTTGATCACGGTGTAGTCGTCATCCATCTGCAGGACTGCACCGATGCCTTCCAGTGACAGGCTCATCTCGGTATTGAACTGCTCGGTGTTACGCGGCGACAGATAGCTGGTGTGGGGATCGATTTCGCGGGCAAATGCGTTCATTACCAGCTGGAAAACGTCTTCACCGTTGCTCTGGGCCAGACGACGGATCGCGAAGTTATAACGTTTGGTCAGAACATCGCGGATCTCATTATCATCTTTGCCTGCCAGCTTCAGACTCAGCTGGTCATATTTGACCTTGGCATCCCAGAGCGCATTCAGTTCAGCCTGATCTTTCGGCCAGGGCGCTTTGGCGCGGTCAATGTCGATTGTGTCATTGCCGCTGAAATTCATCGGACGCGCCAGCACCGTCAGCGCATACTGATAGCGCTCAAAACGGCGTTTCTGCGCCAGATTATAAATATCGTAAAAGAGATCCAGCTTGCCACTGCGCAGCTCATCGCCAACGGTGGTTTTTTTGCTGGCAAACTGCGCCACATCTGACGCCAGCAGCACATTGTGGCTGTAGTCGAGCATGTTCAGGTAGCGATCAAAAATTTTCGCTGAAAAGTTCTGATCCAGATCGAACTGGCGGTAGTGGGATCGGGTAAAGCGCGACGTGACGCGCTCACTGACCGTCGGATCCTGCGGGTCTTCGTGAAGCTGGGGAATCTGATCGGCGCGGGTAATATTCTCTGCGCCGAAGGTTGGGCCTGCTAAGAGCAGGCCCGCAATAAGTCCAACTTTAAAAAGGGTGTTCATGCCGGGGTTAGCCTCCGTTTCAGAACTGCAAGTGTTCTGCGCGCACAATCATTGCCATGCCGGAAGCGAGCTGGACCCGAACGCCGTCTTTAGATACTTCAAGAACGGTAGCGTCCATCGCACTTTTGCCTGCTTTAACTTTAATACTCTGGCCGGGTTGCAAAGTTGAGGTATCAGTGATGGGTCGGGCTTCCTGCTCCGGACGTGGGGCTGGCTTGCGATGCTGTGAGGCGGTCGCACGCGGAGCAGTCGTCTGCGGACGGGGTTTACGCGCAGCATCGGCTTCTGCAGGCTTACGCGGCGCGGGCTTGCGTGGACGACGCGGTGCGGTGCCCTCTTCACTTTCGCCTGCTTCACGGCGTGCAGCACGCTGCTGGTCACGCTGTGCCTGAACGCGTGCTTTGGCTTCTTCCAGCTGCTTGCGGGCATGCTCAACGTGCTGCTCATCCAGCACGCCACAGGCGTTGCCGTCGAGATCGACACGAATCGCACCGGCTTTGATGCCGTAGAGATAACGCCAGCTTGACGTATAAAGACGCAGCGCGGAACGAAGCTGTGTTTTGCTCAGACCCATTTCGCCCTGAACACGCTCGACCAGATCCTGAAAGATACCGATTTTGAGCGGACGCGCTTCACCTTCAGCGCTAAAGCAGTGCGGAAAGCGCTCCGCCAGAAAAGTGATGACTTCTTTACTGCTATTCAACTTAGGTTGATTTTCCATGAAATTTCCTGATTACAACGGGTTTGCCGACCAGCGCAGGCATGAACAGGCGACATTATAATGACAACATCGCTAAATGCCATGTGATCCAGTCGATTAGCTGCGCGTCAGCTGCAGATATTTTTCTAAGTCGCTGTTCGCAAGCACTTCACAAAGCCCATCAGTCAGAGTGACCAGCCCCGATTCGTCGTCGCTGTCAAAGCGATTGTACTCAACGCTGTCGATGTCCAGCACCCCAACCACAGTGCCATTCACTTTCAGAGGAATCACAATCTCCGCATTACTGGCAGCGTCACAGGCGATGTGGCCCGGGAAAGCATGCACATCATCTACGCGTTGCACTTTTTCTTCTGCCAGCGCCGTGCCACACACGCCTTGACCGACCGGAATGCGCACACAGGCGATTTTCCCCTGGAACGGACCAAGCACCAGTGTATCGGCTTCCGTCAGCAGGTAGAATCCTGCCCAGTTCACGCCATCGAGACGTTCGTACAGCAGCGCGCTAAAGTTTCCCATTGCGGCGAGGAACGCCGTTTCTCCCGCCAGCAAGGCGCGCATATCGCGATTCAAATCGGCGTAAAAGGCAGTTTTGTTCATTATTCAACCGTTACCAATGACATCTGAACGGGGCAATAGAAACCGTTCGTTAAAAATAAGTTTTAAATATCCAGAGCCATAAGGTGAATCATAGCGTTAGTTGCTATACCCTTAGCATTCTGTGGATCGAAGCGTGATGCCCGAGACAGGCACACAGACAATGTCTTAATGACCGATATCTGTTCCCTCTGAAGAGCGAAAATTGCATCACCCTATGAAAATTCACGCTATCAGCCAGACATTGCCTCACGCACGTTATCAGCGTTGCCCGCAATGCGATACCCTTTTTTCCTTACCGGATGTGAAAACGCATCAGTCGGCACATTGCCCGCGCTGCAACGCTGAGATTCTCAGTGGACGCGACTGGCCAATGACCCGATTGTTGGCCATGGCCGCCACCATGATCGTGTTGATGCCCTTCGCCTTTTCCCTGCCGCTGGTGGATATCCGGCTGCTGGGTATGCGCATTAATGCCAGCGTGCTGGAAGGGGTGATACAGATGACCCAGCAGGGTGATGTGCTGACCGCTTCGATGGTTGCGTTCTGCACTATCGGCGCGCCGGTTACACTGGTAGCGGGCATCTGTTATCTCGGCATCGGTCATCGCCTGGGCATGAACCTGCGGCCCGTATTGATCATGCTGGAGAAGCTCAAAGAGTGGGTGATGCTCGACATCTATCTGATCGGCATCGCCGTGGCATCCATCAAAGTGCAGGACTATGCGTCGCTGGAGATTGGCTATGGGCTGGCGGCTTACATTGCCCTGACGATGCTGAGCGTGCTGACCATGATCCATCTGAATATGGAGCAGCTGTGGGAGCATTTCTATCCGCAAAGCCCCGGCAATATGGCCCGTGACGACATGCAGGTCTGCCTCAACTGTCATAACACCGGCATCGCCGACGAGCGGGGCCGCTGCCCGCGCTGCCACACGCCACTCGACTTCCGACGTCGCCACAGCCTGCAGAAATCCTGGGCCGCGCTGATCGCGTCAATCGTGCTGCTGATACCCGCGAACCTGATGCCGATTTCCGTGGTTTATCTCAACGGTTCACGGCGCGAGGACACCATCTTCTCCGGCATCCTGGGGCTGGGTGAAGGCAATATTCCGGTGGCAGCGATTGTGTTTATCGCCAGTATTCTGGTGCCCTTTACCAAGGTACTGGTCATGCTGACCCTACTTCTCAGCATTCATTTCCGCTGTGAACAGGGACTAAGAACCCGCATCCGGTTGCTGCGGTTTGTGACCTGGGTGGGCCGCTGGTCCATGCTCGATCTGTTTGTCATTTCATTAACCATGTCGCTGGTCAACCGTGATCAGCTGCTGGCTTTTACCATGGGACCGGCTGCGCTGTTTTTTGGCGCGGCCGTCATCCTGACCATTATGTCTGTTGAGTGGCTGGACAGCCGCCTGCTCTGGGATGCACATGCAACAGGAAACGCCGACTACACCGACTAACGCAACGCTGCGTAATAAGCGCAAAATTTCGCCCTTCTGGCTGCTGCCGGTCATTGCGATGCTGATCGCCTGCTGGCTGCTCTGGACCAATTATCAGGAGCGCGGCACCACCATCACCATCAATTTCCAGACGGCGGATGGTATCGTGCCGGGTCGTACCCCGATCCGTTATCAGGGCGTGGAAGTGGGCACCGTGCAGGGCATTAATCTCAGCGACGATTATCGCAGCATCCAGATTAAAGCCAGCATCAAGAGCGACATGCGCGATGCGCTGCGTGAGGATACCCAGTTCTGGCTGGTGACGCCCAAAGCCTCACTGGCGGGCGTCTCGGGTCTGGATGCGCTGGTCGGCGGTAACTATATCGGGATGATGCCAGGTAAAGGTAAACCCAGCGAGGCGTTTACCGCCCTTGATACGCAGCCGAAATACCGGGTCAATACCGGTGAACTGATGATCCATCTGCATGCGCCCGATCTCGGCTCGCTCAACACTGGCTCGCTGGTTTACTACCGCAAAATTCCGGTTGGCCGGGTCTATGATTACAGTATTGATAATAAAGCCGATGGCGTGGCGATTGATGTGCTGATTGACCGTCGCTTTATCAATCTGGTGAAGACCAACAGCCGCTTCTGGAACGTGTCGGGCGTTAATGCGGACGTCAGCCTGAGCGGGGCTAAAGTCCAGCTGGAAAGTCTGGCGGCGCTGGTTAATGGCGCGATTGCGTTTGACTCACCGCAGGGGGCGGAAAACGCCAAAGCGGAGCAGAACTACCGGCTCTATCCCGATCTGGCGCACAGCCAGCGCGGCGTACAAATCACGCTTGACCTGCCCAACGGCAAAAATCTCAAGGCCGGCAGCACGCCGCTGATGTACCAGGGCCTGGAGGTCGGTACGCTGACCAGACTGAACCTGCTGGATGGCGGTAAAGTGACCGGCGAGCTGACGATTGATCCTTCTGTGGTCGGCCTGATGCGCAGCGGCACCCGCATCGAGATGCACAGCCCGAAAATCAGTCTGACCGATACCAGCCTCAGCGCCCTGCTGACCGGCAATACGCTGGAACTGGTGCCAGGTGAAGGCGAACCGCAGCAGCACTACACCGTGCTGGCGTCCAATGAGACCCTGCTGCAGAAACCCAATGTGCTGACGGTAAAACTCAGCGCACCGGAGAGCTACGGGATCGATCAGGGCCAGCCGCTGATGCTGCACGGCATGCAGATTGGTCAGGTGATGTCGCGTTCGCTGGATGAAAATGGCGTCAATTTCGTTGTCGCGGTCAATCCTGAAAACCGCAATCTGGTGCATGGCGACAGCAAATTTATCGTCAACAGTCGCCTCGATGTGAAGTTCGGTCTTGATGGCATGCAGGTGTTAGGTGCCAGCGCCCGCGAGTGGGTGGATGGTGGCATCCGGCTGGAGCCGGGTAAAAAAGGCGAGCCGAAAACGGCCTATCCGCTGTTTGCCGATGCTGAAAAAGCGGACGAAGGCATTACCGGCGATGGCCCGTCTACGACGCTGATGCTGACCGCCAACAGCCTGCCTGACGTACAGGCCGGTTCGGTCGTGCTTTACCGTAAATTCCAGGTGGGTGAGATTGTCAAAGTGACGCCGCGCGCTGACGCTTTTGATATCGCGGTGCATATTCAGCCGGAGTATCGCAAGCTGCTGACCAGCGAAAGCGTGTTCTGGGCTGAGGGTGGCGCACGCGTCAGCCTGAACGGCAGCGGCCTGACGGTGCAGGCCTCGCCGCTTAACCGTGCGCTGAAAGGCGCAATCAGTTTCGACAATATGAGTGGTGCGCAGTCGGTCAAAGGGGCTAAACGCATACTCTACTCCTCTGAAACCGCCGCCCGTGCGGTGGGCAGTCAGATTACGCTGCACACTTATGACGCCAGCAAACTCGCTGCCGGGATGCCGATTCGTTATCTGGGTATCAATGTTGGTCAGGTGGAGTCACTGTCGTTAAGCAAAGATAACAATCAGGTCGTGGCGAAAGCCGTACTTTACCCTGAGTATGTGAATGATTTTGCCCGCCTCGGCAGCCGTTTCTCAGTGGTTTCACCGGAGATTTCCGCTACCGGCGTAAATCATCTGGAGACCCTGTTACAGCCGTACGTCAACGTTGATCCGGGCAAAGGCGGTGCCGCACGCACCTTTGAATTGCAGGAGAGCACCATTACCGATTCGCGCTACCTGAATGGCCTGAACATTTATGTTGATGCCACTGAGGCCGGTTCCCTGTCGCTGGGTACGCCGGTGCTGTTCCGGGGTGTGGAAGTGGGTACCGTCACCGGCACGTCACTGGGGAATATGGCGGACCGCGTGCAGATCGCCCTGCGCATCAGTAAGAAGTATCAGCATCTGGTGCGGAACAATTCGGTGTTCTGGCTGGCGTCCGGCTACAACCTCGACTTCGGTCTGGTAGGCGGCGTGGTGAAAACCGGGACCTTCCAGCAGTTTATTCGCGGTGGCATTCAGTTTGCGACGCCACCGACGGTGCCGCTGGCACCGCAGGCGAACCCGGATAAACACTTCCTGTTGCAGGATGAAGCGCCCAAAGAGTGGCGTAACTGGGGAACGGCGATCCCGTCTCCGCGTTAATTTACGCTGAACGGGCAGCCTGGCTGCCCGTTTTCTTTCCTCATGGTACACTGCCACCTTTGCCTTAACTGGAATGTGCCCGTGTCAGATGCGTCTTCGTTTTTCCCCGCCGATTTTCTCTCGTTAATGCGTCAGAGCCTGCCCGATGCGGCGAGCTTCGCGCAGTTCATCGCCTACAGTCAGCAACCGCTGCGCCGCAGTATTCGCGTTAATACCCTGAAGATCAGTGTGGCCGATTTTCTGAGCCAGACTGCTGGTTATGACTGGCTGCTGACGCCGGTGCCGTGGTGCCAAGAAGGATTCTGGATCAGCCGGGAAGATGAGAGCCTGCCGCTGGGCAGCGTGGCTGAACATCTCAGCGGCCTGTTCTACATTCAGGAAGCCAGCTCCATGCTGCCGGTAACTGCACTCTTTGATGCCCAGCCAGAGGTCAGCGCTGTGATGGATATGGCGGCGGCACCGGGTTCAAAAACCACCCAGATAGCAGCGCGGATGGGCAATCAGGGCGTTATCCTGGCAAACGAATTCTCGTCCAGCCGGGTAAAAGTGCTGCACGCCAATATCAGCCGCTGCGGCGTCAGCAATAGTGCCCTGACGCACTTTGACGCGCGGGTCTTCGGGCCCGCGCTGCCGGAACAGTTCGACGCCATCCTGCTGGACGCGCCCTGCTCGGGCGAAGGGGTGATTCGTAAAGATGCGGATGCACTGAAAAACTGGTCGCTGGCGAGCACCGAAGAGATCGCCGCGACCCAGCGCGACCTGCTCGACAGTGCCTTTCACGCACTCAAACCCGGTGGCACGCTGGTTTATTCAACCTGCACCCTGAATCAGATTGAAAATCAGCAGGTGATAGACTGGCTGCTGCAGCGCAATCCGGATGCGGTTGAGGTCGTGCCGCTCGACGGGCTGTTTGAGGGTGCCGATCGGGCCGCGACGCCCGAGGGCTATCTGCATGTCTTCCCGCAGATGTTCGACAGCGAAGGGTTTTTCGTGGCGCGTCTGCGTAAAACCGCATCAGTCGAGCTACTGCCTGTGCCGGGCTACAAAGTCGGCAAGCTGCCCTTCTCACACCTCAGCCGTAAGCTGGAGAGTGAGATCGCACAGGCCGCCGCTGCTGTCTCTATTAAATGGGATGAGTCACTGGAACTCTGGCAGCGAGATAAAGAGATCTGGCTTTTTCCTAAAGCCGTCACCCCGCTGCTGGGCAAAGTGCGCTTCTCGCGCATTGGCCTGAAGCTGGCAGAAACCTTTGCTAAAGGCTATCGCTGGCAACATGAAGCGGTGATAGCACTTGCGCAACCTGATGCGACGCAGACCTTTGAGCTCAAGGCCGCAGAAGCAGAAGAGTGGTATCGTGGCCGCGATATCTATCCGGAAACGGCACCCGCCAACAATGAGATGATTGTGACGTATCAGCAGCAGCCGCTTGGGCTGGCGAAGAAAGTCGGCAGTCGCATCAAGAACAGCTATCCACGCGAACTGGTGCGTGACGGCCGCCTGTTCCGCTGAGTCACTTTAGTTGCAGCATCGTCAGATGATTGCCAAACACCGCGCCGGTATCGATGTAATGCAGATTGGCAATCGTCAGCGGCTGTTTCAGCGGTGTATGACCGAAGTAAAAGGCATCTGCACCACGGATGCCCGCCTGCTCACCTGACTCCATCGCCTCCAGTCGCTGACGGCTCCAGACCACCTTTTGCCAGTCGAGTGGCTTATTCAGCGCGTATTCCCGTGCCGGATAATCTGCATGAGCAATCACAACAGTGCGCTCACCCAATTGCAGATGCAGTACCAGCGGCAGTTCACGACAGCGCCACAACGCGTGGCGGGCCGCGATTAACGCTGCGCCCCGCAGCCGAAAGAACCAGTCGCCCCCGTTCATCTGCCAGAGCGCCATGTCCTGACCCTGTAACGCCGACAGCGCCATCTCCTCATGATTGCCGCGCACGCAGCGAAACCAGGGCTCCTGAAGCAGCGCCAGACAGCCCAGGCTGTCGGGGCCGCGATCGATGATGTCGCCTGCCGAAATCAGTAAATCCTGCTGCGGGTCAAACTGATGCTGCTGTAACAGCGCATCGAGTTCGCGGCGGCAGCCATGCAGATCGCCAACGACCCAGATTCGTCGCCATGCTGCGCCATTCAGGAATTCATAATACATCGGTGCATGCGCCTCTCTGTGCTGAAAGTACCTTAAGAGTATAAGAGCTGAAGGTGAACAGGAGGGAGGAGAGAGAAAGCAGGTGTGAAAGAGAAGGCGTCACACTGTCGGGAATGAGAGATTCGCCGGGCACTGAAAAGTGCGTACCTCCCGGCGCTTATCTCCGGCACTCAGTTTAGGTGGTAGCTCTGTCACAGACGAAATTTATCATAATGACATTGGGCCGCGCAGGCTATTCTGCCTCTGACGTATTCGTCGTCATTTGAAACCAGCTGCGCATTTTAGCCGGGTATTTCTGTAGTTTTTCTGCCGGACGCACCGGACGGCGCACCAGTTCACCACCGCACTCAGGACAAACATGCGCGAAATGCTCATCGCAGTCAGCGCAGAAGGTGCATTCAAACGAGCAGATGCGTGCCGCAAGAGAAGATGGCGGCAGATCGACGTCGCAGTGTTCACAATTAGGGCGCAGTTCGAGCATGGTTTAACTCCTGAAGAAGCGGGTTACCGAGCATCGCCGTTGCTGGCCCGGATGTCGAGCCAGCGACCGGACAGAAGTGAGCCAGATCCGGACATCATGCATTTAACCCTGCAGATAGACGTGAACAACGTGATGCGCTGTCGCGGCTATTTATGACGCGGATCTGCGCGAACATCACCTGGATTATCATCAGGCAATGCCTCTTCATCAGCCCTTTCAGCATCCTCATCGTTCTCCTCTTCCGGCTCCTGACCGCCCATTGACGCCTGAATCACCTCCTCTTCCAGCGTCGGGATCAGCGCAGCGCCCAGTGGCGAGGTCGCCAGACTGTCAGGCATGACCACATGCGGCAACGGCACTTCGGTTGTCGGAAGCGGACCTGGCGCACGGACAAAACTGAGTCCGCCAGTCACCAGCGCACAGAGCGCAAAGAAGAGATAGAGCATATTGCTGCCCAGCGGCTGCATCAGCGCACCCACCACCAGCGGGCCGATACTGGCACCGATACCAAACGCCATCAGCAGACAGGCGGTTAACGACACGCGGCGCTCGGCGGCAACCTGATCGTTGGCCAGCGCCACCTGCAACGGATAGAGCGCGAACTGCATCATGCTGGCGGCAAAGGCGATGCCGATCATCCAGTCAAACGTCAGATGCGGCAGCAGGATCAGCGGGACGCAGGTGACGGCAAACAGCATCGCGATGATAAATAGCAGTCGCTGACGATCGTAGCGGTCAGAAAGCCAGCTCAGCGGAAACTGCGACACCAGCCCGGCAAAAATCGTAAGACTCATAAAATAGCCGGTCTGGCTGGTGGTGAAGCCTTTGCTGTTGCCATAAACCGGTGCCAGACCATAGAAGGCACCAATTACCATGCCGGTTACCAGCGTGGTGCCGAGCAATTTGGGGATGGTGCGGATAAAATAGCCCAGTTCCATCGGCGCGGGTGTCATCGGCCTGACATGGGTGCGGGTGGTCAGCGCTATCGGCACCAGACAAAGCGCGAAGCAGAGAGCCACAATCAGCAGCGTACTGACGCCAAATCCGGTCTGCAGGCTCAGTATTACCTGTCCGCCACTGAGTCCAAGATAGGTGGCGACCATATATAAGCCGAAAATCATGCCACGCTGGGACGATTCCGCCTGATCGTTGAGCCAGCTCTCCAGCACCATGTACTGGCACATCATGCAAAGTCCGATAATCAGACGCAGAAAGACCCACAGCGGAATAAAGTCAGTCAGGCCGTGACCCACCACGGAGGCGGTAATAATCCCGGCGCAGGCCACATAAGCGCGGATATGGCCGACGCGGGCGATCAGGTTATGCCCCACCTTGCCGCCAATCACCAGCCCGATATAGTTTGCCGCGATAATCGCACCAATCAGCGCGCCGTTAACCTGCTCACTGGCCAGACGTAGTGAGACATAGGTGGTCAGCAGACCGGAACCGAGCAGCATCAGTAGCGTGGTGGTGTAGAGCGGCAGAAACGTACTGAATATTTTTCCCATATGACTCCCTGTCTATACCCTTCAGGCATCACGCCAGCAAAGCCCTAAAGATAGACGATATCGGCAGGCGACGGCGTGTAACGACTCGTCGATGGCAAAAAAAAGCCCGCCAGCACACTGCTGACGGGCCCTGGTTTACACGCTCGGGAAGCTGATATTACTGCCCGGCGCTTCACGGTTAAGATGGATGAAGTTCAGGTGTCGCTCATACTGATCCAGTATGTCGATAATCACCTGCTCTTTGCTGTAATCCATCAGGTCGTTACCCTGGCTGCCCTCCATCAGGAAGGTTTCCAGTCGGTAGTAGGTCGACTTGCCGCTACGGGCGCGATAGGTAAAGCCCGGAATCGAATATTGCTGCGGCCAGACCTGATAAATGAAGTCCTGCTCTTCGCCCAGATGAACACGCAGATCCAGATAGCCAATCGGGTTCGCCTCATCGGCCTCAACGCTTTCCAGCGTGACGCGGGCATCACGCAGTTCCAGCTCTTTCGCCACTTCCTGCATTGCCGGGAAAATGGTCTTTTCCATCATCTGCTGGGTGTACCGCGAGCCTGGATAGTTCATCAGACGTGACAGACGCTTCTTCCAGGTCAGACGGTCGGTCGCATGCGCCAGATAGGGCGCGGTGTCGCGCGTGGCGCTGGCCCGACGGTGATCCTCAATCTTCAGCGATTTAAACAGACCCGCCATCACAAAGAAGATCACAAAGCTGAACGGCAGTCCCATGATCACCGTGGTGTTCTGCAGGGCAGTGATACCGTCGGTCATCAGCATGCTCAGCGTCAGCACCCCAATCGCTACGGACCAGAAGATGCGCAGCCAGTTCGGCGCGTCGCTGTTAATGTCTTTAAGCCGCGAGGTGAAGTTACCCAGCACCAGCGAACCGGAATCCGCAGAGGTGACGTAGAACAGCATGCCGGTGATGGTGGCAACCGATGCGCTGAGTTTAAACGCCGGATACTGCGCCAGCAGGCTGTAGAAGCCACGCTCCGCATGGTTCATCACTTCCTGCGCAAATTCCGTATTGCCGTGAATGATCTGATACAGCGCGGCGTTGCCGAACACGGACAGCCACAGCAGCGTAAAGGTAAACGGAATAATCAGCGTGCCCAGTACGAACTCACGAATAGTACGGCCGCGTGAGATACGCGCCAGGAACAGACCGACAAACGGTGACCAGGCCACCCACCACGCCCAGAAGAAGAGCGTCCAGCTGTTCATCCACTGAGTCGGACGATCAAAGGCAAACGTATTAAGCGTCATGCCCATGAAACGGTTGATGTAATCGCCAACGTTGAGCACCAGCGCATTCAGCAGGAACTCGGTGTTGCCGAAGAACAGCACAAACAGAATCAGGCCCAGCGCCATGATTACGTTGAGTTCGGAGAGGAAACGAATCCCTTTATCAACACCTGACGTCACAGAGATGGTAGCGATCACCACAGAGAGGACAATCAGCGCGGTCTGCGCGGTCAGGCCTTCGGGGATATCAAACAGGACTTTCAGGCCGTAGTTCAGCTGCACGACCCCGATGCCGAGCGTAGTGGCGATACCAAAGATGGTGCCGACCACGGCGGCGATATCTACCGTGTGACCAATCGGGCCATAGATGCGTTTACCGAAGATAGGATAGAGCGCCGAACGAATAGTCAGCGGCAGATTATAACGGTAGCTGAAGTAGCCCAGCGCGATGCCCATCAGCGCATACATCGACCAGCCGGTCAGTCCGTAATGGAACAGCGTCCAGACCATCGCCTGGCGGGCAGCTTCCAGCGTCTGCCCTGCTCCTTCCGGCGGCTGCATATACTGCGTCACCGGTTCGGCGACCGAGAAGAACATCAGGTCGATGCCGATCCCGGCTGCAAACAGCATGGCGGACCAGCTGAGCACACTGAATTCGGGTTTAGAGTGCTCCGGCCCGAGCTTAATAGAGCCAAAGCGTGAGCAGGCCATATAAAGCACAAAGACAATATAGAGGGTGGCAGCCAGCATGTAGTACCAGCCGAAGGTGGCGGAAACCCAGTTGACCGCCTTGAGGATCCAGCTCGCGGCCAGTTCACTGTAGAGAATCGTTACAAGTGAAAACGTCAGAATCAATCCGGCAGAGGTATAAAATACAACGGGATTGAGTCTGTCTTTTTCACCGGCAGGTGGATTATTCATCGATTACCTCTGGTTAATGTCCTGAAAATATGCAAAGGATACGTCTTGCCGCCCACGGTGTTCAGGCCGTGCGGCTCTGTTTCGTTCTGTCACTTCCTGTTAATCGCTATGACAATCCAGCCTATTTTAGCACTCATTGCCGTTTCGCTTACGCTACATTTAAAAAACAGCATCCTAACAAATTTTCTTTTTATATTGAACGTGCAATCAAAAAAAGATTTAATAGGGGCTCGATTTGAGGGTGGAGCTGGAGCTATGCCGAAGGTAGGGATGCAGCCGATACGACGTCGGCAACTGATTGATGCGACCCTGAGCACGATTAATGAGAGGGGGATTAATGATGCCACGATTGCCCAGATCGCCCGACGGGCGGGGGTCTCAACCGGCATCATCAGTCACTACTTCAAGGACAAGAACGGTTTGCTTGAAGCCACGATGCGTGATGTAACGCGTCAGCTGCGCGAAGCGGTGCTGACGCGACTGAAACCGCTGGCGGATGCTTCCGCAGAACAGCGGCTGTGTGCCATTGTCGACGGGAATTTCGATGAAACCCAGGTGCACACCGCAGTAATGAAAGCCTGGCTCGACTTCTGGTCGAGCAGCATGCATCAGCCCCAGCTCAACAGACTTGAGCGGGTCAGCAGCCGTCGGCTCTACTCAACACTGGTGGTCGAATTCCGACGTGAACTGCCACTGGAAAAAGCACGCCGGGCCGCACACGGTCTGGCTGCCCTAATCGACGGTCTGTGGCTGCGCGCCGCGCTGAGCGGCAAGCCATTCGATCCCGTTATCGCCATCACACTGACCACCCAATTCATCCGTCAGCAACTGGCTGGCGAGCACGAATAACGGAAGGAGAAAACATGTCCCGATTTACCGAGCAGAAACTCTACATCGATGGCGCTTATGTTGCCGCAGCGTCTGGCGAAACGTTCCAGACGATCAATCCGGTCAACGGCGAAGTCCTGGCAGAGGTTCATGCCGCCGGCCAGGAAGATGTTAATCGCGCCGTTGTTGCCGCCAGAAAAGGCCAGCAGGTCTGGGCCGCGATGACCGCCATGGAGCGTTCACGCATCCTGCGTCGCGCCGTCGATATTCTGCGTGAGCGTAATGATGACCTGGCAGAGCTGGAAATGCTCGACACCGGTAAGCCTTACAGCGAAACCTCCGCGGTCGATATCGTCACCGGTGCAGACGTACTGGAGTACTACGCGGGTCTGGTTCCGGCGCTGGAAGGTCAGCAGATCCCCCTGCGTGAAACCTCCTTTGTTTATACCCGCCGCGAACCGCTGGGCGTGGTCGCCGGTATCGGTGCCTGGAACTATCCGATTCAGATCGCCCTGTGGAAATCCGCACCTGCACTGGCTGCGGGTAACGCGATGATCTTCAAACCCAGCGAAATGACCCCGCTTACCGCCCTGAAGCTGGCGGAAATTTACACTGAAGCGGGCCTGCCGGATGGCGTGTTTAACGTGCTGCCGGGCATCGGTTCGGTTACCGGTCAGCTACTGACTGAGCATCCAGGAATCGATAAAGTTTCCTTCACCGGCGGTGTTGTCAGCGGCAAAAAAGTGATGGCCAATGCAGCGGGTTCAACGCTGAAAGAGGTCACCATGGAACTGGGTGGTAAATCACCGCTGATCATCTTTGATGATGCCGATCTCGATCTGGCCGCTGACATCGCCATGATGGCGAACTTCTACAGCTCCGGTCAGGTCTGCACCAACGGCACCCGTGTCTTTATTCCTGCGAAACTGCAGGCGGCGTTCGAGGCCAAAATCAGCGAACGCGTTGCCCGTATCAAAGCAGGCGACCTGCGTGACCCGACCACCAACTTTGGTCCGCTGGTCAGCTTCAGCCATCGCGACAACGTGATGCGCTACATCGAGTCCGGCATTGCTGAAGGTGCACGCGTGCTGTGCGGCGGTAACCGTCTGACCGGTGGCGATTTCGACCAGGGTGCCTGGGTGGCACCGACCGTGTTCACCGACTGCCGGGATGAGATGAAGATTGTCCGTGAAGAGATCTTCGGGCCGGTGATGTCGATCCTGAGCTACGAAACCGAAGAAGAAGCGATCCAACGCGCCAACGACACCGAGTTTGGTCTGGCCGCCGGACTGGTAACGCAGGATCTGAACAAAGCGCACCGCGTGATTCATCAGATCGAAGCCGGTATCTGCTGGATAAACACCTGGGGCGAGTCCGCCGCAGAGATGCCGGTGGGCGGCTACAAGCACTCCGGCATTGGTCGCGAGAATGGCCTGATGACGCTGCAGAGCTACACCCAGGTGAAGTCAGTGCAGGTTGAGCTGACGCGTTTTCAGTCAGTCTTTTAATCACTTAACCTGAGGAACGACGAATGGAATTTGATTACATTATTATTGGAGCCGGATCCGCAGGAAACGTTCTGGCGACCCGCCTGACCGAAGAAAGCAACGTGAGCGTTCTGTTGCTGGAAGCGGGCGGCCCGGATTACCGTTTTGATTTTCGCACCCAGATGCCTGCGGCCCTTGCCTTCCCGCTGCAGGGAAAACGCTATAACTGGGCGTATGAAACCGAGCCAGAGCCTTACATGAACAACCGCCGCATGGAGTGTGGTCGCGGCAAAGGCCTGGGCGGTTCATCCCTGATCAACGGCATGTGTTACATCCGCGGCAACGCGATGGATCTGGACAACTGGGCCAGCGAGCCGGGACTGGAGAACTGGAGCTATCTGGACTGCCTGCCCTACTACCGTAAAGCGGAAACCCGTGATATCGGCCCGAACGATTTCCACGGCGGCGATGGCCCGGTGTGCGTTGCAACCCCGAAAGCGGGCAACAACGTGCTGTTTGAAGCGATGATTGAGGCAGGCGTGCAGGCGGGTTATCCGCGCACCGACGACCTGAATGGCTACCAGCAGGAGGGTTTCGGTCCGATGGATCGTACCGTGACGCCAAAGGGTCGTCGCTCCAGCACGGCGCGTGGCTATCTCGATATGGCCAAAGGCCGCCCCAACCTGAAGATCATTACGCATGCCACCACCGATCGCATTGTGTTCGACGGTAAGCGCGCGGTCGGCGTGGAGTATCTGCAGGGCGACAGCAACACCCTTAATAAAGTGACTGCTCGCCGTGAAGTGCTGCTGTGTGCGGGCGCTATCGCCTCGCCGCAGATCCTGCAGCGTTCTGGCGTCGGTTCGCCTGAGCTGCTGAAGCAGTTTGACATCCCGCTGGTTCATGACCTGCCAGGCGTGGGTGAAAACCTGCAGGACCACCTGGAGATGTATCTCCAGTATGAGTGTAAAGAGCCGGTTTCTATCTATCCGGCCCTGAAATGGTGGAACCAGCCGAAGATCGGTGCAGAGTGGATGTTTAACGGCACCGGTATCGGCGCCAGCAACCAGTTTGAAGCAGGCGGCTTTATCCGCAGCCGCGAAGAGTTCACCTGGCCAAACATTCAGTATCACTTCCTGCCGGTGGCGATTAACTACAACGGGTCTAACGCCGTTGATGCTCACGGTTTCCAGTGTCACGTCGGCTCAATGCGTTCGCCAAGCCGTGGTCATGTGCGCCTGAAGTCACGCGATCCGCGTCGTCATCCGGCCATTCTGTTTAACTACATGTCACATGAGCAGGACTGGCATGAGTTCCGCGATGCTATCCGCATTACGCGCCAGATTATCAATCAGCCAGCGCTGGATAAATATCGTGGCCGTGAAATCAGTCCGGGCCTGGATTGTCAGACCGATGAGCAGCTGGACGAGTTCGTGCGTAACCACGGCGAAACCGCCTATCACCCGTGCGGCACCTGTAAGATGGGTAATGACCCGATGGCCGTTGTGGATGGTGAAGGACGTGTGCATGGATTGCAGGGATTACGCGTGGTGGATGCGTCGATTATGCCGTTGATCATCACCGGCAACCTGAATGCCACCACTATCATGATTGGTGAGAAGATTGCGGATAAGATCCGAGGCCGCGATCCGCTGCCACGCAGCACCGCCTCTTACTATGTCGCGGGTGATGCACCGGTTCGCACCGCGCCGCAGCGCGCAGAGTAATTCGTGACAGCGTCACGTAATAATCGCCGGGCACGCTGTTGCCCGGCTTTTTTATGCATGAATTAACGACTCCCCTTTTCCATACCTCCTTTTACATAGAATTCCTTTTTCAATCTATCGAACCTTAACCTGCGTCAAATAAAGCAGCATCTGCTATAGATTTCATGATGCGCAGAATGCTATAAAACCGGCGTGTATTTAACCGGAGGCACTATCGGTCCACTGATGAGAAGCAACAATGTGGATGCGTTGTAAATTTTATGAGCAGAATGTTCATGTCACACCTTACTCCCACCTTCCTTTCTGGCTGGAACGTCGCCGATCAGCACTGGCGTAATGCCCTGTAGTCCCCTCACCACTTCGACACTGTTCTGAGTCTGCCCTGAGTACTGTGGCAGGCCGTCATTTATCGTTGCTGGAGAGCACTCATGTGCGCCTGGATTTTATTATCACTCGCTATTGTTACTGAAATTATTGGTACCCTTTTCATGAAGTGGTCCAGCGTTAATGGCAGCCATTCAGGCTACCTGATGATGCTGGGCATGATTGCCTGTTCCTATATTCTGCTAAGTTTCGCCATCAAACGTATCGCGCTGGGCGTGGCTTATGCCCTGTGGGAAGGTATCGGCATCATGCTGATTACCTTATTCAGCGTGCAGCTGTTTGGTGAAGCGCTGTCCGCTCTGAAAATCTGCGGGCTGGTGACGCTGATAGTCGGGATTGTGTTGATCAAGACCGGCACCCAATCATCTGCGGAGGTTAATCATGGTCATGGCTGATTTTATGCATGCCGCCTGGCTGGCGCTGGCGATCATGCTGGAGATTGCCGCCAACATATTCCTTAAATATTCTGACGGGTTTAAGAAACCGCTACATGGCGTGCTGTCACTCTGCTGTGTCCTGCTCGCGTTCAGTGCACTGGCGCAGGCGGTCAAAGGTATCGATCTGTCGATTGCCTATGCCGTCTGGGGCGGTTTTGGCATCATCGCCACGGTTGCGGCCGGATGGGTGCTGTTTGGCCAGCGGCTGAACCGTAAAGGCTGGGCGGGTCTGACCCTGCTGCTGGCCGGTCTGATCCTGTTAAAGCTGGCCTGATGGATCTCCGCAATCCGTAATCCGTAATCCTGGTTAAGGGTGTGCCACTGCACGCCCTTAACTTACTGTGCTTTACCTCCTTTTCCCGGTTGATTTTTCACTCTTTCCTGTGCTCGGAATTCTCTTACTTTTGTAAAGGGCCGTTTACATATCTTTTGCCTTAAGGCTTAGTGAGCGCCAAAAGCCGGATAAAAACGAGGAAAAGTTATGTCTGCAACACGAGGTTGGTCAACAGAGCTGGAAGGATTACGCGGCATTGCCTCTCTCTGGGTTCTGGTTGGCCATATCAGCTTACTGGTTCACTGCCACATTACGCTGATTTCATCACCGGGCATCGGGGTCGACCTGTTTATTCTGTTATCGGGTTATCTGATGGCGAAAAACTACGTCGAGCGCCAGCAGAAAGAGCCATGGCAGAGCGCGGAGACGATTAAGAAGTTCTGGGTCCGCCGCTTCTTCCGTATCGCCCCGCTCTACTATCTGCTGTTAATCATCGCCCTGATTTATGGCCCGTGGTTTGGTGAGATGCGTGACACCATTGCGCATTTCTATTCCGGCACCGCCACGGAGTCGTCGCGTTACAACGACCAGTCGCTGGCAAACATCCTGACTCACTTTAGCTTCCTGTTCGGCATGCTGCCCGAGTATGGGTTTAACACCGTGCTACCAGACTGGAGCATCGGGCTGGAGATGCAGTTCTATCTGCTGTTTCCGTTCATCATGCTGGTCACGCTGCGCTTTGGTTATGCCGCCTCGCTTATTGGCATCATGGCGCTTTGCTGCGCTGGTCGCTATGTGCTCGCCGATTATTATGAGGCGTTTGAGATGCCTTCGATGATCCTGATTAAGCTGAACATGTTCCTGGCAGGGATGCTGCTGGCCGAAGCAATTCGCCGTAAATCCCTGCTCTATGTGGCCTTTGCGCTGCTCGGCCCGGTCGTCACCGTAGCAATTGGCATGGACGCGATTAAGCTGCAGGTGATTATGGAGGCGCTGATGATCGTCGGTATGGCGGCGATTCTGTGGCAATACCCGCAGGGCAGCATGATGGTTAAGCTGATTGCTCTGCCGCGTAAACTGCTGAACAACCGACTCAGCACGTGGCTGGGCGACGTCTCGTTCTCGGTCTACCTGCTGCACCTGCTGATTGTGATCCCGCTGATTGCCCTGCTGCTCACTCACACCGACATTGAGTATAAGAGCGATATGACACGTTTCCTGATCGTCTGTGTTTCCGCTATCCCGGTGACGTATGCCCTGGCCTCTTTACTCTATAAGTATGTTGAGAAGCCTGGCATTCAGATGGGTAAGCACGTGCTAAAGCCGAAGCAGGCCGATCAGACCAGCTAAATTGCAGGCCATTCATTTCTTAAAAGCCCCTGACGGGGCTTTTTTTCCAGCAAAAGCGCAACTGGCTGTGAAAACGAGCCTGCTCAGTAAACAGGGACAGATTGGAAAGACGCTCAGGCCAGTCCATGACACGCCCGGCCCGCCCGATTACACACCTCATCTCTGAGGTGTGCCCGCAAACGGGCTAACGCGTTGCATTGTTCAAAAATGCTCCCGGCATTTTGATCCGGGCGACGGGACGCTTTCCTCTTCTGACCCTGTTCCCTGCGCGATGAGCAAATTAATTGCGGTCAGATTAAATCTGCTTAGACTTTATCAGCCCTGCACAGGCATTGATTAAGCGCCGTCGCCAGCACGCCTGTTTAGGTGAACTACACTTTCCCGGTTAGCAATCTGACGCTGAGGAGAGAACATGAGCATTCAGCATCTGCTGCTATCCAGTGACGGTGACGCGGTGATCATTGAAGCAGATCAACGTGAAAGTGAGCTGGTAACCCCCCCCCATCTTCAGACCCTGAGCGGCGATGAAGCTGACAGCGATACCGGCCATCGGGTGGCGGTTACAAAGCACTACTGCAAGGGACGCTACTATGCGGTTGCCCTGGATCGCCATGCAGCCAGCAATGAAATCGATGACGTGATTGACCTGCTGCATCCTGCCCCGCTGGATTAGTCTTTGTCGGCCACGCTGTCTTTAACGGCATGTTCCACTCAGGGCCCGGCGGAAAAGCAGCTTGTCCAGTCATGGCTGCTACGCGGCATCACCCTTTTCAGAAGAGGAAAAGTATCATGGAAAAGAAGAAGTGGTTTGTTTCCTACGTGATTAAACCAAAAGGTGAAAATCATGTCACGACGCACGCCTTTATTGAGGGTGACAATGTTGAGGAGGCGCTCGAAGCCTTTATGTTTGAAACCAAAAAAAGCCTGTCACTGGAAACTGAAGAGCTGACGCTGTTGTCGGTAAGTCTGGTGTAATCTCTGATTAACCTCGCGCTAGCGGGGTTTTTTTGCCCTGTGTGAGGGTCGTTTTCTATTTATATTACTTATAGTTTCCCTGGTGCGGCACTCAGTTATTTAGTGGGATAAGGCCAGGCGTGATCCATGCCCATAGATGACATCAGGCCGGTCACGGCCAGATACGCCAGTATCAGGACAAACAGTACTATTGCAGCAATTTCAATGGATTTAATTAAGTGATGCTTCGCCATAAATAACCCTCCTTCAGTTGTGTGTAATCAAGACCTCACCTCATAAACTATAATGTTACCGGTAAAGTGCAAGTGAAAATCACACAATGAAACATAAAGCCTGGCTTATTAATGTTTGTGGAGAATACGCGTTAAGGCTTTCACGTGGCAGGGGTGGGCGCTGCAGGCATAAAAAAAGCCCGCAATTTGCGGGCCTTAGTGACGCTCAGTTGGGTCCTAACTGGCAGACTGACCGGTAAAGTCGATCACCATCCTGCCGCGGATTTTGCCCTGAATCATCTCATCGAAGATGGCATTGACCTCACCAATCTTCCTTTTAGTTACCCTAGGTACCACCTTGCCTTCTGCCGCAAACTGAAAAGCTTCCGCCAGATCGTTGCGCGTTCCGACCAGCGATCCCACCACCTGAATGCCATCAAGCACCAGTCGCGGGATATTCAGGCTCATCGCTTCCGGTGGCAGTCCAATCGCAACAACACGGCCACCTGCTCTGACTGCATCCACCGCCGAGTTAAAGGCCGCTTTGGCGACGGCTGTAACCACAGCAGCATGTGCCCCACCGGTTTTCTCCTGAATAAAGCGTGCCGCATCTTCGCTGGCAGAGTTGACGACCAGATCGGCACCCATCTCCTTCGCCAGCGCCAGCTGTCCGTCACTGACATCAATCGCAATCACTTTGGCGTTAAAGACGTTTTTCGCATATTGCAGAGCGAGATTACCCAGCCCGCCAAGGCCATAAATTGCCAGCCACTGCCCCGGTTTAACCTCTGATACTTTTACCGCTTTGTACGTAGTGACACCGGCGCAGGTGACGCTACTGGCGGCGAAAGGATCGAGCCCATCGGGAACTTTAACCGAGTAGTCAGCAACAACAATACACTCTTCAGCCATACCGCCATCGGCGGTATAACCGGCATTGATGACGTCTCTGCAGAGCGTTTCGTTACCGGAATTACAATATTCACAGTGCCCGCAGCCCTTGAAGAACCAGGCGACGCTGGCGCGATCGCCCGGCTTGAGCGAGGTGACATCCGGCGCGACCTCCTCAACGATGCCGATCCCTTCATGACCCAGCGTGACGCCGGTCTTGTCACCAAAATCACCGTTCTTCACATGCAAATCGGTATGGCATACACCACAGCATTCCATCCTGAGCCGCGCTTCGCCGGTTTTGAGAGGACGCAGCGTCTTCTCAACCACTTCAACCTGGTGTTCACTATTAGCAATTGCCGCTTTCATAAACATTCCTCCTTTTGACTGGAGATTAAGAATAAGCCAAACGGAGATGATGACAAGATGACAGGTAAGCTTTGGGTGCTTGCTGCGAGAGTTGTTGTGACTTTTGCGAGTGGGGTCGGTTTTTTAGGGATTGTGTTTAGCGGCAACGCTTCGTCAGGCTTACGTTCTCTGTCGGGTAGAGATGAAGCGCGCTTACTGAACAATTTGGTCAGGTGAATATTGCCCGTTAAAAGGGGCGATTAAGCCCCAGTCGCTTCAGAAGATTTCGTACTGATTGCTCAAACGTCTCTTAAGAGTGCCAGCGGTGGATGCCACTGTCAGCGGGTGGCGGCCCCATATGCTGAGCGGCACTATCCGGCGCTGGCGGTGGTCCCATATGCTGAGAAGCGTTGTTTGCGGGCGCAGCCGGCCCGGCGTGATGGCTCCAGCTGGTGTTGTTATGCTGGCTTTCATGATGACGATGCCAGTCAGAAGATGGGCCACGGTGATGACCACCATCAGCCATCACACAACCTGACATTGCGGCACTTGCCAGCGCTAGAATCACATAAGGAATAACTTTTTTTATGAACATAACTGACCCTGGTTAAATATCACTGGGGCAGGTTACGTCCCGGTTTTTATACGGTGGGTAAACGTTAGAAGGGGTTTGGGGAGGATGTTGGGGAGGGTTGATTGAGGTCAATTTTGGGGATGACCTGCTATCGGGAAAGGATCGATTATGCTGTCAGTAAGGTGAAAGCGTCAATGAGCATTAACTGGACCTAAGATAATGACAAAAATAGTGGAGCAGTGATTGATTTTTGAGCACGCCACTGATCGTTAGTCAGATAAACGGATACGCTTTCTTAGCCTCAATCAGTGACGACAAGTTGATATAATCACTACATATAAACCAGGTCTCCTTTTAAGGGTGTTACTCTTCTCTCACTTTAATCGCTAATGATTTGAATAGAACATTTAAATATTTCCGGATCGAGCTAATACCATCTATTGTATTTAATATACACATAAGAAACGATAGCTACCCATGATATGCTAAGAAGCCCTGCATGCTCTGGAATAAACCGGATAAAAATGTACAAACCTGCCATAATGACAGCAAAAGGTATTAAATAGAAAAAAGACTGTACTAGCCATAAAAGTACACGCTTCATTTATTCAATATCTCATATAAAGCATCTGCGATTTTTTCTTCATTATTATCCCCTGAATTTATCTGATAAATTATCTGGCTCATTTGAGGCTCAATCAGAAAGTAAAGCATTTCGATATTTTCCTGACACAAGGAATGATAGTAAGAAGGATCCTGAAACTTCAGCCTGTTAGCTGCAGCTGCGGCAATTTGTGCATTAGCATACAGCGTAGCCCCATTCACAAACCATGTAGAGAAGGAGTTAACGATTTGGATATGTTTTTTTTTGAAATCGCCACTTTCAAGAATTAAATTAGCGAGAGTCAGTGACAGGGAAAGCTTGTTAGCTTTGGTTGAAGCATGTTCTGCTGCTTTGCCGATCAATTGCTGGATCCGAGACACAAGATCACTACTTTTTTGAGGCCCGAGTTTTGTTAAAGTTTTACGAAAATAAATTTCAACCATATCAAGACTAACGTCACCCCTTGCATATATTTCACCCAAAGCGAGAACTAACCTTTTGTCCTCTCTCCACGTATCACGGCATGAACTGCGATAATATTCATCGGCAACGAAACATGAACCATAATTCATAAGCCTTTGACTACCTAATCTGAATTTTTCAATTGTAGATATATGGTCTGCATGGATGTCATTAAGAGAATTTGTAAGAACTACCGCTAGCTGCTTATTAGCCTGCATCTTCAATTGCAAATAGGTTTGTGACATTATTTAGGTCCATGTTGTATCATTTAACCAATTTTTGATCATGTTCACCTTTAAGGGCAAGAAAGAAGATGAGTAAAGCAAAAAAAATGTTGATTTATGTCCCTGTTGTTATTATTTTTTTTCTAATTATACCGGAGATTACCCTTCGACTAACGACACCTGAACAGCTGGCAAGTCTGAGTGATTTTACAAGCTTAGGAGGAATGCTGAACCCATTGCTTTCATTAATGATTTTTTTAGGATTTTTTTCGATCTTTCTGGCTGTTATCACCGTATCCGTTTCCAAAAAAATCTATCAGACAAGAGCAAACTCAAAGAACAAATGAAGTCTGGTATTAGCTGTAATTGGCTTCACTTACAATGACTGCCAATTAAGCACATGACTAATATTGATTTTAGCGTTCTGTAATTATTGCTCCCTTTTTTCGGAGCGAGGCAGGCGGAACAAGCACCTAAAATCGTTGTTTCCCGGACAACGTCACCAAGTCGATACTGATTTTCGATGAAAAACAACGTGAGCATGTCATAGGCTGAGACACAGAAAGTCTTTGAAAGGGTTAATGTATTTTCATACATGGATGAGTGTACTGAGGTTTCGGTAAATCCCGCTATCTTTGGTAAATAATAATTCTGATGAGTTGATTCAAATCCTGGCTTCAGCTTCAGCCAACCAAAAAAAGACCGAATACGATTCCTGTTTGCGATACACAGGGGTTTTCCTGTTATTTAACAGTGGGTTGAATAACAAAAGCACCCCTTTTAATGGTTGAAATACTTACCAATGCACCCGTTTAAGATCAAACGCTTGCAAGTTATTTCGTTTGAGGTTCGGGAAATTTTCGTTACTGCTAAATTATCGGCCGGAGTGGCTCATACACTGAAATCACCTTGGCCGTCACCTTCCCCAGCACAATGATGCCTTCCAGCCCCTCCCCGTCGATCGTCTCGCCGTCCTGCGTGATGATCCCTGTTCTAAATAATCTTCCCAGCTGAGAATAATCACCGAACTTGAATGCCACTTTATCGCCCGATTTACCCTGGACCGCCCTGTCGACGATAGCGAATCCGACCGGTGTCTCAATCATGAACATATGGGTCGGATGAGGCATTAAGATTTTGTTCAGGTTGATGCGCGTTTCAACATAGTCCGATGCCGGTGATGGGAAGCCCATATCAGAGTCCCCCGTTCGGGTTGAACTGCTTGTATGTCTTAGCCTCACCCTCCTGTGTCGATGCATCGCGGAACGTCACTGTGTTGGCCTTAACCCACTGGTTTGCCTCTCGCAGGCTGAAATGCCAGTTAACCAATTCCAGCTGTCGCACAAACTCCTGAGTCGTGACGATGATGCCCAGACCTGGCTCTCTCCTCATGGCAGCCATGAATGCCGCCTGTATGTCACTTTCTCTCGCCATGCAAAATCCCCCCTGACAAATACTGTATGGATAAACAGCAATATCGATCAGTGGATTTGATCAAGGCGGAGCGGTGCACATATTTGTAAAGCTGTTGAGAGTGCTTGATTTTTAGGCTGGCGTCTTCAGTCGCGAGTGACTACCTCAAATTTCCCACCCCAAAGCCTGCTAAACCCATAGCAAGTTATATATAAACCCACACTAGCTGGGAGGCTTAATCTCAGGTTAAGATTAGCAAAATCGTTTGGACTTTGAGCTCAAGGCACGTTATGAAGGTTTTTAACCTGATTGCTTCCACTGTATTATTGGTAGCCTGCTCGACACAGAACGACAAACCCAAACAGATTGGCATGGCTAACTCTGCCGCAGTGTACTGCGAAAAAATCGGTGGCAAACTGGACAAAGTCAAAGGCCCAGATGGTGAGTCAGGTTACTGTACCCTACCGAGCGGAGAACGTATAGAAGAATGGGCGCTGTACCGAAGAGATAATCAGTAGGAAGCTGTGGCCGATGAACGGTAACTTTAAGGTGCTAGGTGTAGCGATCGAGACAAAGATGCGGCTGGTTTAAAGCTCAGTGGACGGAAGAGACGTTTGGGTGAGGTCGCAGCTTGGGTGAGAGCGCATAGATGCGGCCTTAAGCCTTGCGACAAATGCTGATGATACAAACAAAGCGCGTATCCGGCACAGATCGGAACGTACATAGTTTACCAAGGGAATATTAAAGGTTAATTATGAGAATATTAGGAGTAAGAGCTGCACCAAAAGTCGCCTCTTTTATTGTCTACTGTAGCGTAGATAAAGATTTAAAATGTGCCGACGTAATCAACATACCTCAAACCCTTAGCATTCCAGAAAGGTTGAAATACATACGAAATAATATATTAGATATTTTAAGAGAATATGATGTTTCATTGGCAGCAATTCGGGTGTGTGAGGCTAACGCTCAAAAACAAAGCATAGAAAGACTTTATATTGAAGGTGTTATTCAGGAGGCACTTTCAAGCAGTAATGTGAAAAAATATTTTACATTAAGAAAACAAGGCATATATAGCCGTATTGGTATAACTTCTAAAGAATATGACCGTGCAATTAGCGGCGAACTTGAAGTCAGTGGTTTTGATACAAGTAGTTATAGCCAAGCTACTAATGAAGCAATTCTGTCAGCTTTAGCAGCGGAGGCAAGTAAATGATTGGTCTTCTAAAGAAAGCGGATGTTAGCTTTACTTATTTGAAAGATATTGGGCAGGCGGGACAAAACTCACGTGTCTATCTTGCGAAAGATGAGCATCTAAATGCTGAAGTGGCAATTAAAGAAGTTTTGAAATCAACAATAAAAATAGCTGATTATTTTCAAGAGGCGCAGGTTTTGTATGCAAGCAGGCACCCCAACATTGCGGCAATCAACTACGCATGCCAAGACTCTGATAAGATTTATGTTTGCATGCCTTTCTATGCAAATGGAACCATTAATGACAAGTTAAATAAAACCAATATTACTCCGCGTGAAATCATAAGATACTCAATAAACTTTTTAAGTGGACTTCACCATATACATTCAAAATCCTTGATGCACTTTGATATAAAGCCAAATAACATAATGCTTTCAGATAGAGATGAAGCTATGCTATCTGACTTTGGTTTGGCTCAAAAAATTGATCCTAGCGGGTTCGCCTCACAAGGAAAGCATTATGGAATACATATGCCACCTGAGGCATTTACTACAAAGCAATTTAATTTGACGTATGATATTTATCAGGCTGGAATTACCATGTATCGAATGGCAGTTGGAGCTAAGCAGTTCTCTGAAGAAGTTACAGAACTATTAGCAGACCCATCCAATAGCATAACAAAAATAAAATCTGGTAATTTCCCGAAGAAACTCTATCAGAGTCATATACCTAAACCATTGAAAACAATAATAAACAAGTGCCTTTCTGTTAAGCCATCAGATAGATACCAGTCTGCTTTAGATGTTTTAAACGAGCTCTCCACAATTGATAACGTATGTTTAGACTGGCGATTTGAAGACACTGCCACACATTATACCTGGTCAAAAACACTAGATGACGCTAAAATGGTATTGAAGGTTGACAAACAATCCACAGCATGTGAGATGTTTAAAGAAAAAACAGATGGAACCAAAAGGAAAGACAATTCCAACTGCAAATCTAAAACTAAAAACTCTGATATCTATATGATATTGAAGGGCAACTGATATTATGAAGAAAATTCTGAGAAACAAAATACCCAAGAGGAGTGCTCAAGCTCGTGCAGAGCCTTACTCTAAAAAAAACCTTCTAGATCGGGAGTCGCAGCAAAAAATCGAAGATGATTTTTTGAAGTGCATTTCTGGAAAGTCTAGTGGATTTTATTTTTCTCAGAATTAGAGTTTACCCGGCCACCGAGCCGGGTTTTTTGTGCCTCAATCCCCCAGCGACTACCCTTACCTTACCCACTCCGTAGCCTGCTCAGACAGGAGCGGCTGAGTCTTGCCCGGTCGCCGGGCTTTTTTTATGCGTCAAGGCCGTCAAGAGCGTTGAGTCTTTTTAGCATTTCATCAATCAGCGCATCTCTCTGCACCAGTTTGCCGTTAAGCTCTTTGACCGCCTCAACCATTAGACCAAACGTGGCTCCATAATCGACTGCAAGGCCATTTTCGACCATCGTTCCATCAGGCAATTCATGATCAATGAATGTTTCAGTAACAACTTCTGGCAGGACTTCACGAATCTCTTGGGCCAGACCACCCGCCCTCCTTTCCCCGAACAGATCAAAGGTATAACCTGAAAGCGTCAAAACTTTCGCTAGTGCGTCTTTAATCTTTTCCTTGTTTAGTTTCAAACGTGAGTCTGATGTCGGGTTAAATGACGCGGCATAACAAGCACCATTGCTTCTGGCAGTAAACGTTGCCGTATTGTTTTGAACGAAACGAAGGCTGTGATAGGAGCCAGCCTGCAGGAAGTATTGAATATATCCGACAAAGTTAGCATCAGCAGCGTCCATGATTATAGTGTTGGTGACGTTCCCTGAGGTATCCGAGGCTTTACCGTCTACAAAAATACCACCACCGCTTGTACTAACCCCACCTTTAACTGTGATACCGGAGGTGATGGTACCCCCGCTCTTCGCGTTGACAGTTGTTAGTCTGCTGTCATTGCCTTGTGCAACTGTGCCTGCAGTCGTTCCATAAGCCAATCCAAGATTGCTCCTGGCAGATGCGACGTCTGACACATCTTTGAGGTTATTTGTTTTGCTAAGGGCATTTCCCCACGCCGGACCGGTCCAGCTGCTACCGTCCGGAAGATTCACAGTTACATTACCGGTACCGGTAAAAATCTGCTGCCAGTTGACTTTATCAAGGTTTAGTCCGCGAATGGCTTTTGCTACGTCGGCAGCCACCTGAGCTGTAATTCCAACCAGTGCCGCATTGGGAACGGCAGTCCAGGCAACACCTGATGCTGCTGGGCCATTGTAAGCCGTGATGAGGGTAACGCCGGTAGCAGAGTTAACTGACTGCACACCGAGCGTATAGGTAACACCACCTACAATCGCCACGATAAAATCGTTCGCTTTAAGCTCAGTTGTGAAGCTTGTACCTGAGCCTGTCACAGCTGTTGAGTTATTGGTTAATGCAATAGTGCCTGCTGGCATAGCTTTCTCCGGGCAATAAAAAACCCGGCACGGTGGCCGGGTTCATTGGATTGTGTGTTTGTTCAGAAGTAATAGCTGGCGTCGATACACGGGAGCTGGCAGGACGCCTGAATGGCCTTTGGATATTCGTATACCGCAATCTCCCGGCCTGTCGATTTAGCTCTGGCAGTCGTAACAGCATTGCCGTTCATCTTCAGTCCGGACTCAAGGCATATACGGAACGTGTAGTTATTATTGTTCCGACTGTAATCGCCTCTCTGAGTGCCAAGGCTGCATAAAGGCACCATGGGCTGTGAAACTGAACCGGTTGGATTTACCCAGGATTGAACCTCGCCGGTGGACCCATCAAAGTTCTCATACCCTCCGATATCGTAATAAGCATCAGTCCACATAACGGGTGGGTATTTGCTGGAATAGGTGACCTGATTCGATGCATTGCGTATAACCATTCCATAACCAGAGACCGGCAGCGATGGAGAAAAACCACAAGACACAACCACCACCTGAACGCTGTTTACTTTTCCCCCTTCCTTTGAGCCTTCGGTACTGCCAAAAGCGTTATATGACTTTATAGAGTTTGTGCCTCTGTCGAGATAAAGGGGGTTATCCGTATTAGACCATCTGGCGAAAACTATATAGTTTCCAAGGTTCACCACATCTGATGGAATGCTCCACGATCCGTTTATATTTATCACTGCCCTGTAGGTTACAAATCCAAGGTACGATACATCGCCAACTTCCATGAAATTTGAGCCGTTCGTAATTCTGACTCCATACTCAACTGCAGGGTTGGCTGCATAGGAGACTGAAAACACGTCTGCAAATCCCGCCTCTACAGCAGGTGGAGTATTGCCATCCGGGCTTCTGTATTTGGCATTATAAATAAGCGAGCTTCCGCTGAATGAAAGACTGCTGACATAAGCCATCGGAGGGCCGGCCGGGTCGGTTCCCTGATAGACACGAACCAGATTACGTGGAACTATCAGCGCTTTACTGTTAGCAGGCTGAGCTTTAAATCCCCCAACAGAGCCCGCATTTGCCATCATGGATGCATTACCCAGATAAGATGCGTAACGCATTGAGGCGTCCAGGATGATAGGCTTCCTGCCCTTCTGCCACCTTCAGACGGCGGGCAATAAACTCGGTGAGGATTTCAGCGTTAGAGCCATCTGCAATAGCCGTAGCTACGCGAGTGGCCGCAAGGTTGATGTCTCGCTGCTCAATGGAGCGGCGAAGTTCGACGAGGCTGCTACGTTCGCGATCAAGCTCAGCCTGAGAGCTTTCAAACAACTGCTGATAGTTACCTTCTGCGCGGGCTCGCTCATCTGCTTCACGTTGCGCCTGCTCTTCTGCTGCGCGGCGGCGCTCCTGCTCGGCTTTCTTCTCTGCCAGAAGCTCGTCGCGCTGGCGCTTGAGGCCGCTGACGTCTTCCTGGGGGATGCCATCAACCTGCAGCAGATATACCTCACCCTGCTGTACATACAGCGCTTGTTTGGCTTCGTCGAGCTGAGCGAATTCCTCAGCGGTAAGCTGATACTTCAGAGTCATACATTCTCCTGAATGGATGTGTGCTGGCCCGGCCAGCTTGATTATGTTGTAAGAGGAAGAGAAACTTCGTTATCAGAATTGATATTTGAATAGGATTATCATGGCTAACTTAATAAAAAATTTTTTCACCTCTTCAGCATCGCCTGTTATTTTCACGCTTTTAGGTGTGATTATTTCAAGTAGCTTTACATGGCTGGGAAATTATCAAAGCAGCAAAATGATTTATAAGACTTCATGTATTGCACGCGCAGACCAGCAGGAAGCCCAGCTTAGAGAAAAATACAGTAGCTTTTTGATTGCATTATCTAATTTCTCTTTCTCTCCTGAAATCTTAGATGTGAGCAGCGAAAAAGAATTTAGAAAGATCGCTATGCCTCTAGCTGCAGCCGCTATGGATATGACAGCTTACACACCAGGATCAATGACTCTAATTGCAATGAAGGTCACGCAGGCTCTAAATTTTGCAGTAATGGCTGGCAATGATCCAACCAAACAAGAGCAGGCGATTCAGATGGCGCTCAAATCATCAAATGGTTCCTATGAGGCTTATCATTTATCTCTTGATGAAATAGATAAGCAAAGGAAAAACTGCGGCTAGCCAGTCCCTGCCAGCTCAAATGCATGGGGCTCTAAATCTCTGAGTTGGTCGAGAGAGTACTGCTTGCCGTTGTCATCGACGAATCGGTCAATGCTGAGGTCGCCTTTACTGAACAGCTCGTAGCGCGCCGGACCTAGCACCTCTTTCTGAAATGCTGCAGGCTGTCTCGCCAGCCATTCCCCATAGGTCGTCTTACTACTGACCTGCTCAACGCCATTAGGCCCGATTGCTGGTCGCGTTGAGCCAGGAATTTCCCGGCGATACTCGGCCTTCAGCACAGGAACCTCCGACGTACGGCATCCCCAGTGAAACGGCGGTGATATGGCATCCAGTGGCACAGTTTTGCCGTCCAGCGACCGGCAGAGCGGTGTTGTTCGTCCGTCCAGCGTGGCAACGCGCTTCTTGCCCTCAAGGATGTCATCGTTTGATTTCATCGTTTCAGAGTGGGCAGAGGCGGCTACGTGATTAGTCATCGTTCTGACGAGAGAACCCACCTGCTCCTCATGAGACACGCCCAGCGACGTTAAGCGCCGGACAATCTGCTTTTGCGTCTCACCGAGCGATGACCCGATAGCGATCTTACTGAGTATATCCGCTGTCTTCTTGCTGCCGAACTGTGACAGCGCGCCGGTAATGTTAATAACCTGTCTGCCTTTACCCATAGCAAGCTCTAGCGGGTTAGCCAGTACAGCAGCGGCTATCATCTCCGCCGAAGGCTCAGCGAGACGCACGGAGGCTTTTACGATTTGACCGAGTAGTTTGCTGTTGAAGGTAAATTCGTATTGCGCGAACTCACCCAGGTTAAGCTTCTGCTGCTGTGACATCTCCCCGTAGATGGCATTCAGGTCACTCCTGAGCGTTTCTATCTGCCGGTTATAGCGAGCGGTGGCGTAATGACTCAAGCCTTCGTTAACGGTCTCTTTGGCGCGTCTGATTGCCTTGCGGACAAACTTGGCGGCCTTGCCTGCCAGACCTGAACCAAATCGCTGTAAGTATACCTGATGGCGCGTGGCGGCGTTTATCTTTCCAGCACCCGCGTTTGTCATCCCACTCTTTGCGGTAACCTTCCAGCGCGATGATGCCCTCAGCACACTTATGCTCATCAAAGGCGCACTTCGGCAGGATTTCACGCACCTGCTCAATGCCGTTATCAACACCGAGTTTTGGCACCACCTGAAAAGTGATCGTGTATCTCGCCCCGTCGATTTCGTAACCTTCGCGGGCTAGTTCGCGGCGTGATTTCGCATCGGAGCCAAACTCGCGGTTGTCGATATCGTGCGGCCCCCAGTGAGCGGCGTACTCGTAGCCTTTATCCTTCAGCACTTTCATATAGTGCCGGAGACCTTCGCCTGAGTTTTCGTAGTAGTCGATGACGTGATATTCCTCGCCAATGATGCGCACAAACCAGATGGCCGTGGAGTCTCCTACGCCGATATCCCAGAACGTGTGAACCGGCAGGTGTGAGTTGTCAGGAAGCGTGCCAATACGCTTCTGCTCGTATAGCTTGCGGAACTGCTTAGCGTAATAAGCACCCTCGACTGACTGCTGAAACGCCTCCGCTGGTATTGACGGATATTCGCGCTTCATGTCATCGCCGAGCGTTTTCTCTTTGGCGTAATACCAGGCTCTCTGGCGCTCGTTGGTAATTACGCCATGCTTTGCCTCAATATCAGTGAAATAATCGCTCAGGCGCTGCGGTATTGGCTCTACGGGGTCGATTGCATACAGGGGATTCTTCCACCACGAGAAGAAGAAAAACTTCCAGTCTAACTGTGAGAGCTGCTTGCCCTGAATGAGCGCCTTTTCTGCCGACTGGCAGTAATCGAAGAAGTAACCAGCCCGGCCTTCTGCAGTGCTTTCAATCGTCGTGAAACAATCGCCTGATACTGCTTCAAAAGCACCGGTAACAATCTCGCGGGCCTTGTCAGGAAATTTAGCGCATATCTTGCCGAACTCGGAAACATGTAGATAACGAAGCGTACCGCCACGGAAAGACGTGCTGATATAGAGTGAACCACCTTTGCTGAATACCAGCTCACCCGCTGCATCGTTGCTCGCAGGGTTGGCTGCCTTAATCTCATCAGGAAGGCGATCATAGGCATATTTAATCTTCTCTAGGAAAAGGCGCTTGGCATCGTTAAGGGTGTGGGCGATCAGGGCGCATTTGGCTGCTTCGAACAAAGCCGCATCCAACTGGATAATGCAGACTTCGGTCGTAAAGCCTAGCTGGCGAGCCTTCAGGATGATGTTGCGGGTATGCATGCCCTCAAAGTATTCAAGCTGCTCCGGTGTCATCTGGAAGCGTATCGGCTTACCTTCTTTATCGGTTATCCAGTAGAGGTGATTCAGGCGCCATAACTTATCTCGCAAGAGATTGAGATGTTCAGGCTTCATGCTCACCCCTTCGCGAGATCGTCCATCAGGTCAGAAAGTTTCTTCGATGCTTCATCACCATTCGGGCCGTCGATGTCATATGCCTGACGCTCAAGACCAATCAGAGTTTTCAGCGTGTCAGATAAATCTTTCATCGACTTCACCCGGCCAGGCATGCTGATAACCTTGTGGTAAATTTCGTTGAGCTTGTCCTGTCCTTTGTCGTCAGGGCTAAGCATCAGTTCGCCAAGCTGTTCCAGTGCACCTACGTCAGCGCACTGCGCTTCGAGCTCACCAAACAATGAGCTGGCGATGTTACGTGCTCTGCGAATGTCACCACGATGCTCCATGCGGACGTTGGCGATTACCTCAGCGTTGGCCTCGATCAGTATCCGTTCGTTGGTAGCCGTTTCAGTGGATACCTGTTTGGATACCTCACGTTTGGATACCAGCGCATCAGCCTTGGCTTTGATCTTCGCCTTGAGGTCTCGCTCCCATCCATCACGTTTTGCACGCTTGTTTATCGCGCCGTGAGTGATGCCATGTTGTGAGGCTATTTCGCGGATAGACATCAAGCCAGCCCGGTATGCCGATTCGATGGCCTCCCAATCTGGTGATGCCATTTTCAATATTCCCAATCAAGTTTATAAAGATACTGCCGATGTATTCATGGAACTCTTTTCGCTCATGGTGATTATGAACAGACGAACTACCGCCAATGCATTTGCGCTTATCCTCTTAGGTTTCTCTTATTCCGCTCTGGCTAATAGCGATTTATGCTCAACAGTTACGTTTGAAGCCTTTGGGGAACCTAAACAGACTGTCAGAGATTGTGCTGACCCCAATGAATCCTTTTGGGTAGCGGTAACGATTGATGGTGCGCGTTTTATGACCCAGGGATTAGGCTTGGTCGTGCCGCAGACGTCATCTCATCAGCAGGGTGATGAGATGCAATTCTTAACAATTCAGGTCACTAAGAAAAATAATGAATATACTGTTCGCTTCCTGCGGGCGATCAACGGTCAATCAATTTACTGGTCTGGTATCATGTTGCCAGGTCATCAACAAGGCGCAACCATCAAAGGGCATAAAGTGAATATCCGCTTTGAGCGTCAAGAAAACTGATATTCATCATTGGTACTCGCGACAGAACATTTCTTTTTTGTCGGTGAGTGCCATTGCTTATACCTATGGAGAGGAAAATGAGGCTATATAATTTCTGCTTGAACTGTTATCAAGACGGCGCTCGTGCGAGAAACAATGGATTATTTTGCGAGACTGAAAATATCATCATGATGTTAGATGCGATTTACAAATCCTACCTTTCTGGTCTGCCTAATACTGATAATGCACCTAAACTTATGAATCTCATTGCCATGGAAATGTCTGAGGATGGAACATTTGATCATAGGAATCTAGCAGACATGATCGCCTTGGTTTTCGACACTATGACTGAGTTGAATGTGAACCATACGCTTTGGTTATCTGAATTAGATAAAAATAGCGAAGCAAATCATATTTTCATGGTGCTTATTCATGGGCCTGACGCACATATTATCCAAAATGCAAAGGGTGCTTTCACTGGTGGAAATTATAGCGAGGTCAAATCCAAGCTAATTAGTGATCTTGAACAGCCTTTAAATCGCCATCTTTATTAAATGCTTTTTACAGGGCACATTTCCGATATGTGCCCTGTGAGGCAAGTCATTACAATAATTAAACTAACTATTGACAACTTATCCTATTCAATAAATTGGTTCCTTAACCCCTTTCGCACGTGCGGTAAGTCGGCGTTCGGCAATGCTGACCACCTGATCATGATCAAACTTCTCATGCAAATAAAGTACGTTTTCAAACTCATAGCCCACAGGCTCAAAGTAACAGTCAACATCTTGCATTTGTACTTGTTTACATAACCAATCACCATGTGAAGTATTCCCAGCGAACCAAAAAATCCCATGAGTCAACAACGCATGTATAGCTTGCTGCACCATACTAGAATCCTTCCAAAAGTTTTCTACCTTACAAATTTTTAAACTACCTCAAGTGGTTTCATTAGTGAAATTATAATTCACTTAAAAAAATTTGTGTCACATACTCTTGAAGCCCTGCTATTTGCTTTCCGGCGACTTCGATTCGCTCTCTGAGGTTTAAAGCATACTCATGCCGCATGTGGTTCAGCGTAAAACTCACCATGAGCGAGCTGGCAATAGCTTTCTCTGACTCGGATAGCATCATCCTTATCTGCGTAGGTTCCAAGGCAAATTTGTTTGCCGTTGGACTTAGTGAATGCTTTCCACTTCTTCTCTCGCTTGTTCCAGATAACACCCGGCACTCCCGACTTGTTATTTGCCTGAGTCTTGCGATTCATAGCGTTTTGAGAGGCGTTGCACTGACGAAGATTTAATGCTCGATTGTCGCTTCTGTTGCGGTTTTTGTGGTCCACCATGTCAGGCATGAACCCATACATATAAAGCCAAACCAGTCGATGAGCCCGATAATCATGACCGTCGATTGTTATGCGCCAGTAACCTTGCTCATCTTTCCATCCGGCCAAATCCCCAGGTTGTATTGCATTTGTTTTCTCTGAAAGCCAATGAAATAAGCCTGTTTCAGGGGAGTAATCCAAAAGGCTTTTCAATTTACCTTGTGTCAGCATCACGCCTCCTATTTCAGGCAAATTCGGTTGATGTAGTCTTGCAGGTAGGTCACTTGGTTGGTGATGGTTGAGATTCCATTTCTGAGACGCCAATAATTCCGTTCAGCATCTGCTGTAAGGCTTGCGGTGGCATCATCGCCCACGCCGCTGGTGCCGGTGGCGGATTGCTTCGCGCAGGTGACGTTGAGCTGCAGCCGGCGCTTGCCAGTAGCAACGTCATCATGCAGCTGATCGATAGTCGCCTGAGCATCGGCTAACTCCTTCGTGTATTTCGCATCGAGCGCGGCTACATCACGCTGACGCGTCTGCATGTCGGTGATGGTGTCTTTTGCCAGCTTGAGAGCACTTGTTGCGGTGTCACGCTGCGCCTTGTAGTCGATGGCATTGGCGCGGTAATAAAGCGCGAACGCTACTGACGTGGCTAAGACAATAAGAACCAGCAGGATGAGCGCAGTGAGCACTTTAGCCTTTGAGGTCATCGGCACTCTCCGCCAGACACATGGTGCGCTCCATATCGCGGCGGTTCATTAATCCGCGCCACTTCTGGCCGCCAGCGTAAATCCAGCGGCGTAGCTCTTCACATGCGCCATCAACGTCACCAGAGTTAAGCCGCTTAAGCAGCGTTGATTTAGAAAACGCACTGGTGCCAACGTTATAGGTGAAGCTGTAAAGTGCGGCGCGCTGATATTCGCCCAGTGGTATTTTCACCATTCCATCCACAGCCTTCTTAACTGGCTGAAGGTCATTCCACATAAGCCGATCGCATTCGCGGTCTGTGTATTTCTTGCCTTTGATAATGTCGGTGCCGGTGTGACCGTCGCAGACAGTCCAGACGCCCGCCACATCTTTGTAAGGCTCGTATACCCTGCCCTCTACCCCATCCTTTCCGCCGAGAAATACCGTAGCGATAGCCATAGCTCCGCCACCCGCGACAGCAATAAGCTTATTGCGCAGGCTGTTTGATATAGCCATGGGTTAATCCTCGTTGATGTCTGGTGCAGTGGGCCAGCGCTGAAGGGCTTTGATTTGGGCCAGCGTTGCCTTGCGTTTGTAGTACCAGTTGATGCCGAGCGTGAACAGCGCGACTAGGATACCGGCCAGCACGCCTACAGCACTCCATTCATCGGGACTCAGCCGGGTCAGCAGACCATTAGCGATTGTCCCGGCAGATGCGCCGTAAGCTGCGCCTGATGCCAGTTTGCTCATACCGATACTCATGTCACCTCCGTGATTACGGGCGGTGCTGTAGGTAGTCATAAGAAAAGATCGCCCGCTGCCACACAGGAAAAGGTGAGAGTCGAGGTTGATTGGCAGGGTCGAAAAAAGAAAAAAGGCCCGCCGAAGCAGTGCCTTGTAAATTATTTTTTTCATCAGCCGATAATCATTCCTCCACTAACGGAGGATTTTATAATGTCAAAAGCAGTTTCAGTTAACTGGATAGTGCGTTTCCCGCTTGGCCTATATGCAAAGGTAAGAAGTCATATTCTTAATGACTGCATCTCAGAGGCTATGATTGGACCAAACGTTTTCACTCGATACGAAGACCGCTATTTCGTTGTTGCCAATACATGTGACGCTATAAAGACTTTGGAAAAATTCATATTAGATTTGAACTCAGCGTCTTCCTCACATGGAGTAGAAGTATTCCATATACCTCAAGGTAGGATGAGTTCATTTGCTGTAGATATCGAAGGGGATGGCCAATCAAGACCAAGGTTCGATTAATCTCACTCAACCGCAAAAGAGTGTGATTTTGAGATTTGATGCTCATAAAAATTTTGTTTCTCCTGCCAGGGAAAGTCGAAAAATGGAAGGATATTAATGAGCATTTTAAAATATAAAAGGCTAATTGAAATTAATGAAGAACTGGGCAGAATTGCATGTTAAACAAGAGGCATAGCTAGCTCAAGCGCATCTGATACAGATAAAGATTGTCAAATTTCTCCGTAACTGAAGCTTCATAAACTGCTTATAGATGAAGCCAAAAAGTTATTCCCTTAAAAATAAAAAAAGCGCCTTCAGCTTAAAAACGAGGCGCTTTAATTTACTTATGATGGAAGTCGTCGCAAGTCCCACGCCTTTCAACAACAGCGCGCAACTTCAACTGTTGGGAATCATATCCCCAGTTTCGGGAAAAGTAAATAGCCCACGATAAAATAATGAGCTATTTCTGAGCGCGCTATCCAGTGACCTTGTTCAGTGCGACATTGGCCCATGATTCCTCAATCTCAATCTTCCCGATCAGGGCATTATAGAAAGGCTTAACCGACTTCTTCCAGGTATCGATCGATATCAGGAAGCGTCAATCTACTGGAACGACGAACAGACCGGCGAACTTTGCCGTATCCGGCCAGATAAATTCCTTTCGGGACAGCCCGTCATCGTCGACGTAAAAAAAGTGGCCGATATGTCCCGCTTCGCCCGCCACATCGAAGAGTTCCGCTATCACGTTCAGGACGCCTACTATCGCGAGGGCTTCAGCAAGCACTTCGGCGAATTTCCGATTTTCGTTTTCATTGCCGTCAGTGAGTCGATCGACTGTGGCCGCTATCCGGTTCGCACCTTCCAGCTGCAGGAAGAAGATGTTGCCGTGGGCTACGACCTGTTCCGCCGCAATCTTGAGACCTATCACGAATGCATGCTGTCCGGTAACTGGGGCGGCATTGAAGAAATTACACGCCCGGACTGGGCTAAGAGAAAGGATTACGCATGAGCAAAAACATCATCACCGCGCCGGTCAATGAGGCTGACACGAAAGCGGCAATTTTCAGCCCAAGCGGCCTGCAGAAGTTGCAGGTGTTTGCTGAAGTCATGGCGCAGGGCAAAGCAACGGTACCTGCTCACCTGTCCGGCAAGCCTGCTGACTGTCTGGCGATCGCATTACAGGCAGCTCAGTGGGGTATGAACCCTTACGCAGTGGCGCAGAAAACGCACCTTGTCAACGGGACTCTGGGCTATGAGGCTCAACTGGTCAATGCGGTAATCACCAGCTCTACAGCCGTGCAGGGTCGTTTTAAGTACGAATACGGCGGCGACTGGGAGAAATTCAAACCGGGAGCAGCCAACGCATCGAATGAGCGCGGCCTGTCTGTACGCGTCGGCGCAGTGCTGAAAGGTGAAACGGAAATCACCTGGGGTGAGCCGCTTTACATGGAGTACGTCACCACGCGCAATTCTCCCCTCTGGAAGACGGCACCAAAGCAGCAGTTGGCATATCTGGCCGTCAAGTACTGGGCGCGCCTCTACTGTCCTGACGTGATTCTCGGTGTTTATACCCCTGACGAATTCGAGCCGGCGCAGCGAGCAGAACGCGATGTTACTCCGGCGCGCAGCCGCGCTGAACTGAACAACCTGATTAACAGCAAGCCTGAAACACAGCAGCCTGAGCGCGAAATAAACCCGGCGACGAACACCAGCACAGCAGTGCGCACGCCGGATGAACTGCTTGCCGATTTCACCATCACAGCCGCTGAGGCTGAAAACGTTGCGGGGCTTGACCGCTGCTACAAATACGCGGCGCGCATGCTGGCAAGCGAGGCTGAAACGCTGGAAAAGGCCACCGATGTTTATCTGCTTCGTAAAGCAGAAATCGAAGAGGCACTCAGCAAATAACAGGAGACAACATGGAATCACCTGAATACCGGCGTCGCGGCAATCAGTTAACTCTTGGCCGCCGCTGGTCACCCGATGAGATAGGCCTTCTTAAAGAACTCGCAGCAACCATCCCACCCAAACTTATAGCTCGGCAACTTAACCGCTCATACGAATCCGTTCGCCAGCGAGCCAGTCGCAGCCGGATACGTTTTCTGGAAGAGCGCAGCAAAGCTAACGGTGGTACTAAGCCAAATTTATGACACAAAAATACTGTACATAAAAACAGTATTTTACTGGTCTTCATCAGGCGGTGAGAGTAAGGTTGCTGAGTGAATTCACAGCCTAACTCACTCAACCAAAAGAGGATTTACTATGTCTCATACTGATCAAGAATTCGAAGACCTGCAAGACCTCAATACCCTGTATCGTTCTGCGATTCTGGACACCACAGAAGCTGTCGGCTGGGGTATCGAAATCCTGACCAAAGTTGTAGCGGCAAGCAATGCTGGCGCGCTGGGTTCATTCTCTGCGGCCGATCAGTATCAGGCTAAACAGACCCTGATGTATCTGAAAGAGCGGAAAGACAACAACGCTATGTTCCGCAAATCGGGTGACCCAGCGCCACGTACTTTTGCGCAGTACGAACACCCGTAACAGGTAGTCAGTAACTGACTTTTTCAGGCCGATGAAAGTCGGCCTTTTAACCTCACTGAACTTTTGATTTTACCTTTTAAAAGGATGCCAAATATGACTACTGCAACAGACCTGGCGCAACAGGCGATCGATAACATCAATGCCCTTAAAGCGCTGGCTGAAAAAAATGGGGGAATCCCGGCAGATGTGCAGGCACAGCTGGACGCCTATGCCAAACAGGTCGATAAACTGACAAGACAGTTAGGCAGCGAGCAAGAGACCCGTGAGGGTTATCGCGTCAATATTTTGATTGATGCAGAGGAAATTGGCCTTGCTCTCGAAATCATGAACAAGATCGAGGCTGGCCTGGGCGATAACAGCATTCCTCGAATGCATCCTACTTTACGACGCCAGCTTACCGAAACTCTAGGCTATGTTACGAATCGGCAGAAAGAACTGCTTTCTTTCCGTAAAGAAGGTGACTCGGAACCTCGTACGTACGAAGAGTACCGCATGGGAATTTAATCCCTTTTAATGCCTTATAAACAGCCGCCTCCAGGCGGTTTTTTATTGTCTGCTTTCTGACTATTTTCGCCGCGGCATTGAGCCTGACAGCGGCATAAGTAGTAAGAGAATGAGTGAATTTAAGCGTTATGACCTTTCCCAAAATGGTATTTATTGTGTAGAAGAAGATGAGGATTTTGCGATAAATGAAGACTACGTAACGCTCAAAGCCCAAGGTAAAACCTTAGTTTGTCTTTTAGGTAGTTAAAACATTTATGCCGGCAGTAGTGAGTAAAGTCATAGCAAAATAACACATGCGCTTGTTGTTGAAGTTTTTGAATTTACTTATATTTATTACAAAGCATCAAAACTTTCTCGCGGTGCTCTTGATTATCTTGATTTAAAGTCATATTGTTCATGCGTAGCAAATCATCTAAAGAATCAATTAACTTAAGCGTTGAAAGCCTCATTGACTTCATGTCAGCCAATGATTGATTATATTGTTGCGAGTGAGTATTTTGGAGTTCCTTTAACCTCTCAATGCTATTAGACAAATTTTGCTTTTCAAGCATTAACTGCTCATTGGCTAACTTAAATTTTTCATTTCGCTCACTTAAGTCATTAACTTCTTTTTATTTCTCGCCGTTTTGAGATTTCAATGAATTAATATCTAATCTTAACTTCTCGAGGTCTTTTTCGGAATCGGTGGTTTTACGGTCATAAGCTATGTCAGCTTCTGCTCTCAAAATTTCAGTTTTTACCTTTCTTCTGAGGGCGTTATCAATTCTATCAGCGAGTTTGTCTTGTGAGCGTTTAAAAGGACCACTTTGAAATTTATATGCGTATTCAACGAAATGAGGCATTACGGTTACATAGAAAAATGCTGATAATGATGGAAAAATTATGGATGTCCACCATCCCCCAAGTGATAAAATTGCTCCAATTTTGATTTCAATGCTTTGTTCACTAAAAAACAAAATAAGGATTACCTGCCAGTTAAATGCTATCCATGAAAATGAAAATGCTGCAAATATCGGGTTGGATACCCTTTCCAAGACAGAGTATCTTATTGTGTTTTTGAAGTCTGTTAAGTATTGAAGCATCTGTCACCAACCTTGTTTAGTCATTCTTTTTAAAGGTTTATTAAGAAGAGTTTCTAGCCATATTAAGACTATCTCTGCAATCGCTTAACTCAATATTTAGCGCTCTATTTTGGCTATTAACGGAAGCTATCTGCTGTTTTGCTTCGTCAAGTTCCTTTCTCTCTCGATCAATCTGATCTAACAAACTAGAATAACCACTTTGGAATTCTTTGAGTTCTGATATTTCATTATCTTTTCCGGTAATCATCTCCTCAAGAGCTTCAGACACAATAACAAGACTATTAAACTCCTCCACTTGAGAAATATATTTATTTTCAAGCTCTTCAAGTTTGATAAGATTCTTACGTGCCAAAGCTGCTTCGAATTTTAATTCTTCAGTTCTTTTTTCCGCTTCTGCAATTTCTTGCTTTTGCAAAGCAAGCGTTTTTTCTCTCTCAGTGACTATTTTCGCAGAAACCCTCTCCTTCCTTAAGGATAATACAGAATTAAAATAAGAGTCGTAAACATCAGAAAAATTATGTAACGCCTTAATTAAAACATTAAATATTGCATAAATTGCGTTCAATACAGGTACAATTAGCATCAAGACTAAAGTCATTTTTAATGGGTTTAAAAGAAGGCTATTTATGTTTGTGACTGCTTGGATATCGTCAATTTTCAAGTAAATACCTCTTTCTGAGAAAAGAAATATTGCGATAGCTTTCCAATTGAAAGAAATCCAAGAAAATATAAAAGCCCCATACAAAGGGTTGCTTATTCTTTGTTCAGAATTGTCTCTAAGAGAACTCATTAACCTGCCCCAAAAGCTACTCATAAAAAGACCTAATTGATAACGAATTTTGATGAATCATACCTTTAAAAAATGATTAGGAAAAGTCTTAGTACTGCTGTTTTGATACAAAAAGCCGCATGGTGTCAGGGTGCGTACTTTGTGACATCATTTGCGAAATTGAGGCTTTAGGCTGGTTTCAAGTAGGCCGTCGCCGCCCTTGATATGACCATCATATTTTACGACAAAGTGGTATTTGTCAGTGAGCCAGTCGGTGCGCAGTCGCGAAGCATTCCTTACGACGAAAAACCACATCTCATCACTAATGACGAGATTGCGCCGGGCAATCACTCTGCTCGCTGCCAATTCAATGTAGTAAACCTACCCCCCCTATTCACTATCGCGCTCTGCGTGAGGAGTTGTTATGTCTGAAATAAATAGTGAGGTGCCATGAATGAGCTGGCTCTTTTCGCAGGCGCTGGTGGAGGAATACTCGGCGGGCACCTCCTTGGATGGAGAACAGTTTGCGCCGTTGAGCGTGATGCCTACGCAGCACAGGTTCTGGCGCAACGACAGAACGATGGAGTACTCCGACCTTTCCCGATTTGGTCTGACGTGTGCAGTTTTGACGGAAAGCCATGGAGAGGAATTGTTGATGTCATTTCTGGCGGGTTTCCCTGCCAAGACATTTCAGCGGCAGGCTCCGGAGCAGGAATATCAGGAGAGCGATCGGGACTTTGGAAGCAAATGGCAAGAATCGTCGATGAAGTTCGACCTCAATACGTGCTGCTGGAAAACTCACCTCTGCTTGTGGGAAGAGGACTTGCCGTGGTCCTTGGTGATATTGCCTCGCTGGGGCTCGATGCGGAATGGTGTTGTATTTCAGCATCAGAGTGCGGGGCGTCCCATAACCGCGACAGAATCTGGCTTGTTGCCTACCCCAAGGGCCAGCATGGGCGGGCATGGAATAGCATGGTGTCGGGCAAGGACTGGCGATCACAGGCACAACCTCGAGGATTATCTAGCCTGGCAGCACCTGGAAGCTGGCGGGGAAGAAACGCCTGGCCTGAACGCCTGCCCCGATTATGTCGAGTGGCTGATGATGTGGCCTATGGGGTGGACAGACTTAAAGCCCTTGGCAATGGACAAGTTCCACGAGTGGCAGCAACTGCATTCAACATCCTGAGCAGCAAGACATGAACACCATCCCCGACATCTCCCCCGGCGAGTTCACCTTGTGGCTCGCCTTTTTTATTTGCATCGTGCTGGTCTGGAACTGGCCGTATAAGGGATAGAAGTCGCTCCACATGAAAACTTGCGATAGTTTGCGATCAAGTTCTGTTAAAAAGTGCAGGAGAAATTATGGCTAAGCTAATGAACCTTCAGGAGTGGGCGTCGGCAACATATTCGCAGCCGCCCTCTTTATCCACCCTGCGCCGCTGGGTCAGGGAGGGCAGGATTTACCCATGCCCGGAGCTTCACGGAAAAGAATACAAACTCGAACCGGATTCGGTATACGTTGACCCGCGCAAGAAGATGATGAAGCGCAGGCCGGAATACGTAGCACCGCCGAAAAAGGGATCGCTGATGGAGAAACTGAAACATGTCGAACAGGCCAAAGCGGTACGACGCTAATCTGCCAAGGAACCTGACGTTTCGTAAAACGAAGCAGATATACTCCTGGCGAAATCCTGTGACCGGTCAGGAGATTTCACTGGGTAAGATACCCCGCAAGGATGCGGTGGCCCAGGCTATCGAAGCGAACAGCTACATTGAGCAAAACTACCTACCATCCGCCCTTCTTGATCGGCTTAAAGAGACGCCTGATTTCACAGTGAGTAAATGGCTTGAACGGTACGACGTCATCCTGGGGCGGCGCAGTTTGAAGCCAAGCACAATGAAGATACGTAGCAACCAGCTGCTAACCATTCAGGCTGAGTTTGGTCGCCTGCCAATTACTGCGATCAGTACGCGTGATATAGCAGTTTTCCTTGAATCCTATGTCCAATGTGGGAAGCACAGCATGGCGGTTGCATTGCGATCGCTGCTGATGGATGTTTTCCGCGAGGCTGTTGTTGAAGGCATTATCGACAGGAATCCAGTAGAGCCAACCAGAACCCCATCACCTGAAGTCAGGCGAGAGCGCTTATCACTTGAGCAATTTCTGGCTATCCGTAAGGCCGCTGAAAGCATGGGGGGTTGGCTGCAGAATGCGATGAACATCGGCCTGCTCACCGGGCAGCGCCGGGAGGATGTAACGCGTATGACCTTCAGCGCGATCAGAGATGGGCGGCTTTTTGTGACACAAAGCAAAACTGGCCATAAGCTGGCGATGCCACTGGATTTAGAGCTGAAAGAACTGGGAATGTCACTGGAGGGGATCGTAGAGGAATGCCGGAAGGATAACCCATCGGATAGCCTGATTTATTCTGCAGTCCGTCGCGGGGGCAGAAAACCGGGGCCGGTTTCACCAGATGCGCTTACAGGTGCTTTTGCAGAAGCGCGTGAAATAAGCGGAATTAAATTTGGCCCTAACCCGCCGACATTTCATGAAATCAGAAGTCTTGCCAGCCGACTGTATGAAGTGGAAAATGGAGAGGATTTTGCGCAACGATTACTCGGCCATAAAAACCTTTCTATGACTAAAAAGTATCTCGATTCGCGCGGTCAGGAATACGTAATGGTATAGATTGGATATAGTGATTTCGGGATATTTTCGGGAAATTTCGTAACCGCCTTCAAAAAAACCATATAAATCAACCCACTAAAAAAAGACCGAATACGATTCCTATATTCGGTCCAGGGAAATGGCTCTCAAGGAGCCGTGCGCTAAAAGTTGGCATTTATGAAGGCGGTGTCGCCTTGCAATTTAAGGTTAGAACAGCGCGGTGGAAATGCCAGCAAACGCGGGAATCAGGGCCATAAACCGGATCAGTTTGTGATCGCAACGGCAAAAAATCGGTGATTGGGCGCAGCGCAAAGCTGCACCCGGGAGGTTTATTTACCGCACAGCGCCTGGGTGCGCTCAACAATCGGCTGCAGACTCATCATCTGACCCGGATGCGCCTTGTCTTCGGCCTGAATCACGCTAATCGGCTGCGCTTTCACCTGTTTGTTTTTAAACAGCTGGTCGGCGATGTCGTTCAGCGGGTATTGCATCAGCGTGCTCGGGTTGATGGCAAACATCGCACCATCTTTCTCGCAGGTCAGCATCACCTCTTCACGGTTAAACGGCCACTTCTCTTTCCCGATCTCAAAGCGGCTGACGGTAATGATTTGTGCCGCCAGCGCCTGGCCGCATACGGATAACAACAGGATGGCGGGGATCACTTTCTTCAGCAACATAACTACCCTTTTCTCTCTTAAACCACATTCAGGCGGGTGACAGCGTAGCAAATACGCTCACCAGCCCAACCACACCACACGCCAGCAGCAGTTCAAGCTGCGTCATGCGAATAAATTTTTGCTGCGTCCCGCTGCCCGCCAGGCGGAAGCGCGGCACCAGCCAGTATCGATTGATCAGCGCCACCAGCACCATCAGGGCAACCAGCAGCACCTTGCACAGCAACAACACAATGTAGCGTGAATCGTGCCACATGAGTGGCCAGCCTGCGATCATCACACTGTTTATCACACCACTCAGCAGCGTTAGCGCTACAGCCAGATGACCATAGCGCGAAAACCGCATCATGGTACGAATCGCGTCAGTGCGTCGATCGATCTGGCGCGCCTCGCGCATCAACAGCAGCAAGGGCAACAATCCGCCCACCCAGAACGCTGCCGCAATCAGATGCATTCCCTGGTTAATCTGCTGAAGCAGACCGGGCAATCCATCACGCATCGCGGCATGACCTATCAGGGCCATGCAGGCCAGTTGCAGCACGCCCGCCAGCAGTAACACCTGCTGACGCAGCTTTCCGGTCAGTAATAATGCGACAAGAGCCACAACACTAAAGAGTATTTCCCACTGCCACACCGCACCAAAATGTGTGTCGAGCACCGCCAGCCAGATGTCGAAATCGGCAAGATTGGTACTGTCGCCGCTCATCAGCACATTCTGGCAGGCCAGCATCAATAGCGCACTCAGCAGCGCCAGCCAGGCGCTCCCCTTCACCAGCGGATTTAATCGCCGCGCCAGCAGGGGTCGATAACGTTTGGGTGCCAGCAGTGCGCTGTAACAGGCGCTGCCGGTCAGCAGCATCACGGCAGCGAAATGCAGCGCACGCAACAGGATCCAGAGGGTGGTCACCGGCTTACTTCACGCTAAAGCGATAGCTTCCTGCGGTTTTATGTCCATCCACCGACAGCACATGCCAGTTGACCTGATAACTCCCCGCTTTCAGCGGCTGAGAAAGGCCGATAATCAGGCGATTTTTCTGGTCAGCTTCAACGCGGGCTTTGGTCGTCTCAACGGGTTTCTGTGCATTGTCCAGCAGCGTAACGCCGCTGAATGCCGCTTCAATATCTTCGCTAAAATTCAGCGTCAGCGCATCGGGGGATGTCGTAACCTGCGCTTTAGCTGCGGGTGCGGAAGACTGGAGATGCGCATGCGCTGCGGCCAGAGAGCTGAATGCCATCAGTCCGGCTGCCGCCAGCGCAATAACCATGCGGGAAATGGGTTTTTTCTGCATAAGATCATCCTTTTAACCGCCGCCAGGGCGATAAACGTGGCAAAAGGATACGCTGCTGGTTTTGCACTGTCGAGGCCAGCGATGCGATCCTTATCCTTGATTCATACCGCCGAAAACATTACTTTTGCCGGCTATCGTCAGGAGAATATTATGAGCCATAACCTTGCCGTGCTGTCCCAGGAAGAGAAAGACAAGATCAATGTCGATTTAGCGGCAGCGGGCGTGGCGTTCAAAGAGCGCTATAACATGCCGGTCGTTGCCGAGATGGTGGCGCAGGAGCAGCCCGAAGCGCTGCGTGACTGGTTTCGTCAGCGTCTGATGCAATATCGCCAGGCGTCACTCAGCCTGTCGCGCCTTCCTTATGAACCGAAGATGAAGCAATGATGTTCCGCGTTATCGATACCGAAACCTGCGGTCTGCAGGGCGGCGTGGTGGAAGTCGCGTCCGTGGATGTGGTCAATGGTCAGATTGTGAACCCAATGAGCGACCTCACCCTGCCCGACCGCCCTATCAGCCGTCAGGCGATGGCGGTGCATCGCATTACCGAAGCGATGGTCGCCGGTAAACCGACCATTGAAGAGGCGATCCCGCGCTATTACGGCAGTGCTTTCTACGTGGCGCATAACGCCAGCTTTGACCGCCGGATGCTGCCGGAAATGTACGGTGAATGGATCTGCACCATGCAGCTGGCGCGCCAGCTCTGGCCGGGCATTAAATATGGCAACCAGGCACTGCGTCATTCGCTGAAGCTGGATGTGACGCCGCCCGCTGACCTGCATGCGCACCGCGCGCTCTATGACTGCTATGTCACGGCGGCGCTGCTGATTCGGATTATGGAGGTCTCCGGCTGGGGTGCTTCCGAGATGATTGTGCGTTCACAACCGGCGGCCCAGCGCGACGACATTCTGCCGTTCGGTAAATATCGCGGCCAGGCCATTGCGGTGATTGCAAGGAAGGATCCGGGCTACCTGAAGTGGGTGCTGAATAATGTCAGCGATCTGCGCCCGCCATTGCGGCAGGCGCTGAATAAATACCTGTCGGAGTCTCAGTAATCCTGAGCGGGCGGCAGGGTGCCCTGCGCCAGTCCCAGCAGGAAGGTGTATTCCATCGCGATACCCTCGTAGGCTTTGTAACGCCCCGACTTGCCGCCGTGACCGGAATCCATATCGGTGCAGAGCAGCAGCAGGTTGTTATCCGTTTTCAGCGATCTCAGCTTCGCCACCCACTTGGCCGGTTCCCAGTACTGCACCTGTGAGTCGTGCAGGCCGGTGGTGACCAGCAGGTGTGGATACGCTTTCGCCTCAATGTTGTCATAGGGGCTGTACTGGCGGATGTAGTGGTAGTACTCAGGATCGTTGGGGTTGCCCCACTCGTCATACTCACCGGTCGTCAGCGGAATCGACTCATCCAGCATGGTGGTGACCACATCCACAAACGGCACCTGCGCCACCACGCCGTGGAACCGCTGAGGCGCCAGATTAATCACGCCGCCCATCAGCAGGCCGCCTGCACTGCCGCCCATCGCATAGAGCCGTTCCGGGTGGCCGATGCCGCGCGCCACCAGCGCATCCGTGACATCAATAAAGTCGGTGAAGCTGTTCATTTTGTTGAGCAGGCGACCGCCGTCATACCATTGCTGTCCCAGCTCACCGCCGCCGCGCACCTGTATCAGCGCATAGACAAAGCCGCGATCCAGCAGGCTCAGACGGCTGACGCTGAAATCGGCATCCATGCTGCTGCCGTAGGCGCCATACCCATAGACCAGCATCGGGTTCTGACCGGGCTGATAATGTTTGCGGTGATAGACCAGCGACACCGGTACTTCGGTGCCATCGCTGACTTTGATCCAGTGATGCTCGCTTTTGTAATCTTCCGCGTTAAAGCCTTTAACCTGGCTCTGCTTCAGAATGCGGCGTTCGCCGGTATCCATATCCAGTTCAAACAGCGTGGTCGGCGTGGTCATCGACGAATAGCCGTAGCGCAGTTTGCTGGTGCGCGGCGTCGGATTGTACGCCAGCCAGGTTACATAGGTCGGATCGTCAAAGGCGATGCCGCTGGTCTCGCCGCTGGCCCAGTTAATCTGTCGCAGGCTGGTTAAGCCGCGCTGGCGCTCCTCAACCACCAGCCAGTCGCGGAACAGCTGGAAATCCTCCATAACCACCTGTTCCCGTGCCGGGATCAGCGTTTCCCAGCGAGTCTCATCCAGATAGCGACTGCGATACAGCCCGAAGTTTTTGCCTTCGCGATTGGAGCGAATGAAGAACTGATGATCGTAATGGTCGATGCTGTATTCATGATCGCGACGGCGCGGCAGAAAGACATGTGGCTGTGCATCGGGGAAGTTCGCATCGATCAGCTGAATTTCGCTGGTGTTGGTGCTGTAGAGCGCAATCATGATGAACTGCTTGGAGGTGCTCTTGTGCACGCTGAGATGATAGGTGTCATCCTGCTCTTCGTAGACGAGCTTGTCTTCCGACTGCGGCATACCCAGTTCATGTCGCCACACCTGATACGAGAGCAGCGTCTGCGGATGTTTCTGCACATAGTAGATCGTACGGGAGTCGTTGCCCCAGGCGAAGCTCGATGAGGCGTTACTCAGCACTTCAGGATACCAGCTGCCACTCTCCAGGTTGCGGAACCGGATGCCGTACTGGCGTCGCGACAGGAAATCTTCGGCCAGCGCCATGACCCGGTTATCGGGGCTGATGTGCAGCGCGCCCATCGTGTAAAAATCGCTGTGCGAGGCGCGCTGGTTGGCATCCAGCAGCAGACTCCACTCGCCAGACTCCTCGCTTGCTGCCGGTTGCCGGTAATAGGCCGGATATTCGTTACCGCTCTGATAGCGGCTCTGATAGCGGTAACCGTTTTTCACATAGGGCACAGAGTGATCTTCCGGCGGCAGCCGATCGATAATCTCTTTTAATACCCGGTCCTGCAGCGGCTGCTGCGATGACATGATTTTTTTGCCGTAATTGTTTTCGGCACGCAGGTAATCAAGGACTTCGCTGTTTTCACGTTTGTCGTCGCGCAGCCAGTAATAATCGTCAACGCGCGTCTCGCCGTGCAGCGTCATCTCATGGGGAATTTTTTTTGCGATGGGTGCTTTCATCCATCCGTCTCCATCAACGTAATGATCTGTAAGCGTAACACTTCGGCAGCCGGAAGCCAGGTATGACGAGAGAAGCTGCCGCTGGCCAATCACTTCGTGTGACCAGCCAGCGGACTTCAGCCAGGATTAACCGGCAGGCAGACGGGATTTTTCAGCCTCAAGATCCTGCTGGATGCCGTCACGGACATCCTGAGGAATTTTCAGCGCGTCGCCCAGCGCGGAGAGATAGCTGCGTTCCATAAAGTGATCGACGTCGATAGCAGTACAGCTCAGGAAGTAAAGCTCCAGCGCCTCTTCCTCATTTTTCACATCGGCGGCCAGCCACTGCGGGTCCAGCGGACGGTTCATCGCTTTCTGAATCAGCTGTTCTGCTTCCTCGCCGTAACCGGACTGATAAATATTCTGCTCAATGGCTGCCCGCTCCTGATCGTCGATGTGCCCGTCACTTTTAGCGGCAAACACCAGCGCCGTGACCAGACGTTCAGCGCGCTGGTCTATGGGCGTCTGAGCCACGCCAAAGTCAGGTTCATTCTGGTGCGCTTCGCTGACCCGCTGCTTATATTTGTTCCACAGCACCGCACCAGCGGCCGCGCCACCACCAATAATCAGCGCTTTGCCGCCATATCTGGTCAGCAGTTTGCGTGAAGACTTACTGGAGACCAGCATGGCGGCCAGACCGCCCAGCGCACCCGGTGCCAGCATGTCACTTAAGCCGCCGCCCGATTTGCCTTCACCGCCCTTCTTTGCCAATACCGACTGAATCTGTTGCAACCAGTTATTCATCATTCACTCCTTTCAGGATGTCAGCCCGCTATCCTGACCAAAAGCTTGTCAGGAAACGTCAGAGCGGGAAAAGTACGGCAAAAAGCAGTGTCAGATGGACGAAAGATGAGAACGCAAACGTTTTCGTTTATACTTGCGCGCGAATTTTGACTGCTTAGGTGAATGTATGACGACTCTCGGAACAGCGCTGCGTCCGGCGGCGACGCGTGTAATGCTATTGGGTTCAGGTGAACTGGGTAAAGAGGTGGCGCTGGAGTGTCAGCGTCTGGGTGTGGAAGTGATTGCGGTGGATCGTTACGCCGATGCCCCGGCGATGCATGTCGCCCATCGCAGCCATGTGATCAATATGCTGGATGGAGCAGCGCTGGCTGCGCTGATTGCCGAAGAGAAGCCTGATTTTGTGGTGCCGGAAATTGAAGCCATCGCCACGGATACGCTGGTTGAGCTGGAGCAGCAGGGCCAGCGCGTGGTTCCGACCGCCCGTGCCGCAAAGCTGACCATGAACCGCGAAGGCATTCGCCGCCTGGCGGCTGAAGAGTTGTCACTGCCCACTTCACGCTATCGCTTTGCCGACAGCAAAGCGCGTTTCGATGAAGCCGCGACCGAAATCGGCTTCCCGTGCATTGTAAAGCCGGTGATGAGTTCATCCGGCAAAGGCCAGAGCTTTATCCGCGACGACAGCCAGCTGGAGAAAGCCTGGGACTATGCCCAACAGGGTGGCCGCGCCGGTGCCGGTCGCGTCATCGTCGAAGGCGTTGTTAACTTCGATTTTGAGATCACCCTGCTGACCATCAGCGCCGTCGATGGCATTCACTTCTGTGCGCCGATTGGTCACCGACAGGAGGATGGCGACTATCGTGAATCCTGGCAGCCGCAGCAGATGAGTGACCTGGCGCTGCAGCGGGCGCAGGATGTTGCCGCGCAGGTGGTGAAGGCGCTGGGCGGTTATGGCCTGTTTGGCGTTGAGCTGTTTGTCTGCGGTGATGAGGTGGTGTTCAGTGAAGTGTCGCCACGTCCCCACGACACCGGCATGGTGACGCTGATTTCACAGGATCTGTCAGAGTTTGCGCTGCACGTGCGGGCGTTCCTGGGTCTGCCGATTGGCGGGATTCGTCAGTATGGTCCATCGGCATCTGCCGTTATCCTGCCGCAACTGACCAGCCAGAATGTGCAGTTTGTGAATGTCGAAGCCGCACTGGGGGCCGGTCTGCAACTGCGGCTGTTCGGCAAGCCGGAGATCAGCGGGCAGCGTCGTCTGGGCGTCGCGCTGGCCAGCGGTGACAGCACCACGCAGGCGATTGCGCGTGCAGTTGCCAGCGCAGCGGCGGTTACGGTTCAGGGGTAAAGGTGTGCGGTGAGCAGACGCTCACCGCCATTACTTACTTCGCGCCTTCGACAGCTTCGCGAGCCAGGCGGGTGATGCGATCCCAGTCGCCCGCTTCCAGCGCATCGTTAGGCACCAGCCAGGAGCCGCCGATGCATAGCACGCTTTTTAGCGCCAGATAGTCACGGTAGTTGGCCGGAGAGATGCCGCCGGTCGGACAGAAACGCACCTGCGGGAAAGGTCCGCCAATCGCCTGCAGCGCTTTCACGCCGCCATTTGCTTCTGCCGGGAAAAATTTAAATTCGCGCAGACCATAGTCCATACCGGTCATCAACTCAGAAACCGTGCTGATTCCCGGAATCAATGGAACCGGGCCTTCAACCGCCGCTTTCAGCAGCGATTCCGTGACGCCAGGGCTGATAACAAACTGTGCACCGGCATCGGTCACTTCCTGTAACTGCTGCGGATTAATCACTGTGCCCGCACCAACAATCGCATCCGGCACTTCTTTGATCATCGCACGCAGTGCATCCATCGCTACGGGCGTGCGCAGCGTGACTTCCAGCACTCTGACACCGCCTGCCACCAGCGCTTTCGCCATCGGCACAGCATGTTCCAGTTTATTCACCACGATGACCGGCACCACAGGTCCGGTGGTCAGAATCTGTTCAGCACTCGTTTTCCAGTTTTTCATCAGTTCCCCTTGCTTGATAACACCGGGATTGTGGCCCGGTCATGGAGCATCGGCTCCTGCCCTGTAAATTGCGTCACTACCATACATGATTCGCTTCCTGAGCGTCTATCCTCCTGCGCCCATTTTGAAACGGCAGTTCAGTTTTATTCGTATCCGCTGGCCCGGTTTAAAGGCGAAAAAAAAGCCCGCGTGGCGGGCTTCATCATCACTTCAGTTATTCAAACTCGTTCCACGAGCGACCATCGCGGGTGATCATCGCCACCGAGGCCACCGGGCCCCAGGTGCCAGCCTGATACGGCTTGGAAGAGTCACCATCTGCCGCCCATGCGTTGATAATCGAATCAACATAGGTCCATGCGGCTTCAACTTCATCGCGACGCACAAACAGCGCCTGGATACCGCGCATGCTCTCCAGCAGCAGACGCTCATAAGCATCGGCAAGGTGCGACTGGTTGAACGTCTCGGAGTAGCTCAGATCCAGTTTGGTGGTCTGCAGCTTGTGCTTGTGATCGAGGCCTGGCACTTTATTCAGGATCTCGATATCCACGCCCTCGTCCGGCTGCAGACGAATGGTCAGCTTGTTCTGCGGCAGCTCTGAGTAGGAATCTTTGAACAGGTTCATCTCAGGGTTTTTAAAATAGACCACCACTTCGGAACATTTGGTCGGTAAACGCTTACCGGTACGCAGGTAGAACGGCACGCCTGCCCAGCGCCAGTTGTCGATATCGACACGAATCGCGACGAAAGTCTCCGTAGCGCTCGTTTTATTGGCCCCCTCTTCTTCCAGGTAGCCTGGCACTTTTTTACCCTGCACAAAGCCCGCAGTGTACTGACCGCGAACGGTTTTCTCACGCACGTTGGTCTGGTCGATGCGGCGCAGCGAGCGCAGCACTTTAACTTTTTCGTCACGGATGCTGTCGGCACTGAGATCGGACGGCGGCGACATGGCGATCATGGTCAGAATCTGCAACAGGTGGTTCTGAATCATGTCACGCATCTGACCCGCTTTATCGAAGTAACCCCAGCGGCCTTCAATACCTACCTCTTCGGCCACCGTGATCTGCACGTGGTCGATAGTGCGGTTATCCCAGTTATTCACGAAGATAGAGTTCGCAAAGCGCAGCGCCAACAGATTGAGCACGGTCTCTTTGCCGAGATAGTGGTCGATACGGAATACCTGGCTCTCATCGAAGTATTCACCAACGCTGTCGTTGATCTCCTGCGAGGTTTCCAGTGAGGTACCGAGCGGCTTCTCCATCACCACGCGCGCCGGTTTCGCATTCAGCTTCGCGGTGCCCAGTCCCTGACAGATCGCGCCAAAGGTGCTCGGCGGCATTGCAAAGTAGTTAATGGTGGTGCGGTTTTTCTGGTCCAGCATCTTGCCCAGTTTCGGGAAGTGCGTGGTGTCGTTAACATCGAGGTTACAGAAGTCGAGACGATTGCTGAGTTTGTCCCACAGCGCTTCGTCAATCTTCTCCTTCATGAAGGTTTCCAGCGCTTCACGTACCACTTTGGTGTATTCCGCTTTGTCCCACTCGGCACGGCCGACACCAATAATGCGGGTTTCCTCGTGGATCTGACCCGCTTTCTCTAACTGGTACAGTGAAGGCAACAGTTTACGGCGTGCAAGATCGCCTTTGGCACCGAAAATCACCAGATCGCATGCCTGGGCTATTTGTGTTACCGCCATTTTCCTCTCCTCGTTGCAGGATAGTCCGGTGGTGATGCATCCTCTGCCACCGGGTCCAGGTTATTATTTTCTTTCAGCACAATGTACTTTTTTCCCCGCGCCAGGTAAACCGACTCGCCGGGTCAACCGCATTAACTCTGTACCGGATGCGCTGCGCGCGTGTGATGACACGTGCGGATTGCCGGTTTTTTCTGTGTCTGCTGGTGTCAGGAAATCTGGCACCGGTCAAAGTATCCCAAAAAAAAGCGCCATCGGCTTGTCCGCCGTTGCGCCTGTCGGCCGCTGACGCGATATAGTCTCTGTTAATCGGCGCTGACGACAGTGATAATTGAAATTGATAAAAGCGATAATGGTCATCGGCTTATGAATATGCTGGAAAAAATTGAGGCGCAGTTCGCTGCGCTGAGCAAAGCGGAACAGAAAGTCGCCCGCCAGATTCTGGCTGCACCCCAGGCAGCGATACACTCCAGCATTGCGACGCTGGCAGGTGTTGCCGGCGTGAGTGAACCCACCGTAAACCGCTTCTGCCATCGACTGGGCGCACGCGGCTTTCCCGACTTTAAGCTGCTGCTGGCGCAGAGCCTGGTGAAAAGCAGCAGCTGGGTCAGCCGGGGTGTGGAGGATGACGACAGTGTGGAGGACTACAGCCACAAGATCTTCGACTCGGCGCTGGCTGGACTGCAGCGGGTGCGCGATCAGCTAAACAGCACGCAGCTGCAACAGGCCGTCACCCTGCTTGCGCAGGCCGACAAACTCGCCTTTTTCGGGCTGGGGGCATCCGCCGTCGTGGCGCATGACGCCTTTACCAAATTTCTGCGCTTTAATCTGCCGGTCATCTGGTCGGACGATATTGTGATCCAGCGCATGAGTTGCATAAATAGTCGAGCCGGTGACGTTTTTGTTCTCATTTCACATACTGGACGCACAAAAAATATGGTAGAACTGGCTCGTCTGGCCCGTGTAAACGGTTCCACCGTTATTGCCATCACCTCTCCCGATTCACCCCTTGCCCATGAAGCAGCGACAGCTTTAGTGCTTGATGTACCGGAAGATACGGATGTCTATTTGCCGATGGTGTCGCGCCTGGCGCAGTTAACCGTGATCGATGTGCTGGCGACCGGTTTTACCCTGGAACGGGGTGCCCCCTTCCGGGAAAACCTGAAACGCGTGAAAGAAGCGTTGAAAGCGTCGCGTTATGAAAAGAACACCCTTCGTAAAGAGAGTGATCAGTAAAAAAATTAACATCGCATTTACAATGTGAGTCGTATCACAACCCGTCGATCATATAGAATAGATAACCATGCTGTGTCCACAGACCCGGACACGCTTAAATGTTTACGGAGTCCCCGATGTCAAGACGTCTCAGAAGAACCAAAATCGTAACAACCCTCGGCCCGGCCACCGATCGTGATAATAACCTCGAAAAAATCATCGCTGCCGGTGCGAACGTTGTACGACTCAACTTCTCTCACGGCACGCCAGAAGACCATCAGCTACGTGCCGATAAAGTGCGTGAAATTGCCGCAAAACTGGGCCGCCACGTGGCTATCCTCGGTGACCTCCAGGGCCCAAAAATTCGTGTTTCGACCTTCAAAGAAGGCAAAGTTTTCCTGAATATCGGCGACCGTTTTCTGCTGGATGCCAGCCTGGGTAAAGGCGAAGGCGATAAAGAGCGCGTTGGTATCGACTACAAAGGTCTGCCTGAAGATGTGGTGCCGGGCGATATCCTGCTGCTGGATGATGGCCGTGTGCAGCTGAAGGTGCTGGAAGTTCAGAACACGAAAGTTTTCACCGAAGTCACTGTCGGTGGCCCGCTGTCGAACAATAAAGGCATTAACAAGCTGGGCGGCGGCCTGTCAGCTGAAGCGCTGACCGAAAAAGACAAGGCAGACATTATCACCGCCGCTAAGATCCGCGTCGATTATCTGGCCGTCTCCTTCCCACGTTGTGGCGAAGATATGAACCTGGCGCGTCGTCTGGCGCGTGAAGCGGGTTGTGACGCTAAGCTGGTCGCTAAAGTGGAACGTGCCGAAGCGGTTGCCAGCCAGGAAGCGATGGATGACATCATTCTGGCATCAGACGTGGTGATGGTAGCGCGTGGCGACCTGGGCGTTGAGATTGGCGATCCCGAACTGGTCGGCATTCAGAAAGCATTAATTCGTCGTGCCCGTCAGCTTAACCGCACCATCATTACGGCGACGCAGATGATGGAGTCGATGATTACTAACCCGATGCCAACCCGCGCAGAAGTCATGGACGTGGCTAACGCCGTGCTGGATGGCACCGATGCTGTGATGCTCTCTGCAGAAACCGCAGCGGGTCAGTATCCGGCAGAAACCGTCTCAGCGATGGCGAAGGTCTGCCTGGGCGCGGAGAAGATCCCAAGCGTCAACGTCTCCAAACACCGTCTGGATGTGCAGTTCGACAACGTCGAAGAAGCAATCGCCATGTCTTCCATGTACGCCGCAAACCATCTGCAGGGCGTTACTGCGATCATCACCATGACCGAGTCGGGACGTACTCCGCTGATGACCTCACGTATCACGTCGGGCCTGCCGATCTTTGCGATGTCTCGCCATGAACGTACGCTGAACCTCACTGCACTCTATCGCGGTGTGACGCCAGTGTTCTTCGACAGTAACAACGACGGTGTTGCGGCCGCACACGACGCGGTTAATCTGCTGCGCGATAAAGGTTTCCTGGTTTCAGGCGATCTGGTCATCGTGACCCAGGGTGATGTGATGGGCGCCACCGGCACCACCAACACGACCCGCGTGCTGCGCGTGGATTAATTGCGCCCGCGTTTACATTGTCGGTGTAGAATCAACGACGCGACTGCCTGGCAGTCGCGTTTTTCTTTTCTGACAAGGAGGCAAGATGCCCCGTTTCCAGCCCATCAGCCAGCTTACCGGCCGAATTTTACTTTTTCCTCTGGCGTTAGTCCTGTTCGAGTTTGCTACCTATATCGCTCATGACATGATCCAGCCCGGCATGCTGATCGTCACCAGCGAGTTCTCCGTTGGCCCGGAATGGGTTTCTACGTCGCTGACCGCTTACCTGATTGGTGGCGTGGTTCTGCAATGGCTGCTGGGTCCACTCTCTGATAAGTTTGGCCGGCGACCGGTGATGCTCTCCGGCATTCTGTTTTTTGCCGTCGCCTGCCTACTGACCAACTGGGTCAGCTCGATTGAAGAGTTTGTTGGCCTGCGTTTTATCCAGGGTATCAGCCTCTGCTTTATCGGCGCGGTCGGCTATGCCGCCATTCAGGAAACCTTTGATGAGGCGCTGGCGGTGCGCATGATGGCGCTGATGGCTAACGTCGCGCTGCTGGCCCCGCTGGCAGGTCCGCTTGCCGGCGCCGCCTGGCTCACCGTGGGCAGCTGGCGCAGTATGTTCTGGCTGTTTGCCGCCTGCAGTCTGGTCGCGTTTGTGGTGTTGTGGCGTGTGATGCCCGAAACCGCAGGCGACCGAAGTCACTCCATCTCCCTGCCGAATCTGGCGCGTAACTATGGCCGACTGATGAAAGACCGGCTGGTGATGTTTGGGTCTTTTGCTATCGGGCTGGTGTTTATTCCGATCCTCACCTGGGTTGCGCTGTCACCGGTGATCCTGATGCATGACGAAGGTCTGTCTCGCATGCAGTATGCCCTGCTGCAGCTGCCGGTTTTTCTGGCGATGATTGCCGGTAATCTGACGCTGAGTAAGCTGGCCGGACGGGTGCCGATTGAACAGCCGGTAAAGTTCGCCGCCTGGCCGATTCTGATTGGCCTGAGTCTGGCGCTGGTAGCAAGCCTGATGAACAGCCACGGTTATCTGCTCATCACGGCGGGCCTGAGCCTCTACGCCTTTGGCGCGGGGATGGTGAATGCCGGACTTTATCGTCTGACGCTCTACGCCAGCGATGAAGGCAAAGGCAGCGTGGCGGCCATGCTGGGGATGATCAGTATTCTGACGCTGGCGGTGGGAATTGAGCTGGCGAAAAGTGGCTACTTCAGCGGCGGCACGTTGTGGTTCTGTCTGATTAACTTTATCAGTGGCGTGCTGTGGTTTGGTCTCGTGACCCTGTTTATGCGCGAGCGCAAACGTCGCAGCAGGCTGGAAGCGTTATAACAAAGCTACGTAATCGTCTGCGCTGAGCATGCCACGGATGGCGGTTTGCGTCTTTGGCAGGGGGTATGCTTCCTGAGTCAGCGCTTTTATTCACTCATAAAAGGCTGCGAAAGCGGCCTTTTATTATCACTTAATCGCTGGATCTGAGTGAATCTGAAAGCGGCAAATAAACTTAAAGCGCAGGGAACACGGGCAGAGGAGGAAAGCGTCCCGCGCCACGGATGGCGCGGGCCGAGCGGCCAGGGATGGCTTAAGCGCCTTTCCGATCTGACCGTGTTCCCTAAGCATTTTCGAACTTACCGCTAACCAAACCCGACGTACCAAAAAGGCCGCTCTCGCGGCCTTTCTGCTACTTGCGCGGATAAAGCTCTTTGCGCGAATAGGGTTCGATGTCACCCTCTTTACGGGTCTTCAGCAGCTTGAGGATCCACGTGTACTGCTCGGGATGCGGGCGAACAAACATCTCCACCTCTTCATTCATCCGGCGAGCCAGTTGGTGATCGTCGGCCTGCAGCAGATCGTCCATCGGCGGACGCACATAAATCTCAAGCTTATGCGTTTCACTGTTATAGACCGGGAACAGTGGCACCACGCGGGCTCGGCACACCTTCATCAGCCGGCCTACCGCAGGCAATGTCGCTTTATAGGTAGCGAAAAAATCGACAAATTCGCTGTGCTCGGCACCGTGATCCTGATCGGGCAGATAGTAGCCCCAGTAACCCTGACGTACTGAACTGATAAACGGCTTAATCCCGTCGTTGCGGGCATGCATCCGGCCGCCATAGCGACGACGGGCCGTGTTCCAGGCGTAGTCCAGCAGCGGGTCGCTCTGATTGTGGAACATGGCCGCCATCTTCTGGCCTTCTGACGCCAGCAGCATGGCAGGAATATCCACCGCCCAGCCGTGTGGCACCAGGAAAATCACATTCTGCTGCTCAGCTTTCATCTGGTCGATGATTTCACGACCATGCCACTCAACGCGCTGCCGGATGCGAGCAGGATCGCGCAGCACCAGCTCGGTCATCATTGTCATCGCCTGCGGCGCTGTCGCAAACATCTCATCGACCAGCGTGGCACGCTGCTCTTCACTGAGTTCCGGCAGGCAATAATAGAGATTAATCAGCGCGCGGCGACGTGCGCCCTTTGCCAGCTTACCGGCAAACCGGCCTAACCGGCCCAGCAGCGGATCGCGCACTTTCGGCGGTAAATACGCCAGACCCGCCAGCGCACCTATTGCCAGCCAGCTGCCCCAGTACTTAGGTTTGAGAAAAGAACGTTCAAAAACGGGAATAAATTCAATGTTATTTTTTTTACGGGTTTCCATGCACTCGCCTCAAGCAATGACCGGCTTATGATAGTGACGACCTGAAAATTTGCAATCATCCTGCGCCAGATAGCAAAAAACCGACGGAGAAGCCGTCGGTTTTTGCGCGATTTGACGAAATTCTCTTACTTCAGACCCAGCTGAGGTAGCCAGGATTTAACCTGTGCCATGTAGTCGCTGCGATCTTTGCCGGTCAGACCTTCCATGCGCGGCAGCTTCGCCGTTAATGGGTTAACCGCCTGGTTATTGATCCAGATTTCGAAATGCAGATGCGGTCCGGTGGAGCGCCCGGTGTTGCCGGACAGTCCAATACGGTCGCCACGTTTCACTTTCTGACCTGGCTTCACCAGCACTTTCTTCATGTGCATATAGCGTGTCATATACTGACGGCCATGACGGATAGCGACGTAGTTACCGGCGGCACCGCCGTTTTTCGCTACCACGATCTCACCATCACCCACTGCGAGCACCGGCGTACCGATTGGCAGCGCAAAGTCGACGCCTTTGTGCGGCGCAATGCGGCCCGTTACCGGGTTAAGACGACGCGGATTAAAGTTGGAAGAGACACGATACTGCTTAACCGTCGGGAAGCGCATAAAGCCGCGTGCCAGACCGGAGCCGCTGCGATCGTAGAACTTGCCATCTTCCGCGCGGAATGCGTAATAATCTTTACCGCCGCTGCGCAGGCGCACGCCCAGCAACTGACTCTGGGCACTCTTGCCATCCAGCATTTCACGTGACATCAGCACGCTGAACTGGTCGCCAGCACGCAGCTTACGGAAGTCCATCTGCCACTGCATCGCTTTAATCACGGCGCTGGCTTCAGCCCCGCTCAACCCCGCCCGCATGGCGCTGGCGGCGAAACTGCCGCGCACTTCGCCCTGCATCACGCTGTTGCGCCATTCGCCCTTCTGCATCTCCGCATCCATCTTAAAGCCACCGGCTGGGGTGCGCTCATAGGTGCGGGTTTCACGACGGGAAATTTCCCAGCTCAGGGTTTTCAGGCCACCATCATCATCCAGCGTCCAGCTCAGCTGCTGACCGACCTGCAGATTACGCAGATCGCGATCGCTCACCACCAGCGCATTGATATCACTGATGTCGATGCCATACTGATTCAGGGCACTGCTCAGGGTATCGCCGGATGAAACAGTGTAGTCATGCACCCCTGCCGTTTCGGGCACGTCGGTGTCGACATCATCCGCAGGCAGCTCTTCGTCCGGTTCCGGTGTGCTCTGATCGATCGGCTCACTGGCTTCCGGCAACAGCGTGCGGAGCGTGTTCTTATCCAGTTCAATGTTTTTAACGATGGGCGTCACATCATCCGTCGGATGATAAACGTAAGGCCGCCAGACAGCGACGGCCAGAGTGACTACAGTTAACGATCCCAGCATTACGCGGTGGGGGCGCGGCAAATTATTAAATGCGAGGGCGACAGAGCGGGCTATCTGCTGCACTTTTACCTATTCCTCATGCTCCATTCAGGCAGCTTTCATACTGGCTCGACAGTTGTGAGAGGAATTTCACATAGCTGTCTTTGGCTAAGCTGATGTCCGTGCCCAGGGGATCAAGCGTGCCTTTACGCACCTGTGTTCCGCGGGAGACAGCATCGATGACTGCTGGTCTGAATTGTGGCTCAGCAAAGACGCAGACCGCCTTTTGCTCAACCAACTGTGTTCGTATCTGGTGTAAACGCTGAGCGCCCGGTTGAATTTCAGGATTGACGGTAAAATGCCCGGCGGGCGAGAGACCGTAGTGCTTTTCAAAGTACGTGTAAGCGTCGTGAAAAACGAAATATCCTTTATTTCTGACCGGAGCAAGTTGTGCCCTAACGCGTTTGTCCGTGTCTGCCAAAGCTACCTCAAACTGCTGGAGGTTGGCGTCAAGTTTGGCCTTATCTTGCGGCATAAGTTCCAATAATTTTCCATGGATTGCAACCGCGGTTTTGCGCGCAATCTCTGGCGACAACCACAGGTGCATATTAAACTCGCCGTGATGGTGATGATGCGCTTCAGCATCCTGATCTTCGGATTTTTCCACTGCGTGTTCATCTTCATCTTCACCACCGCTAATCAATAACGGTTTTACGCCGTCGATGTTCTTAATCGCAAGGTTTTTTTGAGCCGGAAGTTCAGCCGCCGACTTTGCCATAAAGGCTTCCATTTCTGGCCCAACCCAGACAACTAAGTCCGCGTTTTTTAAGCGTTTTGCATCAGATGGCCGCAAGGCATAGTCGTGTTCGGACGCGCCGTCCGGCAGCAACACCTCAACCGGTGTAACGCCATCAGCAATCGCTGCGGCGATAAAACCTACCGGTTTGAGTGAAGCCACGACATTCGCCTGGGCAGGAAGGGTTAACAAAGCTGAAACAGATAAAGCAGTCAGGGCGAAAATTGAGCCCTTATTATTATGTAACATATTGCGTCATTCCATCGTGACCATGAGGTGGAATGTGATATTATAACATTCGAAATTCTGTGCAACCTGTAAATACTATGACCTCACTTGTCACACTCGATAACGTTTCGATAAAATTTAACCAGCGCAATGTGTTATCAGGCGTCAGTCTGGCGTTGCAGCCTGGTCGAATCCTCACCCTGTTGGGTCCCAACGGTGCCGGAAAATCAACACTGGTGCGTGTGGTGCTCGGCCTGCTCGCCCCCACAACTGGTTCGGTTCAGCGTGATTCTGCTCTGCGTATCGGCTACGTGCCACAGAAGCTGTACATCGACCCCACCCTGCCGGTCACGGTTGAGCGTTTTATGCGTCTGACACGTGGCAGCAAACACGTGGAAATTATGCCGGCCCTGAAACGTGTGCAGGCGGGCCATCTGCTCAACTCCCCGTTGCAAAAGCTTTCCGGCGGTGAAACTCAGCGCGTGCTGCTTGCGCGCGCCCTGCTGAATCAGCCTCAGTTGCTGGTGCTGGATGAGCCGACACAGGGTGTGGATGTGAACGGTCAGGTTGCGCTTTATGACCTGATCAATCAGTTACGGGTTGAGATGAACTGCGGTGTGCTGATGGTTTCCCACGATCTGCATCTGGTGATGGCGAAAACCGATGAGGTGTTGTGCCTCAATCATCACATCTGCTGTTCCGGCACGCCGGAAGCCGTCTCGCAGCATCCCGAATTCATCGCGATGTTTGGCCCGCGCGGTGCGCAGGAGCTGGCGATCTACCGTCATCACCATAATCATCTTCACGACCTTCAGGGACGTATCGTTTTACGCAAAGGACAGGGTTCATCATGATTGAGTTGTTATTACCGGGCTGGATAGGCGGTGTGATGTTAGCGCTGGCTGCCGGTCCGCTGGGTTCTTTCGTCGTCTGGCGTAAGATGTCCTACTTTGGCGATACCCTGGCGCACGCGTCTCTGCTCGGCGTAGCCTTTGGCCTGCTGCTGAACGTGAACCCCTACTACGCAGTGATTCTGGTGACGGTCTGTCTGGCGCTGGGACTGGTCTGGCTGGAGCGGCGTCCGCATCTGGCTATCGATACCCTGCTGGGCATTATGGCGCACAGCGCGCTGTCGCTGGGCCTGGTTGTCGTCAGCCTGATGAAGAACGTGCGAGTCGATCTGATGGCGTATCTGTTTGGCGACCTGCTGGCGGTTACGCCAGACGATCTCTGGATGATGGGTGGCGGCGTGGTGATTGTGCTGCTGGTGATGGCGTGGCAGTGGCGTTCGCTGCTGTCAATGACCATCAGCCCGGAACTGGCGCAGGTGGATGGCGTGAATATCCAGCGTACAAGGCTGATTCTGATGCTGGTCACGGCGCTGACGATTGGCGTGGCGATGAAGTTTGTGGGTGCGCTGATCATCACTTCACTGCTGATTATTCCGGCTGCCACCGCACGTCGTTTTGTGCGCTCGCCGGAAGGCATGGCTGCCGTCGCGGTGGTCATCGGCGTGATCGCCGTCACCGGCGGTCTCACCTTCTCCGCGTTTTACGACACGCCTGCCGGGCCGTCAGTAGTGCTCTGCGCCGCCATTCTGTTTATCTTCAGCATGGTGCGCAAACCGGCTGTGTAGTTACTCTTCGCGCGTAATGCCGAAGTGACGATAAGCATGCTGCGTGGCCAGACGGCCACGCGGTGTGCGCTGAATAAAACCCTGCTGAATCAGGAAGGGTTCAATCACATCTTCGATGGTCTCACGCTCTTCACCAATCGCGGCAGCCAGGTTATCCAGCCCCACCGGCCCACCCATGAACTTGTCGATGATCGCCAGCAGCAATTTACGGTCCATATAATCGAACCCTTCACTGTCGACGTTAAGCATATCCAGGGCGCTGCAGGAGACCTCACCGCTCATTTCACCATTGGCCCGCACCTCTGCGAAGTCACGCACGCGGCGCAGCAGGCGGTTAGCGATACGCGGAGTGCCGCGTGCGCGACGGGCGATTTCTAATGCTCCTTCGTCACTCAGTGCCAGGCCCAGACAGGCGGCACTGCGTCCTACGATGTGCTGCAAATCTTTAACCTGATAGAACTCCAGACGCTGCACAATGCCAAAGCGATCGCGCAGCGGCGAGGTCAGCGAGCCTGCACGCGTGGTGGCGCCAATCAGGGTAAACGGCGGCAGATCGAGCTTAATCGAACGCGCCGCCGGGCCTTCACCGATCATGATATCCAGCTGATAGTCTTCCATCGCCGGATAGAGCACCTCTTCCACCACCGGTGACAGGCGATGGATCTCATCGATAAACAGCACGTCATGCGGTTCAAGGTTGGTGAGCATCGCCGCCAGATCGCCTGCCTTCTCCAGCACCGGACCCGAGGTAGTGCGCAGGTTTACGCCCATCTCGTTGGCCACGATGTTCGCCAGCGTGGTTTTACCCAGACCTGGCGGACCGAAGATCAGCAGATGATCCAGCGCATCGCCGCGCAGCTGTGCGGCCTTGATGAAAATCTCCATCTGCTCCCGCACCTGCGGCTGACCGACATACTCGGTGAGCATCTTCGGGCGAATGGCGCGGTCGATTATCTCTTCTTCGTTAATGCTGGCAGCGGAGACCAGGCGGTCGGCTTCTATCATGACTTACCTCAAATGGCGGCGCGGAGCGCTTCGCGGATCAGGGTTTCACAATCCACATCCGGTCGGCCAACTTTACTGATCATACGGCTCGCTTCCTGCGGTTTATAACCCAGTGATACCAGCGCTGCAACCGCTTCGGATTCCGCATCGTTGGTTTCCGGCTCGGCGCTCGGCGTGGTAAGCGTAAAGGCCGAATCGCCGCCAAACAGGTCGCCGTGCATCCCTTTAAAGCGGTCTTTCATCTCGACAACCAGACGCTCAGCGGTCTTTTTACCCACGCCAGGCAGTTTCACCAGTGACGCAATCTCTTCTTTTTCTACCGCCGTTACAAACTGCTGCGCCGACATGCCGGAGAGGATCGCCAGCGCCAGCTTGGGGCCGACGCCATTCACTTTAATCAGTTCTCGAAACAGTGCGCGCTCCTGCTTGCTGTTAAAACCAAACAGCAGCTGAGCATCTTCACGCACGACAAAGTGGGTAAAAATCACCGCTTCGTGCTGAAGTTCAGGCAATTCATAAAAACAGGTCATGGGCATGTGAATTTCATAGCCTACGCCGTGTGCCTCAAGCAGCACCAGTGGCGGCTGCTTTTCCAGAATGTTGCCCCGTAAACGACCTATCACCTGAATGCTTCCTTAACTAACGAATGTGGCGGATTTTATAACATAAAAAAGGCTGGATGAATATCCAGCCTGAGCGTGTGTTCTGTGCGATGCCTTAACCTGAGCGCAAACGTCCACGCGTCAGCACCAGCTTGCTGTCACTCATGCGCGCGGCGTTCTGAGCCACGTGACAGTGAGTAATGGCTATCGCCAGCGCATCGGCGGCGTCCGCCTGCGGATTTGCCGGCAGTTTCAGCAGGGTTCGCACCATATGCTGCACCTGACTTTTCTCAGCGCTGCCGATGCCCACTACCGTCTGTTTCACCTGACGGGCGGCATACTCAAACACCGGCAGATCGTGGTTTACCGCAGCAACGATCGCGGCACCCCGCGCCTGGCCGAGCTTTAGCGCGGAGTCGGCATTCTTCGCCATAAACACCTGCTCGATAGCGAAGAAATCGGGTGAAAACTGCGTGATGATTTCGCACACGCCCGCATAAATCAGCTTAAGGCGGGCGGGCAACTCGGTGGTATTGGTGCGGATACAGCCGCTGCCCAGATAGGTGAGCTGGCGACCGGTCTGACGAATAACACCATAACCGGTGATGCGTGAGCCGGGATCGATACCCAGAATAATCGACATTACGCCTCTCCGGTTAACGCTGTGACGGTAAACGTCATTACAGCGTTTCCGCCACCTCGTCGGAGATCTCACCGTTGTGATAAACCTCCTGCACGTCATCACAATCTTCCAGCATGTCGATCAGACGCAGCAGTTTTGGTGCGGTTTCCGCATCCATTTCCGCTTTGGTCGTCGGGATCATTGCCACTTCTGCGGTATCCGCTTTCAGGCCAGCGGCTTCCAGTGCGTCACGCACGGTGCCCATCTCTTCCCATGCGGTAAAGACATCAATCGCGCCGTCGTCATAGGTGACGATGTCTTCGCCGCCCGCTTCCAGTGCGGCTTCCATCACCGCGTCTTCATCCTGACCTGGTGCGAAGGAGATAACGCCTTTTTTGTTAAACAGGTAAGCCACGGAGCCGTCGGTACCAAGGTTGCCGCCGGTTTTGGTGAAGGCGTGACGCACTTCGCCCACGGTACGGTTACGGTTATCACTCAGGCATTCAATCATGATGGCTGAGCCGCCAGGACCGTAACCTTCATAAATGATGGTTTCCATGTTGGCGTTGTCATCGCCGCCCACACCGCGTGCGATAGCGCGATCCATGGTGTCACGGGTCATGTTGTTTGCCAGCGCTTTATCCATCGCTGCACGCAGACGCGGGTTGGAACCCGGATCGCCGCCGCCCAGCTTGGCCGCTGTCACCAGTTCACGAATGATTTTGGTAAAGATTTTACCGCGCTTAGCATCCTGCGCCGCCTTACGGTGTTTGGTGTTTGCCCACTTACTGTGTCCTGCCATGATAACTTTTCTCCGATCTTTTACAGGGTGCAGACTCTCCTGGCTGCGAGCTTATTTACCGTCGGTGCTCAGCCTGGCGAGTGACAACCTGACTGCCCTGAGAGCCGAGCGTTGCGCATCATCCTCACATAGCGGTGTACGCAGGTGACGTCGCGCTGACGGTGAACAATTTCGTGGCGAGGATGACGCCTGACTGTTCAATAGGTTGGTGTAGTCCTGCTAGAACTCACCAGATTCATAAAATTTAATCTATCCGCCGCCGGAATACCGGGCGATGGCGAGCATTCAGATAAATTCTTCAATTGCCTGGCGGTTACTCCATGATCGGGTTAATGCTGCAGCGTCAGCGGGTGCCAGCCAGCGAAACGCCAGATGCTCGGTCAGCGTGATATCACGCTCTTCCGGCAGTTGCAGACGAAACCAGTGCTCGTGATTATGGGTGACGCCCGGTGCATAGCGATGGCGAAAATGGGGAAAGATTTCAAAGTCAATCTGACGCTGACAATCTTCTATTTCCAGCCGCTCAGCCAGCACGTCAATGCCGACCTCTTCGTTCACCTCACGACATGCGGTTGCCAGCGGTGACTCTCCCGCTTCCAGGCTGCCGGTCACCGACTGCCAGAACGCGGGATCGTCACGCCGCTGCAGCATCAGCACCCGGCCACTATCGCGCGCCGAAATGACGACCAGCACTGAAACCGGGTGTTTATAGCCCATTATTTATTCTCAGGCTTTTCTTTTTTAACCACCTGAATACCGAGCTCCAGCAGAGAAGCCGGGTTCGCTTCGCCTGGCGCTTCGGTCATCATGCAGGCTGCCGCCGTGGTTTTCGGGAACGCGATAACGTCACGAATATTGTCGGTGCCGGTCAGCAGCATGGTCAGGCGATCGAGACCAAAAGCCAGGCCCGCATGCGGTGGTGTACCAAACTTCAGCGCATCCAGCAGGAAGCCAAACTTCTCACGCTGCTCATGCTCTTCAATACCCAGAATGCTGAACACCGTCTGCTGCATTTTGCCGTTGTGGATACGCACTGAACCGCCGCCCACTTCATAACCGTTGATCACCATGTCATAGGCATTCGCCACGGCACGGGTTGGATCGGCCGCCAGCTCTTCTGCGCTCATCTCTTTTGGCGCAGTAAACGGATGGTGCATTGCAGCCAGACCGCCTTCCTCGTCCTCTTCGAACATCGGGAAGTCGATCACCCACAGCGGTGCCCAGGCTTTCTCATCGGTGATGTTTAGCTCGCGGCCCGCTTTCAGGCGCAGCGCACCCAGTGCGTCAGCGACCACTTTGGCGCGGTCGGCACCAAAGAAGATGATATCGCCATCCTGTGCGCCGGTACGGCTCAGAATGCTTTCAACGATCTCAGCATTCAGGAACTTGGCAACCGGGCTCTGAACGCCTTCCAGACCATCGGCACGGACGTTAACCTTCATCCATGCAAGGCCTTTCGCGCCGTAAATCTCCACGAACTTGCCATATTCATCAATCTGCTTACGGCTCAGCTGGGCACCGGTCGGTACGCGCAGCGCGGCAACACGGCCTTTTTCATCGTTGGCCGGGCCAGAGAAGACCTGGAATTCCACGTTTTTCAGCAGGTCGCCAACGTCCACCAGCTCCATCGGGTTACGCAGATCGGGCTTATCGGAACCGTAACGATGCATCGCTTCCGCGAAGGTCATCTGCGGGAACTCACCGAGATCAACGCCCTTCACGTCCTGCCACAGATTGCGGATTAAACGCTCCATAATTTCACGCACCTGTGGCGCGGTCATAAAGGAGGTTTCTACGTCGATTTGGGTAAATTCTGGCTGGCGATCGGCACGTAAATCTTCATCGCGGAAGCATTTTACGATCTGATAGTAGCGGTCAAAGCCGGACATCATCAGCAGCTGTTTGAACAGCTGTGGTGACTGCGGCAACGCATAGAATTTGCCTTTGTGAACCCGGCTTGGCACCAGATAGTCACGTGCGCCTTCTGGCGTCGCCTTGGTCAGCATCGGGGTTTCGATATCCAGGAACCCTTCGTCATCCATAAAGCGACGGACAAAGCTGGTGATTTTTGCGCGGGTTTTCAGACGCGTCACCATCTCAGGGCGACGCAAATCCAGATAGCGGTATTTCAGGCGTGCTTCTTCGCTGTTGGTCTGATTTGAGTCCAGCGGCAGTGGCTCAGAGCGGTTGATGATGGTCAGCGCCTGGGCAAACACTTCGACTTCGCCAGTCGCCATGTCGCTGTTTTTGTTCTTCTCATCGCGTGCGCGCACGGTACCGGTGATCTGGATGCAGAATTCGTTACGCAGTTCAGAAGCCAGCTTAAATGCGTCCTGACGATCGGGATCAAAGAACACCTGCACGATGCCTTCACGGTCGCGCATGTCGATAAAAATCAAACTGCCCAGATCGCGACGGCGGTTTACCCAGCCGCAAAGCGTGACTTGCTGACCCACATGAGACAGATTGAGCTGTCCGCAATATTCTGTACGCATAACACTATCCTTTTAACTTCGCCGCTGCAGCTGACAGCATCCGGCCGCGTTACCTGATGCGATGCTGTCGCAAAAATGGCGGCCATTATAATGGAAAAAGCCAGACAGGATAAGCAGATCAGCGCCAAAGCGCCGATTTCCTGTGTGCATTTGCCCCTTAGCCCGACCATAGCGGATAATGCAATCTCTTAACCTGCAGCCAGGAGCGCGCGTGACACTTCGTATTGGCCTGCCCCAGTGGCAGCATTCACACTGGAAACGCTGGGGTATCGAAAGCCTGGCGGACTATGCCCGCTACTTCCACTGCGTTGAGGGAAATACCACCCTCTACGCGCTGCCGAATGCGGAAACGGTGATGCGCTGGCGCGACATGACCCACGATGCATTTCGCTTCTGCTTTAAATTTCCCAATACCATCAGCCATCAGGCGGCGCTGCAGCATAGCGATGACCTGCTGACCGATTTTCTGCGCCTGATGGAACCGCTGGCCGACCGCATCGGTCAGTACTGGCTGCAGCTGCCCGCCAGCTTCTCCCCGGCACAGCTCAACGACCTGTGGCGTTTTCTGGATAGTCTGCCGCGCCGCTTTCACTACGGCGTTGAAGTGCGTCATCCGGCTTTCTTCGCCAAGGGCGAGGCAGAAAGATCACTGAATCGGGGCCTGCTTGAGCGCGGCATCAATCGTGTGATGCTCGACAGCCGTCCGGTTCACGCCTCCACCTCGCAGAGCCCGGCGGCGCTGGTCGCGCGTTCGCAGAAGCCAAAAGTACCGCCTCATGCTCTGCGAACCGGCTCGCAGCCGATGGTGCGCTTTATCGGCAGCGACAGCGTGGACGAGAGCGTGCCGCTGTTTCAGATCTGGCGTCCCAAGCTGGCTGAGTGGCAGCAACAGGGCGACGCCATGCTGTTTCTGCACACCCCCGATATGGGCCAGGTTTTTCCGCTGGTGCAGGCACTGTGGCCGCAGTTGCAGGCGATCGATCCGGCTATTGGCAATGGACCGGACTGGCCGCAACAGACATCACTGTTTTGATTGCGTGACAGGACAGCGGGCTGCACGCCCGTTAGAATAGAACCATTATGGACAGTCGCTGGAGTGGCTATGGTTAGCGCGTTATATGTGGTGATAGGGGCATTGCTGGTAATGAAATTCACGCTGGACGTGGTACGTTACCGCCGGTTCTACCGGGTGGCGTATGGTGATGGCGGCTATCACGACCTGAAAATGGCGATCCGCATTCATGGCAATGCCATCGAAACCATTCCGCTGGCGCTGTTCCTGCTGGTGATGATGGAGATGAACGGCGCCGATATCTGGATGGTGCATCTCACCGGGCTGCTATTCTTTATCAGCCGCCTTCTGCACGCATGGGGATTACGCAGCAGCGCCATGGCAGGCCGCAAATATGGCATGCTCCTGACGCTGTTTTCCCTGTGCGGCATGGTGATTTTCAACCTGATCTATATGCCGTGGGAACTGGTCCTGACGCTTCATTAAGCCAGCCTGGGTTTAGGGGTGCAGCCCGCCCCACTTTCTGCGAGAATAGCGCCCTTTCCGTCGTCTCTTCGGATTTTCGATATGTCTGACCGCGATCAACTCTTCTCAGCGCCCATTGCAAAACTGGGCGACTGGACTTTTGACGAGCGTGTAGCTGAAGTCTTTCCTGACATGATTCAGCGCTCGGTGCCGGGCTACTCCAACATCATTTCGATGATTGGCATGCTGGCAGAACGTTTTGTTACCCCGGATAGCAGGGTCTATGACCTGGGCTGCTCGCTGGGCGCGGCCACCCTCTCGGTCCGCCGCAATATTCATGTGCCGGGTTGCCAGATCATCGCGGTGGATAACTCCCCGGCGATGGTGGAGCGCTGTCGCCGGCATCTTGATGCGTTTCGCGCTGACACGCCGGTCACGGTGCTGGAAGCGGATATCCGCGACATTGAGATTGAAGACGCCTCGCTGGTGGTGCTCAATTTCACGCTGCAGTTTCTGGAGCCGCCTGCACGCCTGGCGCTGCTGGAAAAGATCTGGCAGGGACTCAAACCGGGCGGCGCGCTGGTGCTGTCGGAGAAGTTCAGCTTTGAAGATGCCGAGGTCGGTGAACTGTTATTCAACATGCATCACGACTTCAAGCGCGCCAACGGCTACAGCGAACTGGAAATCAGCCAGAAACGCAGCATGCTGGAAAATGTGATGCTAACTGACAGCGTTGAAGCGCACAAAGCCCGTCTGAAACAGGCCGGGTTCTCGCACGCCGAACTCTGGTTCCAGTGCTTTAATTTTGGATCTCTGGTGGCGTTGAAATGATCGACTTTGGCCGTTTTTATCAGCAAATTGCAGTGGGCCCGCTGGCGAAGTGGCTGGAAGTATTACCGGCGCAAATCAGCGAATGGCAGCGCGAAAACCTGCACGGGCACTTTCGTGACTGGTACAAGTCGCTGGAGTATCTGCCGCTGCTGGAACCGCAAAAGCTGGATCTGCTGCACAGCGTCACCGCCGATCGCGATGACATCAGCGACCGCCATCGTCAGGGAATTGAGAAACTACTGCGTAACCTGATGCCGTGGCGCAAAGGTCCCTACTTCCTTTACGGCACCCACATCAACACTGAGTGGCGATCTGACTGGAAGTGGGAACGCGTGCTGCCGCACATCTCCCCGCTCGCAGGCCGGACGGTGCTGGATGTGGGCTGTGGCAGCGGTTACCACATGTGGCGGATGATTGGCGCGGGCGCACACATGGTCGTCGGCATCGACCCAATGCAGCTGTTCCTGGTGCAGTTCGAAGCAGTGCGTAAGCTGCTGAACGACGATCGTCGGGCGCATATGCTGCCGCTGGGCATTGAGCAGCTACCGGCGTTACAGGCGTTTGATACCGTATTTTCGATGGGTGTGCTCTATCACCGTCGCTCCCCGCTGGATCACCTGTTACAGCTGAAAAATCAGCTGGTGAGCGGAGGCGAGCTGGTGCTGGAAACGCTGGTGATTGAGGGCGATGTCAATCAGGTGCTGGTGCCCGGTGAACGCTATGCCCAGATGCGCAACGTGTTCTTCATTCCTTCAGCGGAAGCACTGAAAAGCTGGCTGGAGAAAAGCGGGTTTATCGATGTGCGGATTGTCGATTTTGCGCTGACCACCACTGAAGAGCAGCGCCGCACCGACTGGATGACCAGCGAATCCCTCGCTGAGTTCCTCGACCTCGAGGACCCCAGCAAAACGGTTGAAGGCTATCCGGCTCCCCTGCGCGCCGTGCTGGTCGCCACCAAACCTTAATGCCCTAGCGGCGAGACAACGCCAGTTTCGCCGCAAATCCAATAAAGACGCAGCCGGTCAGGCGATCCATCCCCTTCAGCACCTTCGGCTTTCGCAGATGTCCGGCGAAATAGTGGCTGCCGCCAATCAGTACCGCATTCCAGATCAGCCCCAGCAGCATATGTGCCAGTGCCATCAGCGTACACCAGAGCGCCACCGACGCCCCCGCCGGGATAAACTGTGGCAGAAAAGTGACGTAAAACACGCCAATTTTCGGATTCAGCAGATTGCCCATTAATCCCCGACTGAAGCAGGCCAGATAGCCCTGCTGTTGTCCAGGCTGTTCAGCTGTCTCCACGGATTGCTGACGCGGTTTAAGCAGCAGCTTTATGCCCAGATAGAGCAGCCAGCCGGCACCGATCCACTTCAGCAGGTTATAGGCGATCTCAGAGGCCATCAGCAGCGCGCCCAGCCCCAGCCCAACGGCGAAGCCCCAGAGCAGACACCCCAGCGTCACGCCAAAGGCTGTCGCCCAGGCGCGCTGCCAGCCCTGCGCAATGGCGGTTCGCAGCACCAGCGCGGTATCAAATCCAGGTGTGAGTGTCAGAATGGTTATCGCAAACAGAAATGAAAAGAGCGAGGCGCTCATGATGATTCTCCGTTATCTCTCAGCAAGGAGTGTTCAGGCAGCTTAACAGCCTATAGCGCGGTCATGTGCGGGATCGCCTGCCACGCTGAGCGGATTGTGCCAGGCTGGATCGGGTCGTAACATTCATATTAAGGAGATGTGATTATGAGTAAATTTATTTTTTCATCACCCCGTAAATATGTGCAGGGCGCCGGTGTGCTGGATGAACTGGGAACATACCTGACTGAGCTGGGCGATCAGGCTTTTCTCGTGGCAGATGAGGTTGTCTGGAAACTGATTGGCGAACGGACGCAACAGACGCTGCAGTCCGCCGGGGTGAAATTCAGCTGGCAGCAGTTTAACGGCGAAGCCTCAAGTAATGAGATCACCCGTCTCAGTGCGCTGGCGAAGAGTCAGGGCTGTAACGTGGTTGTCGGGCTGGGCGGCGGCAAAACGCTGGACACGGTTAAGGCGGTGGCGGACGAACTTAAACAGCCGGTGGCTATTGTGCCAACCATTGCCTCCACCGATGCTCCCTGTAGCGCGCTGTCAGTAATCTACTCTGACAGCGGTGTATTTGAGAGCTATCGCTTCTACAGCAAAAATCCCGATCTGGTGCTGGTGGATACCGCAGTCTGCGCCAGTGCGCCTGCACGGCTCTTTGCCTCCGGCATTGCCGATGGCCTGGCCACCTGGGTTGAAGCGCAGGCAGTGGCGCGGTCCCATGCTAAATCCATGGTCAGCGGCGATCCGACCCTTGCCGGAATGGCGATTGCCCGCGCCTGCGAAGAAACACTGCTTAAGTGGGGGTACAGCGCCTATATCGCCGTTACCGAAAAACGGGTCACGCCCGCAGTGGAAGCCGTGGTAGAGGCAAACACGCTGCTCTCAGGGCTGGGCTTTGAAAATGGCGGGCTGGCAGCCGCCCACGCCATTCATAATGGTTTTACCGCCATCGATGGCGATATCCACCATCTGACCCACGGCGAGAAAGTCGCCTATGGCACGCTGACGCAGATGGTGCTGGAGCAGCGGCCGGATGAAGAAATTGCGCGCTATATCCGTTTCTATCGCAGCATCAATATGCCGACCACGCTGCGTGAAATGCATCTGGAAAATGAAAGCTGGGAAAATCTGGTGAAAGTCGGCGCACTGGCAAACGGTGAGGGCGATACGCTAAAAAACCTTAACCCTCATCTGTCACCTGAGGATATCGCCAATGCCCTGCTGGCGCTGGATGCCTTTAGCCAGACGGTGAAATAAGCCGCCAACAGGCGATCATTCGATCGCCTGTTACTCTTCTGCCGCAGGCTGGTCCCAGTACTCATATTTATAGGCGGAACTGAGATGGCGCTCGATGGTGCCACGCGTGAAGATTTCGGTTTCATGCAGATAGCTCAGGGTACAGTTGCCGACCTCATCCCAGGACTGACACTCATCAACCGATCGGATGGTGCTCAGCGGTGTGTTCGCCGTGCCGTTGAGCCGCACTTCACGCCATTGGGGGTCGTAGGTGTATTCGTCAGTTCCCCGGGCGGAGGTGGTGAGCGTCACCAGACCTTTTGGATTCCAGTGGTAATGGAACTCGCCGTTAGTCAGCGGATCGCTGCCTCGTGCCACACTCTTCTCCAGCCGTAGCTGGCCATCGTAGCGATAGGTAGTGTCGGTAAAGCCGATTTTACCCATGCTGGTAAATCTGTCGGAGGCGCTGGTAATGTTGCCATGCTCGCCTTTCTGCCAGTTAATCGTTCCCTGCCGGTTATCAACAACGACTTCTTTGCCCTCTTTCAGCACTTTGACCAGATACGCATATTCCGCCACCCAGCCGCCCTGAACCCTGGCGATGTGTTGCTCCATGCTGAGGATCACGTTGCGTTCACTTTTGTCGTAGCTGACGTCAGCCACCGTCAGATCGCCACAGGCGTCAAACTGACCCAGCACCCGCTTTTGCGAATTCACATCTTTACCAAATTCACCTGCAATCACCTGCTTCACTGCGCCTTTCGCATTGCCGCCCAGCAAAATCAGGGTGTTGCTGTTGACCACGGCGGCGTTGTCAGCGCGGCATGCGCTGGCCGCAGCATTGCCGCTGCACAGCACAGTCAGTATCAGGCTTAAAGTAAGAATCTGATTGCGTTTCATAGGGTAAATTCCAGGCGACGTTGCTTTCAGTGTAAACGCTGTGGGAATGAGCAGCGGAAATCCGGGACGATTTTACTCAACCTCTCATCACAGACATCGGCTGTGGCAGCGTAACGGATAACGTGCAGATTGTGTTGTGGCTTTTGCTAAAAGTCCTGGATGACCATTAAAAACGCCTGTACGTGAAGGCTGACAGCCGGCAACAGGAAGCAGACGCGGCGGATAGCCGTTCATCCGCTGGCGATAAAAAACCCGCCTGAGCGGGTTTATAACGTTTTCCTCCGGCGATCCTCTCGCCAGGTCTGGGTTATTTATTCACTCACCACATCCTGCAAAACGGCCTGTCCGCGATCCTGAGTGAATACCTGCCATTCCACCTGACTGGCATTCAGGGTGAAAATGGCCGTTGCCAGCGTATTCTCTTCGTCGGGATCCTGCGGAGAGAGCCGGTAGATGGGCAACAGTTCATCGTGCTGGTCGGAGAGGATCGCTTTGGCAGTCGTCCCATCCAGCTCAGTATGCTCCTGTTGCCACACATCCAGACGCTGCTGGCGTGAAGCAGAGCTGTCGGTAATGACCTGCTCTATTGCAGAGAGCTGCGGATGAATCAGATGGTTAGCATGCGCAAAGAGGCCGGACAGCTGCGTGACGGAACAACCTGTACCGGTCGCTTCAATGCTGAACAGTCGGCTATCGCCCCGCTGCCCCAGCGTATGATGAAAAGCGCCTGCGCGCGGCGAGGTCGTCAGTAGCGCAATCGCCTCATCGAGCGTGGCTGCATTCAACGTTGCACGCGCCAGAATCTGGCGCGGCAGGCCAGCCGGACGATGCACGGCACGAATGTTATTCACCGTGTTCACCACCCCACGGTCATTGACGGCAAACGTATGGCCGCAAATCGAGCCCGGATAGGCAAAGCTGGTGAACCCAATGCCCTGCGCCGGCAGCACACGAACCACTGCACAGTCACCCCGCAGCTGCGGAAAACCATCTTCATTGTGCGCAATGACCAACGCCCCATCGCGGCGTTGCCCGGCCACCGTGGTGCAGCCGTCCGAGGTAGAACGCACAAGATCGCCCCGGCAGTTCCATGCAAACACGTCGTCAATGGGTGCCTGCAAACCGCTGGCCAGCCCTTCCAGCTCAAGCCAGATTTGCGGGAAGTCAGCCTGAACCAGCGCGCGCATGCGCTGACTCTGTTCGGTGTTTTTCATGGCGGTGACGGTTTGCCACAGCGCGATGTGCGTCAGTTTCTGATGCCACGCCTCCCGACCAAATTCGCCGAGCTGCTGACCGATTTCAAACGCCGAACCACTGATTGCAATTTTTTTCATTGTGCTGTCATTCACTTCTTTCAGGAGACGTGTTGCAGGAATTCTTTAAGGCGCGGATTCGTGCTGTCGTTAAGCAGCTTATCAGGTGAGCCATTTTCAGCAATGGTCCCCCCATCAATAAAGATGAGTCTTGAGGCGACATCACGGGCAAAACCAATCTCGTGAGTCACAATCACCATCGTCATGCCCTCTTCGGCGAGCGAGCGCATCACTTTCAGCACTTCATGACGCAGTTCAGGATCCAGCGCAGAGGTGGGTTCATCAAACAGCATCATTTTGGGTTTTACCGCCAGCGCGCGCGCAATCGCCACACGCTGCTGCTGTCCACCCGAGAGTTCTGCGGGGTAATGGCTGGCGCGTTCACGCAGGCCGACCCTGTCCAGCAAGGCCAGCGCCTGTTCGCGGGCCGAGGGTTTGCTCTGCCTGCGCACGCGGACAGGGCCAAACATCACATTTTCCAGCGCGGTCAGGTGAGGAAACAGGTGAAACTGCTGGAACACCATACCCGCCTCGCGGCGGATATCGCATTCATTCGCATGCGGATCCGTGATGTGCTTGCCCGCCACCAGCAGCGTTCCGGAGGATATTTCCTCCAGCTTGTTAATACAGCGCAGCAGCGTTGACTTACCCGATCCCGACGGCCCGATGATCACCACCACTTCGCCTGCCTCTATCTTCAGATTGATATCGTGCAGAACCTGTGTCGCGCCGAAGTTTTTCGACACCGCGCTAAATTCAACCATGCTCATAGAATGTGGATCCTTTTTTCCAGTTGCTTCAGCAGGAAACTCAGACAGAGCGTCACCAGCAGATAAATCATCGCGACGGCGGTCCAGACCTCCAGTGCGCGGAAATTACCGGCAATGATCTCCTGTCCCTGACGGGTTAACTCCGCGACACCGATAACAATAAACAGCGACGTATCTTTAATACTGATGATCCACTGGTTGCCCAGCGCGGGAATCATACGCCGCAGCGCCAGCGGCATAATCACGTGCCACAGGGTACTGCGCTGCGATAATCCCATAGCGAGACTCGCCTCTTTAAATCCTTTATTAATAGAGAGGATCGCACCGCGCGTAATCTCGGCGATATAGGCACCGGAATTAATCACAATGGTCACAATCGCCGCCGTGATGGGATCAATGCGAATCGGAATAACCATCGGCAGGGCAAAGTAGATAAACATCACCTGCACCATAATTGGCGTGCCGCGAATTAACTCAACGAAAATCAGCGACAGCGTTTTAGATATTCGCCCACCTAATGCGCGACAGGTTCCGGCCAGCAGACCGATCACGAAACCGCCCATCAAACCCGATAACGAAATAATCAGCGTCAGCTGCAAACCCTGCAATAATAGCGGCAGGGATTCCCAGATATATTTACTGTCAAAATTCATAGTTCGATCCATTAAGGCGAAATGAGGTCGGACAGTGCCGACCTGGCTGGATTATTTCGGCTGTTTCGCAAACCACTTCACATAGATTTTGTCGTAGGTGCCATCCACACGCAGCGCCTGCAATGCAGCGTTAACTTTCGGCGTCAGGCTGCTGTTCTTCTGCATCGCGAAACCGTACTGTTGCGGCAGAATGCTATCTGTCTCACCCGTGGATTTCACTTTGCCATTTCCCGCCGTTTTCACGTAATAGAGCACGTTCGGCGAATCATGCACTACCGCGTCAAGATTACCCGCCTGCAAATCAAGATAGGCATTATCGATGTTAGGAAACTCAACATAGTCGGCTTTATATTTGCTCTTCATAAAGCTGGCCGCCGCGGTGCCCTGTTTCAGGCCCACTTTCTTACCGGCTAAATCGCTGAATTTTTTGATCGCGGTATCACTGCTTTTTACCGCCATCAGTAAATCCGCATTATAATATCCGTCGCTAAAATCAACGACCTGTTTCCGCGCATCGGTAATCGTAATACCGGCCATCGCGACATCCAGATTACGGGACTGCAGCCCTGGAATTAAGCCACCAAAATCCATCGGGCGTAATTCATAGCTGACGTTCATCTTTTTAGCGATAGCATTCCATAAGTCAATATCGAAGCCTACATACTTATCGCCCTGTTTAAATTCAAAGGGCACAAATGCGGTATCCACACCTACCATTAGTTTATCCTGAGCAGCAGCAATAAAACTGGCTGAGCAGGCAACTAATACCAATGAGACTTTTAATTTAGAGAATAATCCAGACATATGTAACCCCCGGCGTCAGTGAAATAGCGTACAGTGAATATCATCCGGCGAGGTTATCGCCGGAATGGCTGAACAGAATTTATTTGAAATGCAGGGCGTATCAGGCTGCGCCCGGATTAAACGATGACTTACTCAGGAATAATATGATCCTGCGTGTCGGGTACCGGCGTCTGTGCGCCGTTCATGATCATTGAAAGAAAACTGTAATAGCCGTTAATGCCAATTAAATCCACCACGCCCTTCTCACCCCATAAATCGATGGCCTGCTGCCAGGTCGTATCGCTGACTTTCTGCTGCTGGTGCAGCTGCTGGCAGAAGTGATAAATCACCCACTCATCGGGTTCGAGGTCTTCCGGCGGGCGCTTTTCATTTATCGCCTGCACGGCTGCCGCAGAAATGCCCTTCTCGCGCGCGATCGGCGCATGGATTGCCCATTCTACCGGCTGGGACCAGTGACGGGCGGTCATCAGAATGGCCAGCTCTGATAAACGCTGTCCCAGCGCACTGCGATACCGGAGATATTCCCCCATGCGCTGCGCGTGCGCCATCAGCTCAGGGCTGCGTAACAACGGCTCAAAGGGTGGCAGCAGCGCGCCGCGTGGCCCGTTAATGATCTCTTCTGCGAGCGGACGCTGCTGATCGTCCCATTCGTGATGCGCCAGCGGCGGCAGACGGTTAATCATAAGCTGGCCGTCTCTTCACGAATCACCTGCTCGAGTGTCTCCACCACAAAATCAAGCTGCGCTGTCGTGATGATAAAGGGTGGCGCAATCAGAATGTGATCGCCATACTGCCCGTCAATCGTTCCGCCCATCGGATAAACCATCAGACCACGCGCCATACAATTAGCTTTAATTCTGGCGTGCAGTTTAAGCGCCGGATCGAACGGCGTTTTGCTGGCTTTATCACGGACCAGTTCAACCCCGGCGAACAGACCGCGCCCGCGGGTGTCACCGACCTGTGGCATCTCGCCCAGCCGATCGCGTAGCGCACGTTGCAGGTAATCCCCCTGCCGTTTCACAGCGTCTAATAACTTATCGCGTTCAATGACCTGCTGCACCGCCAGAGCGGCCGACGCCGCCGTGGCATGGCAGATATAGGTATGACCATGCTGGAACAGTCCGCTGCCCGTCTGCAGAGCGAAGACAATTTTTTCGCTCGACAGTACTGCACCGATCGGCTGATAGCCACCCCCCAGCCCTTTGGCGATGGTCACCAGATCTGGCACCACCTCATCCTGTTCAAACGCGTAAAGCGTTCCGGTACGTCCCATGCCGCACATCACTTCATCCGCGATATAGAGCAGGCCGTACTTATCACACAGGGCGCGCACGCCTTTGAAGTAACCCGGTGTAGGCGGCGTTGCGCCGGTGGTCGCGCCCACGACTGTCTCTGCGCAAAAACCGATGATCGTCTCCGGGCCGGCATCGATAATTGCCTGCTCCAGCTCATTCAGCAGGCGCTGCGTATATTGCTGCTGAGTTTCATCAGCACGGCGGTCGCGATATTCATTACAGGCAGAAACACGGATCACGTCGATTAACAGCGGGGCAAACTGACGACGACGCCATTCGTTGCCCCCCACCGCTAGCGCACCCAGCGTATTACCGTGGTAACTCTGCTGGCGGGCAATAAAACGAGTACGGGACGGCTGACCGATTTCAACGAAATATTGCCGGGCCAGCTTCAGCGCCGTTTCTACGGCCTCAGAACCACCCGAAACGAAATAGGCATAATTGAGATCGCCAGGCGCATGGCGGGTCAGATGTTCCGCGAGTTGTTCAACCGTGTCGCTGGTAAAAAAACCGGTATGTGCATAGGCGAGCTGGTCGATCTGACGATGCATCGCAGCCAGCACGTCAGGATGCGCGTGACCTAAACAGGAAACCGCAGCGCCTCCGCAGGCATCCAGATACTGTTTTCCCTGTGAATCAAAGATGTACGCGCCTTGTGCGCCGGTTGCCACGGCGGGCGTGCTGCGCAGACTGCGGTGAATGATATGGCTCATGCTGGGTCCTGCTCCTGAGTACGCTGCGATAACTCAGCGCATCTTGCCGGATCCATTTGGATCACGTCAATGCAGGAATGATACATATGCATTCTATTTTCTTATGACGGATACAAATGGATCTTCTTTCAGGGCTTAACAGGCACGACATAGGCACCTGAATCAATCAGGTAGCGTTCGGCATTCTGGATTTTGCTGACCGCCTCGCGGCCATGACGGGCGACCAGCATCGCCAGCAGACATTCGGCCAGCCCCATACCGGAAACCACAGAAGGAAAGAAAGAGGGACTCTCTACCGAGAAGAGCAAGGTACAGTCGGCGGCCTGCGCCAGAGGGGAAACCGGCGAATCTGTAATCGCGACGATTTTCGCGCCTGCCTGCCGGGCAGCCTGTAACACCATCAGCGATTCGCGTGAATAAGGGGCAAAACTGGTCAGCAGAATCGCGTCCTGCGCCGTCAGTTCGCGGGTAAAGACTTCGATATTGCTCGCCAGACCATCAATCAGTGAAACCTGGCGGTTAAATAACCGATAGATATAGAACAGTGACCAGGCGATGGGAAAACTGGCACGAAATCCACAGATATAGACGTTTTCCGCCGCATCCAGCAGGGTGACGGCCTGATCCATCTTCTGATGATTCTCATGTTGCGTTGCCGCAAGGTTAGCCTGATGCGCCTGAAAGACCTCTTCGTAGAGCTGAGGTTGTGTCGGTTTAGCGATCAGCTTTTCAGCTTTGGATACGTAGGTATCATCGCGCAGACCCATATCGTCAATAAACGCGTCTTTAAATTCACCCCAGCCCTCATAGCCCAGGCGCTTTGCCAGGCGCAGCAGCGTGGCAGGCTTCACCCCCGCTTCTGAGGCAAAAGCACGCATGGATTGCACCACAAGCTGATTCGTATTCTGGAGTGAGAACCTGGCAGCGCGTTGTAACTCAGGCGACAACGCACTGAACTGGCTGACAATATTTTCCCTGGGATTCATAGCGGCACTTCATCGGCTGGCAGATGCTGGCATCTAATCACATTTAGGATCCAGACTCCACTGTCGGAGGTTCACGCCCGGCTACAGGTCGCGCCGCCAGCAGGAGAAACGTTTATGTCATGTCAGGGATTGGTAGCGTCGTGAGAGGTGGATGAGAAAGGGAATCGGGAATCAGCTGGTTTTACACAAAAAGAACCCCAGCAAGCATACTGGGGTTTGGTACTTGCAAACACCACGTCAATGATCGGCGTGCTGCGCGGCAAAATCTGTTGTGGTTCAGGCAACCCGAACGGTGCTCATCTGCATCACGCTTTTCATCGCCTCAACCACATCGCCGTCTACACAGTAGCGGCTGAACTCGTCGGTTTCGGCTTCTGAACACATAGAGACACCCGCTTTGCGGTAACGCATCGGTGACGCCATCAGGCGGCTGGCCGAGCTGTGGACTTCATCAATCCCCATGTCGAGAAACTTTTGCAGGTTGCTGAGACGCACGCCCGCACCCGCCATAATAATAGGACCGATGCTGGTCTCATTTAGTTCCCGAAGTAATGCAATTCCGTTTTCAGCGTTCTGCTGCTGACCGGATGTCAGAATGCGCGCCACCCCCAAATCCGTTAACGCTTCCAGTGCGCGCTTAGGGCTGTGGCAGAGATCGAAGGCGCGATGGAAGGTTACCGCCAGACCGTCACACAACGCCATAATCTGTCGCATCTGGCCCTGATGAATATGGGCGTCCTCATCCAGCATCCCAATCACCAGACCGGGAAAACCGAGTTCACGGATTAACGCCACATCCGATTTCATCGCCTCGAATTCACGTGCGGTATAACAAAAATCGCCACCCCGTGGCCGGACAATAGGATGAACCGGAATCGAAACCTCGCGACGGGCGGCATTCAGCATCCCCGTCGACGGCGTCAGGCCACCTTCACGCGGTGCGGCACAAAGTTCAACCCGATCAGCGCCCGCCTGTTGTGCGGTCACGGCGCAATCCACGCCATAGCAGCAAATTTCCAGTGTGGTCATTCTCTTCTCCTTTACATGACTCTGGTTCAAGGCAGATTCATCAGTTAGTCTGGCTGCTGGAATGAGTTTACCGGGAAAGTTAACTATGGCATTCAATTTCGACCAACGGATAGACCGTCGTCACAGCGATAGCCTTAAATGGAACAAATATGCGGACCAGGACATTCTGCCGTTGTGGGTGGCCGATACGGATTTCCGATCGCCTGACTGCGTCATCGAGGCAATCAGGACCCGCGCCGCGCATGGGATATTTGGTTATGGCGATACGCCGGTTGAGTTTATTGACAGTGCGATAGCGTGGCTCGCCTCACGCTATCAGTGGCACGTTAATCCTGAATGGATTGTAGTGTTGCCTGGCGTGGTTTGCGGACTGAATCTCGCCGTGCGTGCATTTACCGCACCGGACGAGCTGACGATTGCTCCCATGCCCATCTATCCGCCGTTTCGCGGTTCAGCAAAATTGGCAGAACGGGGTCAGCTCAGTCTGCCGCTGACGCTGCAACAGGGGCGCTGGGTACTGGATATGGGTGCGGCTGAAGATCAGCTCATCGGCAAAGAGCGACTGTTTATGCTGTGCAATCCGCAGAATCCGGGCGGCACCGTTTATCGCCGCGACGAACTGCAGGCACAGCTGGAATTTGCGCAGAAGCACGATCTGATTGTCTGTTCCGACGAGATCCACAGTGATCTGCTGCTGGAGCCGGGTGCTGAACACATTCCGTTTGCGTCGCTGAGTGAAGATGCCGCCCAGCGCAGCGTCACGCTGATGTCACCCTCTAAGAGCTTTAATATTGCCGGTCTGGGTGCGTCCATCGCCATTATCCCCAATGCCGAACTGCGTTCGCGCTTTAACCGGATGCGACGCGGGATTGTGCCGGATGTGGATATTCTGGCGCTCACCGCTGCGGCAGCGGCGTGGCGCGAAGGTGAACCCTGGCTGCAGGCGCAGAATACCTACCTGCGCAGTAACCGTGACTGGCTGGTGTCACAGGTCAATAAAATGACCGGCCTGTCCGTCGCCGTGCCGGAAGCGACCTACCTGGCCTGGATCGACGCCAGTGCGCTGGGCGTGGCCAGCCCTGCACTCTATTTTGAGAAGCACGGACTGGGTTTATCGGCCGGTCGTGAGTTTGGCAATGACCAGTTTGTCCGGCTCAATTTCGGCTGCACGCGTGCGCTGCTGGATGAGGCCGTTGCGCGCCTGAAGCGCGCAGTAGCCGCCCGTATCTAGTTCTGCTCGCTGGCGACAATCTCTTCCAGTCGCCATGGATGAAACTTGATTGTCGTCTGCCCGTCCGTTACCGCCAGGGTCGGATTGGGCAGACGCTCATTCTCGCCCTGGGGTGAACTGGTTTTAAATGAAATACCCGGCTGAGTGAGCGCGTCATCGGAGAGCAATGCCATCGCGCGCATGCCCAGTGTCTGATGATCGCCGCGCAACACCACCTCAATATGTTCCCAGCCTTCATGGCGATAACGCTTTTCACCCGGCCATGGCAGCTCAATCACATCAACCTGCCTGCCCGCCACCAGCAGCGGATCATGTAGTTTAAACAGGCAAATCTGTCGTCCGTTGATCATCGCTGCCGAAAACTCAGTACCAATCTGCTGCAGGCCTTGCTGCCAGCGCATTGCCGTCGTGTCCTGATGACAACGCACCGCAATATGGTCCACATCCAGATCGTTAAGGCGCAAACCCAGTCTCTGCGCAAAAATTTGCAACGATTCTTCAAAACGTCCCAAATCTGTCTTTAAATCATCCAATTCTGCAGGAAAAGATCGCTCAGCCACCGGAATTCCTCTCTATTTGTTTAGCACTTATAATCAGTCTGGTTCATTGTGCGCCGCGTGTCCGGCGTCACAAAATGGTAAGATTCATCTTATTTGGACCGGAATTTAACGCAAAACCGTATAATAACATCTTTCATTTCGGATTTATCTTCTGTTTAGGACCATTAGTTCCTTGATGAAAGTAGTCTAAGACATTGATTTAAATCAACTTCTTTAATACAATAAGATAACTCTTATTTGAAGTGCAAACAATTGCAGCCTCCCACGCCTTCCTATAAATTTGACCTAACACAACCAAAAGGAATGGCTCTATGTCTATGCTCATCGTTGTCGCTGTCCTGATCGCACTGATGGGGTTTGCAATTTCCCGCCATTGGAAGGTGCGCGAAGATAAAAGCGTAAAGAACCCACGCCGTCATCTGCGACGTCGTTAACGCCTCCGGGAAACATCTTCTTCAGCTCTGTTTCCCCGCTTCATCCAACTGCTGACGCCCACCCACATTTCACGTATACTTTTCCCCTCATTTTTTTCCGTTTTGTCTGCCCCATCCGTTTCTGTCTTTCCGTTACGCGATGCGCTCAGGCAAGATGATGACAGCCCGGCTTTTCGTCCGGGCGTTGTTCAGCACATGAAGGTAACTCGGTGAATATTCAGGCACTTCTTTCCGCAAAAGTCAGTCAGGCAATGGTTTTAGCCGGCGCACCCGCCGATTGCGAACCGCAGGTTCGCCAGTCTGCCCGGGTTCAGTTTGGAGACTATCAGGCCAACGGCATTATGGCCGTGGCGAAAAAGCTGGGACAGGCACCGCGACAATTAGCGGAAGCGGTGATTCAGCACCTCGACCTGACCGGCATCGCCAGCAAAGTTGAAATTGCCGGACCGGGCTTCATCAATATCTTCCTCGACCACAACTGGCTGGCAAAGCATGCACGCGAAGCACTGAGTCTGCCGCGTCTTGGTGTGCAACTGGCCGAACCCCAGACCATTGTGGTCGACTACTCTGCGCCCAACGTTGCGAAAGAGATGCACGTGGGTCACATCCGCTCCACCATCATTGGTGATGCGGCAGTGCGCACGCTGGAGTTTCTGGGCCACAAGGTGATCCGGGCGAACCACGTTGGCGACTGGGGTACGCAGTTCGGCATGCTGATTGCGTTCCTGGAAAAACAGCAGAATGAGAATCACGCTGAGATGGCGCTGGCCGATCTCGAAAGCTTCTACCGTGAAGCCAAGCGCACCTACGATGAAGATCCTGAGTTTGCCGAGCGTGCGCGCGGTTACGTGGTGAAATTACAGGGCGGTGATGAGTACTGCCGCCAGATGTGGAAGAAGCTGGTCGACATCACCATGAGTCAGAACCAGAAAATCTATGACCGCATGAACGTTACGCTGACACGCAATGATGTGATGGGTGAAAGCCTTTATAACGATATGCTGCCTGGCATTGTTGCCGATCTGAAACAGAAAGGTCTGGCTGTTGAAAGTGAAGGCGCAACCGTGGTGTTCCTGGATGAATTCCAGAATAAAGAAGGTGAGCCGATGGGCGTCATCATCCAGAAAAAGGATGGCGGCTACCTCTATACCACGACTGACATCGCCTGTGCGAAATACCGTTACGAAACGCTGAAAGCCGATCGTGTGCTCTATTACATCGACTCCCGTCAGCATCAGCATCTGGTTCAGGCCTGGACCATCGTGCGTAAAGCGGGTTATGTGCCGGAGTCTGTGCCGCTTGAGCACCATGCGTTTGGCATGATGCTGGGCAAAGATGGCCGTCCGTTCAAAACCCGCAGCGGCGGCACTATCAAGCTCTCCGATCTGCTGGACGAAGCCTGGCAGCGTGCCTACACGCTGGTGCGTGAGAAGAACCCGGAGATGAGCGAAGCGGAAGTCAAAGCGCTGGCGGAAGTGATGGGGATCAGCGCGGTAAAATACGCGGACCTGTCAAAAAGCCGCACCACCGACTACATCTTCGACTGGGACAACATGCTGGCGTTTGAAGGCAACACGGCGCCTTACATGCAATACGCCTACACCCGCGTACTCTCCGTATTCCGCAAGGCAGGCATTGATGCCGATTCTCTGGATGCAGAGATTGTGATTAGCGAAGAGCGTGAAGCACAGCTGGCAACCCGCCTGCTGCAGTTCGAAGAGGTTATCACGCAGGTGGCTCGCGACGGTACGCCACACGTTATGTGTGCGTATCTCTACGATCTGGCTGGTTTGTTCTCCGGATTCTACGAGCATTGCCCGATTCTCAGCGCAGAATCAGACGCGACGCGTCTGAGCCGACTGCAGCTGGCCGCGCTGACCGCGAAGACGCTGAAGCAGGGTCTGGATACGCTCGGTATCGACACCGTCGAGCGCATGTAATCGCAGCAACGGAGAGGGAAATCTCTCTCCGTTGCTGACTTCATAAACGTCCCCTACACTCCCTCACTCTTTCAGCAGCAGGATGGCGCCATGTCTTTAGCCGCACATCTCATCAGCAGCCACCTTCCCACCATCAAACAGTTACAGTGCTTTCTGGCGGTCGCGCACGAGCTTAATTTTCGCCGGGCTGCAGAACGCCTTAGCATGACTCAGCCTCCGCTCACCCGTCAGATTCAGAGTCTGGAAGATCTGCTGGGCCAGCCGCTGTTCAGCCGCACGACGCATGGGGTTAACCTGACTGAGTCTGGCCGGGCGCTGGTCACGGAAGCGGAAGCGATCCTTATGGCACTGAATGCGCTAAAAGACGATGCGCAGCCTGTCGCAGCACAGCTGCGTATCGGGCTGACCCGCACGCTGAATTTCGAACTCATCGCGCCGCTTAATAAGCAGCTCGCCAGTTTTTATGCCAGCGATGAGATGGAGATGCCCAGCCTCACTTCGGCTCAGCTGCTGCAGAGCCTGGCGAAAAATAGCCTGGATTTAATCCTGACCGGGGAAAAAGGGCCGCATGCGGAAGATACTGTCAGGTATGCCTGGGTATACCGTGAGCCACTGTGGGTTGCAATGCCGTCAGCACATCCCGCCAGCCTGTCTGAAAACGTTGCGCTGGAGACGCTGGCTGACCTTCCACTTTTCTGGTTTCCACGCAGTGCTAATCCGCAGTTTTACGATAAATGCGAGCGCTACTTCGCCACGCTCAGCATCGCGCTGAAGCGGGTGCGAGAGCCTGAAGACTCCCTGCTGATGCTGGCGCACATCGCCAGAGGCAAAGGGTTTGCGCTGATGCCGCAGTCAAAATGCACCTTCAATCAGACAGGTCTCTGTTACCGGCCACTGACTGGCAATGCAGCTAAACAGCTGGCAATTGACGTTTATGCGGCGATTCGCGCCGATGAAACCAATGCGTCAGTAGTGAATGCGCTGATCGCACTTTCGCAGCCTGCTGAACCCGACCCCCCCGCCCATCCGCGCGGCTAAGTCGCTGTACTATCCGTACCCATATTGCCTGAAGCTCGCTGATACCTTTTCTGCATGACGGAAGGAGCAATTCCGTGCTCTGGCGTGCAATGAAACAATCGCCTCTCAGTTACGAGGAGAGACAATGAAAAAGCGAACGTTAACTCAGGGTCTTGAGGTCAGCGCTATCGGTTATGGCGCGATGGGGCTCAGCGAATTTTATGGTCAGACCGATGACCGTCATTCCCTTCAGCTGCTCAGCCAGCTGCGCGACCTGGATATCACCTTTATCGATACCGCCGACCTTTACGGGCGCGGCCACAACGAGCAGTTGATAGGCCAGTTTCTTGCCGGGCTGAGCAAGGCCGAACGGCTGAAATTTACCATCGCCACCAAGTGTGGCATTGAGCGTCCGGCGGACGAGGCCTATGCCCGCACCATCAATAATCAGCCCGACTACCTGACCCGCAGCTGCCATGCCTCTCTGAAACGGCTGGGCGTTGAGCGTATCGATCTCTTTTATCTGCATCGTATCAGTCCGGCGACACCGATTGAGGAGAGCATGCAGTGTCTCAGCCGTCTGGTGCAGGAGGGGAAGATCGCCCGGATTGGGCTGTGTGAAGCCTCTGCTGCAACGCTGAGTCGGGCGCATGCGATCCATCCGCTGACCGCGCTGCAGACAGAATATTCACTCTGGACGCGTGACAGTGAGGCGGAGATTCTGCCGATGGTGAAAAAGCTTGGCATCGGTCTGGTGCCCTACTCACCGCTGGGCAGAGGTTTTCTGACCGGTAAATATCGCAATAACAGCGATTTTGCCGAAGACGATTTCCGCAAAAGCAATGACCGTTTCCAGCAGGAGAATATCGACCACAATCTGCAACTTCTTAACGCGGTGACGCCGCTGGCGGATAAATATCACGCCACCACCGGACAGATTGCGCTGGCGTGGTTGCTGGCCCAGTATGAAAAAATTGTGCCGATACCGGGCACTAAACAGATCGCATATCTCACTGAGAATGCGCAGGCCACGGATATCAGGCTGGAAGAGGACGACGTGCGGTTGCTGAATGCGATTCATGAGCAGATTGAGGTCAAAGGCGGTCGCTATTCTGAGGAGGGAATGAAGGGAGTTAACGCCTGAAGACATATTACGCACTTGCGCACTGTGCTGCGGAAAGGAGCCAGAAACAGAACTCTGGCTCCCCTTCAGTCAATTCAGCAGCGAGACTCTTACTGGTAATTGACCATGACTTCGCTCCTCACCACCCGTAATCCTGGTGGCAGTGTCCCGCTGCCGGCAAAACCAAATACCATATGCAGGGTTTCACCGGCGTTGAGATGTGCCAGCCCGCGCGTGGTGCCGCTGGCACCCTCAAGCGTGGTGCAGCGCTGCTCGCCGCAAAGCCGGACTTCCAGGCCCGATGGCGCAGGCCTGCTTAGCTCATAACGCCAGTTGATGATGCTGACCTCCCCGCCGACATCGGCGGGTGGCGTCAGCGGCTGCGCCCGTTGCCAGCTACCGCGATTCGCCAGCAGCGGTCCGTTGGCCGTGGCGCTCCAGGCACCACCGGCCGCCTGAGCCAGCAGCGGCAGCATGAAAAGCACCATCAGCAGACCGCGCATTATTTGCCTCCGATGGTGGCAGTCATACGGATCTGGCGATTGTCGCTCAGCTCCAGATTTGAGAGCACCACCAGCTGTGGCAGATTGCGGCGCAGGAATCGCGCCAGCAGCGCACGCAGCGGATGGTTCACCAGCAGCACCGGAGGTGCACCCAGCATCTCCTGACGCTGCAATGCCGCCTGTGCCTGACTTAACAGCCGATCGGCCAGTCCCGGCTCCAGGCCGCCACCGCCCTGCAATGCCTGTAACAGCAGACGCTCCAGCGTAGAATCAAGGCCGATCACCTGCACCTCATCATTGCCCGGGAACCACTGCTGCGTAATCGCACGGCCCAGCGCCACACGCACGACGCTGGTCAGCTCCTGCGGATCGCTCTGTACCGGCGCATGTTCAGCCAGCGTTTCAATGATGGTGCGCATATCGCGAATCGAGACCCGTTCTACCAGCAGGTTCTGCAATACCTTATGCAGTGTGGTCAGTGAAATCACCCCCGGCACCAGATCTTCGGTCAGCTTAGGCATCTCCTGCGTCACGCGATCCAGCAACTGCTGCGCTTCCTGACGGCCAAACAGCTCGCTGGCGAACTGACCAATCAGATGATTGAGGTGTGTTGCCACTACGGTACTGGCTTCTACCACGGTAAAGCCCTGAATCTGCGCCTGCTCTTTCAGCGCGCTGTCGATCCAGACCGCCGCCAGGCCAAAGGCCGGATCGACAGTTGCTTCACCCGGCAGACTGCCGGCAGCCGTGCCCGGGTTAATCGCCATCCAGCGGCCAGGATAGGCATCACCACTGCCAATCTCCACCCCTTTCATCAGGATGCGATAGCGTGCAGGTGGCAACTCCATGTTGTCACGGATATGAACCACCGGCGGGAGGAAACCGACATCCTGCGCAACTTTCTTACGGATACTGCGGATACGGCCCAGCAGCTCGCCGTTTTGCTGATGATCGACCATCGGAATCAGGCGATAGCCCACTTCCATGCCCAGCGTATCTTCAAGCTGTACATCGGTCCAGGAAGCTTCGGTGGCGGCTGGCGTGTCCGCCGCCGCTTTGTTGCTGATGCTGCCAGCAACGTCCACCTTCTTCTTCGGCTGCGTTTCGCGTCCGCGCAGCCACCAGGCCAGACCCAGCAAGGCGGCGGTGAACAGCAGGAAGACGAAGTTAGGCATGCCTGGCACCAGACCCAGCAGGCCAATCACCCCAGCGCTGAGCATCAGCACGCGGGGATCCTTAAACAGCTGGGTAACCATCTGCTCGCCGACATCCTGATCGGTAGCAACGCGCGTCACGATAACACCGGCTGCGGTAGAGATAACCAGCGCCGGGATCTGGGCCACCAGACCATCACCGATGGTCAGCAGCGTATAGGTCTCTGCGGCGTGCCCGACATCCATACCGTGCTGCACCACACCCACCAGCAGGCCGCCGATGACGTTGATCACCATGATCATAATACCGGCGACGGCATCACCACGAACGAACTTACTGGCACCGTCCATCGAACCGTAGAAGTCGGCTTCCTGGGTCACTTCAGCACGGCGGCGTTTAGCTTCATCTTCACCGATCAGACCGGCGTTGAGATCGGCATCGATCGCCATCTGCTTACCGGGCATCCCGTCCAGTACAAAGCGCGCGCCCACTTCGGCGATACGACCTGCACCCTTGGTGATAACCATGAAGTTGATGATGACCAGGATGATAAACACCACGATACCGATAGCGAAGTTACCGCCCACCAGGAAGTGACCGAAGGCTTCAACGACCTGTCCTGCCGCAGCGGCACCGGTGTGCCCCTCCATCAGGATGATACGGGTTGAAGCCACGTTCAGTGCCAGACGCAGCAAAGTTGAGAACAGCAGAATGGTCGGGAACGCCGCAAACTCCAGGGTCCGCTGGGTGAACATCGACACCAGCAGGATCATGATCGACAGCGCAATGTTAAAGGTGAACAGCAGATCAAGGATGAACGGCGGTAATGGCAGAACCATCATCGACAGGATCATCAGGATCAGCACCGGACCAGCCAGCACCTGCCACTGCATATCTTTAAAGTTGCCCGGTAAATGTAGTTTTGCGGCCAGGTTATTAGCCATCGTTTTTGCTCTCTCCTGCAAAGTCCATCTCTGCCGGAACCGGCAGGTTTTTTGGTTTGGCTGGGATCAGGCCGCCTTCGCGCTTCCAGCGACGCGACTGCCAGACCCACGCCAGTACTTCGGCCACGGCAGCATAGAGCGCGCCGGGGATGTGCTGACCAATTTCGGTATGTCGGTATAGCGCACGCGCCAGCGGCGGTGCTTCCAGAACCGGGATGCGGTGTTCGGCAGCCAGTTCACGAATTCTCAGGGCGATCTCGCCCGCGCCTTTGGCCACAACCTTCGGCGCGCTCATCTTCTTCTCGTTGTACTGCAATGCCACCGAGTAGTGCGTCGGGTTGGTGACGATGACATCGGCTTTTGGCACATCGGCCATCATTCTGCGTCGCGCGGCGGCGCGCATCTGCTGCCGGATGCGGCCTTTAACGTGCGGGTCACCTTCCTGCTGCTTATGCTCGTCGCGGATCTCCTGCATCGACATCTTCAGCTTTTTAAAGTGGCTGTAGAGCTGCCAGAAAACGTCATATCCCACCATCGGGATCAGCCCGAGCATGACCAGTGAACAGCAGACCGCAATCATCTCCATGCCGTGAATCAGCGCGGTGACAGGCGCCTCACTGATCAGCCGCAGCATCTCCGGCCAGTGGCTCCAGATGTACCACCAGCCTACTGCGCCGACCAGAATGGTTTTGAGAATGCCTTTAAACAGTTCAGTCCAGGCCTGCGCGGCGAACATCCGCTTGAACCCCGCCATCGGGCTCATCTTCTTCAGGTCAAACTTGATCGATTTACCGCTGAAAACAAGTCCGCCCAGCAGCATGGGCGCGGCAATCGCCACCAGCACCAGACCGCCCATCAGCGGCAGCAACGCCATCAGTGCCTGGGTGATCAGGCTGCCGATGTGGCTGACGATAATTTTGTCATCCCTGACCATGCCGTGGTCAAAACGGAGTCCGGTGGCAACCATCGCTGCCAGCCGGTGGGCCATCATGTTGCCGCCCATCCACAGGATCATGATGCCGGCCAGCAGCATCAGCAGTGACGTCAGTTCGCGCGAACGCGGAATCTGGCCCTCTTCACGCGCTTTCTCAAGTCGGTGGGCCGTGGGCGATTCTGTTTTGTCTTCGTCGCTATCTTCAGCCACGACAAACCTCGGTTGGCAGGAATTCTGAGCATAGGATGCCAAATATGGCTTAAGTTAAAGCGGAGATAAGATGAGGAAAACAGGCGTTCTTTCGGGGATGGGTCTGACAATGCGGAACGGGGCCACCCGAAGGTGACCCTGTTTATTGACGCCGGGAGCCGTTTTGTCCGCCCGCAGGCGGACGACGCTTAGAATCCTAAGCTGTCCAGCAGATCATCAACCTGATCCTGGTTCGCCACCACGCCCGGTGCATCGGCGTGGATCTGCGGACCGTTCAGCAGGCTGGTGCCTTCCTGACGCTTCTCAGCGCTGACTTCTGGCATGTTCTCCAGCAGCACCATTAACAGCTGGCGCTCAATTTCCTGAATCACATCCATCATGCGTTTGATCACCTGACCGGTCAGGTCCTGGAAATCCTGCGCCATCATGATTTCAAGCAGCTGCTTGTTGGTAAAGGCGGTGTGCTCAGGTACAGCGGTGAGGAATTCGCGCGTATCCGTCACCAACTCCCGCGCATCACCCAGCTCAATCGGGTTCTCAAACCACGCATCCCAACGCCCTTTCAGCTGAGTTGCCCCGGCTTCCATCTTATCCTGATGGGGTTGTGCTGCTTCAACACAGTTCAGCGCACGGTCGGCGGCCTGCGCCGTCATCTGCACCACATAATCAAGACGATCGCGGGCATCAGGAATGGCTTCAGCTGCATCGGCAATGGCTTTATCCAGCCCCAGCTCCCGCAGACTGTCGCGCAGCATACGCGTCAGTGAGCCAATACGTGAAATGATGTCGTGTGCCGCGGCATCCTCAGTTGGTTTCGGAAAGTCGCTCATCACATCTCCTTACATGCCCAGTTTTTCGAAAATTTTGCCCAGCTTCTCTTCCAGGGTAGCCGCAGTGAATGGCTTCACGACATATCCGCTGGCTCCCGCCTGGGCGGCGGCGATGATGTTCTCTTTCTTGGCTTCCGCGGTCACCATCAGCACCGGCAGCGAACTCATCGCCGCGTCGGCACGAATAGTCTGCAACAGCTGCAAGCCATCCATGTTTGGCATATTCCAGTCGGAAATCACGAAGTCGAAGCCACCCGCTTTCAGTTTGCCGAGGGCATCTACACCATCTTCCGCTTCTTCTACGTTATTAAAGCCCAGCTCTTTCAGCAGGTTGCGCACAATACGACGCATCGTATTGAAGTCGTCTACTACCAAAAAGCGCATGTTTTTATCAGCCATATCTACTCCTGAGTTGTCTCGCCCGGCGGGACGGGCCTGTTAAATACGCAATGCCTGTCCGGCGCTAATTTTCGCCAGCATATGCTGGCTGATGTTGCTTAAATCCACGACTTCGCTCACGCCGCCTGTGGCAATAGCCTCACGCGGCATGCCAAATACCACACAGCTGGCTTCGTTCTGGGCAATAGTCCAGGCACCTGCCCGATGCATTTCCAGCATCCCGGCGGCACCGTCGTTGCCCATGCCGGTAAGGATGACCCCCACCGCATTTCGTCCGGCGTTAATCGCCACCGATTTAAACAGCACATCCACAGAGGGTTTGTGCCGGTTAACCGGGGGGCCTTCATTCAGTTTCACCACATAGTTGGCACCACTTCGGGCCAGCTCCATGTGCATCGCGCCTGGCGCGATATAAGCGTGCCCTGGCAAAATACGCTCACCGTCTTCGGCCTCTTTCACCGTGATCTGACACAGCTTGTTCAGACGTTCGGCAAAAGAGCGGGTAAAGCCTGGTGGCATATGCTGAGTAATCAGCAACGCCGGGCTGGTCGCCGGTAACGGCTGCAGCACATGGCGAATCGCCTCGGTGCCGCCGGTAGAGGAGCCAATCGCAATCAGCTTCTCGCTACTCAGCAGTGGCCCCGCTTTCAGCGTCGCCGGCACCGGCATCGCTGCACGGTTGTGCAGTCGGGCCCGGGCCGCCGCGCGGATTTTGTCGCCAATCATCTGGCTATAGGCCAGCATGCCTTCGCGGATGCCAAGCTGGGGTTTGGTGACGAAATCCACCGCCCCCAGCTCCAGCGCCCGCAGAGTAATTTCGGAGCCTTTCCCGGTCAGCGATGAAACCATCACCACCGGCATTGGCCGTAACCGCATCAGTTTTTCCAGGAAATCGAGGCCATCCATGCGCGGCATTTCCACATCCAGCGTCAGCACCTGCGGATTGAACTGCTTAATCAAATCGCGGGCGACCAGCGGATCGGGCGCCGTAGCGACCATCTCCATATCCGGATGGCTGTTGATGATCTCGGTCATCAACTGCCGCATCAGCGCAGAGTCATCTACGCACATCACGGTGATTTTGCTCATCATCTTTCCTTCGTCAGTCCATAGACGGTTTGTCCGCGCAGCCAGAACTCTTTACTGATCTGACTGAAGTTTTCTGAGTGCCCGGCGAACAAGATGCCGCCCGGCTTCAGCAACGGGACAAACCGACGCAGAATCTTCTCCTGCGTCTCTTTATCGAAATAGATCATCACATTGCGACAGAAAATAGCGTCGAACTGACCCGGCAGCGCCCAGTCGTTGGCCAGCAGGTTAAGCTGTGCATAGGTGACGAGGTTGGTCAGCTCGGGACGCGCCCGCACCATTCCGGCGTGTGGACCGGTGCCGCGCAGGAAGAAACGCTGCATTTGCGCCGGTGACAGCGTGCGCAGCTCCTCCTGGCGATAAACGCCTGACACCGCTTTTTCCAGCACCTGCGTGTCGATATCGCTGGCATGGACCTGGAATTTACCTGGCCCGGTACCCAGCGTTTCGGCCAGCGTCATGGCGATGGAATACGGCTCTTCACCGGTTGACGCCGCGGTACTCCAGACGCTGAAGTTGCCCTGTCGCTTACGTGCATGCTCCGCCAGAATCGGGAAGTGATGCGCTTCGCGGAAGAACGCGGTCAGGTTTGTGGTCAGAGCGTTGATAAACGCCTGCCACTCGGCACTGTTCGGATCGGACTCCAGCAGCGCCAGGTAACGACCGAAATCATCGATATTCAGCGTGCGCAGGCGACGAACCAGACGGTTATAAACCATCTCACGCTTGTGATCGGCCAGTACGATACCGGCACGCTGATAGATCAGCTGGCTGATACGGCGAAAATGCGTATCGGAGAGCGGTAAACGCTGCACCATCTGCGACAGCAGCGTTGTCGTCTCATTTTGATCTAAAATCGTTGATTTTTTCATCTCTGCACCTGGCCCGAACTGAATACATTAACTGTCTGCTGCGATGCCCGGCGGCTCAATGGCGGCCGGGCCACGGGCGATTAAAAGGTTTCCCAGTTGTCGTCGCTGCGTACCGCAGACGAACGACCAACGGCTAACGGTGCGTCTGACTGGCGCGTTTTTGTCGCCGTTGTCTTGTTAACGGCCTGCGCGACAAATTCTTTACCAATATTGAACACTGATACCGCTTGTTTTAAGTGACTTGCCTGATCTTCGAGCGCTGCAGCCGCTGCCGCTGACTCTTCAACCAGTGAGGCGTTCTGCTGCGTGACGCGATCCATCTCGGTCACGGCAAGGCCCACCTGGTCAATGCCACGGCTCTGTTCGTCTGACGCAGAGGCGATCTCGCCCATGATGTCGGTGACGCGTGTGACCGCGCTGACGATGTTGCTCATGGTGTCACCGGCGCTCTCTACCAGCACCGAGCCGGTATTAACGCGGCTAACGGAATCTTCAATCAGACCCTTGATCTCTTTGGCGGCCTGGGCGCTGCGCTGTGCCAGGCTGCGTACTTCACCCGCCACAACGGCAAAACCACGGCCCTGCTCACCGGCGCGTGCGGCTTCAACCGCCGCGTTCAGTGCCAGGATGTTGGTCTGGAAGGCAATGCCGTCAATCACACTGGTGATATCAGCAATCTTCTTGGAGCTGCCCGCAATCTCTTTCATGGTGGTGACCACGCCATCCACCACTTTGCCGCCCTGCTGCGCGGTTTCCGAGGCGGTCAGCGCCAGCTTCGACGCCTGACGGGCGTTTTCGGCATTTTGCTTCACGGTCGCGGTGAGCTGCTCCATGCTGGCAGCGGTCTGCTCCAGCGAGGCGGCCTGCTGTTCGGTGCGCGAAGAGAGATCGTTATTGCCGATGGAGATTTCGCTGGCACCGGTATAGATGGCCTCTGAGCCGTCACGCACGGTGCGGACGGTGCGTGCCAGCTCCTGCTGCATATGCTGTAGTGACGTCAGTAACTCACCAATTTCGTTGCGCACGGTAATCTCAACCGGCTGGGTCAGATCCCCCCGCGCGATGTGCTGGATATGCTCAATACTCTGACGCAGAGGACGGATCAGCACCGAGCGCATCACGTTCCACACCAGGATAATCATCAGCAACGTCACGGCCAGCGTGGCGATGACGATAGTGATGGAGCGGCTGTAGGCCTGCTGGTTTGCTTCCACGCCCTGCTGTGACAGTGCTTTGTTGTTCTCAAGCCAGGCGCTGTAATCTTTCTGGAACTTGTCCTGAAAACTCTGTGTTGGCTGATCCACAAACCCTTTGAAGTTGCCGGTAGTGAAGAACACCATCAGCTCTGCCAGCGCATCGTGATAGGCCTTATAGTTCGCCTGTAATGCCACGACGTTTTCAGCCGTTTTGCCCTGTTCTGACAGGTTATCGTTGAAAATCTGATAGTTGACTTCAGCCTGTTTCAGCTCCTCGCCCGCCAGTGCGACCAGCTCTTTTACGCTGGCGCCCGATCCCGCCATCTGCGCATCCTGCAGAAAACGGATACCGGCGCGGTTAAGGGTGTTGCGCGCCTGAACCAGCGAAACCCATGAGGTGCCCATCGCCTGTTGCAACGTATTCAGACGCTGGTTGTAGGCAAAATTCTCTTTATCTGAACTGACAGTTTTGAAAAACATTCCGCCTGAAAACAGCTGCAGCAGCGCAAACAGCGCCAGCACACACAGCAGGCCGGAAACAACGCGTACTCGACTAAACATAAACACCTCATTGGTTGGCGATTCGTGTTTATTTATCGGCGGCGTCGGGGGGAACTTTATGCGTGGCAATGGCTTTAAACCACCGCCACGCTGAAAGGCAGAACATCAGGCGCGGGAAATTTTGAAAACCGAGACGGCCTGGGTGAGGACGCTGGCCTGCTGCTCCAGTGCGGCAGCGGCAGCGGCAGACTCCTCCACCAGCGAGGCGTTCTGCTGGGTCACGCGATCCATTTCGGTGACGGCCAGACCGACCTGCTCAATACCGCGGCTCTGCTCGTCTGATGCAGAGGCAATCTCGCCCATAATGTCGGTCACGCGGGTCACGGCACCCACAATCTCATTCATGGTGCTGCCGGCGCTTTCAACCTGCAGTGAACCGCTGTTGACGCGCGACACCGAGTCCTCAATCAGGCCTTTGATCTCTTTGGCGGCCTGAGCACTGCGCTGTGCCAGGCTGCGCACTTCACCGGCCACTACCGCAAAACCGCGACCCTGTTCACCGGCACGCGCCGCTTCAACTGCGGCATTCAGCGCCAGGATGTTGGTCTGGAAGGCGATACCGTCGATCACGCTGATGATGTCTGCGATCTTCTTCGAGCTGCCCGCAATCTCTTTCATGGTCGTCACCACGCCATTCACCACTTTGCCGCCCTGCTGCGCGGTTTCAGAGGCGGTCAGCGCCAGCTGCGAGGCCTGACGGGCGTTGTCAGCATTCTGTTTTACCGTGGCGGTGAGCTGCTCCATGCTGGCTGCAGTCTGCTCCAGCGAAGCCGCCTGCTCTTCGGTGCGGGCTGACAGGTCGTTATTACCGGCGGCGATTTCGCTGGCACCGGTAAAGATGGCGTCTGAGCCGTCACGCACATTACCGACCGTCATCACCAGCGATTGCTGCATCTCATGGATACCGGCAGCCAGCTGGCTCATCTCATTGCGTCCTTCAACCACCATCGGCTGGGTCAAATCGCCGGAGGCGATAGCGCGAATCTGCGCCAGCAGCTGTTGCAGCGGCTGAATCAGAACCTGACGCAAACCAAACCAGCAGGCCAGGATCACCACGATTACCGCGACGCCAATGGTGCCCAGCAGCCACATCATCTGAGTAAAGGCTTTATGGTTCTGTGCCATGCCCTGATCGGAAAGCGCGGTCTGACGTGCACGCCACTCACCGTAGCTGCTCTGCATCGCGACCTGTTTCTGTTCAATATTCTGTTTAAACATCCCTTCCAGATCGCGGGCCTGCAGGCTGGCAACCATGCCTTTCAGCCCTTTTTCATATTGCGCGTAATCCGCTTCAAGTTTGTCACGCAGCGCAACTTCAAGACCCGGCGTGGCGGGCAGATCGTAATAAATTTTAAAGTGACGGTCGGCCTCTGCCAGCTGGGCGTTGGATTTGTTCATCAGATCGTCGAGCTGACCGCCATTCATTTGCGATGCCATGCTGGTCTGTAAGCGCAGCATGGCGCGGTTCAGCGTGGTACGGCTGTTGTTCAGGGCGATATAGGCATCTGTCATCGAAGTGACGTTGCGATTAGAAATCTGCGACAGCGCAAACGCTTCTTTATCATTATTCAGCGCCGACCAGAAAAGGCTGCCAGAAATCAACTGAAGCGCGCCAAAGATAACCAGTACGGCGATTAAACTGGTGACCACTTTTATTTTTTTTAACATCTCGTTCTCCTGCAGGTTGATTAAGGTGCAGCGGCTATATCGGCGGGTTCTGGCGATTAATTAACGCTTTTCGGCGCTTTCAGGTGAGAGCGGGCTTTTGTAATTATTTTTATCAAAAGAGAGTGCGGAGTTTGCCGCCAGGCGGGAGGATAGTGGAAAGGGCTGCGCATCCAGCAGGATGCGCAGCGTCAGATCAGAAGGTTTCCCAGTTTGTATCACTGATTGAGGCCGTCAGGGCTTTGCGTGGTGCCGGCGCCACCATAACGGGCGACGCAATTGGCAGATGCTTTGTCAGCGTCTGCCCGGCTTCACGTTTGATTTGAAAGACCGAGACTGACTGGCTTAACCGGCTGGCCTGATCTTCCAGCGAGGCGGCGGCTGCCGCGGACTCTTCCACCAGCGAGGCGTTCTGCTGAGTGACGCGATCCATCTCGGTGACGGCCTGCCCGACCTGGTCGATACCGCGACTCTGCTCATCCGACGCTGAGGCGATTTCGCCCATGATGTCAGTCACGCGTGTGACCGCACTGACGATATCGCTCATGGTTTCCCCGGCGGTGCTGACCAGCTGCGAACCTACGCTGACCCGGTTCACCGAGTCGTCAATCAGCCCTTTAATCTCTTTGGCGGCCTGAGCGCTGCGCTGTGCCAGATTACGCACCTCGCCCGCCACTACCGCAAAACCGCGACCCTGTTCACCGGCACGCGCCGCTTCAACGGCGGCGTTAAGCGCCAGAATATTGGTCTGGAACGCGATGCCATCAATCACGCTGGTGATATCGGCAATCTTCTTCGAACTGCCGGCGATTTCGCTCATGGTTTTCACCACGCCAGCCACCACATTACCGCCTTTCTCTGCGGTTTCAGACGCGCTGAGTGCCAGCTGTGACGCCTGGCGGGCGTTCTCGGCGTTCTGTTTCACGGTGGCGGTGAGCTGCTCCATACTGGCCGCCGTCTGCTCCAGTGACGCCGCCTGCTGTTCTGTGCGGGCGGAAAGGTCATTGTTTCCGGCAGAGATTTCACTGGCACCGGTGAAGATCGCATCCGATCCTTCACGGACACGGGTCACGGTGCGGACCAGCGACTGCTGCATTTCATGCAGGCTGGCGGCGAGCTGCGTCATCTCGTTACGCCCTTCCACCGCGATCGGCTGGGTTAAATCACCCCGGGCGATATGCTGAATGTGATTAATGCTGCCATTCAGCGGCATTATCACGGTTTTGCGCAGTCCAGACCAGCAAAGCACAATCACCGCGACCACGGCAGCCATGATAGCGGAGAGGATCCATATCATTCGGGTATAGGCACTACTGTTCTCTGTCACGCCCAGTGTGGTCAGGCGATTCTGGTCAGCACGCCACTCACGGTACAGTGTGAGAAACGCACTCTGACTCGGTGCAACGGGAGCTTTAGCGGCGGCAATTGCATCATTTGCCGCCAGGGCCTTCTGCAACTGATTAAGTGCATCGGCATAGGTGCTGAAGCGCTGATCAAGCTGATCGTTCAGTTCCGCATTCTGTCCTGGGGTGTCCGGGAGCGCCCTGAACGCCTTAAAATAGCCTTCCGCTGCCTGCTGGAAACCTTTGCTCTCTTCAAACAGACCGGCGATGTCCGCCGTTTTATTCTCCAGTTTGCTGGTCGCCACACGCAGCTGAATGCGGGTCAGCAGCACACGGCTCTGGTTGAGACTCATATAGGCGTCATTGAGCGCCTCCGTGTTTTGCATCGCCAGCTGCGACACGGCGAAGCTCTGCTTGTCGTGGCTTAATGCGAAGTAGAAAATTGAACCGGATAAGGCCTGTAACAGCCCGAACACCAGCAACACCAGCAACAGGCTGGTGACCACACGGATTTTCGTTAACATGATTAACCCTGGATAATGTAAGTGATTTAAAAAGTGACAGTGAGATTATCGGCAGGTGACAGAAGGAAATTAGGGGGAGATACGCTTTTAACTATATGAATCAGAAGGAAACTATTACATAGTGTAACAATCACGAGCCAGCCAGAGCCAGCCCGTGATAAAGCCATTACGCGGTACGCAGGTTATCCACCAGTGCCATCTCGTCGCTACTCAGCAGCTTTTCAATGTCGACCAGAATCAGCATGCGATCGCCCAGCGCACCCAGACCGGTCAGGTACTCGGTAGACATGGTTACTGCGAACTCTGGTGAAGGGCGAATCTGATCCTGGGTCAGTGACAGCACGTCAGAAACGCCATCGACCACAATACCGACCACGCGATTTTCCAGATTCAGCACGATGACCACGGTGTTGTCATTGTACTCAACGTCAGGCTGCGCAAACTTTACGCGCAGATCGATAATCGGCACGATTACGCCGCGCAGGTTCGTGACGCCGCGGATGAATTCAGGAGTATTCGCAATACGCGTTACCTGATCGTAACCGCGAATTTCCTGAACTTTGAGGATATCGATGCCATACTCTTCGTCGCCCAGCGTGAAGACCAGAAACTCCTGACCTTCAGTTTCGCCAGCGATTTTTGTCACGGTTGCCATTCCATTCATGTTATTTACCCTTTCGTTATCTGTCAGGCGGCAGCGCCGGCCACACGTTTTTCACGGTTAAGTGACTGCAGTGCTGATACATCAACAATCAGCGCTACGCTACCATCGCCAAGAATGGTCGCGGCAGAGATGCCCGGCACTTTGCGATAGTTACTTTCCAGGTTCTTCACCACCACCTGATGCTGACCAATCAGCTGATCAACCAGCAGCGCGTAACGTTTGCCCGCGCTCTGCAGGATAACCACGATGCCCTGCGTGGGCTCGGTTTTGGCACCCTGCACATCAAAGACGTTCCACAACTCGACCAGTGGCAGATATTCACCACGCACTTCCAGCACGCACTCGCCACCCGCCAGCGGTTTCAGCTCTTCGGCACGCGGTTGCAGTGATTCCATTACCGCATTCAGCGGCAGAATAAAGACCTCATCAGCCACGCGAACGGACATGCCATCAAGAATGGCCAGCGTCAGCGGCAGCAGGATACGGATGGTGGTGCCTTTGCCCTGCTTCGAGGCGATTTCAACGTGACCACCCATCTCCTGAATATTTCGTTTCACCACGTCCATTCCGACGCCGCGTCCTGAAACATCCGTCACCTGCTCCGCGGTAGAGAAGCCCGGTGCGAAGATCAGCATACCGACCTCTTCATCGCTCATGTTCTCGTGAACCGGCAGGCCCGATGACAGAGCTTTAGCCAGAATACGCTCACGGTTCAGACCGGCACCATCATCTGACACTTCGATACAGATGTTGCCGCCCTGGTGTTCCGCAGAAAGCGTCAGGTTACCGGTTGCCACTTTACCGGCCACCAGACGTTTCTCTGGCGTTTCGATACCGTGGTCAAGACTGTTACGCACCAGGTGCGTTAACGGGTCGATAATGCGTTCGATCAGGCTCTTATCAAGTTCGGTTGAACTGCCCAGCAGGGTCAGTTCGACCTCTTTGCCGAGTTTGCTTGCCAGGTCACGCACCAGACGCGGGAAGCGGCTAAAGACATATTCCATTGGCATCATACGAATCGACATCACCGATTCCTGCAGGTCGCGGGCGTTACGCTCCAGCTGACCCATGCTGTTCAGCAGGTCGCCGTGCGCCACCGGGTCGAGTTCACCGGAACGCTGGGCGAGCATCGACTGGGTAATCACCAGTTCACCGACAAGGTTGATCAGTTGATCGACCTTCTCTACCGCAACACGGATGCTGGTCGATTCGCTCGACTTGGCCGGTGCCGCGACGCGCTTACTTTCACGCTTCACCGCTGCCATGGGCAGTTCGGTAACGCTGGCGGTGTGAACCTCTTCTGCCACCGGTGCGGGGGCGGCGGCAACAGCAGCAACCGGTGCGGCAACGGCTTCGTCAGCGGCCGGGAAGCGGATCTGCGCTTCGTCAATTACGAAGCAGAGCACCGCCACGATGTCATCTTTACCGACGCCATCAATACAGACGTCCAGCGTGGTGCTGCCCTTCTGCACATTGGTCAGGGTACCCAGATTGCTCATCTCTTCCAGCATCAGGTCGACTTCTTTCTCTTTGAGGTCGATCAGCTGTACACGCAGACCGCTGGTGCTGGCCGGTTCCGCGCTGGGAGTGGTTACCGTAGCCGGAACATCAACCGGCAGACCTTTGGCCTCGAGCGCCAGCTGGCGCAGCGCTTCACAGATATATTTGAAGCTCTCCGCGTTAGGCTCCTGCGCGGTTTTATAAGCATCGAGCTGTTCCTGCATAATATCTTTGGTTTCCAAAAACAGGTTGATGATGTCGGTGCTGAGCTGCATCTCGCCGCGACGAGCACCATCCAGAATGTTTTCCAGGATATGAGTCGTTTCCTGTAATACCGTAAAACCAAAGGTTCCGGCCCCACCCTTAATGGAGTGAGCGGCACGGAAGATGGCGTTAAGCTGTTCCGAATCTGGCTCCTGCGGGTCAAGGCCCAACAGGTGTTGTTCCATATCCGCTAACAGCTCATCGGCTTCATCAAAAAACGTCTGGTAAAAATCGCTGATGTCCATACTCACGGGAATCACCTCGGCTGTGAGGGGGCTGCTGTATTCACCGCGCTGCCTGGTGTTGCTAGCGGTGCGCGAATCTGTTCAATGGCCGCCGGATCGCTGATCTGGACGGCATCACTTTCTGCGTTCTCTTTTTCTATTGCTGCTTCGGTGTCGTGGTTCAACACCAGCAGGCTGATGCGGCGGTTAACTGCGTCGTTACCGCCACGATTCTTCAGGCGCATGGTGTCGGCCATACCTAACACTCGTAAAACTTTGCCGCTATCCAGGCCGCCCATCACCAGTTCCCGGCGTGAAGCGTTAGCGCGGTCGGTAGAGAGTTCCCAGTTGCTATAGCCCTTGTCACCGCTGGCATATTGAAAATCATCGGTATGTCCGGCCAGGCTGATGCGGTTCGGAATGTCGTTAAGGATCGGCGCAATGGCACGCAGAATATCGCGCATATACGGCTCCACCTCGGCCCGACCGGTCTTAAACATCGGGCGATTCTGGCTGTCGATAATCTGAATACGCAGCCCCTCTTCCACCATGTTGATGATCAGATGCGGCCGCAGCGCTTTCAGACGCGGATCCGCTTCAATCATCTGGTCGAGCTTTTCACGCAGCCGGTTAAGGCGAATCTCATCCAGCTTGCGTTTCTGGGCGTCCATATCGACGACTTTGTTCACTTCACCTATCTTTTTGGTCGGATCGTCGCCGCCACCCGGGATCGGGCTGTCACTGTCACTGCTGCGCGCGCCGCCGGTAATCGCAACTTTTAGCGGCGTTTTGAAGTAGTCTGCAATCTGCACCAGCTCCTGCGGGTTGGCGATCGACAGCAGCCACATCACCATAAAAAAGGCCATCATCGCCGTCATAAAGTCGGCGTAGGCAATCTTCCACGATCCGTGGCTGCCTTCATGGCCTTTATGTTTGCGCTTTTTGATCAGCACAATGGGGCGATTGCCGTGTTTCATGAAGCCTCGTCAGAAGTCTGTTTAGCCGGATTCTTGGCGTTACGCACATGCTCTTCCAGTTCGCTGAACGACGGACGCTCAGCGGAATAGAGCGTCTTACGACCAAACTCCACCGCAATCTGCGGCGCGTAACCATTGAGGCTCGAGAGCAATGTCACTTTAATGCACTGCATCATCTTGGTGGTTTCCGCACATTTCTGACGCAGTACTGACGACAGTGGAGAAACAAATCCATACGCCAGCAGGATGCCCAGGAAAGTTCCCACCATTGCATGCGCGACCAGCGCACCCAGTTCAGCGGCCGGACGATCGGCCGAAGCCAGCGCATGGACCACACCCATTACCGCGGCCACGATACCAAAGGCCGGAAGACCATCACCCACCGCAGCAATACTTTGCGCTGGTACGTCACACTCATGTTCGTAGGTCTCAATCTCTTCATCCATCAACGCTTCTATTTCAAAGGCGTTCATGTTGCCGCTGACCATCAGGCGCAAATAGTCAGTAATAAAATCTACTAACTGTTTATCGGCAAGGATGCGGGGATAATTAGCAAAAATTTCACTCTGGCTGGGATCTTCAATATCGCGTTCCAGCGATAACATCCCCTGCTGACGCGACTTCGCCATCAGGCGATAAAGCAGCGCCATCAAATCCATGTAAACCGCTTTGTTGTATTTGGAGCCACGAAATAACTTAGGCAGCGCTTTCAGCGTTTTTTTAATCGACTTGCCATTGTTACCAACTAAAAAAGCACCGGCACCGGCACCGCCGATCATTAATAATTCGGCTGGCTGATAAAGTGCGCCCAGATGGCCACCTACAAGCGCATATCCGCCCAACACGGAGCCTAAAACAATCAGGTAACCTATAATTATCAGCACAAAAAATCCTTACGTCCGTAACGTGTTGGTGGAAGTTAAGCCAGAGAGCCGCAGGGGTTATTCCTGAACCGCAAGCAAAAAAAAGCAGCGGTATTAACCGCTGCTGGATGGCTTCCACAGTGTGAACAAACTTAAACGGCGTGTTTAACCTGTTCATCCAGCAGTTGTGGAAACATATCGGCAGGTTCTGCAGAAAGTTTACGTCTTTTTACGGCACGTGATGGTGGCTGGCACAGGCTGCAGGTAAAGCTGCCAACCGGCTGATGCGCATGATTAATAAAGCTGCCATTGCAGCATTTGCAATCCGCCAGTTCCAGCATGCCACTTTCAACGAATCGGACCAGGGTCCAGGCACGGGTCAGCGCCAACAGCGGGCCCTCGTCCGATTGCGGACACTGTTCGAGATATAAACGGTAGGCTTTAATTACGGCATCGACACCGCTGCACAAACCGGTTTTCAGTAAAAATTTCCATGCGTTGCAGAACATAGAGGCATGAATGTTCTGCTCCCACGTCATAAACCAGTCTGTGGAGAACGGCAGCATGCCTTTTGGTGGCGGACTGCCACGTAATTCTTTATAGAGCTTGATCAGACGACCACGGCTCAGCTGGGTTTCACTCTCTAACATCTGCAAGCGCGCACCTAATGTGATCAGCTCCATCGCGAGCTGAATATCACGTGCTTCCTGAACAATACTTTTCTCACTCATGACATTGCTCTCTTTTTAGCAGGCGCTTCATCTTTAGACGCATTACGCAGTAAACGGCTCGATAATAAAATGCCGGTGTGGATTTGTTGTAAATCATCCACGCGTGATTCCTGCGTCAGGCGATTAATTGTGCTGCTATCGGTAAAACGGAACTGGCAAACCAGCTGATTGGTTTCCGCCATTTTTACCATCTCAGGCAATGTTAATTCAGATAATGCGTTCGCCATTTTCTCGTCAATGCCGAGGCGAAACATTGCAGAAGCTTTATCCTGGTTAATTAAACGCTGCGCGAGCAGTAAATAAGACAAATTAAGATCATAAATATGTTTCAGTACTTCAGATGTGCCCATTATTTTTCCATCCTGAGAGATGCGACGTAACTGTATCGCAGATTAAATCTGCGGTTCGATCTGCTGTTTGTTAAATCAAAGATGGCAAAAAAACTTCACATAATTTCAATGTCACTGTTTTTCGCCTTCTATTTTCGTGGGTTTCAGACCCACTGAAGGTCGAAAATCCATGCCATTCTATTTTCGAGTTCCGAACATCTTCCGTGACGTCTTCTTACATTTTTTAGGACTATTCCGAAAACAAGGCAAATCTATATCGTCTGATTTCGACATACAACGACAGCCAGAGGAAATTTTAGATAAAGTGTGACGCAGATCACACTTTTAACGCAAATTTCTTCAGCAACCCTTTATGATTGCTTGCCGACTGATCAATTTTTGAACAAAAAAGCGCGTTTTTAAGTCCAATTCGTCCTGAGAAAGGTTTAATAGGGGGTAAAAGCATCGCTAATCGACGCTTTAAGCAGTCAGGAATGATTATTGGGTGTTAATCGTTTTAACACCCTATTTAGAACCACCTAAATAAGGGTTATCAGCATATTATGCTGGTAAGGCAGGGTGTTATTTGCTGTTAAATTAGTTACTTAAAGGGAGTATCGCAGGCTGTGAGTAATGAAGTCGTTAAGGTTTCTACGGCAGTAAAGGGGGATTCTGACAACCTGGCGTTAACAGTGACAGCGGAATGTTCAGGCTATGACACCCGATGTAACAAGGGGTTACATAAGAAAGACGAATGAATTAACGGCGGATTATGCGTTGGCACTATCTCTATCGGCAGTCTGAAGAAAAACTTTAGCAAAGTAGTTAAAGAAAGCGGCGGGCTGCGGTATGACAGGGTTTTCGGGATTCTCTGCATATATCGGGCCACTCTGCGCCGCGACTGAGGACACCGGCACAAAATCGCAGCACAGCGTCGTTAACAGATAGCGGGCGAGTTTTCTGTGAGCTGGGCCGAAAAAAAGCAGCGATACCACGGTGGTATCGCTGCTTCCATTATTACGATAAAGGATCAGGTCAGGCGAGTTTCGGGAAGGTCGCCACCTTGTTCACGGTGCTGTGGTCAACACTGCGTGGGTCAATGCGCTCCAGGTCCTTCAGGAAGCTTTCACGCCACGCAGTAATGTCGTTTTTGCGCAATACCGCCATCATGTCGTTGTAGCGTGAAATCCTTTCGGTACGTGGCATGGTAATCGCCTTATCCAGTGCGGCAGCGACTTCATCGCGGTCATACGGATTCACTATCAGCGCTGAGGTCAGTTCGTTGGCGGCACCAGCAAAGCGCGACAGCACCAGCACACCAGGATCGTCCGGGTCCTGCGCGGCGACATACTCTTTCGCTACCAGGTTCATGCCATCACGCAGCGGCGTCACCAGACCCACATCGGTCAGGCGGAAGATTTTCATCAGCAGGCGACGGTCGAAATGCTGGTTAAGGTAGTAAAGCGGGGTCCAGCCCAGCGTACCGTACTTACCATTAATCCGTCCTGCTTCAGTCTCCAGCTGATGCCGGATATCCTGATAGGCCTGCACATCACCACGTGAGGTCGGTGCAATCTGCGAGTAACGGATTTTTCCGCGATGCTGCGGGAAGTTTTCCAGCAGCGCTTCATAGGCAAGAAAGCGCTCCGGCAGCCCTTTTGAATAGTCGAGACGTTCGCAGGCAATAATGTTGCGGGCATCGCCCAGCTCTTTCTTCATAGCAGCCATTTTCGGCGGCAGTGGCCCTTCGGCCATCTCTTTAATACTGTCTGGCTCAATCCCGATCGGATAAACCTCAGTCATAAAAGTGTTGCCAAAGGCGCGATGCTTTTTGTCGCCTTTATTCTGCAGTTGCGTAAGCTGACTGACGCTGTCCAGGAACGCCACCCGATCCGATTCAGTCTGGAAGCCAAGCAGGTCATATTCACACAACATTTCCAGTAGCTCTTTGTGCGGAGGCAGTGCATTGAATATTTCTGGCGTAGGGAACGGAATATGCAGGAAAAAGCCGATGCGGTTATTAATACCGGCCCGGCGCAGCGCGGCAGCAAACGGTAAGAAATGATAATCGTGGATCCAGACAATATCATCCGGTTTGAGCAGCGGTTTTAAGCGCTGCGCTACTGCGTCATTAACCTCACAATACCCTTCCCACGCTTCACGCTGGAACTGCACCAGATCGAGGCGATAATGAAAAGCGGGCCAGATAACCGTGTTAGAGAACTGGCAATAATAGAGATCGTAATCGTTCTGGCTCAGCGGGAAGGAAGCATACTCAATACCTTCATGTTCCTGCACACTGACGTCTTCTACTTCTTCGCCGGTGAACTCGCTGATTTCACCGTTCCAGCCAAACCATAATCCACCGGTGCTTTTCAGTGCATCGAGAATGCCGACGGCCAGGCCGCCTGCGCTGGTTTTAGACCCATCTGGCATGGCGACACGGTTAGATACAACCACTAAACGACTCATAACCTAAACTCCTTACCGACGTTGTCCTGCTCTAATAGTAATAATGTTCTTTCCAGCCAGCCATAAACGGCATCGACATCAATAAGCCGATAACCGGCCTGGCTTAAACCTTCGCCGACTTTAACTGAGACGCCCTGCCGTTCGTTGACGGCCAGGAAGCCCTTTTCATCCGTCAAATCGTCGCCTATAAAGACTGGCGTGCGTCCGGCAAAAGGGGGCTGCTGCATAAAGTCGCTGATTGCGGCGCCTTTATCGATGCCTGCCGGTTTAATCTCAACCACGCATTTCCCTGGCTGGAGCGCCAGTCCCGGGAAACGCTTCACTGACTGTTCGGCAAGTCGCAACACATCCTGCTCATGCTGCATGGCCTGACGGTAGTGAAGTGCAAAGGCCATGCCTTTCACCTCAAGCTGAGTACCAGGCCAGCATGCCATCGCATCCTGCAATTCCTTCCTGAGATTTTGTTCAACCTCAACAGGCAGGCTGATGCGCTGCACATGACCCTCTGCATCCCGACGCTCAGCGCCATGCACGCCCGCCGCGGGGCCGTGCCACGGCGCAGCCAGCGCATCCAGTTGTTCGATGGGTCTGCCGGAGACCAGTGCCAGTGCGCCCTGAGAAAGCGCAGAGAGCTGCTGAAGTTGTGCAATGACCTGCTCAGGAATAAATACCGCTTCGGGACGGGACTGTATCGCTGCCAGCGTACCGTCGACATCAAAAAAGAAGGCGTACTGCCCGCTGCTTAATGCCGGGTACCTGGCATGGGTGTCTGCCGCTTGGGTCACGTTACTTCTCCTGAAAATCAGATTTAATAAAATATTGAGTCAAAACAAGAATGTCCTGACGCAGTCAGGTCAGCAAGCGGGAAATTCTGATAAAGCGGTGATTGAGGGGTAAAACGCGGTGATTGGATGGGTCACTCTCCTCAAACTTGCAAGCGCATTGCTGACAATACAGGCTAACTGAGAACATCTTCACATTAAGTGTAGTCATTAACAGGGGTTATGCCAGAAATATGCACTTTTCATGCCAGCCGCTGCGGTTAAGTCAGTATAAAAGCGCCACTAACACCTGTTCTTTTTTAATAATCGTAGCGGTATCGATCCGCATCACGCTGGAGTGATACCCGTTACGCACTCAATGCAAATGAAAATCTCTAAAGCTTAAGCCTCTTAAGGTATTCCTAATATAGAAAGCGCAATCTCGTGACACTTTTATTAATCTGGCCCTGCTCACATGAAGTTTACCCTGAAGAGGCCGCTGATTAGCCGCCTTAGCTTGCTAATCCTTGCTGCGGTTTATATCGCGGTTTTCCTTAATATTGCCTACTACCGTCAGGTGCTGGCGGCAATGCCGCTGAACAACCTGCATACCACGCTGATGTTTTTATCAATGCCTTTCGTCGCCTTTAGCGTCATTAACATCGTGATTACGCTGGCCTCGTTTGTCTGGCTGGATCGGCTGCTGGCCGCACTGTTTATTCTGCTCTCTGCGTCGGCACAGTTTTTTATTCAGACTTATAACATCGTGGTCGATCGCTCGATGATCACCAACATGATGGATACCACCGCTTCTGAATCCTTTGCGCTGATTACGCCGCAGCTGCTCTTCACCCTGCTCACCTCGGGCGTGCTGATGGCGTTACTGGTGTTCTGGCCGCGCATAAAACGGCAGCAGTGGCGTGGCGTGCTGGCGCGACTGCTCAGTGTGCTGCTTTCCGCCGCGCTGATTGTGCTGGTCGCGCTGCTCTTCTATAAAGATTACGCTTCGCTGTTCCGCAACAACCGCGAGCTGGTTAAAGCACTCAGCCCGTCGAACAGCATTGCGGCAACGCTCTCCTGGTATAAGCATGAGCAGCTGCAGAATGTGCCGCTGGTGCGCATCGGTGAAGATGCCCATCTGCAGCCCAGCCGCAGTAGCGGTAAGCCGAATCTGACGATTCTGGTGCTGGGAGAGACGTCTCGCGCGCAAAACTTCTCGCTGGGCGGTTACGGCCGTCTGACCAATCCTTTGCTGGCGAAAGACGATGTGATCTATTTCCCGCACACAACCTCGTGCGGTACGGCGACGGCGGTTTCGGTCCCCTGTATGTTCTCCAACATGCCGCGCGCGCGCTATGATGATGTGCTGGCCGCCCATCAGGAGGGAGTGCTGGATATTATTCAGCGCGCTGGCATCAGTGTGTTATGGAATGAAAATGATGGTGGCTGCAAAGGTGCCTGTGACCGGGTGCCGCATCAGGACATGACCAGCCTGAACCTGCCCGGCATGTGTATTAATGGTGAGTGTTATGACGACGTGCTGTTCAATGGTCTGGATGACTATATCAGCCAGCTTAAAGGCAACGGAGTCATTGTCCTGCACACCATTGGCAGTCATGGCCCGACCTACAGCCATCGGTATCCGCCACAGTTCCGTCAGTTTGAACCGACCTGTGACACTAATCAGATTCAGGACTGTTCGCAACAACAGCTGATTAACACCTATGACAACACGCTGGTCAATGTGGATCATATTGTCGATAAAGCAATCAATGTCCTGCGTGCGCATCAGGATCGCTTCACCACCAGCCTGGTCTATCTTTCTGATCACGGTGAATCGCTGGGTGAAAATGGGGCTTACCTGCATGGTCTGCCCTATGCTATTGCCCCGGATACGCAGAAACATGTGCCGATGCTGGTCTGGCTGTCCGATGATTATCAGAAACGTTATGCCGTTAATCGCGGCTGTCTGAATAAACTGGCGGCGACAGACGATTTTTCACAGGATAATCTGTTTTCAACCCTGCTGGGATTAACCGGCACCGCGACCCACGAATATGTGCCTGCGGATGATATTTTGACGTCGTGCCGGAGCCAACCTTAATGAAGATACTGATTGTTGAAGATGATGCGCTGCTGCTGCAAGGCCTGATGCTGGCACTGGAAGGCGAAGGCTATGTCTGCGACGGCGTGACGCGGGTTCGGGATGCTGAAGCGCATTTCGCCAGCGGTCTCTATAGTCTGGTGGTGCTTGATCTGGGTTTGCCGGATGAAGATGGACTGCACTTCCTGATACGTCTGCGGCGGCAGAAGAAGATGACGCCGGTGCTGATTCTGACCGCGCGCGACACCATCAGCGAGCGCATTGCCGGGCTCGATGCGGGTGCTGACGACTATCTGATTAAACCGTTTTCGCTGGATGAGCTGCTGGCGCGAATCCGTGCGCTGATCCGCCGTCACGTCAATCAGGGCGACAGTCAGGTGAGAGTCGGCGAGCTGGCGCTGGATATGACCCATCGTCAGATCACCCTCAGCGATGTGCTGCTGGATCTGACGCCCAAAGAGTTTGCGATTCTGTCACGACTGATGCTGAAGGCCGGCAATCCGGTTCACCGTGAAATTCTCTACCAGGACATCTATAACTGGGAGACCGAACCTTCTACTAATACGCTTGAAGTGCATATCCATAATCTGCGCGACAAAATTGGCAAAAGCGCCATTCGTACCGTGCGCGGGTTTGGTTATGCGCTGGTGACGCAGGATGGCATTCGCGAGGCAACATGATAAAACGTTTCGATCACCGCAGTATGCGCTTTCGCCTGATCCTGACCATTGGTCTGATCCTGCTGGTCTTCCAGGTGATCAGCGTGGTCTGGCTGTGGCATGAGAGTAAAGAGCAGATTCAGTTTCTGGTGGAAGCCCAACTTCAGAAGCGCAACATGGACAGTCACGTGAAGCGTGAAGTACATGAAGCGGTGGCCAGCCTGGCGGTGCCGAGCCTGGTGATGATTACGCTGACGCTGCTGCTTTGCTATCAGGCGGTGAAATGGATCACCCGGCCGCTTTATCAGCTGCAGCGGGAACTGGAAAGTCGCAGCGAAGAGAATCTCGATCCCGTCGCCTGTCACAGTCAGGTTCAAGAGATCGATGCGGTGACTCAGGCGATAAACCAGCTGGTCGCCCGCCTCAACAGTAGTCTGGAGCGCGAACGGCTATTTACCGCCGACGTGGCGCATGAGTTGCGCACGCCGCTGGCGGGATTACGGCTGCATCTGGAGTTAATCGAACGTAACAGCGATGTCAAAGTTCAGCCGCTGGTGCAGCGTCTGGATCAGATGACCCACAGCGTGTCGCAGCTGCTGAATCTGGCGCGCGCCGGGCAGTCATTCACTTCGGGCACCTATCAGAACGTCGGGCTGATTGAAGATGTGATCCTGCCGATGGAAGTCGAGCTGAGTATTATGCTGGACGCGCATCAGCAGACGCTAATGCTGGATCTGCCGCAGGAGCAGTTTGTACGTGGTGATGCGACTCTGCTGAAGATGCTGCTGCGGAATCTGGTGGAGAACGCCCATCGCTATAGCCCGGATAACAGCACCATCAGCGTGCAACTGTTGTCTGTGCCACAGCCGATGATGGTTGTGGAAGATGAGGGACCGGGCATTGATGAGAGTAAAAGTGGCGAGCTGAGTAAAGCGTTTATCCGGATGGACAGTCGCTATGGCGGTATCGGACTCGGGCTGAGCATTGTCAGCCGCATCGTCCAGTTACACCGTTTTCAGTTTTTCTTAGAGAACTGTCGCGACCGAAGTGGTTGCCGGGCCGTCATTAAGTTTTAAGCGGTAAACCAGGCAGACAGGAACAGAACAACCGTTGCTGCGGCGATCAGCAGTGCTGCATATTCGCTCATCGGACGTGAAGCCGTAACAGACAGGGTAGCAGGCGCAGTTTTCATAGCATTATCCTCCGTTAAAGCAGGCAGTATCGCGACTGCATATTAAGGAAACCTTAAGCTCGTGAGGCTGTCGGTAAAATGTCTGCTCTGCCCTGTTTCCCCAATGATCTTACCTTTATGGCCGCTGACCTTCCCGCCGCACCCGCAGTGTGCTCTACACTTAATGGCACCCTTCCGTTAAAGGAGCTACGCCATGAGCCAACGCATGCACAAATATGCTTTTCCGGTCAGCAAAGCCCGCAAATACCTTGAGCCGGGACCGGTACTGCTGCTCAGTTCACAGTATCAGGATCAGCATGACATTATGACGCTCGGCTGGCACACGGTGCTGGAGTTCTCGCCGTCACTGGTCGGCTGCATGATTGCCGGCATGAATCACAGCCACGAGCTGATCCGCAACAGCGGTCATTGCGTACTGAATATTCCTTCTGCCTCGCTGATTAATGAAGTGGTGGCTGTCGGCAACAGCCACGGTGACAACATTGATAAGTTTGAAGCGTTTGGCCTGACGCCAGAGCCGGCTCAGGTGGTGGGGGCACCGATGATTGCCGAATGCTTTGCCAGCTTCGAATGTCAGCTTTATGACGATGCCATGGTCGCGCGCTACAACCTGTTTATTTTTGAGATCGTCAAAGCGCATGTCGCTGAGCAGCCGGAATATCCCCCGACCCTGCACTACACCGGTGAAGGCCGGTTTAGCGTAATGAGCGACAAAATGCTGGACAAGAGCGGAGATTTTAAACCGGAGATGCTCATCTAGTTGAAAGCGCTCTGCTGCGCCCCCATTCACCTCTTTCGACCTGACAGGAGTAAATTATTATGGCAATCGAATACGCAGTTATCGCTGGCGGCTGTTTCTGGTGTACCGAAGCGGTATTTAAGGATGTGATCGGCGTTGAGTCGGTTGAAAGCGGCTATACCGGTGGTGCGCGACCTAATCCGACCTATGAGCAGGTCTGCAGCGGCGCAACCGGTCATGCAGAAGCGATCCGCATTGGCTTTGACCCGGAGCAGGTAACTTACGGCGATCTGCTGGATATCAGCTTTGTCACGCATGATCCGACCCAGCTGAACCGTCAGGGCAATGATATCGGCACTCAGTATCGCTCCGCCATTTTCCCGGCGAATGCAGATCAGGAAGCAGAAGCGCGCGCCGCCATTGAACGCGCCCAGGCCGATCATGATGTACCGGTCGTGACCACGATTGAGCCGCTGAAAGAGTGGTATCCCGCTGAAGCCTATCATCAGGATTACTGGGAAGGCGCCGGTCAGCGCAACGGTTACTGCATGGCGGTAATCCCACCGAAACTGCAGAAACTGCGCAAGAGCTTCGCTAATCGGGTGAAGAGCTGATTTAGCGTCTGACGGAGCAGCGTCCGGCCGGGATAAATGCCAGGACGCCGCTCCGGATTATTTAAGTGGTCACGCAGCCCTGAAAATGACCCGGCCTGCTACTTTAGTGCTTTGGAGTATTGCGCATAAATGCCCGGTTTTAAGCTACAGTAATTCGATTCGTTCAGAGCTTAAGCGAATAGATCGAAAGAAAAAAATAGTGCTTGACCCTTTTCAGCCGACTCCCTATAGTACCGCCCCGTTGACCCAGCGCGGTCAGCGAAGTAAATGTGGTGAGGTGTCCGAGTGGCTGAAGGAGCACGCCTGGAAAGTGTGTATACGGCAACGTATCGGGGGTTCGAATCCCCCTCTCACCGCCACATTCAAAGAAGAGCCTGAACTTATGTTCAGGCTTTTTTTTTGCATATTGCACTGCGAGAGGGGGGTGAGAACCCCCACCGGGGTTCGACAACATGCGCAGCATGCTGGACAGCGGAGCCTGCGACGCTGCCCGCAGGGTGAGCGAAGCGAATCAATCCCCCTCTCACCGCCACATTCTGAAGAAGAGCCTGAACTTATGTTCAGGCTTTTTGTTGCCTGTTGCATAGAGAGGGGGGTGAGAACCCCCGCCGGGGTTCGACAACATGCGCAGCATGCTGGACAGCGGAGCCTGCGACGCTGCCCGCAGGGTGAGCGAAGCGAATCAATCCCCCTCTCACCGCCACATTCAAAGAAGAGCCTGAACAAACGTTCAGGCTTTTTTTGCCTGTTGCACAGAGAGGGGTGTGAACCCCCGCCGGGGTTCGACAGCGGAGGCCTGCGACGCTGCCCCACAATAAGAAAACCCGGCCGGAGCCGGGTTTGGGCGCTACACTTCTACTCAATCGAACGCTAGCTGTATGCGTGCAGGGTGCGCTGACACAGCGCAGAACGCACACAATCCTCTTTGCCAAAGCGCACAATGCCCACCATCTCGTCCTCTTCAAAACGCGCCAGCGCGTCCGCGAGACCGGAAGGCACCCCAGCGGGCAAGTCGCACTGGGTAATATCGCCGTTAACAATGACCGTGACGTTTTCGCCCAGTCGGGTCAGGAACATTTTCATCTGCGCGGCGGTTACGTTCTGCGCCTCGTCCAGAATCACCACAGCATTTTCAAAGGTGCGGCCTCGCATATAGGCGAAGGGCGCAATCTCTACCTTGGCAATTTCCGGACGCAGACAATATTGCATAAATGATGCGCCAAGACGTTTAACCAGAATGTCATAAACCGGTCGGAAATAAGGGGCGAATTTCTCAGAAATATCACCGGGCAGGAATCCCAAATCCTCATCTGCCTGAAGTACCGGGCGCGTAACAATAATCCTGTCGATATCCTTATTAATCAGGGCCTCAGCTGCTTTCGCAGCACTGATCCAGGTTTTACCACATCCGGCCTCACCGGTTGCAAAGATCAGCTGTTTCGTTCCTATGGCATTAAGATAGTGCGCCTGAGCTTCATTACGGGCTTCAATCGGTAGCCGGTCACGCGTATCGCGCGCCATGCCAATTGCATCCAGTCCGCTCATATGCACCAGCGAAGTGACCGACTCTTCTTCACGCTGACGATGACTCCGTGAGTCATTACGAAGCACTCTTCTCGCTTCACGACGCGCTTTGATCACTGCTTTCTGTCTTCCCATAGTGGCACCTTTCAGTTGGTTTCATTTCCCGCGCGAGGCCTGTGGCCCGTTGCGATTACGTGAACGCTTTAGAGGTTTCAGTTGGCTTCCTTTAGAGCCATGACAGGACAGGATAGTGGGTATGCAGCAGCGCAATAGCGAGGCTGAACACCGGATAAAACAGGCTGTGCTAAGACAAAAGAAATGGTTGAAGGAAGGGAGAAATAACGAGGCAGAATTGCCCTCGCAGTCAGGCGCAATTTATTCAGTGACAGTAACGTTCCATAAAAAACTCGACCCATGCGCGAACTCCAGTGTGATACATCGACACATCCGATTACGCCTGTTGAATAAAGTGCATCATTTCGTTGGACCTTTGCAATAGTAATTTTACCTGCTGGCAAAGGAATTGCTAATCACACGTAACTATTTCTTTTAAGGCAAAATGTAAAATTTATACATTACATGCACTTATATTATTTTATATATACCAGACAACGGCTTAATCTCAGCGAAAACGCAGTAAGTAAAGTGCTGAAACCGAAAAGGCAGGTGGTCGGGGATAAACCACCCGATATGGTTAAAATTTAATCAGGACTCCAGTAACGGCTGCGCTAAATAATGGCTGGGGTCGGGGACACCGGGCAAAGCAAAAAAGTAACCGCCGCCGAAAGGCCGGATATATTCTTCCAGCGCTTCACCGTTCAGACGCTGCTGCACGGTGAGAAACCCACGCTCCAGATCGTGCTGGTAGCAGACGAACAGCAGTCCCATCTCCAGCTGGCCGGAGGCGGAGATACCCGCCGAGTAACTGTAGCCGCGTCGCAGCATCAGGCTGCTGTCTGTCTCAGGGGTGCGAGGGTTAGCAAGGCGGATATGCGCATCCAGTGCAATCACGTCACCGTCCGGGTCACGGGCGTAATCCGGAACGTCACGCTCATGCTGCATCCCCAGCGGCGCACCGCTCAGCTTCTCACGGCCAAATATGGTCTGCTGCTCACCCAGCGGCGTGCGGTCCCACATTTCGACATGAAACCGGATAAGCCGCACGGCCTGATAGCTGCCGTTGCGTGCCCAGGCCGGTTCTTCCTGGTCCGCGGTCACCCAAAGCAGTTGATTCATCAGTGCAGAATTACGGGTATCCGGATTAGCCGTGCCATCTTTGAAACCCAGCAGATTGATCGGCGTCTCCTGCCCCTGACTGCGTGCAGCGTGGTCGGAGATAAAACCTTCGCGGCGCCAGCGTACACCCAGCAGGTCGGGCGTATGCTTGATGATGTCACGCAGGGCATGAATCACCGTATCCTGCGTATTGGCACAGAGCTGTAACAGCACATCGCCGTGACACTGGCTGGCATCCAGCGAATCATTGGGAAAGCGCGTCATCGGCTGCAATTTTATCGGCTTATGCGGTGCCAGACCAAAGCGTTCATCAAACAGCGAATACCCGACCGATACGGTAATCGTCAGATTATCAGGCGCGATAGTCGCCCCCAGAATGCCGGAATCCATCGGAGGCAGTTGCGGATTGGTGACCGCAGGTGCCGGACCGCCGGTGGTGAGAAAGGCGATACGCTGGGTCAGCAACTGAAACAGACGCTTCAGTTCGGCTTTATCGTTGCTGAGCAGATCAAACGCCACCAGCATCATTGATGCCTGCTGGGGCGTCGTAATCCCCGCCTGATGCTGACCATAAAACGGCTGCATCTGCTGTCGCGCCTGCGGCGTCACCGTACCCGGCGAAAAGCTGTCAGCGGCGGCGGTATGGAACGGACAGCCGCCGCCGATGGCCGCCGCGCCGCCCAGCAGACCCAGTCCTTTCAGTAAACGACGACGCGCAGGCTGCGCGTCATCTTCCTTACGACTCATGATTAATCCAGACCCAGCGTGCCACGAAGCAATGAAAGATCTTCCGCCAGGGCAGTAATCGGCCCTTTCAGCGCGTTACGGTCGGCGCTGGTCAGCTTCTCATAAGATTCGAAACCGGTTTGGGTGCGGTACTTGCTCAGGATCGCATCCACTTTTTTGAAGTTGGCGTCAACTTTGGCCAGCAGCTGCGGATTCGCTTTGCTCACCAGCGGTCGCAGCAGCTCAACGATTTTCTGTGCACCATCGATATTGGCCTGGAAGTCCCACAGGTCGGTGCGGCTGTAGCGATCTTCTTCGCCGGAGATTTTGCTGGAGGCCACTTCTTCAATCAGACCGGCTGCGCCGCCGACGACTTTGGCTGGCGGGAAGGCCAGTTCGCTGATGCGCACCTGCAGATCTTTCACATCTTTATTCAGCTTATCCGCGTAGTCCGCCATGTCTTTGGTGCTGTTATCAGCAAACAGGGCTTTTTCCAGACGATGGAAACCGGTGAACTTCGGATCGGCTGATTTCTTCTCGTAGTCATCTTCACGGGCATCGATACTGCCATCGAGATCGGAGAACAGCTCAGCAATCGGCTCAATGCGCTCATAGTACTGACGGGTCGGGGCAAACAGCGCTTTGGCTTTTTCCACATCGCCCGCTTTAACCGCGTTCGTGAACGCCTGGGTGCTGCTCACCAACTGATTCACCTGCTCCGTCACATAAGCTTTATATTCGGTGATCGGCCCTTCCAGCTGCATACGTGCAGAAGTGCTGTTTGTCGCTGGGCCCTCACCCTTTACAATCAGCTTGCCTTTTGGATTGCTCAGCAGGCCACAGGTCATCTCATATTCGCCTGCTTCCAGATTAGCGGTCAGTTTCTGACTGAAGCCCGGCGCGATGTTTTCACGCTCTTCCACCACCAGCACGCCTTTGAGGATCTCCCACTCCAGCGCTTTCTGGCTGTTGTTTTTAATCAGGAACTGGGTTTTGCCAGCCTTGACCGTCAGGCTCATCGGCTCACACTGCCTGTCATTGACGCTTACGATAATCTGAGGAACCGCTGCGGTAGCCGATGCAGAGATTGCCAGCAGAGGAAGTAGCAGCGCCTTGCGGCGGAAACGCATTGTCATCTCGATATTCCCTGTTAAGTTGCAGGCGCGACGGGCGCCTCTAAAAATGTCTGATTACACCGTGGCTGACGCAGCAGGCCGCGCAGGCATAAAGAACAGAATCAGCGCCGGGATCAGGTAGACGAAGTAAATCGTCACTTCACTGATGCTTGGCGTCTCCTGATAACCCAGAATGCCTTCCAGCAGCGTGCCGAACAGCGAATGGGTTGATAAGGTATTGCTGAGATCGAAGGCCACGTCCTGAAAGCGATTCCATAATCCCGCTTCGTGAAAGGCGCGAATCGCACCGGCTGCAAGGCCCGCCGCGACAAACAGGATGAAGACGCTGGTCCAGCGGAAGAAATGCGCCATGTTCAGGCGGATACCTCCCCAGTAAAGCAGCATGCCCAGCACCACAGCGGTTGCCAGACCCAGCACCGCGCCGATTGGCGGCGCATAACCGACATCCTGAGTAAAAGCCGCCAGCAGGAAGAACACCGACTCCAGCCCTTCACGTGCCACGGCAAGAAACACCATCAGCACCAGCGCCAGACCGCCCCGCCCTGAACGTTGCAGCGCCTGATCGACCGCCTGCTCAAGCTCGACCCTGATGTTGCGGGCGACTTTACGCATCCAGAACACCATTGAGGTAAGGATTACCACCGCAATCACCGCCACGATGCCCTCAAACAGTTCCTGCTCTTTTTGCGGGAATTCACCGGTAGTGGCATTGATGAACAGGCCCAGGCCCAGACAGAGCGCAGCGGCGATAAACACACCCGCCCACATCGCCGGAAACCATTGGGTGCGCTGGGTGCGCTTGAGATAGCTGGCTATCAGGCTGACGATCAGCGCGGCTTCGAGCCCTTCGCGTAGCATGATGAGAAAAGGAACAAACATTGCCAACCTCATTAATGTTAAGCAGCGTCAATGAACAGTAAATTCAGGTAAAGTGTAAACGATACCGATTATCATTATCGCTGCGGAAAAAACAAGTTACTGGCGGAGATAATTTCATCTTTGGGTGATTTATCTTTGTAACAAAAAAAGCCCGCTCCTTTCGGGACGGGCTTTCATTATTAACGCTTCGCTTATTTGGTCTGGAACTCCGCTTCTGCGGCGGCAAAGCGCTGCTGCGCTTCGGCTGAGGGTTCACGTCCCATCAGGCTGAAGACCACAATCGCGATGCTGGCAAAAATGAAGCCTGGGATGATTTCATACAGTCCCAGCCAGCCATACTGTTTCCATACCAGTACGGTCAGCGCACCAATAATCATCCCCGCCAGCGCACCGTTACGGTTCATACGCTTCCAGCAGACGCCAAACAGCACCACCGGACCAAACGCTGCGCCAAAGCCCGCCCAGGCGTAGCTTACCAGGCCCAGCACGCGGTTTTCCGGATTAGCCGCCAGCGCAATCGCAATCAGCGCCACCAGCAGCACCATCAGACGCCCTACCCATACCAGCTCTTTCTGACTGGCATTTTTGCGCAGGAAGCCTTTATAGAGGTCTTCGGTCAGGGCGCTGGAGCAGACCAGCAGCTGACAGCTCAGCGTGGACATCACGGCTGCCAGAATGGCTGAAAGCAGAATGCCGGCAATCCACGGGTTGAACAGAATGCGCGCCAGCTCGATAAAGACGCGCTCAGCGTTGTCATTGACGCCAGTTGCCAGGGTCGGGTTGTTCTGGAAGTAGGCAATACCAAAGAAGCCAACTGCCACCGCGCCAGCCAGACAGAGCACCATCCACGCCATACCGATACGACGTGCGGTGCGAATAGAGCGATGCGAATCTGCCGCCATAAAGCGCGCCAGAATATGGGGTTGCCCGAAGTAGCCCAGACCCCAGCCGAGCAGGGATATGACCGCGACGAAGTTCAGTCCTTTTAGCATGTCAAGGTTTTCAAGGCTTTTCGCCTCAATCACCGTCAGCGAATCGGACCAGCCGCCTACTGCGATAATGACAAACACCGGTGTCAGGATCAGCGCAAAAATCATCAGGCCTGCCTGAACGGTATCGGTCCAGCTCACCGCCAGGAAACCGCCCACCAGCGTATAAAGAATGGTCGCTGCTGCACCCGCCCACAGAGCCGTCTGGTAGTCCATACCAAAGGTGCTTTCAAACAGTCGCGCACCGGCCACCACGCCCGAGGCGCAGTAGATGGTGAAGAACACCAGGATGACGATGGCGGAAATCACGCGCAGGATTTTACTGTGGTCTTCAAAGCGGCTGGTAAAGAAGTCCGGCAGCGTCAGGGCATTGTTGTGATGCTCGGTCTGAACACGGAGGCGACCGGCCACGATTTTCCAGTTCAGCCAGGCACCGATCGTCAGACCAATTGCAATCCAGCTCTCAGAGATACCGGAAATGAAGATAGCACCCGGTAAGCCCATCAGCAGCCAGCCGCTCATATCGGATGCACCGGCAGAGAGTGCCGTAACCACACTACCCAGACTGCGGCCACCCAGGATGTAGTCATCGAAGTTTTTGGTCGAGCGATAAGCCGCAAAACCGATTAATACCATCCCAAGAATATAAACCACAAAGGTCACCAGCAAAGGTGTACTTATACTCATCTGTCTCTCCACTTATTATTTGATATCCCAGAGAAATCGCCAGCTACCCGCCTGCCGGAACGGGGCAAAGCGGGTCGATTTTCTTCGTCAGGGCGTCACTCATTTCCCAGCGGCGCGGTATCCTGCCGGAAAGGCGTTCCGCGCACAATGGATTTAACACAGGCGTTACAGTGATTTCACTAACCGTTTGTGAAAACATGCTGAGAGGTTGCACTCGCTCACAGTTATCCGGTTGCACCTCTGCATAACCGGCCGTAAACCCGCTTTTTATCGGGCCTGCCGGCCTGGCGAGGATCTTGCAGCAATATCCGTGCCGCATTGCGGGATTTAACAATTGCCGATGTAATAAGGGTGTTAACTGGCTCACATTTAACACGGTTGCACAAAGTTGCAACTTAAGTGATAGTGCAGCCAACGCCATATCGAACCACAATCAAGGAGCTCTGGAGTCATGGCTACAACCACCATGGGTGTGAAACTGGATGACGCGACACGCGAGCGCATTAAACTGGCTGCGCAGCGTATTGATCGCACGCCACACTGGCTGATTAAACAGGCGGTCTTTAACTATCTGAACCAGCTGGAGAGCGGCGACGCCGTGCCGGAGATTCCGCTTTCTGCTCAGACGGCTGCGGAGTCCGACGACACTCAGCCAGAAGAGACGCACCAGCCGTTCCTTGACTTTGCAGAGCAGATTTTACCTCAGTCGGTGACGCGTTCAGCAGTGACCGCTGCCTGGCGTCGTCCGGAGACCGATGCGGTTCCAATGATGCTGGAGCAGGCACGCTTACCGGCAGCGCTGGCAGAGAAAACCCATCACCTGGCTTATCAGCTCGCCGACAAGCTGCGGCACCAGAAAGGTGCAACCGGACGCGCCGGTATGGTGCAAAGCCTGCTTCAGGAGTTCTCTCTTTCTTCACATGAAGGCGTGGCGCTGATGTGCCTTGCAGAGGCGCTGCTGCGTATTCCTGACAAGCCAACGCGCGATGCACTCATCCGCGACAAGATCAGCAACGGCAACTGGCAGTCGCATCTGGGCCGCAGCCCGTCGCTGTTTGTCAACGCCGCGACCTGGGGCCTGCTGTTTACCGGCCGTCTGGTCTCGACCCACAATGAGGCGAATCTTTCCAGCTCGCTCAACCGCATCATCGGTAAGGGCGGCGAGCCCCTGATCCGCAAAGGCGTGGATATGGCGATGCGTCTGATGGGTGAGCAGTTCGTCACCGGTGAAACCATTGCTGAAGCGCTGGCGAACGCCCGCAAGCTGGAAGAGAAAGGCTTCCGTTACTCTTACGATATGCTGGGCGAAGCGGCCCTGACCGCAGGCGATGCCAAAGCCTATCTGCTCTCTTATCAGCAGGCGATTCACGCCATCGGTAAAGCGTCGAATGGTCGTGGCATTTATGAAGGCCCGGGCATCTCCATCAAACTCTCAGCGCTGCACCCCCGCTACAGCCGCGCGCAGTATGAGCGGGTGATGGAAGAGCTCTACCCTATTCTGAAATCGCTGACGCTGCTGGCCCGCTCTTATGACATCGGCATCAACATCGACGCAGAAGAAGCCGACAGGCTGGAGCTGTCGCAGGATTTACTGGAGAAACTCTGCTTCGAGCCAGAACTGGAAGGCTGGAACGGCATCGGCTTCGTAATTCAGGCTTACATGAAACGCTGTCCGTTTGTGATCGATGAGCTGATCGACCTCGCTCAGCGCAGCCGCCGTCGTCTGATGATCCGTCTGGTGAAAGGCGCGTACTGGGACAGCGAAATTAAGCGCGCCCAGATGGAAGGTCTGGAAGGCTACCCGGTTTATACCCGCAAAGTTTACACCGATATCTCTTACCTTGCCTGCGCCCGCAAACTGCTCTCTGTTCCCAGCCAGATCTATCCGCAGTTTGCTACACACAACGCCCACACCCTGGCCGCGATTTATCAGCTGGCAGGCAATAACTACTATCCGGGTCAGTATGAGTTCCAGTGTCTGCACGGTATGGGTGAACCGCTGTATGAGCAGGTGGTTGGCAAAGTCGCTGACGGTAAGCTGAATCGCCCCTGCCGTATCTATGCGCCGGTTGGCACCCATGAAACCCTGCTGGCCTATCTGGTGCGCCGCCTGCTGGAAAACGGAGCCAACACCTCTTTTGTTAACCGCATTGCCGATACCTCGCTACCGATTGATGAGCTGGTAGCCGATCCGGTGACTGCCGTGGAAAAACTGGGTGCCAGTGAAGGCGCCATTGGCCTGCCTCATCCGAAGATCCCCCTGCCGCGTGAGCTATATGGCGAGAACCGCGTCAACTCAGCAGGTCTGGATATGGCTAACGAGCACCGTCTCGCCTCACTCTCCAGCGCCCTGCTGAGCAGTGCTGCACAGCCCTGCCAGGCCGAGCCGATGATCGACGGTGAAGCGGGTGCGGGTGAGTTGCGCGACGTTATGAACCCGGCGGCACCAAACGATCGGGTGGGTCAGGTTCGTGAAGCCACAGAGCAGGAAGTCTCACGAGCACTGGATGCCGCGGTGAACAGCGGGACGATCTGGTTTGCCACCCCGCCGCAGGAGCGTGCGGCGATTCTGGAACGCGCCGCACAGATTATGGAAGGCCAGATGCAGCAGCTGCTTGGCATTCTGGTGCGTGAAGCAGGCAAGACCTATAACAACGCCATCGCGGAAGTGCGAGAAGCGGTTGATTTCCTCTATTACTACGCCGGAATGGTGCGCGACGATTTCGACAACGAAACCCATCGTCCGCTGGGTCCGGTAGTCTGCATCAGCCCATGGAACTTCCCGCTGGCGATCTTTACCGGTCAGATTGCGGCCGCACTGGCAGCAGGTAACAGCGTGCTGGCTAAACCGGCTGAGCAGACACCGCTGATTGCCGCACAGGCGGTTCAGATCCTGCTGGATGCAGGTGTACCGCGGGGCGTGCTGCAACTGCTGCCGGGTCAGGGGGAAACCGTGGGTGCGCAGCTGACGGGTGACAATCGGGTCCGTGGCGTGATGTTTACCGGCTCAACCGCCGTCGCGACCTTGCTGCAGCGGAACCTGGCCGGTCGCCTTGATCAACACGGTCGTCCGGTGCCGCTGATTGCGGAGACCGGCGGGATGAACGCGATGATCGTTGACTCCTCCGCGCTGACTGAGCAGGTGGTGATTGATATCGTCGCGTCAGCCTTCGACAGTGCCGGACAGCGCTGCTCAGCCCTGCGCCTGCTCTGCATTCAGGAAGATGTCGCCGACCATACGCTGAAGATGCTGCGCGGCGCGATGGCGGAGTGCCGTATGGGCAATCCGGAGCGCTTATCTACCGACATCGGCCCGGTGATTGATGCCGAGGCAAAAGCCAATATCGATCGCCATATTCAGGCGATGCGCAACAAGGGCTTCACAGTTTATCAGGCGGTGCAGGATAACCCGCAGGACAGCAAAGAGTGGACCAGCGGCACCTTTGTTAAACCGACGCTGATTGAGCTGAATCAGGTCAGCGATTTGGATAAAGAGATTTTTGGACCGGTGCTGCATGTAGTGCGCTTCACCCGCAGCAGCCTGCCGAACCTGATTGAACAGATTAACGCCTCCGGCTATGGCCTGACGCTGGGTGTGCATACCCGCATCGACGAGACCATTGCACAGGTTACGGCCAACGCCCGTGTCGGTAACCTCTACGTTAACCGCAATATGGTAGGCGCGGTAGTCGGCGTCCAGCCGTTTGGTGGCGAAGGCTTATCCGGAACCGGTCCGAAAGCCGGCGGTCCGCTCTATCTCTACCGCCTGCTGGCGAATCGTCCGGATGGCGCGCTGCGTCTGACCTTTGATCGTCAGGATGCCGATCGACCGGCAGACAACACGCTGCGTCAGTCTCTGCTGGCACCGCATCAGGCGCTGAGCAACTGGGCGAAAGATAAGCCTGAACTGGCTGAACTCTGCCAGCACTATGGCGAGCTGGCCCAGGCGGGCGTGGTCCGTCTGTTGCCTGGCCCGACCGGCGAGCGTAACACCTTCTCATTGCTGCCGCGCGCTCTGGTGCTTTGTCTGGCTGACAATGAGCAGGATGCGTTAATCCAGCTGGCTGCTGTGACCAGCGTCGGCAGTAAAGCGCTGTGGCAGGATGATGAGCTGCATCGTGCCCTGCGGGCCTCGCTGCCTGACGCCGTGAAAACGCGCATCACGCTGGCACGTGACCCGTTAGCGGCAGAGTTTGATGCGGTAATCTATCACGGCGATGCCGATCAGCTGCGCACCCTGTGCGAACAGATCGCAGCGCGTGACGGCGCAATTGTCTCAGTGCAGGGCTTTGCGCGCGGCGAGACCAATCTGCTGCTTGAGCGTCTGCTGATTGAGCGCTCGCTGAGTGTTAATACCGCGGCGGCGGGTGGTAATGCGAGTCTGATGACCATTGGGTAAGAGGCGTTCGCCGGAGAATGTTCGCTGCGCGAACGGGCTCTGAGAGGGGGTTCGTTCGCCTGGCAGGCTGGCATGTCCGTGATGTTCGCTATGCGAACGGGCGCTGAGAGGGGTTTCGTTCGCCTGAGCAGTTGGGCAGTTTCAGACTCGCCTCTGCAGGCGACCGACAAGGGGCGCCAGTCGCCGCGCCCCTTGACCCCCGGCTCCGGCCTGCTTCACCGCCGCTTCGCGGTACCTTCGCTTCTTCCGGATTTCTCACGGACCGCCGGGACGCGCCATCCCTGGTGCGAACCCGCCTCTTCGCGACATCCCTGTCGCTCGTCCTGAAATCCCTCATCCGCTCAGCGGTTCTGACGGCCTCCCTGACCCCCCTGCTATTATCTCTTCTTTCTGTGTTGGGTACTTTATCGCTGTGGGTTTTTGGCTTTGGCTTTCAGTTCAGCAGACAACACAGCATCATAATTAACACAAAGAAATTACAGGGGGGGTTGTCAGAGGCATCCGAAGCGCTGAGGAACAACCGGAGGCCAGGATGAGCCGACAGGACGTCGGCGAAAGGACGGTTCGCGCCAGTGACGGCGCGTCCGGACGGTCCGTCGGCCGCAGGGCGTGACGAGGGTACCCCGCAAAGCGGGGCGCGCAGGCTGCCGGACGCCGGGATTGTTAAGGGACGGGCGTCTGCCCCTTAACACGTCCGCCTGCACGGGCACCCTGAAACTCCCCACCGCCTGGCGGGCGTAACCTTCTCAGAGCCCGCCCGCAGCAACGCGAAACTCACCCGCTATGCGCCCGCTTAACCAATGTCGGGAACACAAACAGCGACTGTCCCACCCCGCGATTGGTCAGCGACCAGATCGCCACTGAGCAGAGCGAACAAAGCCCCACGATAGCCACCGGATAGAAACAGGCCCACAGGAACGAAAACCACGCATGCTCAAACAGATGATGCCGCTGCGCGAACAGAATGGCCGACATCCCAAAGAACTCGATGAAAATACGGTGGATGACGTAAATCTGCAGTGTATTGCGCCCGACCCAGTTGAGATAGCGCATGCTGAAATGCTGATTCAGCCAGCGGCAGGAAGCGATGCTGAACAACACCGCCAGCACACACAGGAACAGGCTCTTATCCAGTCCGAATATCACATGAACGCCGGCGACCGCGGCAAGTAGCGCCCAGGGCACCAGGTTCTCCCGCCGCCATTCACTCAGGCGCAGCATAGCCTGGCTCCAGAATGCCCCTAACAGGAAGAACAGGAAATATTGTGCCAGGCTCTGCGGTCCCCAGAACGGAATCACTTTTTCGACCGCCAGATAATTCAGCAGAATCGCCACCGCCACCAGGGCCAGCTTATATTGACGGAAAATTTTGGCGCAGAGGAAATAGAGTCCCAGCCCATAGAGATACCACGAGGTACTCATGGCCATAAAGGTCAGCTTGAGAAATTCAAACAGCGAACCGGCATAGGCAGCATTCAGATTCTGCGAAATGCGCTGGCCGGTAATTTCAGTGGAGATGCCAATAATCGACCACCACTGAATAAACCCCCACAGAATATAGAGATAAAAGAGATTGGTGATGCGACTGGTAAAGACCTGTTTCCAGGGGCGGTTGAGAATACCATTGGTCGCCAGCAAGCCCGACACAAAGAAAAAGGCGGGCATACGCAGCGGCGACAGGACCGTATTAAACTGTATCCATACTTCAGCAGGGATCCATCCGGCAGAGAGATATTTCATCGTCCCTTCAAAACCCGGCAACACCGTGTGGTACAGGACCACCAGCAATATGCAGGCGCCCTTCAGGGTATCTACCCACAATATCTGGTCTGACTTAGTCTGGCTCATTCAATGACTCCTGCTATGTAGGTCAGAATGCTGGAAAGTAAAAGCGAGGAAATCAGCATTGCTTTTATAATTATCCAGCGATTATTCGCCATTAAACGGATGATGAATGTAGCGAAACTCCTAAAAGCCGCCGGGTGGCCCTGATGCCACAGTTATTTACTCAGCAGAACGTTTTCTTACACTTATTAATCAGCATGCAAACATGCTAATTATCAGCGCCACAGCCACGCTAAAGGGTAATACCGTTTCATATTGCAGGGAATATAAATAAGAGAATGCGGTATCGGTTAAAACCATTAAATATCCGATGAAAGGAAAAGATTTGTCAGATGTGGCAAAAGGTTTAACGGCTAAATAATAGGTTGTGATATTACAGCGCGTATTATGCTGACAGCCGCCCGTTATCTTTTGAAAAATGAGATTATTAAGGCGGTTAAAACTGCCTTCCCGGGAAGGCAGTGAGGTTACTGACTAAGGAACTTATCGAGGAACTGACGGGTTCGCGGCTGCTGAGGATTACTGAACAACGCTTTCGCGTCGCCCTGCTCCACAATGCGCCCCTGATCCATAAAAATAGCGCGGTCAGCGACGTCGCGGGCAAAGCTCATCTCATGCGTGACAATAACCATGGTGCGTTTCTCTTCAGCCAGTGCGCGAATAGTGCTGAGCACCTCACCCACCAGCTCCGGATCCAGCGCCGAGGTCGGTTCATCAAACAGGATCACTTCTGGCCGCATTGCCAGCGCACGCGCGATCGCCACGCGCTGCTGCTGTCCACCCGACAGACGACGCGGATAGCTCTCTTCCTTGCCGTGCAGCCCGACCTTCTCCAGTAGTGTACGGGCGCGGGCTATCGCATCCGCTTTCGCTTCGCCTTTAACGATAACCGGCCCTTCAATGATGTTCTCCATCACCGAACGATGGGGAAACAGATTGAAGTTCTGGAAAACAAACCCGACCTGCTGACGCAGACGACGCACCTGCTCTTTCTGCTTACTCTGTGCCAGCGCCGCATCCACGGTAATCTCCCCGACGCGGATGGTGCCGCTGTCCGGCACTTCCAGCAGGTTGATACTGCGCAGCAACGTGGTTTTACCCGAGCCGCTGGGACCGATAATCGCAACCACTTCACCGGCGGCCACATCAAGGTCGATATCGTGCAACACCCTCTGGCCGTTAAAAGATTTCACCAGCTTTCTGACTTCGATGGCGCTCATTTCGACTCCGAATCCTGACGATTAACATGCTGTTCCAGCCGGTTCTGCAACGCAGATAACACTGTTGCCATCACCCAGTAAATCAGCGAGGCCGCCAGATACATGGTAAAAACTTCCAGCGTGCGCGAGGTGATCAGCTGCGCCTGGCGGAACAGTTCCGGCACCTGAATCGTCGCCGCCAGCGAGGTATCTTTCACCAGGCTGATAAAGCTGTTACCCAGCGGAGGCAGCGCGGTGCGCGCAGCCTGCGGCAGGATCACCCGACGCAGGGTCTGCCAGCGGGTCATGCCGATACTCGCCGCCGCTTCCCACTGGCCGCGCTCGATCGATGCAATTGCGCCACGCAGTGACTCAGAGGCATACGCAGCAGTGTTCAGGGAAAGACCAATCATCGCAGAGGGGATCGGATCCAGCTCAATGCCAAACTGCGGCAGGCCGTAGTAGATCATAAACAGCTGGGCGATCAGCGGGGTACCACGGAAAATCGAGACATAAATCCGCGCCAGCCAGCGAATCGGCCAGAAGCGTGACAGACGCATCAGCGCCAGAATAAAGCCCAGCAGCAGACCGAAGAACATGCCGCCGATGCTGAGCTGCAGCGTAAATAGCGCGCCCTTTAATAAAAAAGGTGCTGAATCCAGCACCAGTTGAAGACTTTCCTGCATTATTTCGTCACGTCCGCGCCAAACCATTTCTGAGACAGCTTGCTCAGCGAGCCATCTTTCTGCATATCAGCAATGGCCTGGTCGATCGCCTTCAGCAGATCGTCGTTGCCTTTACGCACTGCGACGCCCGATTCCTGACGGGAGAAGGCATCACCCGCAACCGCCATGGTATCGCCGGTTTTCCTGACCAGATCCAGCGCGGCCAGACGGTCAACCAGAATGGCATTCAGACGACCAGAGCGCAGATCCTGATATTTCGTCGGGTCATCATCATAGGTACGGATGTCCACGCCTTTCACGTTCTCACGCAGCCACTGCTCGTAGTTAGTGCCGAGACCCACGCCCACTTTCTTGCCCGCCAGATCGGCCGGTTTAGTGATGGTGCCCGCGCTGGCTTTCATCGTCAGCGCCTGAATGCCGGAGACGGTATATGGCGTTGAGAAGTCATACTTCTTCTTACGCTCATCAGAGATGGTGACCTGGTTGATGACGACATCAATGCGCTTCGCGTCGAGTGAGGCCAGCATGCCGTCCCATTTGGTCGGTTTCAGGCTCGCCTTAACACCCATGTGCTGCGCCAGCTGTTCCGCGAATTCCACTTCAAAGCCGGTCAGCTTGCCCTTTTCATCCTGGAAACTGAATGGCGGATAGGTGCCTTCCAGGCCCACCAGCAGCGTGCCGCGCTCTTTGATTTTGTTCAGCAGGTTTTCGGCTGCAAAAGTTTTAACGTTGACGCCTGCGATCAGCGCCATAGCCATGACGCCCATCACCATCTGACGACCTGTACGAGAAAAGGACATATTCACCCCATTATTGACAGTATTGTGTGTGTGTTCTTATAAGGGCAGCACCGCGAGTTGCTGCCAGTCCAGAATGATAACGCACGGAGTATAACTGTTTTATTCGCTTGTCTCAGACCGAAGGATGATAAGCAAATAACGCCGGTGCGCCGCCCGTATGAATAAACAGCAGCGGGCCTTCACGGCGGAAACGATTCTGGCTGATGCCATCCAGCAATCCGGCCATCGCCTTACCGGTATACACCGGGTCGAGCAGAATGCCTTCCAGCTGCGCTAGCAGTTTCACTGCCGCCATGCCTTCTTCATTGGGCTCACCGTAACGTGGCGCAAAATAGTCATCCCACAGCGTGATCGGTGCCGTGGCCTGCACTTCCAGCGTCTCCGCCAGCGACTGACGTAAACGATCTACCAGCGGCAACTGCGCGTCGACCTGACGTGAAACGGTGATGCCGACCAGCTCAGTTTCTGGCAACAGATGCTCCAGGCCTACCGCCAGTCCGGCATGAGTGCCGGCACTGCCCGAGGCGACAACCACGGCGGCGAAATCGACCACGCCTTCGCTCTGATGGGCGATCTCCTGCGCGCACTCTACATAGCCTAGTGCACCCAGCGCATTGGAGCCGCCGACCGGCACAATGTAAGGGCGGAATCCCTGCGCTTCCAGACGCGTGGCCTCTTCTGCCAGCTGTTCAGTGGGGTTGTGCAATGCATCAACCGTAATCACTTCCGCGTCCATCAGGTCCAGCAACAGACGGTTGCCGTTGCTCAGGTAGTTTTCAGCACGGGTGCCAATCGGGTTTTCCAGCAGCGCCACACACTTCAGGCCAAGCCGGGCCGCGACGGCCGCCGTCTGACGTACATGGTTAGACTGGATTGCGCCGGCGGTCAGCAGCACGTCTGCGCCTTCGCGCAGCGCATCAGCTGCCAGGAACTCCAGCTTGCGCAGCTTGTTGCCGCCCATCGCTACCGGCGTGAAGTCATCACGTTTAATGAAAATATCGCGACCCAGATAGTCGGAAAGGCGTGGCAGATGTTCTAATGGTGTGGGTGCGCCAAGCAGTTCAAGACGCGGGAAGTGATGTAACAGATGTAAAGACAATGCTGCCTCCGGTCGGGCATGTAAATTATCCTTACAGTGTTGCAGAAGATGCGAAAAGGATCACTCTGATTCAGGTGACAGTAGATGCGGTAATAAAAAGACGAGAAGAAAGAAGCGCCGTGCTCCCCCTTCCCTTTACCCGGCTGACGGGTAAGAGATAACGTGCCAGGGGCACGCGGGGGAGCAATCGGTGCAGAACAGGCTTACGCCTGCTGCCAGCCCAGGAACTGATCGTACTTGCGCAGCGCGATACGGTAATTGTTATTACCGGCATCGGGCAGATCGCTTTCCAGACACTGATGCCAGCTATTTCCTTTTAGCTTTTCGGCCGGGAAATTTTTGGCTTTCAGCATCTCATCCAGTCGACGCAGACGCACCACATATTCACGAATCGTGCTGGGGCTCATCTCTGTCTGTTCAAACAAATATTGTTTAAACGCCATAATGTCGAAGTAATTAGGATGGGTATTACAAAAAATATCACTACAAAAACGACAAAGCGCGGTCAGTTCGGGCTGAAGTTTCAGCCACAGCTGCTCATCAATCATCTGGTCCATCCGTGCGATGGCCTCTTTATTAATGATCTGGCCACGAAAAACGAGCGCCATTCGATCTAATACCTTGCCACAGTGTGAACAGTTGCTCTGGCTGTGTTTATAGTCTTTAAGATAACGACTTAACGGTCTGGCCTTGGTCTTGGCTCCCATTACTGAGTCCCCGGTTTCTTATAATTTTGAATCGCCAGGAACTGATACTGCTAGCGCGCTCCCGCAAGTCGGGCCCGCAGGCGTTTAATCGCCTGACTGTGCAGCTGGCTGACACGGGATTCACCCACATCAAGTACTGCACCAATCTCTTTCAGGTTCAGTTCTTCCTGGTAGTACAGTGTCAGCACCATCTTTTCACGATCCGGTAACGCTTCGATCGCTTCAATGACGCGCTCACGCAGACTCCCTTCAAGCAACTGGTGAAGCGGATTAGCCTCTTCATGGCCTTCCGTCACCAGCTCCGCGCTGTCGCCGTGCTCTTCCCGATACTCGTCGTAGGAGAAGAGTTGACTATTGTTGGTGTCCAGCAGGATCTGCCGGTACTCCTCCATGGAAACATTCAGCTGCTGCGCCACTTCCTGCTCGGAAGCAGAGCGCCCCAGCGACTGTTCCACTCTGTGCATTGCGCCCGCCACTTCACGTGCGTTACGCCGCACGCTGCGTGGTGCCCAGTCCCGACTGCGAAGCTCGTCGAGCATAGCGCCACGAATACGCTGCACGGCGTAGGTGGTGAAAGCTGTGCCCTGAAGCGCGTCGTAACGCTCTACGGCATTTAACAGCCCTATTCCACCTGCCTGCAGCAAGTCGTCAAGCTCAACGCTGGCCGGCAGGCGAACCTGCAGACGCAACGCTTCATGGCGCACCAGCGGCACGTAGCGCTGCCAGAGCGAATGCTTGTCCATCACGCCTTCGGCGGTATAGAAATCGTTCACGTTGACTACCCTGCGTTAATGAAGTTATCGGCATGATTATGCAATTCTGTAGCGTTTTCGATTGGCTGAATAGGCGGGGTAAAACGAGGCTATTTGATTTTTGTTAAGTCAGCGTGCAGTTATTTCTGCACGCTTCCTGAAATTAACGACGGGTGCGCAGCCGTTGCCGCGTGGCGGGCGGCACCGCGGCCCACAAACTGCAGACACGACCCTCCAGCTCCTGATACCAGGGCGCAATGTGCTGCCGCGCCTCCTCGCCAGGGTGAACCTGAATCGTTCCTGATTCAGCATCAATGCTAATCAGTCGGTTAATAAATAGCCGCTGTAAATCACTGCGTAAAAAGAGGCCATTATCGATGCTGTTGTCTGCCAGTATGCCGTCATCGCCCTCCTGCGTGTCAATATGGCAGGCTTCAACCCACGGCCAGTTGTGCCGGTCGGTCAGCTCGGTGCCGGTCATCACACAGGCACCGTAGCGCGCTTTGACACCGGCGCTGAATTCCGCCTGGCTGGCACGCTGCAGCACCCGTGCTTTGACGCGACGCCCCACTTCAGTGCCTGGCATCACCGCTGCAGGGACTTTGTGCTGCGGCGTACTGAGCACCACGATGAACTGAATACGCTGCGACTGCGGAAAACAGGGGTCCGCCTGCGGATTAAAGAGCTGCCAGTAGATGTCTTCATCATCCTGATGCATCAGCACCAGTTTGTAGCCGCGACTGTTTAACAGATTCTGTGCCGTGGCCGATTGTGGATCGATCATCGCGAAGACCTGACTGCTGCCCATCACTTTCCACAGGTTGTCGCGCTTCTCGTTGTCGCTGCGACGGAAATAGAGGAAAGAAAGATTCTGCTTAAGGTAGTGCTCAAACCGGCGCAGATAATTCTTACGCTCGTTGTCATGAGAGATGAACAGGAGATCTTCCAGCGGACTGTTGCTCTCTTCACGCGCGAACACCGCACGGATTTTCAGTGTGCGCAGGCCGGTTGACGGACTCAGCAAGGCGCGCGCCGTCAGCTCTTTATCATCAGGATATTGCAGCGCATAACGCCGGGCGATCTCGTCAAAGGTCAGCTGCTCGCCCGGTAAAAGGTCATAATTGAAGCGCATAGACACTCCACAAAGTTAAAATCAAAAATGATGTTGTTCTGTAGAGAGTTATCGGCAGGCTGAGGGGGAACTGTAACGGGCTAATGGATTCTCGTGGGCTGCCTTCGCGCCCGTGCCATATTAGTCTGGTGGATGCTATATCTTATGACTGGCATCGGCTTTAACATCGACGATGCGATGAAGCAGAGGGAGCACAGCCTGTCGATAGCGATGACGCAGTCTGAGGCGGAGCGGTCGATTTGCCATTAGCATCGTCCAGATATCGCGTTTTTGCTGGTTATGCTGGTTATGCTGAGCAATATCGTTAAATGCTGGCTGGGGGTCTGCTGCGCCAGATCATGCAGCATCACCGGTGCGGGCTGCACCGCCAGTAGCTTTATGGCTACATACTCTTCAAACAGGCACCCTTTATTGGCACCCCTCCATACCGGATAGAGCAGTTTAAGCAGCCGTGTCGCGGCCACCAGATTGATGACATATGCGTGTGCAGTAGTGGCGCTGTAAACCGGATAGCGGTGCGCAGTTTCCATAACTTTAGTAATCTTTATATCAACGTATCTGTTAACGCGCGAGAGCAGCACCAGCGACGGACTTTTTTTGGATAGCTGCATTGCCGGAGTGGATATTACCGCAGGGAATTCTGGAGTTAATAAGGCATCATTTTCCAGAGTCCGCGCCTGTGATTTTTCTTCATCCTTCATTTTCCGACAAATAGCGAGAAAGCTTAATGCACACCCTATTTCACCCGGTTAGAACGCATAATTAACCGCACGGGTATGCTGTGCAATTTCCGCTTCAGTTAATGCATAGCCATTGACGGCGCTAATAAATTCGCAGTCAGGTCCGGCGGCGTCGCACTGCACAGCAATAGTGGCGCCACGGCCGGTTGATGAGGCGGGGTTAATGATAAAAATTTTCATGCAGGTATCAGACTTTCATCCATAAATGTCAGGCCGAAAAGCATAACCGTTGCAATATTTCATGCGGTTCAAAACAGGCGAAATGATACAAGACTGCCCTTTTTTCACTTCATAATGGCAATTGATCCTATAAGAATATTAATACAATGTAAGCAAAGTGTTTAATTTTGTCGGATTCAGGAAATACAGGCTGTACTTAATGAGAAAAGGGTTTGGAGAAAGGCGGATTTTAATTTCCCCCTGATGTGAAGCGCAATATTTCAATAGCAGTGAGATCAGAATGCGAAAGAAGATCATCATACGCAATAACAAGTCATGCTGGCTCAAAGACAGTTGAAGCTATACCGACTTACCATAGTCAAAAAAAACCCTGCCGAAGCAGGGTTTTGAATTTTGACAGAAGGCGATTAGCCCTGAAGCAGAGACAGAACCTGCTGTGGAACCTGGTTCGCTTTAGACAATACAGAGTTACCAGCCTGCTGTACGATCTGCGCTTTAGACATGTTTGACACTTCTGTTGCGTAGTCAGCATCCTGAATACGAGACTGTGCTGATGTCAGGTTAGTCGTGGTGTTGTTCAGGTTGGTTACCGCAGAGTTCAGACGGTTCTGTACCGCACCCAGGCTTGAACGGAAGGTATCGACAGAGGCGATAGCTTTGTCCAGCAGAGCCAGTGGGTCAGCTGTTGCTGAACCAGTGAAGGCGTTGGCGTTACTTGTGGATGCGATATCACCAATGGCACTCGCTACGTTCTGAGAACCTGTTGTGTCATTGGTGTTGGTCAGTGCACCAGCAGCAGTTTTATAGTCTTTACCCTGCACAGTGACGTAACCTACAGCTGCACCCGTTGAATCAGCACCCACTTTGACGTACTTACCGGTCATTGAACCCGCGGTCACACCGTTGTCGCTGTCAGAATAGCTGATGTCAGTTGTGTTCAGCGTGACTTTGCCGCTCGCATCGTCAACCGAAACCGCATAGTTGTCGCTACCAGAAGAAACCACATAGGTAGAGGTTGCTGCGCCAGCAGACGTCTGCACGTTTTTCAGTGACAGGGTGCTTGCATCAACTTTCAGTGCAGTAGCGACTGAAGAAAGGTCAACATCCTTCAGTGAGCCACTTGCACCAACCTGAGTGATTGCATCGCTGGTTTTCAGCGTGTTCTTATCCACGCCAAAACCACTCAGACCCAGAGTTGAAGAGTCAATCTTCTTCAGGTCGATACTGATGGTTTCGCCGTCGTTTGCGCCAACCTGGATTTTCATGGTGCCGTTCTGAGCCAGCACATTCACGCCGTTGAACTGAGTCTGACCGGATACGCGGTCGATTTCGTCCAGACGGGACTTGATTTCATCCTGAATTGAAGTCAGGTCAGTATCAGAGTTGGTGCCGTTCTGAGACTGTACAGTCAGTTCACGAACACGCTGTAAGTTGTTGTTGATTTCTGACAGCGCGCCTTCAGTGGTCTGCGCAGCAGAGATACCGTCGTTGGCGTTACGAGCAGCCTGAGTCAGGCCCCTGATGTTAGAGGTAAAACGGTTGGCAATTGCCTGACCAGCAGCGTCATCTTTCGCGCTGTTGATACGTAAACCAGAAGACAGACGCTCCATTGAAGTAGACAGAGCTGACTGGTTCTTGTTGATGTTGTTCTGAGTGATCAGCGAGAGGCTGTTGGTATTAATGACTTGGGCCATGATAAATTTTCCTGTTAATCAAGTCTTTCGGTTAAGGTGTGGGCTTCAACCCGCCGGCTTCAGCGCCGTCAAAGTTGTTATCGTCTGCCGTTAAACAACCTTTAGAATTTTTTTAGTACCAGGCGAATTTTTCTGCTTCAGCCTGTCACGTTTTAAGTTATCGCCACCGGTCCCGACTTCTTTAGCCTTAATTCATTAATTTTCTAGCCGCTGAATTACCCTTCTCTATAGTGCTTATTTACCTCATTACTCTAAGGCAAATAACCTTAAACTTTCCCTATTCAAGGCCGATAACACCGATATCAATTTCCCTGTCGACCTTATAAAGGAATTAACATGGCTACTATCTCAACGTTGGGTATTGGTTCAGGACTCGATTTGAGCAGCATTCTGGATAGTCTGCAAACGGCGGAAAAAACGGCACTCACACCGATATCCACCCAGCAAACGGCCTATACTGCCAAGCTCAGTGCCTATGCCACGCTGAAGAGTTCACTGACGACCTTTCAGACGGCTAACACCAAGCTGAACAGTGCCGATCTCTTTACTGCCACCACCGCGACCAGCAGTTCCAGTGCCTTTAGCGCCACGACGTCTGGTACTACCGTGGCGGGTAAATATGCGATTACCGTCTCTCAGCTGGCACAGGCGCAGGTGCTTACCTCGGCGGTGCAGAGCAGCAATACCGCCGCGTTGGGTGACAGCTCTGTATCCAGCCGTAGTCTTGCGATCACCTTAAAAGATGGAACCAGTAAAAGTGTGACGCTCACCAGCGATCAGACATCGCTGACCGGGATGCGTGACGCTATCAATAACGCTGATGCTGGCGTGACCGCCACTGTTATTAAGGTTTCAGATGGCAGTTACCGGCTTTCAGTGAGCGCAAATGAATCGGGTAGCGATAATGCCGTTTCGACAATTGCTGTCACTGGCGATAACACACTCCAGGGTATCGTGGGCTATGACGCCAGCGCCAGCAGTAATGCAATGACCCAAAGCGTCCCCGCGCAGAACGCCAAACTCACGGTCAATAACGTTGATATTGAGAACAGCAGTAATAAGATCAGTGATGCACTGGAAGGAATAACCTTAAATCTTACCGCACTGACGTCGGGTGATCAGTCGCTGACAATCACCAAAGATAGCTCTAAAGCGTCAAGTGCTCTTAGCACCTGGGTCGATGCTTATAATACGCTGCTGGATCAGTTCAATACCCTGACCAAATACACCAAGGTTGACACCAACACAACCTCACAGGATTCCAGCAATGGTGCGCTGTTGGGTGACAGTACGCTTCGAACTATTCAGACTCAGCTTAAGAGCATGCTAACCAATGCACAAAGCTCGTCCACCTACAAATCACTGAGTCAGATTGGCATCACCTCTGATCCCACAACCGGTTCATTAAAACTGGATTCGACCAAGCTGAGCGCCGCCCTGGATAAAGATGCTGCGGGCGTAAAAGAGATGATCGTGGGTGATGGTAAAACCGGTATCGCAGCAAAAATCGACAGCAAACTGACTGACTGGCTGGCAACGAAAGGTATTGTTCAGGCGGCTACTGATGGCGTCAGTAAAACACTGAATAACTTAACCACCCTCTACAACACGACCAGCGATCGTATTGATGCGGATATTGCACGTTATAAAACGCAGTTTACTCAGCTTGACCTGGCCATCAGTAAACTTAACGCCACCAGTACGTATCTGACGCAGCAGTTCGATACCTCCAGTTCTTCCACAACTTCATCATAGGAGTGACCATGTACAGTGCTACAGGCACCAAAGCCTATGCAAAAATTGGCGTAGAAAGCGCCGTGATGAGCGCCAGCCAGCAGCAGCTGGTCGTGATGCTGTTCGATGGCGCACTGAGCGCGTTAATTCGCGCCCGTCTGTTTATGCAGGATGGCAATATCGAAGGCAAAGGCAACTCCATCTCCAAAGCCATCAATATTATCGAAGCAGGTCTGAAAGAGGGCCTGGCTGAAAACCGTGGTGATGAGCTGGCAGACAATCTGCTGGATCTTTACAACTACATGACGCGTCGCCTGTTGCAGGCCAACCTGCACAATGATGTTGCAGCGGTCGAGGAGGTCGAAGGCCTGCTGCGTAGCATCGCGGACGCGTGGAAAGAAGTGGTTCAACCTAACCTGATTCAGGACGCCGTTTAATGACTACTGCACCGCATCTGATTGCCGTTTACCAACAGTTACTCGATCTCAGCCAGGGAATGCTGCGTCATGCCGCACAGGGCGAATGGGATGAATTGATCAGCCGGGAGATGGAGTATGTCAATGCGGTGCAGAACTTAGCCCAGTCAACAGAGGCGGTATCGCCCTCGTCACAGACGCAGGAGCAGTTACGTCCGGTACTGCGCCGTATCCTCGACAACGAAAGCGAAGTGAAACGCCTGCTGCAGGCGCGGATGGATGAGCTGGCTTCGCTGGTCGGTCAGAACAGCCGTCAGAAATCGGTGATGTCCGCTTATGCCAGTCAGGGCGGCATTGTGATGGTGCCGCGCGAAACCCTCTCCTGATCCCCTTCTCTGCTTCGCCGCCAGATTTATTTTTCTGCGCGGCGTCTCTTTTCTGCCGCTTACTCCATACTTGATTTTCATCATCCCCCAGGAGTGTGGTACATGCAAAACCCAACGTTATTACAGTTTTTCCATTGGTATTACCCGGATGGCAGCAAACTGTGGCCGGAAGTCGCCGATCGCGCGGCCTGGCTCAGCGAAATTGGTATCACCATGGCATGGCTACCACCGAGCTACAAAGGGGATTCGGGTGGCTATTCTGTCGGTTACGACAGCTACGATCTGTTCGATCTCGGGGAATTTGATCAGAAAGGCGGCGTTGCCACTAAATATGGCGATAAAACGCAATTACTGGCGGCGACAGAAGCTCTGCGCAGCCATAACGTAGGGGTGCTGCTGGATGTGGTGCTAAACCACAAAATGGGTGCTGACGAGAAAGAGGCGATCAGCGTGAACCGCGTCAATCCCGACAACCGTGATGAAATTTACGACGAGGTCGTGCCCTGCGAAGCCTGGACAAAATTCACCTTTCCGGCACGCGCCGGTGAGTATTCGAAATTTGTCTGGGACCACAAATGCTTTAGCGGCGTAGACCACATCGAAAACCCGGACGAAAACGGCGTCTTCAAAATCATCAACGATTACACCGCCGAAGGCTGGAACGATCAGGTCGATAACGAGCTGGGCAACTTCGACTATCTGATGGGTGCTAACATCGATTTCCGCAACAATGCGGTCAGGGAAGAGCTGAAATACTGGGCGCGCTGGGTGATGGAACAGGTGCCCTGCACCGGCTTCCGTCTGGATGCGGTAAAACATATTCCGGCCTGGTTCTATAAAGAGTGGATCGATCATATTCAGGACGTTGCTGAAGAGCCGATGTTTATCGTCGCGGAGTACTGGTCGTTTGAAACCGAGAAGCTGCAGGAGTATGTGCATCAGGTGGAAGGCAAAACCATGCTATTTGATGCGCCACTGCATATGAACTTCCATCAGGCCTCAACCGCAGGCAGCGCCTACGATATGAGCCAGATTTTTGCTAATTCGCTGGTGGTGGCAGATCCGTGGCATGCCGTGACGATCGTAGCCAACCATGACACCCAACCGCTGCAATCGCTGGAAGCGCCGGTAGAGGCCTGGTTTAAACCGCTGGCCTATGCGCTGATCCTGCTGCGTGAGCAGGGTGTGCCGACCATTTTCTATCCTGACCTGTTCGGGGCGACTTACGAAGATGAGGGCGGCGACGGCGAGACGCACAAAATTGAGATGCCGGTCATTCCTGAACTCGAAGGATTAATCCGGGCGCGTCAGCAGTATGGCTGGGGCGTGCAGACCGACTACTTTGATCATCCCAACTGCGTGGCGTTCAGCCGCAGCGGTACTGAAACGCAGCCAGGCTGTGTGGTGATCATGTCGAACGGCGATGCGGGCGAGAAAAGTGTGCCAATGGGCGAAGGCTTTGCTGGTAAGGTCTGGCGCGATCATCTGGGCAACCGTGAAGAAACCATTACCGCCGACGAGCAAGGCACAGCCGTCTTTGTCTGTAACGGTGGCAGCGTCAGCGTCTGGGTAGTAGCAGAATAAGTGACGGAGTAAACGTAAACCGCCCCGGCAGATGCGTGCGCGCTACCAGGGCGGTTTTTTTATGGGCTGCGGTTACGGCTGCGCGTTATGCTCAGTAATCGACGTGCGCAGCAGCTGGTGTTCAATATTCTGAATCACCGCGGCTTTCGGCTGTTTTGCCACTTCTTCCAGTGCCTGCTGACACTCTGTTGTCGGACGCGCCACTTTGCGCAGGGTCAGCCCGTCATAGTTAAGTTCGCTGTTTTCGACGACCAGCGGCATCACGCGTATCTCACGCGTCACGTTGACATAGTCACCGTTCAGACGTGTCAGTTTGCCTGGCTTCGCAATCACACGCATCCACTGACGGCAATCCAGCGTGCTGCCATCCGCATTGATAATCAGACTGGCCATGGCCTGTCCGCTGATCAGGCTGCTCTGAGGGCCGACGGTTTGCCAGTTCCCCTGCAAATCAGCCGGTGCCGGCGTCTGTACCGCATTTTCATAATCGTTGATTTGCGCACAGCCACTCAGTGCCAGCGCGGCAATCAGCATCCACTTTTTCATGTTTAATCCCTAAGATCGCGTCAATGGCGGCTACGTTATAATTTTTCCACCGCGTAGCGCAAGGTATCTGGCTGTTCAGACACCCGCGAGCGACTGTTTACAGCAGAATTTACCCTTGAGCCAGGACACCGGCCAGCCTTTTGATCGGCAACTGGCAGTCTGAGTGGGCTCTGGCACGCCTGACAAGCGTGGGGTAACCCGCTACACTGACGCGCTGCATCAGACTTTCAGGAATATAAATATGAAAACGCCAGAAGCCTACTATGCCCAGGCTCGTGAAATGTTTTTTACCGCGCATCCCGACTTTCAGTCTGCACTGGATGAATTGACGGAGAGCGATGCCCGTGCTGCTAATCTGTCGCTGCGCCAGCTGCGTGAATGGCATGCCGAACGCATCTATGCAGCCTTTTTACGGCAGAAAAATCTGGATGGGATGATTTTTTCTATTCAGCTCGCTGAGCCGGATAAAGCGGTAGCGGCTGAGGCTATCGAGACCTATCTCAAATCTCATGCTGAGTCGCTGGGGATGAGCTGGGAAGAGTTCTGCATTAAAAACGAGCTGTAATTTGCAATGCACCGGACAGGTGTAAATGACACCTTTCGGCCTGCCGTACAGCATCGGATAAAGCAGTAGAGCAAAACGCGATACTTTCACATCATGCTGCAGGTGATGATTGCCCTTACGGGCAAAGCACCTTCACTGCCTCCGGAGAGGTTGCCGGGCTTTCCTCTCCGGCGGTGTATTGATAAATGGCCCTACTCTCGCTCTTCTGTGGCTTTGCCTTTCACTTCTACATAACTTGCAACCGCCAGCAGACGATTGATGTGCGTCAGCAGCAGATCAACATCCGACTGCAAAAACTCGGTCGACGATTGCGAAGCGGTAATGATGGCATCCTGCACCGTTTCTGTAATGGTCAGCGAGTTGTCCTGTTTCGCCTGCACCAGCAGCGCTGCAACCAGCAGGGACTGCGCTTCAAGCTGCGCCGTCAGCTCTTTTGCATCGACGTCCATCTTTGCCAGCTTTAGCAGAATATCAATGACCAGTTGTCGCATCGCGGACCTCCTGAAAAGTAAGCCAGCATTATGTCGCGATGCGTGCGCATTTTGCTAGTCGAAGATTGAGGTTTGCGCGAGATAAAAATTTACGCGAAATCAGGCGCGCCGCCTTGCTACTGTTTTTATTTACAGTATTATATATCAGCGATTTTGCCCTGAATGGATTGCCATCATGTTTGTTGAGTTGATTTATGACAAGCGCAACGTTGCCGGTTTACCGGGTGCTCGCGAGATGATTCGTGAGGAGCTGGAAAAGCGGGTGCATCGGGTTTTTCCTGACATTGAAGTCAAGGTTAAGCCGATGGAACGTAACGCGATTGATACTGATTTAAGTAAGAACGATAAGGCGACAGTTGCGCGTATTGTTGAAGAGATGTTCGACGAAGCGGAAATGTGGCTGGTGGCCGACTAATCCTTTAGCGGCCACCGCAGCAGTTAGCGGGAGATGAATCAGCTCTCCTGCTCACTGTGATTAATTTCGATCTCAATGTCCTGAATGGCGGCATCCAGATCTTCCAGCAGTTTCCCCTGCTTATTCAGCAACGCATCAATACGCTCGGCGTTTGTCTTGTCTTTATACTCACCGGCATCAAACGCTAACCAATGGCTGGAGAGGGTTTCGGTGTTCGTCTGTGCATAATGACGCATTTCTTTCAGCTGAGAGGTCACGTCACGCAGATAGTCAGTTTTCGTCTTGGTTTCTGTTGAATCGCTCATGCTAAATTTCCTTCTGGTCAGTTATCAAAAGTGATTAGGCTTAGCGGTTCATCAGCCGGCCAATCAGCGAGCGTAAATTCAGATACAAAATGTCGCCCGGAGATTTAAAACTAGTCGATAATAGCGAAGCCGCACTAAGAATATTCGGAAGTTACGGTTTCTCCGGGGGTTTCGCAGATGGCACCTCCTTCTCAATCACGACTTCTTTTACTTTTGTGGTCGTTTTGTCAGCCTCGCGATCCGGAATCACATTGAGCTTGTGCTGTAACGCTGCGACCTGACTGGTCAGCAAATCCACCCGGTCATCACGCCGTGCCGCGATAACCCGATAATCCGCCCGAATCTCCTCGACCCGTTTATTTGCTGTGTTACTGACGTAGAGAAAAATAATCGTCATCAGGATGCAAATCATCGAACAGCTCAGCAGAATGCAGCCAAGAATAACTTTGCGCCGGTATGAGATAGGTGCCTTAAGGCTATTAATCGTTGCCATCGCTGCGATCCTCCAGAGTTGAGATCAGCCGATCAATCTCATTACGAAATTTATCGTTCTGACCGGTTTCGGTCATTGCCAGTAAAATGCCCACGGCATTCTTGATTAACCGCAGATCCGTTTCGAGTGTCGCGATACGCCGCAGATTTCTGTCATGACGTTCACGTAATTCATCGTTCTCCTCCCGTATCATCAGGTTGCTCTCTTTCAGCAACACTACCTGCTCTTTGTAGCTAGTAATAATTTCGCCGCCGGCTCGATTACTGGTTACGATTGACGCAATACCCGCCAATAACGGTTTCCAGAACAGTGCTGCTGCACCCCCACCCAGAACTAACGCACCCATACTGGTAATCAGACTACTTTCCATGCCACACCCCTTTTTCCGGTAAGGTCTCTGGAACACACTGCGTGCAAAACAGCCACGTCCTCCCCCCCCTGATTTTAAGATTGCTTAAATACCAGAGTTAAGTATACTTAAGTCACTCTTAATCAAAAAGTCAAGCTGATGAAAAACGAAACGCTGGGTGACCGCATCCGACTCCGACGTAAAGCACTTCAATTAACGCAGAAGCAACTGGCGCAACAGGTAAAAGTCTCCCATGTGGCCATTTCGCAATGGGAAAAAGTGGAGACGCTGCCGCGCGGTGAGAACCTGCTGCGGCTTGCCGAAGCGCTGGGGTGCGCACCGGCTTATCTGATAGATGGGGATGGTCCTGTTTTCAGCGAGAATACCTGGGCTGGCCTGCGTCAGATGCCGCTGCTTGCTCAGCGCGACGTCGCACAATGGCTGAAGGACGCCGGTGCTGTCCGGCATGAGCTACTGATGCACAACGATATGGCGCTGTCGCAGCAGAGTTTCGCCATCCGGGTAGAAGAACAGGCGATGACGCCCGCGATTCTGCGGGAGGATGTGGTGATCATTGATCCCAGCCTGGCACCTCAGCCCGGCGACTGCGTGCTGGCAATGCAGCAACAAAATGCCCTGCTGCGCATCTGGCGTCAGCGAGGCAGTGAAGAGGGTGTTGAGCAGTTTGAGCTGGCTCCGGTCAATATCAACTTTCCCGGGCTGCATTCAAGCCGCGACAGCCTGCAGCTGACAGGCACACTGGTTGAATTGCGCCGCTATCGGCAGACATAAAAAACCCGCCGGGCGCGGGTTCACTTTTCAGCGTATAACAGTTGCCAGAGTAATAGTCGTGCAACTACAGAGCGTCGACCAGTTGATCCACCACTACCTTGCCCTGCAAATCTGTCTGCAAAATGCGATAGTTCACTGGCCATGAGCGGCGGGTGCTGAGTTTGTCGAACAGGGTCACGCCGCCTTTTTTGACACCCTGGCGGCTGACAATAATCCATTCCGTCACCTCTTCCTGACCACGATTTCTCAGACTCAGTGTGCGCTGTTCAATTAGCTGGTCTTCTGCTTCAATCTTTAAATAGTCTCGTAACATAATTTCTATCTCCTGGTAACGCAGGTCACTATATGCCTTTTATTAATCTCTTCAATCGAATTTATTAATCGATATTTTTATCATCGGGAATGTGACCTGCCGCAGGTGATATGACAGATTTGTCCATTTCTGCAGCGTGCCTTTACCGTTAGCATGACTGTGCTGCACACATAACATCGAAAAATGACGTGTTCAGTATGAAAGAAACTCCGATTAGCCCGCCTCTGGCGGGCTTTTTTTTGCTCTCCTGATCACGATGTAAATGCGGGATGTCAGGGCTGGTCTAGACTTAAGGCACTGGAAAAAAGGAGTGAGTTATGTTTAAGCACAATACGAATGAAGAACGTAAGAAAGAAGGTGATGCCAGCAAAAGCCTGCCTGAAGCTGCGCCAAACGCAGGCAATGCCTATGAAGAAGATGATCATCCCGCCACCGACGCCCCAAAAGATCATGGTGAAGTGCCGCGCAAAAATGATGACAGCCAGGATGATAAGAAAGATCCTTACAAAGCAAGTTGACGGGCAGATGGCGCGCCCGGCGGGCGCGCTGGTGACCGTTGCTTAAGTAAACCTCAGGGAAGTGGTACGCCGGTATTCCCAGGTCAGGATAGCTTTATGTAATATCGTTTCTCACCGCTTCATTACCGTCCTGTTTTACTGTGGCAAAAAATCCCCCTGACAGACCGTTCACTAAATCCTGGGAGTTTGTTTTCGGGCAGCCAATTTGTGTTCATTTTCCGTAAGTTGACCATGCCATCCGGCCTCAGTTAACTAAAAATAAGGCGCATATATACTGTATTCATGAATTGGTGAAGCTGAATACTGTACTATGGGTTAAGGCTGACTTATTACAGGTCTGTGACCATGCCTTAAGGGCGCAGATTAGCCGGGAAAATAATAACGAGAGCGGATGCGTGGATATGAGACGGGTTAGATTACATCCGGAAACGAAGACTGCCTGGTTCAACGGCCATCCTTACCAGGTTGAATCCTGCCTTACCGAAATGGCACAGAATCAGCGGGCTTATCTGGAGCAGGATGATCCGCTGCCAGTTGGCGCGAAGCGATATAACCTCAGGCTGGATAATGAAACCGTCGCCTGGATTGAAATTGCGAAGCTAAGTCATCATCAGACCAGCGCGACGTTTTACTACGATCTAAAAGCGGCGGATATCAGCGCACTGGTTTCAGCGATGATTACAAACTGCAAAACAATGCGTTAGCGGCATCGCCGGGCTGGTTGCTGGTCAGGCTATTTAGCGGGTTCACAATCATAGAGTCCCCGTATGCGGATCTGACTCTGACTGGTGCGGACGATTTGCGCCCTTAACATGCCTTTTCCCTCACGATTCGTCAGCTCCATTTCTACCATCCCCGGCGCTTTGCTGTTTTTAACCAGCAATTTTATCGTGGCGTTGTCGTAATCACCCTTCTCTTTTGAAAACGTGACCTTCTGGGTCTTCGCGCGTTCCCCGTTGACTGAGAACCAGCCATTCTTATCGGTTTGAAGGTTAAATGGCCCGCACTGTGTGGCAGCAAAGACTGGGGCCGATAAACCGATTAGTGACGTTATCAGAAAAAGTTTTTTTAGCATCGGGCTGATCATCCTGTTGATGGGTGATGAGATATCGCCTGTGCCAAAAAGTGAGTTCACTGCTGCACGGCTCCTGATAAGAGGCAGTATAGCCAATGAGGCCTGCATGATTGCCAGTACAGGCCAATAGACGTACCAGAGAAATCATCTTTGATGCTGGCATCCCTCCTCTGCCACCAGGCAGGTGCTCATTGAGCCGCGAAATCAGTCCACCTAAACCTGCATATTCATAATTTCGCTATACGCCGACACCAGCTTGTTCCTGACCTGAATTCCCATCTGCATGGAGATGGATGATTTCTGCAGATCGACCATCACATCATTCAGCGCGATGCCGGGTTTCCCCATCTCGAAATCCTGCGCCTGGGTGCGTGCGGTGGTCTGCGTCTCGCTGATCTTATCCAGCGCCGCTTTCATGGTCGCACCAAAATCGATCTGATTAGTGGCTTCACTGCTGCGGTTACTGGCCTGCAGTGAGGTCGCCTGAAGCTGCTGTAGTACGCCGTCAATTGCCTGAATGGACATGAACGATACCTTATTAAAGAAGATGACATTTTTGATGTGAGGAAAAGTTAGCATGTTGTCAATGAGACAAAGCCGCTAAATGACAGCAAAAAACCTACCTTATCCAGCCATCGAATTTTACTTATCACCTAATAATGCCTGGCATTGAAGTGGAAATTTTATCTACGCAGGTCAGGGAGTCTGTTTTGCCATCTCAACTTACCCGGTCAATTACGTCAGGCAGGAATCGGTCATGAATGCGAGCACAGCCGCCACAACAGAACAAGAAAAGAAAGGCTTCGGTGACCTGCTCGCTCGCCTGCGCGCAAATCCGCGTATTCCTTTAATCGTCGCGGCCGCCGCCGTGGTGGCGATCGTGATCGCGATGGTGCTGTGGGCAAAGCAGCCCAGCTATAGCGTCCTTTATAACAATCTCACTGATGAAGATGGCGGCGCCATCGTCACCCAGCTGACGCAAATGAACATCCCCTACCGCTTTGCCGAAAACGGCGGCGCACTGATGGTGCCGGAAGCGAACGTGCATGAGTTGCGTCTGCGTCTGGCTCAGCAGGGTCTGCCAAAAGGCGGCTCGGTGGGCTTTGAGCTGCTGGATAAAGAGAAGTTCGGAATCAGCCAGTTCAGCGAGCAGGTTAACTACCAGCGCGCGCTGGAAGGCGAACTGGCCCGCACCATCGAATCACTTGGTCCGGTCAAAAGCGCCCGCGTTCATCTGGCAATGCCTAAACCAACCTTATTTGTGCGTGAGCAGAAAGCGCCATCCGCCTCTGTTACCTTAACCCTGCAGCCTGGCCGTGCGCTGGATGAAGGCCAGATTCAGGCCATCGCCCACATGGTTTCAAGCAGCGTCGCCGGTTTACCGCCGGGCAACGTCACTGTGGTCGATCAGACTGGTCGTCTGCTGACCCGTTCTGATAACGCCGGTCGCGATCTGAATGACGCGCAGCTGAAGTACTCTTCTGAAGTTGAAGCGCGCTACCAGCAACGTATCGAAGCGATCCTGAATCCGATTCTCGGCCAGGGCAATGTGCATGCGCAGGTTACCGCGCAGATTAACTTCGATACCAGCGAGCAGACCGACGAGAAATATCAGCCTAACGCTAACCCGTCGAACACGGCGATCCGTTCGCGTCAGACCAGCACCAGCGACCAGTCGGGCAGCCCTTATCCGGGTGGCGTGCCAGGCGCGCTCTCTAACCAGCCTGCACCAGCTAACACCGCGCCAGTCACGACGCCAAACAACAATGCGGCCAATGGTCAGAATGCTAATGGCCAGAACAATGCGGCGAATAATGCCAGCCAGACCAGTAGTACCGCAGCAGCGAGCTCAGCACCCACCAACTCGCGTCGTGATGATACGGTGAACTACGAACTGGATCGCTCCATTCGTCATACCAAAGTTAACGTCGGCGACGTACAGCGTCTGTCGGTTGCGGTCGTCGTGAACTTCCGTGCAGATGATAAAGGCAAAGCGGTTGCGCTGAACGAGCAGCAGCTGAAGCAGATTGAAGACCTGACCCGCGAAGCGATGGGTTACTCCCAGACGCGTGGCGACAGCGTCAACGTGGTGAACTCGCAGTTCAACACCACTGAAGCAGTGACCGCCGATCTGCCCTTCTGGCAACAGCAATCCTTCTTTGATCAGCTGATGAACGCCGGTAAGTGGCTGTTGATTGCTCTGGTAGCCTTTATCCTCTACCGCAAACTGGTTCGTCCGCACCTGGTTCGCAAGCAGGCCGCCGAGAAAGCTGCTGCAGAAGCCGTTGCTGCCCGCGCCGCTACACAACAGCCAGAAGAAGAGGCCTTTAATGTGCAGCTCAGCAAAGATGAGCTGGATCAGGAACGTAAGTCTAACAACCGCATGAGCGCAGAAGTGATGAGTCAACGCATCCGCGACATGTCAGAAAACGATCCGCGCGTTGTTGCGCTGGTGATTCGCGAATGGATGAGTAAAGAGCTATGAGTCTGACCGGAACCGAAAAAAGCGCCATCCTGATGATGACCATCGGCGAAGAGCGTGCTGCGGAAGTTTTCAAACACCTGAACCAGCGCGAAGTACAGCACCTGAGCGCGGCGATGGCCAACATGCGTCAGGTGTCACACAAGCAGCTGACTGAAATATTGCGTGAGTTCGAAACCGATGCTGAGCAGTTTGCTGCATTGAGCCTGAACTCCAACGAATACCTGCGTTCGGTGCTGACCCGGGCACTGGGCGAAGAGCGTGCCTCCAGCCTGCTGGAGGACATTCTCGAAACGCGCGAAACCACCAGCGGGATGGAAACGCTCAACTTTATGGAGCCGCAGGCGGCCGCCGACCTTATCCGCGACGAGCATCCACAGATCATCGCCACCATCCTGGTCCACCTCAAGCGTGGTCAGGCCGCCGATATTGTGGCGCTGTTCGACGAACGTCTGCGTCACGACGTGATGCTGCGTATTGCCACCTTTGGTGGTGTGCAGCCAGCCGCGCTGGCCGAACTGACCGAAGTGCTGAATGGCCTGCTGGATGGCACCAACCTCAAGCGCGCGAAGATGGGCGGCGTGAGAACCGCAGCCGAGATCATCAACCTGATGAAAACACAGCAGGAAGAGGCCGTTATCGAAGCGGTACGCGACTTCGATGGCGAACTGGCGCAGAAAATTATCGACGAGATGTTCCTGTTCGAAAATCTGGTGGAAGTAGACGACCGCAGCATCCAGCGTCTGTTGCAGGAAGTGGAGTCCGAACAGTTGCTGGTTGCACTGAAAGGTTCCGAACAGCCTCTGCGCGAGAAGTTCCTCAAGAACATGTCAGCCCGTGCGGCCGATATCCTGCGCGACGATCTGGCCAACCGCGGTCCGGTGCGTATGTCCGCCGTGGAAAACGAACAGAAAGCGATCCTGCTGGTGGTCCGTCGCCTGGCCGAATCGGGCGAGATGGTGATTGGTGGTGGCGAGGAAACCTATGTCTGATGCATTTTCTTCCCGCCCCTGGCAGCTGTGGCAGCCCACTGATTTAGGCCGTTTAGACGAGCCTGAACCGGAGCTGCAGCCAGTAATCTACGAAGCTGAAGACGGCGTGGATGAGCAGCAACAGCAGCTCGAACGCCTGCAGCAGCAGATGCGCAAAGAGGCGCAGGGCCAGGGTTACAACGAAGGCTATCAGCAGGGTATGACCGAAGGTCAGAAAGCGGGCTACGACGCCGGTTTTCAGCAGGGACTGGCCGATGCCCAGCAGCAGCAGGCGCCGCTTCAGGCGCGGATGCAGCAGCTGGTGACGGAGTTCCAGAATACACTGGAATCCCTGGACAGCGTGATTGCTGCCCGTCTGATGCAGCTGGCGCTGGAAGCGGCTCGCTCGGTGATTGGTCAGGCCACCACGGTGGATGGCACCGCCCTGCTGCGCCAGATTCAGGGCTTGCTGCAGCAGGAACCGATGTTCAGCGGCAAACCGCAGTTGCGTGTTCACCCGGACGACTTACAGCGTATTGAGCAGACTTTAGGTCCGACGCTGGATCTGCACGGCTGGCGGCTGATCGCAGACAGCGCCCTGCACCCTGGCGGCTGCAAACTCAGCGCTGAAGATGGCGATCTGGATGCCAGCGTCGCCACGCGCTGGCAGGAACTCTGCCGCCTTGCCGCGCCGGGAGAAATCTGATGACTACCCGTCTGAACCGCTGGCTGGGCTCGCTCGACGCCTTTGAAAAACGCATCACCCAGGTGCAGCCGGTGCGCCGTTATGGCCGCCTGACCCGCGCGACCGGCCTGGTGCTGGAAGCGACCGGTTTACAGCTGCCGCTGGGTGCGACCTGCATCATCGAACGCAACGATGGCAAAACCATCAGCGAAATCGAAAGTGAAGTGGTGGGATTTAACGGTCAGAAACTGCTGATGATGCCACTGGAAGAAGTGGACGGCATTTTACCGGGTGCGCGGGTCTATGCGCGTCAGAATGGCGACAACCCGCAGGCGGGCAAACAGCTGATGCTGGGGCCGGAACTGCTGGGCCGCGTGCTCGACGGTAGCGGCCGACCGCTGGACGGCCTGCCGTCGCCGGATACCGGCTATCGCGCACCGCTGATCACCCCGCCGTTTAACCCGCTGCAGCGTACGCCGATTACCGACGTGCTGGATACCGGCGTGCGTGCCATTAATGCCCTGCTGACGGTCGGTCGCGGGCAGCGTATGGGTCTGTTTGCCGGTTCAGGCGTGGGGAAAAGCGTGCTGCTCGGCATGATGGCACGCTATACCAAAGCGGACGTTATCGTGGTCGGTCTGATTGGCGAACGTGGCCGCGAAGTTAAAGATTTTATCGAGAACATTCTGGGTGCTGAAGGCCGCGCCCGTTCGGTGGTGATAGCTGCCCCGGCGGATGTGTCGCCGCTGCTGCGTATGCAGGGTGCCGCTTACGCCACCCGTATCGCTGAAGATTTTCGCGATCGCGGCAAGCATGTACTGCTGATTATGGATTCCCTGACCCGCTACGCCATGGCGCAGCGTGAGATCGCGCTGGCGATTGGTGAGCCACCGGCGACCAAAGGCTATCCGCCTTCCGTGTTCGCCAAACTGCCTGCGCTGGTTGAGCGTGCCGGTAACGGCATCGACGGCGGCGGTTCGATCACCGCCTTCTATACCGTCCTGACTGAAGGCGACGATCAGCAGGACCCGATCGCGGACTCCGCGCGCGCCATCCTTGACGGCCACATCGTGCTGTCGCGCCGCCTTGGCGAAGCGGGCCACTATCCGGCTATTGATATCGAAGCCTCGATCAGTCGTGCGATGACCTCGCTGATCGATGAGAACCATTATGCGCAGGTGCGCCAGTTTAAGCAGTTGCTCTCCAGCTTCCAGCGTAACCGCGATCTGGTCAGCGTCGGGGCCTACGCTGCCGGCAGCGATCCGATGCTCGATAAAGCCATCAGGCTCTATCCGCAGATGGAAGCCTTCCTGCAACAGGGCATCTTTGAGCGCAGCGATTATGACGACGCCAGCCTGCATCTGCATGCGCTGTTTGGCTCGTCACAGTAATTAACGCGAGGTAACGGCAATGAAAACTGCAAATGCCATTGATACGCTGCGCGACTTAGCGGAGCAGGATCTCGAACGTGCCGCCATCTATTTAGGCGATATGCGCCGCGGCCAGCACGCCGCTAATGAGCAGCTGACAATGCTGCTCGATTATCAGGACGAGTATCGCAACAAACTCAACGATGATATGTCGTCCGGCATCGCCAGCACCCGCTGGACGAACTATCACCAGTTTATTCAGACGCTGGAAAAAGCGATTGAGCAGCATCGCAACCAGCTTAATAACTGGAATCAGCGACTGGAGCAGGCGCTGATCAACTGGCGCGACAAACAGCAGCGGCTGAACGCCTATCAGACCCTGATAACGCGGGCAGCGGAAAATGCATTACGACAGGAAAACCGTCTCGATCAGAAACGGATGGATGAATTTGCCCAACGGGCCGCATCGAGGAGAGGCGAATGATTACGCTGCCACACATTGGCTTAAAAGCGGCGGCTAAAACCGACGCGGAACCATCAGGCGTGACGGACCTTGCAGCAGGGGCTGATGCCTTGCCAAAGGACTTTCTGACCACGCTGGGAAACCAGCTGGCAGGCCTGGCGAAACAGCAGGGAAAAGCGGCACAATCCGCTGATGTACAAGCAGAAACTGCCGACGACGCCCGACCGAAGGCGCCGCTGAATGCGCTGATGGCGGCGCTGGATAATCCTGCTGAACTGACCGCCCTGTTTAAACCGGAAAATACTAAAGCTGGTACAAAATCAGCCGATGATAAAGACAAGGCGGAGGCTACCCCCTTAAGCGCCAGTGACATGCAGAATGTGCAGGCCCTGTTCGCCATGTTACCGGGTGCGGTAACCCCGACAGCGGCGCCTTCGACGCCGGTCAGCAGTGAGGCAGGCGAGCTGATTGCCCAGACCGACACCGGCCGGAAAAGTCAGACCTCGCTGACGCAACTGCTGAATAGCGCACAGCAGAGCCCTGCATCAGGTAAAGATGAGAAGCATGACGCTAAAGGTGCTACGCAGAACGCACCTGCGGTGAACAGCACCGCCAGTCAGAGTCAGCCCGCCGCGCAAAGTGCGACCAGCAGCGGCCTGACGCTCGACAGTAGTTTCCAGCAGGCGCTGAGCAATATGGTGAAGCAGGATGATCAGAGTGCGATCAAAGCCAGCACCAGCGACAACGCGATCAGCGCCACACCGTTCACCAGCGCCAGCAGCCTGCCCGCGCCGGTGACCGCCTCCGCGACCAGCAGCACCCCGTCCACCCCGATGCTGAATTCACAGCTGGGCAGCGACGAGTGGCAGCAGGCGCTGAGTCAGCAGATTGTGATGTTCAGCCGCAACGGCCAGCAGAACGCAGAGTTGCGTTTGCATCCGGAAGACCTTGGCGCTATCCAGATCAGCCTGAAACTGGATAACGACCAGGCACAAATTAGTCTGGTTTCCAGCCATAGCCACGTCAGATCGGCACTGGAAGCCGCGATACCGCAGCTGCGCAGCGCGCTGGCAGAGAGCGGAATCAACCTGGGCGAGAGTCAGGTGAGCAGTGACAGTTCCGCGCAGGGCCAGCAATTCCAGCAGCAACAGGAGGCGCGCCGCGATGGACAGCATGGCCGCTTCTCCCTCACCCAGGACAGTGACACCGACATTACGCCGATTGCCGTTCCCGCTGCCCTTCAGGCTCGCGTCAGCGGCAACAGCGCCGTCGACACTTTCGCCTGACAGCGGCAAACGCTGAAGGTAAGCGTAAAACCCGCGTCTTTTCTACCCATTGGTTTGACTTAAGACGCGGATAATCTGTCCCGTGAGCCGAGAGGCTTGCCCATAATTCACAGGAAGTAACTGCACCATGTCTGATAACGCGAAAGCAAAAGGCAGCAAACGTAAAATCTTAATACCAGTGTTGATCATTCTGACGCTGGCCGCTTGCAGCGTGGCAGGCTATGCAGTCTGGCGAATGATGAACAAACACGAGGGCGATAAGCCTGAGGTGGCGAAAGTTGAACCGCCTCCCGCTCCGGTCTTTTTTGCACTTGATACATTTACGGTTAACCTGGTCAATCCCGACAACGATCCTGACCGCGTGCTTTACGTAGGCTTTACCCTGCGTCTGGCTGATGAGGAGTCCCGGGGTCGGATGAATGACTATCTGCCTGAGGTGCGCAGCCGTCTGCTGCTGCTGCTCTCGCGTCAGAGTGCTGCGGCGCTGGCGACAGAGCAAGGAAAACAGGCGCTTGTTGAACAAATCAAACAGGCGCTGACACCTCCGCTGGTAAAAGGTCAACCTCCGCAGGCCGTAAGCGACGTGCTGTTTACTGCCTTCATTTTGAGGTGAATCAATGGGCGATAGCATTCTCTCCCAGGCTGAAATTGACGCCCTTTTAAACGGCGACAGTGGCAGCGCGGAAGAAGAAAAGAAACAAAACGGGCCGGAGGGCGATATTCGTCCTTACGACCCGAATACCCAGCGCCGCGTGGTGCGCGAGCGTTTGCAGGCGCTGGAGATTATTAACGAGCGTTTTGCCCGTAGTTTCCGTATGACGCTGTTTAACCTGCTGCGCCGTAGCCCGGACATCAGCGTCGGGGCGATCAAGATTCAGCCGTACCATGAGTTTGCCCGCAATCTGCCGGTGCCAACCAACCTGAATCTGATCCACCTGAAACCGCTGCGCGGCACGGCGCTGATGGTGTTCTCACCCAGCCTGGTGTTTATCGCCGTCGACAACCTGTTTGGTGGTGACGGACGTTTTCCGACGAAAGTCGAAGGCCGTGAGTTTACCCATACCGAGCAGCGCGTTATCCGCCGCATGCTGAAGCTGGCGCTGGATGGTTACAGCGACGCATGGAAGGCTATTTATCCACTGGACGTCGAGTATGTACGTTCAGAGATGCAGGTGAAGTTCACTAATATCACCACTTCACCGAACGATATCGTGGTTAACACGCCGTTCCAGGTGGAGATTGGCAACCTGGTGGGTGAGTTTAATATCTGCATCCCGTTTTCAATGATTGAACCGCTGCGCGAGCTGCTGGTGAACCCGCCGCTCGAAAACTCCCGTCAGGAAGATAACCACTGGCGCGATAACCTGGTCAAACAGGTGCAGCACTCTGAGCTGGAACTGATTGCTCACTTTGCCGAAACCTCACTGCGTCTGTCACGGATTCTGCAGCTGAAACCCGGTGATGTGCTGCCGATTGAGAAGCCGGAACGCATTATCGCCCATGTCGATAGCGTCCCGGTCTTAACCAGCCAATATGGCACGATGAATGGGCAATATGCGCTCCGTGTCGAACACCTGATTAACCCGATTTTGAATTCGCTTAACGAGGAACAGCCCCATGACTGACAGTAATAAACCGTCTGACGATATCTCTGCGGACGATCTGTGGGCTGAAGCGATGAACGAGCAGGTCGGCAGCAGTAGTGCGCCGCAGACCGATGACGTCTTTAAGTCATTCGACGGCGGCAACGTTGCGGGATCGCTGCAGGATATCGATCTGATTATGGATATCCCGGTGAAACTCACCGTCGAACTGGGCCGCACCAAGATGACCATCAAAGAGCTGCTGCGCCTGGCACAGGGTTCGGTGGTAGCTCTGGACGGCCTGGCAGGTGAGCCGCTGGATATCCTGATCAATGGTTACCTGATTGCACAGGGTGAAGTGGTGGTTGTGAACGACAAATATGGCGTTCGTATCACTGACATCATCACCCCGTCTGAACGTATGCGTCGTCTGAGTCGCTAAGAGTCACATTATGAATAGCCAGAATCAAACGCTGCAACCGGCTGCACCTCACGCACAGGCGATTTCGACCGGTTCAATGCTGGCCCAGGTCAGCAGCGTGTTAGCAGTGATTATTTTATTGATTCTGGCCTGCGCCTGGCTGGCACGCCGTGCCGGCTTTGCGCCGAAAAAGGTCAGTGGTCAGGAGCTTAAACTCACGGCCAGCGTCTCAGTGGGCCAGCGTGAGCGGGTGGTGATTATCGATACTGCTGACGCGCGTCTGGTGCTGGGCGTCACTGCCCAGCAGATTACTCATCTGCATACGCTGCCGCCGGGTGAGCCTGTCGCTGTGACGCCGGCTGACCGTGCACCACAGGATTTTCGTCAGCTGTTACAGAATCTGGTTAAACGTCCCGGAAAACCACAATGATGCGTCGACTGCTTCCTTTACTGCCACTGCTGTTACTGGCACCGGTTGCCCATGCCCAGCTGCCAGGCCTGGTGAGTCACTCGCTGCCTAACGGCGGTCAGAGCTGGTCACTGCCGGTTCAGACACTGGTCTTTATCACTGCTCTGACCTTTATTCCGGCCGTGCTGCTGATGATGACCAGCTTCACCCGTATCATCATTGTGTTTGGCCTGCTGCGAAATGCCCTGGGCACGCCTTCGGCACCGCCTAACCAGGTGCTGCTCGGTCTGTCGCTGTTTCTGACTTTCTTTATTATGGCGCCGACCTTCGACAAAATTTATCAGGATGCCTATCTGCCGTTCAGCCAGGACAAGATCAGCATGGATGTGGCAATTGATAAAGGTGCCCAGCCGCTGCGCGAGTTTATGCTGCGTCAGACCCGAGAAGCGGATTTAGCCCTGTTTGCCCGTCTGGCGAATACCGCGCCGATTGCCGGTCCTGAAGCGGTGCCCATGCGTATTCTGCTGCCTGCCTATGTGACCAGCGAGTTGAAGACCGCGTTCCAGATTGGCTTTACCGTGTTTATTCCGTTCCTGATCATCGACCTGGTGGTCGCCAGCGTGCTGATGGCGCTGGGGATGATGATGGTTCCGCCAGCGTCCATTGCGCTGCCGTTTAAACTGATGCTGTTTGTTCTGGTCGATGGCTGGCAACTGCTGGTCGGTTCACTGGCGCAAAGCTTCTACTCCTGATCCCCCTTTTCTTACCGGAGCACGACATGACACCCGAATCAGTAATGGTAATGGGACAGGAAGCGATGCGCGTCGCCCTGATGCTGGCCGCCCCGCTGCTGCTGGCAGCCCTGGTCAGCGGTCTGCTGATTAGCCTGATCCAGGCGGCGACCCAGGTCAATGAACAGACCTTATCCTTTATTCCTAAAATCCTGGCAGTTGCCACCACCGGTATCATTGCCGGCCCGTGGATGCTGAATCTGCTGCTGGACTATATCCGCACCGTCTTTACCAACCTGCCTTATATCATCGGCTGATGGTTACTCTCGACAGCAGCCAGCTGGTTCAGTGGGTCAGCCAGTTCTTCTGGCCACTGGTACGCATCATGGCGTTGTTCGCCACCGCGCCGATCCTCAGTGAACGATCCGTCAGCAAACGTGTCAAAATCGGACTGGCGGTGATGATCACCTGGCTGCTGATGCCGCTGTTACCTGCTGTCAATGTGACCCTGTTTTCTCCTGCCGGATTCTGGCTGCTGATCCAGCAGATGCTGATTGGCATCGCACTGGGCTTTACCATGCAGTTTGCTTTTGCGGCTGTGCGCCTTGCCGGGGAAGTCATTGGTTTGCAGATGGGCATTTCGTTCGCCACCTTTTTTGACCCTGGCAGCCGTCTTAACATGCCGGTGCTGTCCCGTTTTCTCGACATGCTGGCCATGTTGTTGTTCCTGACCTTCAACGGACATCTTTGGCTGATCTCATTGCTGGCGGACAGTTTTCATACGCTGCCGATTGGCGGTCACCCGCTAAATGCCAACGCATTTATGGCGCTGGTGAAATCAGGCGGATTAATTTTCCTTAATGGCATGATGTTAGCGCTGCCCTTAATCGTTTTGTTACTCATGGTAAATCTGGTACTGGGTTTGTTAAACCGCGTTTCACCACAGTTATCAATCTTCGCAATTGGCTTCCCGATTACCTTATCAGTCGGAATTTTAACCATCAGCCTGCTGATGCCTCTGCTGGCCCCGTTCTGTGAGCATTTGTTCAGTGAAATATTTGATTTACTCGCCCTGTTTCTGACAGAACTATCCCGCCCCTGAACATTAAGTTTCTAACTACCTTCGCTCAGCGACACTTAAGTATCGCAAAACCATCCGTGCATTTTCCGAACCATGTTTTCCAGAATGCAACTAAGGAAATTCTGATAAACGTGCTGAGAGTCTGAAAATAATTCTTATTAAACCGGGCTTCGCGTATTTTAGTTGGGTGGTTCACAGAAGCTGTCAGACTGTGAATATGCAGGCAAAACTGGCAATACACTGAATTTACAAGAAAAAAAACTTTAAGTGATTTTTCTTGTTAAAAAATGTTTTTTCCGGCATTGTCATCGCACGCTGAGACATCACACTTTCGTAAAACAAATGTTTTTGAGAATTTTCCTATCAGAAAACTTCCTGTTTTCAGGGATAGTGACACAGGTCTCAAAAAATGAGCTTTACTGAATTTCCGGCACTTCACTGGCATTCCCCGCCATTGCCGGAGAATGTGTGACGTCATGGCAGCACAAATTTTTTTGCAGAACGGGTCAGGGATGAAGACTTTTACGGGCGTTTGCCTGTTGCCACACTGCACGAGCAGAATAAAAAAGTACCTAAGAAATCTCTCTCGTACCGCAACGCGTATTCATCGTTGATTTAAACGGATAACAAATTGGTGAGGGTCGCTATTATGCCAACTATTATTATGGATTCCTGCAACTACACACGCCTGGGATTATCAGACTACATGTCTTCAAAAGGAGTTAAGAAGAAAAATATCTCTTCTGTCTCCGATATTGAGCAACTACAGCAAAAATGTGAGCAATTAAATCCTGGTGTCGTCTTTATTAATGAAGATTGTTTCATTCATGAGACTGATTCCAGCGAACGTATCCGCAGTATTATTACGCAGCATCCTGACACACTTTTTTTTATATTTATGGCGATTAGTAATATCCATTTTGAGGAATATCTCTACGTTCGTAAGAACCTGATTATTACATCAAAATCGATGAAGACATCGACACTGGATTCCTTACTCAGCACCTATTTGCAGAAGAAGCTTAACCAGTCTGCGCGCATCTCTTCGGGCATGGATGTTCACCCGCTGACGCTGAGCCAGACTGAGTCAAACATGCTGAAGATGTGGATGTCAGGTCATGACACCATTCAGATCTCAGATAAAATGCAAATTAAGGCCAAAACGGTATCGTCACACAAAGGTAATATTAAACGTAAAATCAAAACCCATAATAAACAGGTTATTTATCATGTGGTGCGTTTAACCGATAATGTGACCTCGGGTATTTACGTTAATATTCGCTGATCGTCAGACCTGAAGAACCGGCCTTAATGGCCGGTTTTTTTTGCGCTGAATTGCGAGCCAGGTCTCACTCTTGCCGCTAAGCCTTTACGCTCTTTTGCCGATGTTAAGCCTTATAACAACAGCCTCAAGAGAGCAAGGATATGAACACTGCATTGGAAAATAATGGACCAACAAGCGCAGGCATCTGGCAGAATCTTCGTCTGGTGCCGCTGTTTAGCCTGATCTTCGGCGGCATTTTGCTGCTGTTCGCACTCTGTATTGGTGTCGCCAGTTACTTTCTGATTTTAAGCAATCACTCCCTCGATGATGCCACGAACGAGATTCAGGTTCGCATGGGCCTCTCTAACAGTTCGAACCATCTGCGTACTGCGCGTCTGACTATTATTCAGGCCGGTGCCGCCGCGCGTATTGGTGACATGGACGCGTTTCGCGCCAACGTCGCTGCCGCTGAAAAACGTATTCAGCAGGCAAAAGATGGCTTTGCTATTTATCAGGCACGTGAAGTGAAAACCCCTGCTGACACTGAACTGGACGCTACGCTGCAGGCTCGTTTCAACGATTACATTACGAAAGGCCTGATGCCGATGATCGAGGCCGGTAAGCAGGGCAGCTTTGAGGGCATCATCGCACATGAGACAGACGTTACCCGCAAGCTGGATGAGGACTATAACGCCGTCTTACTGAAGGCGATAAAGATCCGTACTGACCGTGCCAATGCCATCACCGCTGGCGCCGATCAGCAGTCGCGCATCGGCTTTATCTCTATGGCCGTGGCGTTCAGCGCCGCACTGGTGCTGGTGCTGCTGACCTTTGTCTTCCTGCGTCGCGTGGTGATTAACCCGTTGCGTCAGTCGGTGCTGCGCATTGAACGCATTGCGCAGGGTGATCTGACCTCTGCTCCCCTGCCCTTTGGTCGCAGTGAGATTGGTACGCTGATCCACAACCTGCAGCTGATGCAGCAGTCGCTGGTCACCACCGTCGGTACGGTGCGTGAAGGCGCGGTAGCGATATACCAGGGTTCCAGCGAAATCTCAGCCGGTAACACCGACCTCTCTTCACGCACCGAGCAGCAGGCGGCAGCACTGGAACAGACCGCTGCCAGCATGGAAGAGCTGACGGCTACCGTGAAGCAGAACGCCGAGAATGCCCATCATGCCAGCCAGCTGGCCGCAGATGCCTCCGGCAAAGCGCGCAGCGGCGGAGAACTGGTCAGCAGCGTGGTGAAAACCATGACCAACATTTCCGGCAGCTCGAAGAAAATCGCTGAGATCACCAACGTCATTAACAGCATTGCATTCCAGACCAACATTCTGGCGCTGAACGCAGCGGTTGAAGCAGCCCGTGCCGGAGAACAGGGTCGCGGCTTTGCGGTAGTGGCAAGCGAAGTGCGCAATCTGGCCCAGCGCAGTGCGCAGGCAGCCAAAGAGATTGAATCCCTGATTGCGGAGTCCGTCACGCTGATTAATGACGGGTCGCATCAGGTTGGCGCAGCGGGCAGCACAATGGGTGAGATTGTCGAAGCGGTGCGTCGCGTTACTGATATCATGTCGGAGATCGCAGCGGCATCGGACGAGCAGAGCCGGGGTATTCAGCAGGTGAGTCAGGCGGTCACTGAGATGGACAACGTCACACAACAGAATGCCTCGCTGGTGGAAGAAGCCTCAGCGGCAGCGGCCTCGCTGGAAGATCAGGCAGGCAAACTGACACAGGCGGTGGCGGCATTCCGTCTTCAGGATTCGCCTGCCACGAAAAGTGTGACCGCGCGCGTCACTTCACCAGCCAGAACACCCGCTCAGGCACCGCGTCCGGCGCTGGCCACCGGTAGTGATAACTGGGAAACCTTCTGACGCCATGCTGGTCAGCATCAGCGGCTGTCGTCAACGGCAGCGGCGCTGAACGCAAAAAGCCCCGTTACGCATAGCGTAACGGGGCTTTATTATGCACGTCAGGCTCAGGCGTCGTGATAAGGTTCGACGAAAATGCCATCCGGCTGCTGCGTTTCATTAAAAAACCAGATGCCGAGTGGATAATCATCCAGCGCGACCAGAAACATGGTGCCTTCATTAAACGGCTCCCTGGCCAGAATGGTGCCAACGCGACGCGGGCCACCATCGGTTTTGACGCTAACGCGGTCATTTACCTTCATTTCGGTTCTCCTGATTATCTATTGCGTACAGTCTAAACGAAGAACCGGCGCGTTAGCGACGGGCAATGACCCAGACGGCATGAACGATACCAGGGATATAACCACAGATCGTCAGCAGTATATTCAGCCAGAAAGCACCACCAAAACCGACCTGCATAAATACACCCAGCGGTGGCAGCAGAATTGCGATAATAATTCTTAAGATGTCCATAACCATTCCTTTAGGTATTGAAAAAAATCAGCTTTATCATCAACTATAGCTGAATCTGCTCTGTTCAGGGGCAAAGTCAGGTAAATCTGAGCAAGGATCATTTTTGCAATTTCTTAACATTTCACCGCAAGACTTCTTACGCGCCTGGCCTTTACACTCCCTCTACTGCACCACCCCCATAGGTGCAGCCACAACCTAAAGTAACAAGGATTTTGCCCGCGCAGCGCGGGCTTTTTTTTGCCTGCGATCTGCCCGCTCCCCCCTTTCTGCCACGCGTTCTATACTGATTATTCTGTTTGCTCTCAGGAGTCAGAAAATGACAGACGAAAAGCAGCACACCGATATGCCGGCGTCCGATCTGCAGGTGGATGTGGAGGGTTTACTGGCGGCGATTCAGGCAAAAACGTCAGGAGAGATACGGGAATATATGGAGCAGAGTCAGATGCCACGGCCTGAAGTTGAAGGCCAGATTTTCCACTCGTATACCGAACTGGCAGAAGCGTTTGAAATCGATATCTGTAACTATCGCGCTTATGAAGCTAACCGCTGAAATCGATTTCAAAAAAATACCCGGCGGGAAGGCCGGGTAAAAATTCAATTCGTTACACCAGGGAATTCTTAACACCTCTGCAGATTACGCGAACGCGTCACCAAAACAAGTATCAGATATGCACGTTTCTGCAACGAACCGGGTCATTATGGGGCAACAGTTACCGAAAACACCGCGCCAGCCAGTGACTTAGCATCTGCACACTTCCTGCATCCCTCGCTTTCCCCTTTTCTTTTTTAAGATTTATCCTGGATTTTCAGCCAGCGCGACAGGAAAAAAAGTGTGAGCCATATTCAACTATAATATTGAAAAATCGCTGCTTTGGCCGCGAACGTGATGAAAGGAGCCTGTTAATGCCCGATCTTCAACAGCCGTTAATGATTATTACCGATCTCGATGGTTCGCTACTCGACCACCATACCTACCGCTGGGATGCGGCCACTGAGTGGCTCACCACCCTGAAACAGTCCGCTGTTCCGCTGGTGATCTGTTCCAGTAAGACGGCAGCCGAAATCATTCCGCTGCAAAAAAAGCTCGGGATCAGTGGTTCACCCTTTATCGCCGAGAACGGTGCCGTGGTCCAGACGCAGGATCAGCAGCGGATCCGCCTGCCCGATAATACGCTGACTTATGACGCACTCTGCCAGCGGCTGGCCGCATTGAAAGCAGTCTACCGTTTTACCGGCTTCCATGACTTCTCCGATCCGGAAGTGGCCTCAATGACCGGACTGAGTGAGGCTGATGCCGCGCTGTCACGCCAGCGCGACGCGTCTGAAGTGATTGTCTGGCGCGACAGTGACGAAGCGTTCGATAGCTTTCAGGCGGCACTACGTGCTGAAGGGCTGGCACTGACGCAGGGCGGACGTTTCTGGCATGTGATGCCAGCAGGCTGCGGCAAAGGTGAAGCGCTGCACTGGCTTCTGGACCATTCTCCCGGTGAAGCGCCCATCACAATTGGTCTCGGTGACGGGCCGAATGATGCGCCTATGCTGGACGCAGTTGATTATGCCGTAGTGATTAAGGGCTACAGTAAAACACCGGTAACACTCAGCCGGACCGATCAGCAGCAGGTCTACCACACCGCTCACCATGGCCCCGAAGGCTGGCGTGAAGGACTGGACTATTTTTTGACTCAACCTCAATAAGCCGCCCACGGGCATTAAAAGGATGATGCGATGAGTGACTTTTATCAGAATGGCGTAATCACCAATTTCCACAACCTTACCCACCGCAGCGTGGAGTCGCTGGAAAAAGAGATGGTTCGCTTTGCCCGCAAACGCAAAATGGGGCTGATCCTGCCATCGCTGTTTTCCGAACTTGAAGGCCCGGCGCTGACGAAAATCGTCGATGAGCTGGCAAAAGTGCCCTATCTGGATGAGATCGTGATTGGTCTGGATCGGGCCGACCGCGACCAGTTCCTGTTTGCCCGCGAGTTCTTCTCCCGCCTGCCGCAACGGCATCGCATTCTGTGGAATGACGGCCCGCGTCTGAAAGCCATTGATGCGGAACTGGATAAAGAGGGTCTGTCGCCCACTAATCCCGGCAAAGGTCGCAACGTCTGGTTCTGTACCGGCTATACGCTGGCGTCGGACCGCACCAGCTGTGTGGCGCTGCATGACTGCGATATCGTTACTTATGAGCGTGGCATGCTGGCCCGCCTGCTCTACCCGCTGGCCAACCCGGCGTTTCAGTATGAGTTCTGTAAAGGCTTCTATGCGCGCGTCGCGGATGGCAAACTTAACGGCCGCGTCGGACGTCTGCTGGTCGGGCCGCTGCTGCGCTCATTGCAGAAAGTCTATGGCCATTCGGAATACCTGGATTACCTGACAAGCTTCCGCTATCCGCTCTCCGGCGAGTTCGCCATGCGAACACATGTGCTGAACGGCATCAAAATTCCCGGCGACTGGGGACTGGAGATTGGCGTGCTGTCGGAGATTTACCGTAACTACACCACCCGCCAGTCGTGCCAGGTTGAAATCGCCGATAATTACGATCACAAGCATCAGCCGCTGGCCGAAGATGATGGCACCGGCGGCCTGAAGCGCATGAGCAGCGACATCGTCCAGTCACTGCTGCGTAAGCTCGCGACCATGGGTGTGCCGCTGACCAGCGATTCATTCCGGGTGCTGAAGGCAACCTATTACCGTAATGCGCTGGATATGATGGAAACTTATAACCACGAGGCGGCAATGAACGGACTGAAGTTTGATCAGCACGTCGAAGAGGCTGCGGTAGAGATGTTTACTCAGTCGATTCTGGAGGCGGGACAGGCGTTTATTGAACGTCCTAACGATAAGCCGTTTATACCCAGCTGGAGCCGGGTTCAGTCAGCGTTCCCGGATGTATTGCAGCGCATCTATCAGGCGGTTGAAGAGGATAATGACGGTAACGTCTGAAACAGGGCGGCACAGGGAGTGTGCCGGGCCTCAGGCAGTCAGAAACCAGACCTGTCGGGTCTCTGCCCCTCAGGCCTGAAGCTCTCAGCTTGCCAGTTGTTGCGCAGGATTCAGGGCGCAGAGTTCATCACTGCGAAAAGCCTCGCTGCGCACGGCATAGCCGTCATACCAGCGGCATTCCACCATGCCACTGGCGTAGCCGGTCACCACCATCGTGTGACCTTCTTCCTTGTGCTGCACTTCTTCACTGATTGCGAAAACCATGGGGCGCTCCTTTCATGCGTGTTATTAACCTGAGTGACTATTTTCTTTATAGCAGGTCAACCCGACACTTGCCTATTAAGGCACGCAAAAAATGGGCGAATTCAGAATTAAGCAGCTGGATATGCGGAAAATAAAAAAAGCGGATAAAACTTATCCGCTTTGATGAAGTGTTGACGCTGACGTCAGATTTTACAGCCTTCGCAATCGGCTTCATCACCGGGATCATCCGGCACTTCGCTGGCTTTTTTCTCTGCTTTCGCTTCAGCCTGCTCAAGCTGTGCGTCGATATCAAATTCAAACATGTCGTCGTTCATCGTCATTCTCCTGACCGTAAATCACAGTGCGCTTTATACCGATTTCCCGCGCACTCTGGCAATAAGGTTGACCACTAACAGCACGATCGACCCAATGATAAAGCCCAGTACCAGGTTTGCGCCGTTGCTAAGCAGCATCGCAATCCAGCCGCTTAATCCGCCGCTGACCTCCTCAATCAGATGATGCAGCGGCGCAATGCCATGCACCACGATACCGCCACCAACCAGGAACATCGCCAGGGTGCCGACCACCGAGAGAATCTTCATCAGCCAGGGCGCGGCGGCCAGCAGCACACTGCCGATACCCTGCGCAACGCGCGATGGTTTCTCACGCAGCCAGAAGCCAAGATCATCAATTTTTACGATGCCCGCGACGATGCCATAGACGCCAATGGTGACCAGAATGGCAATGCCCGCCAGGATGATCACCTGGTTGAGCAGCGGCGCTTCCGAGACAATACCCAGGGTGATCGCGACAATTTCCGCCGAGAGGATGAAATCTGTGCGCACCGCACCTTTGATTTTCTTCTTCTCATACTCTGCCGCGTTCTGATTCGCCAGCGAATCGAGGCGCTGCTGGCGTGCTTCCGGTGATTTGCTCTGCTTGTCGTGCTGCAGACTGTGCATCACCTTTTCCACGCCTTCATAGCAGAGATAAGCACCGCCTAGCATCAGCAATGGCGTGATCAGCCAGGGCGCAAAGGCGGAGATGATCAGCGCCAGCGGTACCAGAATGAGTTTGTTAAGAAACGACCCTTTAGCCACGCCCCACACCACGGGCAACTCACGGTTGGCTTTGACGCCGGTAACCTGCTGAGCATTCAGCGACAAATCATCGCCCAGTACGCCAGCGGTCTTTTTTGCCGCCACTTTTCCCATGACGGAAATATCGTCCAGAAGTGTTGCAATATCATCAAGTAAAGTCAGTAAACTGGTGCCCGCCAAAATCTTATCCTTAGTCTGGTTCGTTATGTTGACAACATGGGCAGCGCTCAATTTCCGTTACGGTCATCTCTGCGATGCCCTCACAATCCCACTCTACCCGCACCGCATCACCTTCTGCGCCTTCAGCATGCAGGTATTTACTGACCGGGCTTTCGGTCATGCCGGTGATCTCCTCCGTAGCGATAAGCCTGTCGCCGCAATAGACCCGCGCAGTGGCTTTAGTGTTTACCATCCGCTCGTCACGAATCTGGTAAAGGCGTTTAACCGTCAGTTTTATGCTCATGTCAGGCTCCTGGCCACGGAGAAAGCGCAGATCTAACCAATTATGGTCCTGATTAGCAATCAGCGTTGTAATGATGAATGCCCTGATGGTCGATCTCGGCACTCCCCGACATCGCCAGCAACCATTCCTCCAGCCGTTCCAGCAGATCCTGATCCACCAGGCGCAGTTTACCACGTAGCGCACACTCCCAGATGATCAGCACTTTCCAGCCGCTTTCCTGCAGCTGGCGCACATAATGCCGGTCACGTTCAACATTGCTGTTGATTTTTCCGGTCCAGAATTCCGTACGCGTCGCCGGCAGCTTAAACAGATAGCAGTGATGACGATGCCAGAAGCAGCCATGAACAAAAATAATCGCCTGCTGTTCGGTCAGGACAAAATCAGGCCGGCCCGGCAGATTTTTATCCTGTACGCGAAAGCTGAATCCCCGATCTTTCAGCAACAGCGCAATACGTTGCTCAATGGCCGTATCCTGAGCGCGAATGGCACGCATATTTTTGCTGCGTGTTTCGCTGGAGTGAACATCAGCCATAACGTCTCCTTTTTTGCTGGTTCTGTAACTTTAGCCTGCGCCACGAAAAGCGACAGCCGCCGTCGGACGACTTCGGATAGTACGCCGCAAAAACAGAACTTTCCGGCGGTCTGACACTGGGCACATCCCGGCAATTTCCTCGCAGCCTCTGGAGTGTTAGCATAGGCTCCTTACTGTTAAGGAAAAACGCATGCATCCCGCCGCCCTCGCTGAACCACTCTCTGCTGCACTTTCATCTGCTGATGCGTCTGAACTCTTTGGGCAGGTGCTGGACATCTATTCGGTTCGTGATCTCACGGCCCGACTGCAGCAGGCGGGATTTTCCTGCTGGACGCCGGCCCTGCTGAACCGGATCCGTCAGGGTAAAAGCGCCCTGCCGCCGCTGTGTGAGGCTGAGCTGTCGCTGTTGCAGAGTCTTTTGCCGACCCGGCCCGCTCATTATGATAATCCTGAGTTTCGTTTTATTGATCTCTTTGCCGGCATTGGCGGCATTCGCAAAGGATTCGAGGCGATCGGCGGCAAATGTGTGTTCACCAGTGAATGGAATAAAGAGGCGGTTCGCACCTATAAAGCCAACCACTATAGCGATCCGCTGGAGCATCACTTCAATACCGATATCCGGCAGGTGACCCAGCCGGAAGGTCTGACTGACGACGAAGAGATATACCGCGCGATTGATGCGGCAATCCCCGATCATCAGGTGTTGCTGGCCGGTTTTCCCTGCCAACCCTTTTCGCTGGCGGGCGTCAGTAAGAAAAATGCGCTAGGCCGCGCCCACGGGTTTGAATGTCAGGTGCAGGGCACGCTGTTTTTCGATGTTGCGCGCATTCTGGCCGCCAAGAAGCCGCCGTTTTTTGTGCTGGAGAATGTGAAAAACCTCAAGAGCCACGATAAGGGCCGCACTTTCGCCATTATCATGGAGACGCTGGATGAGCTGGGCTATGACGTGGCCGATGCCGGAGCCGGCAGCCCGGATGCCAAAGTGATCGATGCGCGTCACTTCCTGCCCCAGCATCGCGAACGCATTGTGATGGTGGGGATTCGCCGTGACCTGAAAAAGCAGGACTTTACGCTACGCGATATCCGTCGTTTCTATCCCGCGCAGGTGCCCAGCCTGCAGAGCCTGCTGGAAAAGGCGCCAGACGACAAATATATTCTGTCGCCGGTGCTGTGGCGCTATCTCTACCAGTATGCGAAAAAGCACAAAGCGAAAGGTAACGGCTTTGGTTTTGGCCTTAACGATCCAAGCAATCCTGACTGCTGCGTGCGGACGCTGTCAGCACGCTACTACAAAGATGGCTCAGAGATTCTGATTGACCGCGGCTGGGACAGCGCCCTGAGTGAAGCGGAGTTTCAGGATACGGATAACATGGCACGGCGTCCGCGTCGTCTTTCTCCACGCGAATGTGCCCGCCTGATGGGCTTTGATGTGCCGGGCCACGAGCCGTTCCGCATTCCGGTTTCAGATACTCAGGCCTATAAGCAGTTTGGTAACTCGGTCGTCGTGCCGGTGTTTGCGGCTGTGGCGCAGTTGCTGCTGCCGCATATTCGTCAGCTGAAGTCGCCATCCCGGCCAGATTAGTTGTGAGATTGCACCAGCTCAGGGAACAGGGCCAGATCGGAAAGACGCAAAACTGTCATTCACGACTGCTCAGCCCGCGCAATTACGCACCTCTTCCCTGAGGTGCGCCCGTTGCCGGGCCAACACGTTGCGTTGTTCAAAAACGCTCCCGGCGTTTTAGTACGCACCTCTTCCCTGAGGTGCGCCCGTTGCCGGGCCAACGCGTTGCGTTGTTCAAAAACGCTCCCGGCGTTTTAGTACGCACCTCTTCCCTGAGGTGCGTCCGTTGCCGGGCCAACGCGTTGCGTTGTTCAAAAACGCTCCCGGCGTTTTTGTCCATGGCGCGGGACGCTTTCCTCTTCTGACCCTGTTCCCTGCGCGTTGAATTGTTGCGTTTCGAACAGATTTAACGGATTTCACCCACGAAAGAATTAAAAAACCCGTCTTTCGACGGGTTTCTGATTTATTTCTTCTTCTTGTTCTGCTTCTTCAGCAGCAGGCGAATCTGCTTCAACTCGCTGGCGCTCAGTCCATCGGTTTTCACGTCAGAGGCACCCGCTTCATCGGCGCCCTCTTCAGTAATGTCCTGACTATCAATTGCCGGATGTGGATGCGTTTTCAGACTGGTCTGCAAACGCTGCACAATTTCCTGGCTCATTGAAATCTGGTTTTCCAGCGCCAGCTGTTTAATTGTTTCTTTCAGCTCGGGATCAATTTTAATCGTTAAATTAACAGTTTCGGTCATCGGGCAGCTCCTTTTTATTATTGCTCACACGCTACCGGATGACCGTTTCGATTAACATACTGTCATAAAAATTTAATATTCTGTTTTCAGTGGAGTGAAATCCCGCAGCACGCCCTCATCCATTCCCACCAGATTGCCCTGAAGTTCGGCATAAAGCTTCGCCATGTAGCGCACCAGGAAATCGGCGTTATGCTCAGCCAGCATGCGGCCGGTTTCGGTATGCATGGTTTCAGGCAGACGCAGCAGCTTCTTCTGGAAATGGTCCAGCGTCCACTTAATATCATTCAGCTCGCGATCTTTACCCAGTGGATCCTGACTGTCGAATAACGGGCGATTCAATGCACCGGCCGTGTAAAAGACCCGCGCCAGCCCGATTGCGCCCAGCGACTCCAGCCGGTCTGCATCCTGCACGATTCTGGCTTCGAGCGTCTCTGGCGGGATACCGGCGCTGAAACTGTGAGCTTTAACCGCATGCATCACGGCATCAATTTTTTCTGCCGGAAAGTCGAGAAAATCCTGCTGCAGGATGCGCTGCGTTTCCGTCGCGGCATAAGTAGAAGCGAAATGTCGTTCCGGATGATTCTTGGGAAGATTCACTACATCATGAAAATAGCAGGCGGTGAGCACCACCAGCGGGTCCGCATTCGTGCCGGTCATGATTCGCTGCGCGCTCATCCAGACGCGTCGCAGATGGGCGATATCGTGCGCGCCGTCGTCGTGGATCCAGTTTGCCTGAAACCAGCTTTCATAGCGGGATTGCCAGAGTGTAAGTGACATAATCTATCTCCCTGTAGTGATCGACAGCGGATTCTCTGTCGCGATCAGTGCGCAAACGGCAAGCCATCATAGCGACTGGCTAATGACACTTTTTTTACAGTGCGGTTGAAAAGAGCGGCGCTGCCAGTGATTTTGGGCAGAAAAATGAGATCTGGATCATCTGTATAGCACCTTTGTTGCATAAATACCGCAATTTCGGCGGTTTTCAGCCTTTACTCAGTGAATTGCTGCTAAGAAAATTAGTTTAACAGCAGTAATGTTTGATCCATTCTGAACCCCTTAAAACGGCCGTGCTTACCCTTTTTTTGTCACGCAATTAATTGTAAAAGTGTGGGCAATAGCAGGTGAAAAAGTCTGAAAAGGTTCCTATTTTTACCGTTATAACGTACTGTATCCGGGCTATTCGTCGTGTTCTGCCGATTGCGTGATAAGCTTTGGTGCGCTTTTTGCATTTTGCTGATTTTTAACACCCAACGTGACAATTTTAAAGTAACTGTCAGGCGACAAATTATTAAACAAATTGATTTAAAGCTTTTATGATAACTCTCAGATGTGTAGCAAATGGATGTTTACAGCAGTAACCGGGTTCTACTAATAAAAAGAGGTAATCCATGAAAGAACGGCCGATTCTTTTTTCCGAACAGCGTGTTCGTGCCCTGTTGGTTGGCCAGCAAACACAAACCCGGCGCATTATGAAAACTCAGGCTTTCGGGCCGGGACAGGATCATCACGAAGGCGTTCATGCTTTCGACGTGAGTGCTAACCATCTGCATGGCTACAAGATGATGTCGATGACCGACATCAGCTATCAGTGTCCCTACGGCAAACCGGGCGACATCCTGTGGGTGCGTGAAACCTGGCGCGGCCCGATGGTGCCAGAAAGCGATCTCGCCGAATATGAACGTGACCCTACGCCGTTTCGCCTGCCGGAATATTGCCAGTATCGTGCCGACAGTAATGAGCTGGGTCAGCATGCGATGAGTACCCCGGAAGCCGAGGAGTTTGGCTGGCAGACCGCCATCCACATGCCGCGCTGGGCCAGTCGTATCAACCTTGAAATTACCGGCGTGCGCGCGGAGAAGATCCAGGATATCAGTGAAGATGACATTATGGCGGAGGGCGTACAGACCGACTCGCACTTCCTTAATAACTTCTTCACCATGAATGTTAATTCTGAGTCGCCTAAAGAGGCGTATCGCAAAGCCTGGGAAAAACAGTACGGCGCGACCAGCTGGGAAGTTAATCCCTGGGTCTGGGTCATTGAATTTCAGCGCGTTGATCGCAGGTAATGCCTCAGCCCCCGCTTTGCGGGTTGAATCACAGACAACGGCTGCACTAACGGGTTGAATAGACAGCCTTCAGTCCTGAAGTCAGACAGAAGATGCCAGCATTCGATGCTGGCATTTTTATATCTGCCGCGTCAGGATAATGACCTGGCCCGGTTCTGTGCAGGAGTTGCGATGTTTAAATGGCCCTGGAAAACGCATAACGACACCCTGCTGGCGGCACTGCCGTGGCAACAGGCGCTGTCACAGCCTGTCTTCAGCCCGCTGGATGAGTCTGAACAGCAGGCGCTGGTAGAGCTGGCAAAGCGCTTTCTGCAACAGAAAAAACTGGTGCCTCTCGGGGGCGTTCAGCTGGATGAACTGCGCAGCGTGCGGATTGCCCTGCTTTTCTCTTTGCCGGTGCTGAAGCTGGGTCTGGAGTGGCTGGACGGTTTTCATGAGGTGCTGATCTATCCCGAGCCGTTTGAGGTCGACGATGAGTGGCAGGATGAACATGGGCTGGTTCACATCGCGCCTGCCGTTCACGCCGGACAGAGCTGGACGCAGGGACCGGTCGTCCTCAACTGGCTCGATATTCAGGACTCCTTCGATCTCTCCGGCTTTAATCTGGTGATCCATGAGGTGGCACACAAACTGGATGCGCGCGGCAGCGGTTATACCAGCGGCGTTCCGGTCATGCCGCTGCGTGACGTAGCCCAGTGGGAAAGGGATTTGCGAGCCGCGATGGCAGAGATTGAAAGTGAAGTGGAACTGACAGGCGAACAGGCTGCGACTATCGATCCCTACGCCGCTAGCGATCCGGCTGAGTGCTTCGCCGTACTTTCTGAATATTTCTTTACGGCTCCGGTTCTGCTGGCCGAACGCTTTCCCGCCATGTATCAGAATCTGCGCCAGTTTTACCAGCAGGATCCCCTGAGCCGGATGGCTTCTGACGCGGCTCAAACTGCTTAAATCCCGATCGCATTGCGTTAAAGCTAGCCAGTTGAATGATAATGTATTTTTTGCTGTTGACACCTCAGTGCGACGCCGCTACTATTCGCCTCGTTCAAACGATTCCTCTGTAGTTCAGTCGGTAGAACGGCGGACTGTTAATCCGTATGTCACTGGTTCGAGTCCAGTCAGAGGAGCCAGAATTAGAAAAGCCCGCTCAGGGAAACCTGAGCGGGCTTTTTGCTTTTCAGTGAGCTCAATTTTCTCGCCCTTTCTGATTACCATTCGGACCCGACTGCTGTTACCAGCATATTGCTGGTGAATCCGGCGGCCATAACTGCAAAAAACCAGCCGGACAATTGCTGCCCTGGCTGGCTTGTCCCCTCGGCTAACGATTACTCGGGAATAGTCAGTACCTGACCCGGCGCAATATTATCCGGGTTGCTGAGGGTGTTTTTATTCGCCTCAAAGATTTTCATATATTTTGATGCGTCATTATAAAACTGCTTAGCGATTGCGCTGAGCGTATCACCCGATTTAACGGTATAAGTGCGATCACCTGCTGCTGAGGCATCGGTCTTATTCTCAACATTTTTATCAACGCTATGTAACAACTCATCGCCAATATTTTTAATATTATCCAGAATGCTCATAATTACGCCCCTATCGTTTCCGATACGTTTAGTTTAATTAAAAAAACAGGATTGCCAGACAAATACTGCGCGGCGTACGATACACCTGCTTTTATTTCGTGGATTAAACCACTGCTAAACGTGCAGTCATTTATATAAAAAGAAGGATGTTAATGATGGGTATACTGTCATGGGTTGTATTTGGTCTGCTCGCCGGTATTATCGCCAGATGTATTATGCCAGGTAAAGAACATATGGGCATTTTCATGACCATGATTCTGGGTATTATCGGCGCACTGATTGGCGGTGTCGCCAGTACGGCTCTGGGCTTTGGCAAGGTCAGTGGTTTCAATATTTACAGCATTGCCATTGCAACCCTGGGTTCAATTATTGTGCTGTTTGTTATTCATAAAATCAGAGCATGTAAACAATCTTAACCGCTTACGATTCAGGGGAAATAAAATGAGTTTACTGGAAACGGTGCTGGCGATGTGCGGCCTGAATACTCAGACCAGTCAGGAAGTGAAAGGTGTGCTGGAGTGGGTGGAGCAGCAAGGCGGTTTACACACTATCGTAAGTCATCTTCAGAGCGGTGAGTACAGTGAAGTGGTTAACTCCTGGCTGGGCGATCAGCAGAACGTTGCCCTGAGCAGCGATCTGGTGCAGAAGATGATTAACTCTGAGGCCATTGAACAGCTGGCTGCGCGGATGGGCATCAACACCCGCGATGCACTGAATCTGCTGGTCAAATATCTGCCACAGTTGGTGGATAAAGCGTCATCTGCAGGCGTGATTGATAAAAAAGCCGATCTTACCGGGCTGGTCAGTCAGTTAATGCATTAAGCGTGATGCAATTGGAAGATAAAAGCCTGCTGCGAGAGTATGAGGCTTTTATCTTTCAGATTCAGAGGAATTGAGCAAAGTTGTTCAGCACAAAGACTAAATACTAAGAAGAGGTTATTTGAGCCAGTAATCAAATTTATCTTCCCAGGGAAAAACTATATCCTGCTGCCTTACCCTTTCGAAAACCTCGATGATTTTATCAAATCGCTCTCCAGGTATTTTTTTGATAAATCTGAGTGACACCAGGGAATTCTTATTGGCCTTTCAATATCTGTACTCAGGCAATCCCAGAGAGCATCCAGATTCTTGCCGTAATAGGGGCCAAATTCCATTATCTCAGCCAGAATGCGATGAACATCAGATTCTGTATGTATATCACGACCATCTATAATCATATTTATCCTCATTCTATTTACCTACAGGCAAAGGCAAGCTTTCAGGAAGTGCGTGCAGAGTAGATACAGGCTAACGACGAAGTCATTATCGGCGGAAATTGGGGCCTGCTAAGCCGCCTTAATCCGGTAGTGCTACTTCACTCTGGCGGAGTTAACCTTAAGAATCAGATTCGGATTCGCCACGTCACTGCTGAGGTCTGAAACGTCCTGCACCTGTTTTAACTTATCGCAGATAATATGATGCCTTCGCTCACCGCTGACTTCATGGTGCTGTTCGCGCAACCGCTCACGTTCAGCACCGCCAGCACACCATCCGCCATGTAACTAGCGAAGCCTCCTTCGATGCAGCCGCCAGTGCTCATGCCCGCGCAGCTGATCACCCGACTCGCAATAGAAGCATAACTATCTGAGATATCTAACAAAGAAACCACCTTAAAGGACGAGATCTCACCATTTATATCTTTAATTTCGAAAAAATCATGTCATTAATATGCCAATATTGCTCTTTATCTGGTACTAAAAAGCCAAAATCACTACTTGCCTGAGTTTTCCAGTCAGAAGGTACAGATGCTTAGCGACTTCTATCCCAATCAGTGAGGCGATATATTTTCTTGTCGAAAGTAATATAAAACTTAGGTAGCCGCATTCTCCAGCTATCTATAGTAAGAGAGTTTATCCGTAACAGATATTTCATAAGGGTAAAGGAAAAAGGGATAAGCGAAATGCAGATCTGAAAAAAAGAATCCGTTTTCAGAGTCATCTCGCAGTTTATTAATCGGCTTTCAGCGAGTTTGAGCAGCAGAAGGTGTATATTTAAACAGGAAAAAAAGCACAGGAAGCGCATAACGAGAGATTATTAGCGCGGCTGAAGCGGGGTGCAACCCGCAGCAACCGCTGACCACAAGCAACTATCGAGGAGTTGATTATGGCTGACACGCATCATAAGCCAGAGACCCGCACGGCCACAACCGCCGCCAGTGAATCGCAGGCACATTATTACAAAGTAGGATACCGGCCTAACAAAGGCCAGCCGAACCCGCTGCCACAGCTGACCATAAAAGGCCGCTGGCTGGAAGCGCTGGGCTTTAAAACCGGGCAGAAGATCGAGGTGATCACGGGGCCGGGACAGTTGATCATCCGGCTGGTGAGTGAAGGATAACTGACTGGTCTATAAAGTAAAATCCCGGCACTAAGGCCGGGATTTGTAACATTAAATCTAACGATATTGCTCAGGGATATTTTTTAATTGCTCATCTAAAGACCAAACAGCTGGCTTTTCCTTTTCTCTAAACCAGACAGCTCCTTTTTTAAGCCACTTCTCGCGATATCGCTTTAACGCGTTAATATTCATATCTTCATAGCCGAACTCAACGCCACAACAGTCGCATATCTCATAACTAGGTGTCAGACCATCCTCTCCCCAAGGTGGTTCCAACTGTTTAGCACCACATACTCTGCATACATTTAACCCATTACTATTGCGCATTGAAGTAATCCAAGTTTGTTTTAAATCCATGATCAGAAGGATCTGGCCTAAACATTGTTTTAGGCACCCCATCAGCTGTTTTCACAGCAAAAGTATTTGTTTTAGGGTTGTAAAAAACCGTTTCGCCATTTGATCGTACTTTAGACAGAGTTCCTGGCGGCGGGTTATTAACAAAGCTGTGAGTAGCTTCTACATATTGCTTAGAATTCTGAAGCTCAGGAAACTCCTGCTTGTGTTTATCCCAATGCCCATATGCGTTAGATACGGGTTCTTTTTTCTTAGTTTCTGTCCAGATCTGTACATCTTTAGCTTTCGCTGAGATCTGTTGGCTACCTTCATTTATTAAACGGGACGCTTCAGCAACATCCCCTTTCTTCAGCGCCGTTTCTGCGGCCTTGATGACCTTTCCTGCCGCATCTCCCGCGCCGGGAATTATACCGATTGCAGCCGCAAGATAATCAAGAGCCGACTGCGCTTCCGCAAAGCTCTTGATGTCGCCATAAACAGGTATAAAGTCGCTGCCAAACTCTGCACCCGCTGACGCCATATCTTTCAGCGCTTCACGCCGCTCGGTGTACATCTTCACCGAGCAGGCTTCTACGCTCATGCCGCCGCAGTTGGCCTCTTTATAGCGCTCGTTTTCGGCTTCAACCTGCTCACCGGCTTTCTGCTCCAGCGTTTTACCTTCAGACTGCGCTTGGGCGATATCGCCGAGAGAGTTATTCTCTACCGCATTCTTCCCGGCAATCGCGCCGCTCGTCGCCGCAGCACTGCTATTGCCAGCCATGCCGCCCGCCAGTCCTGCCGCCAGCGTGCCCAGCAGGCTCAGCTGCTCACGGTCTTCCTGCCCCAGTGCCGCTATCTTCTCCGGCGTGTCCGCGCCCCAGTATTTCTCCGCGATGTAGCGGGTGGCAAGCTCGCCGCTGAACGCCCCTGCCGCACCCGCCGCCGCACTTCCCCCGGACATCTGCGATGATACCGCACCCCACACCGCATGCGCCATGGCATTGGCTGCCACGTCAACGTTGCCGGAAGCGTCGGTCGTTTCCTTCTTAATCAGCTGCGCTGCCCACGGATTAAGGCCGCCTGCGACCGCCTGACCTGCATTGCCGGTTACCAGCCCCGTCAGGATGCTGCCGACCGTCTGTGCGACCTTCTGCGACGTGCTGCCGATACCCCACTGCTTCATCTCCGCCTGATACTCTGGCGAATCACGCATTTTCTCCAGCCACTCTCCCCGCTGTTTTTCAGTTGCTCCGGCGGGCAGCGTCTCGGCGTTCTTCGCACTCTGCGCTTTCTCAAGGCCTTTGATATCGCCCATGGTCGTGACGATATTTGTCATCTGGCCGCTGATTTCACCGGCTAGCTGAGCCGTCTGAAGCCGCTTCTGCTCCTTCTCTTTATCAAAGATTGCGCTGATGCTGTCACTGGCATGTTCAATGTCACGGCTGAGCGCCGATACGTCCTGGGTCTGCCTGCTCTGATCGCGGACAATGATGGTGCCATCTGCCACGGCGGCCCGGGTGGTGCCTTCGGCGTGCCCTTTATTATTCAGACCCGATAACAGCGTGCTGGCACTGTTGGAGGCGGCGTTAGCAAGCATCTGTTTACCCATGCCAGCGCCATTCGACAGCGCAATGCTGCCGCCGCTATGACTGACTTTATAGTCAGCAGAGACGCAATCCGCAATGCAGAGTCAAGGCGGGTTAACATGCATATACAGTATGAAAGTTTATCTTTAACGGATATTCCGGGAGGCTAAAGGAAGAAGGGATAAGCGAAATGCAGACCTGAAAAAAGAATCCGTTTTCAGAGTCATCTCGCAGTTTATTAATCAGCTTTCAGCGAGTTTGAGCAGCAGAAGGTGTATATTCAAACAGGAAAAAAATAGCATAGGAAGCGCATAACCAGCGATATTTAGCGCGGCTGAAGCGGGCGGCAACCCGCAGCAACCGCTGACCACAAGCAACTATCGAGGAGTTGATTATGGCTGACACGCATCATAAGCCAGAGACCCGCACGGCCACAACCGCCGCCAGTGAAACGCAGGCGCATTATTACAAAGTGGGATACCGGCCTAATAAAGGCCAGCCGAACCCGCTGCCACAGCTGACCATTAAAGGCCGCTGGCTGGAAGCGCTGGGATTTACGACTGGGCAGAAGATCGAGGTGATGATCACCGGGCCGGGGCAGTTGATCATCCGGCTGGCAGCTGAAGGGTAACTGACTGATAAAAAAGTAATCCCGGCGCGATGGCCGGGATTGCTTGTGGGTTTTAGAATATTATTTCTCTGGGTTGATATATGTATATCTATTATCAATTTCCAGACCAAAATCATTGGCTATTTTAAGCATTTGAGAATATTCATCTTTAGTAATCACAATATCATGATCAGCAATGTGATCACATATTGTTTCGAAAGCTAATATATTCTCTGAGAACCCAATATACTCAAGCGCAAAATCAATCAGAGAAGGATCCAGCCGATCCTTTAATCCTTCGCCCAATGATTTAATTTTGTCATTAATATCCATTGTATACACTCTATTTCTTAATCGGTTTTAATGTTGGAGGCGTCGGATTGCTATCCGGGAACGCCGTTACTATTTTCCCGCTAGCTGGCTCGTATACCACACGAACTATAACACCATCTTGCTCCGACCATGCAACCCATCTTGCTGGTTTCCCGGCCTTTGTATACGCTTCTCCCGTTCCAGTCTGGGCAAACCACTGGGTATCAGGAGAAGTAGCGATATCACCTACCACATGAACAACCTTGTCTGCTGACCAGCTTTGAGGGAAGACGGTTTTTCCTGGATTGCCGGGATATAGATGCCCCCCCTGCGTGGGACTATCCCCATATAAAATATGTTGTTTCGCTTCCGGTGAAAGAATATCAACATATTTTTGGTTTTCAGCAGACAAACCAAGATCCGCACTCTTAGCAATGGTTAAATATGCCTTAGCTGCAACATATTGTACCAGTTTCGCTTCACTTGCCGGTATACCACTGGCCAGTATTTCCGCTGCTCTTTGCGGAGTCATTTCTCCGTCAGCCGTCAGAGCACTGACCGGCACTCCAAAGAATTCAGCCCACGCGATCAACAGTCCTTTAGCAGCATCCTGTCCTTCCGGCATATCTCCCTGAGCAGCTTTAGCCAGAGCCGCAGATATTTCGTCCGCAGATGCGCCGCTTTGTATCATTGACGTACCTAGCGAAGTCTGAGCTTGGGCATAGTCAGCCATTCCCTGTCCAAAATCCCCCGGACTCAGCGCGTTATTCTCAACCGCATTTTTACCCGCAACCGCGCCCTGAATCCCACCTTCAACAGAACCAGAAGCCACTCCCGCCGACAATTGCGCAGCCAGCTGGCCGAGCGCGCTGACAACCTGCTTTTGTTCCTGCGTCAGTTCGCTGGCTTGCTTGCCGGGATACATTGAGTTGAGGATAGATCTGGCCATCAGCTCGCCACCCGCAGCACCCGCTGCACCCGCTGTTGCGTTGTTCCCCGCAAGCTGCGCCAGTACGGCACCCGCGACCGCGTGAGCCATGGTGTTAGCCAGGACGTTAGTCTGCTCCTGTCCGTCAACAAATGTGCTGGTAGCGTGCTTAATTTCATTGGCGATATAAGGCGCCATTCCACCTGCTGCGGCTGCACCCAGGTTACTTGCGCCAAGGCCTCCAAGAACGCCTGTAACTGCTGCTGCTGCCATGGAATAGCTGCCGCCTGTGCCCCACTTTTCTGCAACGGCCTTATAGCCGGGATCATTTACGATTAAAGTGTTTAATGCATCGGTTGAATAACCAGCAAGTTGCGGGTTAGCTTTCAACAACCTTTCTCTGGTTTCATCTTCAGCAGCCTGCATTTTGTAGCTGCTGACATCGCCTGCTACACGCTGACCCAGCTCCTGAATTCCCTGTGCGAACTCAAGCTTGCGTGCGACCTTATCCTTGTCGAATATCTTGTCGATATGGCCGTTGGCGTTGTCGGTATCTCTGCTCAGGTCTGCGACGTTCTGTGTCTGTGCCTGACCGTTACGTACCGTGATGGTACCGTCCGCCACGGCTGCACGGGTGGTGCCGGATGCACTGCCCTGAGTATTGGCAGAAGTCGGGATCGCACTGCCCGACATTTTATTATCTTCGTTACCCCCACCCATGCTGATGGATGAGCTACTGGCTTTGTAAGAAGCGTGGTTGTCGATGTCAGACCAGCCCAGAGTACCGGTGGAGAGCGCATTGTTCGCTGACTGCGCCGTTGAGGCGATGACCGCGCCATTCAGCTGGGTGTGGTTGCCAACATAGATGTCATAGCCGCCATTCCCTGCAAACAGGCCGCTCTGATCGCCGACGCTGGCGTACTCACTGTTCACTTTGCTCTGGCTCAGGCTCAGGCCAGCGGAGCCGGTCATACTGCCGAACGTAAAGCTGAAGCCACCGCTGGCGCTCTGCTGTTTGCTTTGATAATCATCGGTATCCTGCAGGCTGGTCATCGTCAGATCATGACCAACATCAGCAACAATCCGATTACCCAGGGCCTGCGCCCCAGACAGCACGGTATCGTTGCCGCTGCTCAGGGTGAGGTCATTGCTTGCGTTCACACGGCTGTTGACGTAATCGGTAGTTTTGCCGTTCTCCTTTCCGCTGGCCATAAATCCGCTGGCCTGTACGCCAATGCCTGTTTCTTTACCTATCGCGACATGAACGCCGCCACTCCAGCCAGACGCTTTATTGCTGCTCTTCTGTTCGGTGTTATTGGTTGCCGCCGTGAGGTTAAGATCGTGCGCCGCAGCAAGCGTGACATTTTTGCCGGTAATGCCGCTGCCCGAGAGTGTAATATCACCGCTGCTGCCGTTAGCGCCGGTCGCCACCACGGCAATATTGCCGCCGCCATTGAGTGAACTACCTTTTACAGCATTGGCGTTATATTCCGATGAGGATTTACTCTTACTCGCGCCGACGCTGAGTTCAATTTTAATCCCTGCCTGGTTCATATTGCCGTTTGCCAGAGCCTGGCCGGACTGCATGGCTTTTCCGCCCGACATCGCCCAGCCACTTTCCAGAGCTTTTACCGCACCCAGGGCTTTAAGGCGACCGTCGCCCGCCTCGCTGGCAGATTTTGCCTGTTCTCCAAGGCTTAATAAGGCATCGGTAATTGGGCTGGTAAGCTGAAGGGTTAAGCCGCTTTTTTTCTGTTCATACACCTGACGACGACTGACAAGATCATTGCCCGTATCAATATCAACGGAGCCGCCAACCACGCTGATATCTTTTTTAGCGATGACATCTGAGCCGCTGATGTGGGCATTATTACCGGCGATCAGCGTGACGCTACCGCCAGTGCTGCCTACGGCGCTGGCGCTCTGGCTTTGGGTAGTGCCGTCGCGATTAAGCTGCTGACGAGTAGAAGCGCTACCGAAGGTCACGCCGATACTCCCGCCGCTCATCATGCCGCTCTTTTTGGTCTCTTTGAGGCTATAGCTATGCTCCTCTTCAGTGGCCGCGGTGATTGCAAGTTCACGCCCGGCCTTTAGTGCAACATTGTTATCGCCTACAACGCTTGAACCCGTCACGCCCAGATCGCGTCCGGCGACGATCGTGACATTATTTCCACTTAATGCCGAAGACTGTTCAGTTGTTGCTGAGTTTTCATGAACTGTGTGTATGGTTTTTTTAGAGAAAAGCTTTTTCTTAACTTTTGTATCTTCGTCGTAGTGATAATCGCTTTCGGTTGCCGTAGTGATAGCCACGTCGCGTCCTGCCTGGACAGCAAGATCGCCTCGCGCATCCACTCTCGCCGCTTCCGCGATCATATCCCTACCCGCTTTAACCGTCGTACTCCCACCGCTAGCAATTTCAGTGCCCTGCTGGCGTACTGACTCATTAATCTCGATCTTCTTCCCGGATTTGTAGCTATTACCAGAACCCGTTTCAGCCGCCAGCAGATTGACGTCATGTCCTGCCTGTAAGGTGACGTCTTTGTCTGCGGCAATGCCTGCCGCCTGACTATTAATATCGCGTCCGGCCTGAAGGGCTAAATCGCCGCCACTGGTCAGCGTCGTACGATCCAGACCGGTTGAATGGGTTTCACGTTTACCCTTCACATCATTCTGGCTGGTCGACGCGCTGTTGAGATTAAGATCGTTACCGGCTGCCAGCGCCGCGTTTTTACCGGCATTGATGCTGCTGGCGGTGACCGTCAGATCGTGACCCGCCTGCATCGCCATGTTGCCGCCTGCGGCGATCTGGCTGCCGACCGTGTTGACTGTGGTTGTGCTGGTCGCATCAACTTTTTGCCAGCGATTTCCGGAACCGGATTGCGCGCTGCCAGTGACGTTCTGATTGCCGGTAATAGCAATATCATTCCAGGCGTTCAGCAGCAGATCGCCACCCGCTTTGAGGTTTGCGCCAGTGACAGCAATATTATTGCCCGCCTTGAGGCTCAGTGAATCCAGTGAAGTGATGCTCGCCGTTGGCCCGAACAGAGTTTCGGTATAGGATTTCTTCGCACCCTTATCGTTGTCAGCATCCAGATGCCAGAGCTGCGACGTAGTCAGGTTGTTGATATCACCGTTAAGACTCTCAAGCTCAACCTTTTTACCGCTGATAGTCGCGCTGACGTTGTTAATATCGTTCAGTGCGCTAAGTTGCAGGTCACCACCCGCATGGAGCAGACCGGCGTTGAGGTTACTGAGCGTATTCTGGCTGTCGATGGTCAGATCGTTTTTGGCCATCACGCTACTGCCGGTGTTGGTGACGTTCCCGCCGTTCAGCGTCACGTTGTTCCCTGCAATGACGCTGCCATCGCGCACTTCTACATCTTTAGTCGACAGATAGAGCTTTGGCACCATTACCGTTTCGCCGTTGATCGTGGTGGCTTCCCACCAGACCATGCTTTTGTCTAACGAGGCGAGTTGCTCAGCAGAGAGTGAGACACCAAACTCCAGTCCCAGCGACTGCTGCGCCGCCGCCGCGTTGTCCATCAGGTAGCGCATCTGGGCAAGATCGGATCCCAGGCCATTGATGTAGCGATTACCGGTCTGATTCAGTACCGCATTACTGACGTAGCGGGTATCAAATGCCGCATCACCGAGAAAACGATAATCATAATCTGGCTTCAGGTTCAGGCGATCGAGCATGTACGAGGAGCCAAGAAAAGCCTTCTCGTCGGTATACTGAGGACGTGTTTCCTGTAATGGCGTGGTAGCGGGCTGATTGCCCAGTTTTGCGTTCAGCTCGCCGAACAGGCTCTGATCCAGCTGGCCCAGACCATTGAGTTTAGGATTGACGGTAATCAGATAGCGGCTTGAGGGGTTGGTTGAAATCACAAAATAGCCATTGTCGCTGGCAGGTACCGGGTAGGCACTACTGTCAACGTTTTTCGCCTGATATGACTTGAGTGACGAAGGTACAAGTGACCCACTTGCATCTTTGAGTACGCCCGACGAACCGAGGTTGGCATGGCCTTTCTGAGAAACCGCGTTTTGGGTCAATGAAACATTGTTATCGCTCGTTGTGTCCAGTTGACTTCCGCCGATAATTTGCTGAAGTGCATTCTGCAGCTGATCTTTCCATTCAGGCGAGTTAACAGCCATTTTATCGGCCGAGCTGAACGATTTGTTCTGTACCCCACCGCTGATTGACTGCTGGCTGAGGCGTGCTAATCCTGGTGTCGCTAACGTATTGATCGTTCCAATGACGTGCGAGTCACTGGAAGTATTACTAATGTTCTGGCTAAAAACAGCATCAATATTGTTACCTGCCTGAATAACGCTTCGGTAAACGTTGCCGCTTCCGGTGGTTTCGAAAACCGGACTGCCATCAAGTGTATAGTTAAAGGAACTCGATGTAGCGCCACCGTTATAACGGTAAATCTGATAAACCGTTGTCGTACCATCCGTCCAGCTTTGGTTATTCAATTCAGTCCCTGACAGCGCCATATTATTACGTGCAAGCAAAGAGGAGGCGGAATTATCCAGTTGTGCGGCCTGCACATTCAGGTTTTCCCCGGCCGCAATGCGACCTGCTCCTCCGCTTGCATTTGCGGTTACCGCGATGGACTGATACGCAACTTTTTGCACCTGGACATCAGCATTCGGTGCATAGCTGTATGTCTTGGTCTCCCAGTCATCACCATGTCCGTGATGTTGTTGAGTCCCACTAACGTATTTGTAGTAATCACTGGGTTTAAACCATGAGAACGGAATCCTGACATTTGTTCCCTTAGCCCATGACGGGGTAGCAAGCTGAGTTATCCCTTCATGGGTACTCAACCCATCCCGCGTATTCAGCAAATGTCCCGTATTAATTGTAATATCGCCATCCTGCGACTCAATGGTGCCGGAAGTATTGATTACTTCGCCGTTAGCATTCCCCGCGGCATCCCCCTGAAGCCACATGCTGTTACCGGCCAGCACGTCGCCGCGCTGGTTTTTAATACTGTTAGCAAACAGCGAGAGATTATTACCCGCATAGAGCAGCGCGGTGTTAACGATGCTGCCCGGTGCACTGAGGGTCAGATTGCCCAACGTACCCGTAAAACCATCAACAGTGATGTCACTGCGGCTGTTCAGGGTGATATTACCGCCACCCTGCAGACTGCCATTTCCGTTCATGGCGATGCGGTTGCCGCTTAAGGCACTGTCACCCGAACCGGTAGTGAGCTGACCATTATTGGTGAGATCGCCGCCTGCACTCAGCGTCAGGGCCCCGCCCTGCATCGTGCCCTGGTTATCTATCGCGCCATTGCTGCTGACGGTGAGTCGTCCGCCCGCCGCCAGTACATCGCGACCGGTGAAACCATTCGCGATCTCCAGCGTGGCGTTGCCCAGCGCCACCACCTGACCGCTCTGATCAAAGCCGTTGCTGTGAACCAGCAGGTCACCACCACTGAAAAGGCGACCACTACCTTGCTGACCGACCTGAGCGGCCATCACACTCAGCCGGTTGTTACCCAGTAGCGTACCGCTGTTATTTAGCTGCTGATAATTAACCTCAAGGTTGCCGCCCTGGGCTGTGCCCTGGTTGCTGAAGCCATTGCCGGTCAGCGTGCCCTGACCGTCGGCCAGCAGTGTGCCGTTGTTGCTGGCATTGGTCGCATTAAGAATGAGCTGCGACGCCTGTAACCAGCCGTTGTTATTCAACTGCGGCGTATTGAGTGTCTGCGCGCCACCCGAGAGCCACCGGCCATCATTTTGCGTTAAACCGGTTATCGTCGCGACACCGTTGCCACTGCCCTGAATCAGGCCATAGTTAAACAATTCGGGTCCGGTCAGCGTCAGGGCGTTTTGGGTGATCAGGGTACCGCTGCCACCGTTGGTAATACGTCCACCCGCATTGACCAGCAGGCTGTTGTCACCCTGTAAACGCCCGTTGTTATCCACTGCACCCGAAGTGATCTGCAGGTCGCCGCCCTGCACGCGTCCGGCATTATTGAGCGAGGATGCCTGAAGCGTCAGCCTGCCCGCGCTGAGCAGCGTTTTATCCTGCTGCTGGGTCAGAGCACCGTTAAGGCCCACCGTCAGCGCCTCGACACCGGTCACGGCGCCGTTATTGTTTAAGGTGTCACCACGCAGCGTCAGGTTTCTGGCAATCCATTCGCCCTGATTAGTCAGCGTCAGCGCCTGTAGCGCCGCCGTGCCATTCGCTGAAATTTTGCTGCCCGCGCCCGCAGCAAGGCGGTCCGCCAGAATCAGTTGCAGCGCATCCGCACTCTGGATCGCGCCATTATTGGTCAGTTGCCGTGCATTCAGCAGGATCTGCTGACCCTGCCAGCTGCCGTTATTCACAACGTCATCGCCGCTGATGTTCAGCGTGCCCTGCGTCAGCAGCGATCCGCCCTGATTATTGATCAGCTGACGTGCTGGCGCGGCCAGCGCCCTGAGCAGCATTCGCCCGCTCACCTGAGGCATTGCCGCAAACGTTAATGCCTGCAACCCAATCAGGCTGCCCTGATTAATGACACTGCCGGGAGTGATAGTCAGAGTTTTACCCTGCACCGATCCGCTGTTATTCAGCGCGGCACCGTTTAGCATCATCGCCCCTTCACTGAGCAGTGAGCCGCTGTTGTTCAGCGTGCCAGCCGCAACCTGGGCTTTGTCCTGACTCAGCAGAGAGCCGGTGTTATGCAGTTCATTGCTGATGCTGACGTTCAGATCTTTGCTGCCCAGCAGCGATCCCTGATGCAGCCAGTTATCCGCAATGATCGTTGCCTGCTCGCCCTGCAGCAGCCCTTGGGTGTTGATCTGGCCTGCATTGAGAGTCAGTGTTCCGCCGCTCAGCGTTTTGCCACCGGCAGATTGCGTGATGTTATCAGCCTGAGCAGTCAGCACCGTATTGCCCTGTAACAGACCGTCGTTGTTCAGGCTGGTGGTTTGAAGCCCCAGTCTGTTCGCCATCACTTTGCCGCTGTTGCGCAGCGTGCTGGCGTTCAGGTCGCTTTCTCCCAGACTGACCAGCGAGCCACTGTTGATCAGATCGCTGGTGATGTCAGCGCGCAAGGCGCTGATGCCATTGATGCTGCCGCGATTGGTAAGTGAATCCAGCGTGACGTCGAGTTGCTGACCCTGCCAGCTGCCATCATTGGTCGCACTGCCACCGCTGACGATCAGCCGATCGCCGCTCAGCAGTTGCCCATTGTTGTGGTTGAGGTTCTGAGCAAATCCGAGATCCAGCAGCGCGTCGCCCTGTAGCAGCCCACCGTTTTCCAGCGTATTGCCGCTGGCGCTAAGTTGCTGTGCCGCAATCTGACCGCTGTTACTGAGAGTTTGTGCCTGCAGATCGGCCTGCTGACCGGTCACGATCTGCCCCGTCCCGCTGTTCATCAGCGTATCGCCAATCTGAAGAGTGAGGTTGTCACTCAACAGGCGTCCACTGTTGTTGAGACGGTTGCCGTTGACCGCAAGCTTACCGTTAACCTGCAGCAGCCCGGCGTTATCCAGCTGATCTAAGGTCAGCGTCAGCGGTCCTCCGGCGATCAACTGCGCGCCATTGAGGTTATGCAGTTGCTGATGATCCAACAGCAACGTGCTGTTGCCCTGCAGCAGTCCGGCGTTGCTGAGCACTGGCGCATGCAGGCTGAGGTTATCCGCCGCCAGCTTGCCCTGATTATCAATCTCTGCTGCCTGCAGATTCATCTGCTGCTGGCTAAGCAGACTGCCGCTGTTGGTCAGCGCACCGTTAATCACAGCGGTGAATGCTTTTCCGGTAAGAACGGTGCCGTCGTTCTGCAACGTCCCCGCGTTTAATGTCATCTCCCCGGCCTGCATTGCGCCGTGGTTATTCAAAGCAACAACGTCACCGTCCAGCGTGCCGTCACTGAGCAACTGGCCGCCCTGCTGATTGTCCAGCTGGCTGCCCTGCAGCGTAATCTTTTGATTTCCCTGAATCAGGCCGCTGTTGATCATATCGCCGCGCAGCGTTAGCGCCTGCGCAATCAGCCAGCCGCTGTTATCGGTGTGGTCAGATTTCAGTGTGATGCCCTGCTGCCCCAGAATTTTGCCGCTATTGACCAGTGTATCGCTCTGCAGATCGGCGTCAGTCTCACTCAGGGCATTGCCGCTGTTCTGCCAGCGGTCAGCATTCACTGTCAGCTGCTTGCCCTGCATCAGTCCGCTGTTCTCCAGCGTCTGCTGTTTCACCCCGAGCTGGCCTGCGCTCAGCAGCGTGCCGTTGTTGGTTAACGTGTTGCCCTGCAACGATAAAGCCTTGTCGCCCTGAACCGTTCCGCTGTTAGTGATCTGACTGACATCACTGTTCAGCGTGCCGGCAGCCATCATTCCCTGATTGATCAGCGCATCGCCCTGCAACCGGAGCTGATCATCTGCCAGCAATGTACCGCCCTGCTGATTATGTAAGTTTTTGAGTGTGGTGCTCAGGCTGGCAGCGTTGATCTCTCCGCTGTTGTTCAGCCGGTCGCCTGTGACAGTCAGTGTTTTGCCGCTGGTGATCAATCCGCTGTTATTGAGCTGCGGCAGCGCGAGGGCAAAGTCGTTGTCAGAGCTGATCGTACCCGCAGCCAGGTTATCCAGCTGACCGGTATGGAAGGAGAGCAGCTTAGTGCCCTGCAGCAGGCCGCTATTCGTGATTTGCCCGGCGGTGAGAGTCAGATTAAGTGCAGTTAATGAACCTGTATTGCGCAGCTGCGCGCTGTTCAGGATCAGGGCGTTCTGACTGCTGATGGCGCCCTGATTTTCCAGCCAGCCACGGGCGGTCAGCTGCGCGTCACCCCGGGCCGTGAGCGAGCCGTTTTGCTGCAGCGTATCGGCGTTCATCACAACATCGCCATGACTCATCATCTCGCCGCTGTTAATCAGTGTCGGGGCATCAATTTGCAGGCGCTGACTGACCATATTGCCGCTGTTGCTGAAGGTGTCAGCGATATTAAGCGCTGCATTCCCCTGCGCGGAGAGCGTGCCGTCCTGATTCAGACGATTAGCGGTGAGCAGGGCATCGCCGCTGCTGATCATTTTTCCGCTGTTGTCCAGCGTGCCGCTGGTTATATCCAGGCTGTTTCCGCTCAGTTCACCGCTGTTACTTAACCGATCGACAACTTTCAGCTGCAGTCTGCCCTGGGATGAGAGCGTTCCATCCTGCTGCAGGATGCCAGAGGTAATATCTGTCTGCTGACTGCCCAGCATATTCCCGCTGTTAAGCAGCGCTCCACTGTGGATCTTCAGACTGCTCCCGCTTACTTCACCGCTGTTGTTCAGCGTGCCGGTAACGTTAAGCTGGTTAGTGTTGCTGGCTGAAAGAGTGCCGCGCTGCTGCATGCTGTCTGCAGTAATCAGCGCATCGCCAGTGCTTAACAGCTTGCCCCCGTTATTGATTGCACCACTTTGGACGTTCAGGCTGCTGCCACTGATCTCACCGCCATTGCTGAGCTGTCCGGCAACGACACTGTTGTTACCCTGAGCCAGTAACATACCCTGCTGCTGCAGCGTGCTGGTGCGAACCTGCAGGTCACCCTGACTAATCAGGCTGCCACTGTTGACGATCTGCGCGGCCTGAAGATCAAGTTTTTTAGCGGCGGTGAGCTGACCGCTATTCTGTAACTGCGCGGTGGCAGAGAGTTGCATCGCGTCTGCCGCACTGCCGCTGCTGCTGTTATCAATATCCAGAGTGTGGCCACTGAGACGGGCAGTCTGGCCTGACGTCAGGCTGCTGCCTTTAAGCGTTATCTGGCCCTGACTGTTCAGGTCGAGGGCCGTGTCGCTACCCAGTTTTGCGCCCGTTAAAGCAATATCCTGCTGCGCTGTCAGCGCGACGTTGCCCCCGGCTTTATGTTCTCCCTGCAGGGCGATACTGCTGCCTTTTGCCGTCAGCGTGCCGCTGGTCAGGCTATTGTTGATGCTTAAGCGACCCTGCGCATCCAGCACCATATCGCCCTGCCGGGCATTCAGATTGCCGAGATTGACGCCGACGCCGTTTTCGCTGGAGACCAGATGAATGCGGTTGGCGTACATGCCACCCAGCGCACCGGTATCGACGGCGACGGAGGGCGCAGCACCCTCGTCCGCAATGGGTGTCACGCTGCCATCTGCGCCAACCCGGTTTGTGCCCAGCGTTACATTGAGATCCCTGGCATGAATGCCCGCGTTGATTTCTGTTGCGCGCGCGATGATCGAAACCGCATCGGCCTGGCTGCCATCCAGCCCTTTACCCTCAATGCTGATGGCACCTTTGGTCACGTCCAGCGACTGCAAATTGCCCTGCGCATCCAGCTGCGGCTTACCGGTGGTCAGCGTCACGTTTGGCGTATTGATAAAGCCGCAGCCGTTGCAGGTGATGCCGTAGGGGTTGGCAACCATAACGTTGGCCGCTTTACCCGCCACTTCGGTGTAGCCCTGAAGCTGCGAACGATTGGCCCCGACCACCTCGTTAATGATTGCCCGCGCTTCCTGTCCCGCTTTCAGATTCGGGTTGTTCTGGATGAGTCCACCGAGTTGCGTCTGCGTTAACCGGTCGGTCGCGTTATTCAGGATCAGCCCTTCCTGGCCGACGTTGTAATTCTGATACTGGTTGTGCGACAGACCTGACGCATTTGGCGTCGCGATATTGATAACCGGCACGCCATTACCGGCGGCATCGACCTGGGTACCCTGTGTTGCAGGCGTAATCACAGCCGAGAAGGCAGGCAGCAGTGGCTGAAAAGCGATCAGTGAGCAGATGAGATAGCTCAGCAGACGACGCGGCAGTGAAAGCGTTAATTGATCATCCATAATCGGGGCCTTTATTTAAAAAACGAGTCCAATACGCGCGTACACACTGAGGCGATCAGGCGCAAGGTAATCGGGATAGCTGACAGGAATGCCCAGCGACAGCTGAGTGGAGACATGCGCATTTCGGGTACCCAGTCCGAGGGAGCTGCCCCACAATGTGCCAGCGGCGTAGCGATCCTGTTTTTCGCTCTGAAGCCATCCACCATCCAGCGCCAGCGTGGTACTGACCTCGCCAATGGCTGGCAGGGTAAACAGCGTGTAGTTGAGTTCGTTGCGCAGGTAGCCGCCAACATCGCCGGAAAGGTATTGTTCTTTGTAACCCCGAACCGAGTTCTCTCCACCCATCGTCAGACGTTCGCTGCCATAAAGCCGATCGGGCGACCACTGGGCGTACAGACTACTCAGCCACCACATTTTCTGCGTCACCGGCCGCTGATAGCTGCTGCTGATACTCCATTTGCGGAATTGAGCTTTGGGGATAGCGTCATTTTTACCGCTGTCGCTTTCGGCATCAAACCAGGGCATCCCGCGACTCAGCATCGGGTTAAGCGTGGCCACCCCGCCTGCGACTTTTTGTGTGTGGTTAAAGCCGATCTGCAGACTGGTCAGTTTGCGGCTGCTGCTTTGCAACAGCGTCTGGTTCAGCCAGTTGTGGCTGACATAGTGGCTCAGCCCGAGCTGAACGCCGGTTTTGATTTGCCCGTTGCGGAACAGCACCCACGAGCCGCTGAGACGATTAGAGATGTTATCGCCGTTGCTATACCAGTCGAAATTATTGGCGTTAAAGCGGCTGTGATAATTGCTCCAGCTATAGCTGTAATCCAGCAGCCCATAGCCATAAGGCACGCTGACGCCCGCCTGGAAATTTTGCGCATCGCGCCAGTCGCTGAACGCACTGCTGCGACCACCGCTGACAAACCAGCGATCGGCAATACCCAGCAGGTCATTACCCACCAGCGAGGCGGAAAGCTGACCAGTGCCTGTCGTTCGCTGGCCGCTGTTGTCCATATTCAGCCCCAGCGTCAGCGGGAATTCAGGGGTGCTGGTCAGATTGACAATGGAATAACCGGGCTTAGCTGACGGGATGATTTCAATCTGAACCGGTGTGGTACGCAGCCGGTTTATCTGTTCCATACCCTGTTCAATGTCGCGTAAATTTAAAATGCGACCGGCACCGGTCGGGAATGCCATTTTCAACTGACGTGAACGGTCACCCTGCAACCGAATTTCTTCCAGCCTTCCCTCAAGCACGGTAATCGTTAAAATCCCGTGAGACAGGTTCTGTTCTGTCAGGAAGGCCCGGCTGGTGATATAGCCGCGCTGGACATACCATTCTGATATCACGCGCACCAGCTGATTAATGCGCGCCAGACTCAGACACTGATTGATATAAGGCGCGACAAGTTTCGCCTGCTTATCTGGCGTAATTAACGTGGCCTGTTGCAGGGTAATCTGGCGGATATCGAAGCAGGGACCATGAGCAGGAACTGGCACTGATTGTTGTAGCTCAACCTGATGCGCCTGCGTTAACGCGTCGCGCTGCTGCTGATCCTGTTGCAGACGCTGCTGCTGCTGATTCTGAATAAGATCAAGGTCACCGGGCGTAACCGGCGCAGCCATGAGATTGCTGATAAACAAACTGGCTCCGAAAACCAGCCACTTCCCTGTCTGAGGCATTTTCATCGAAGTATTAACGGCACTTATTGTAAGTTTTGTGTAAGGACAGGCGTGCAGACTACCACCTTAACAATCAGAAGTTCCTTATTGACTTAAAAAAAATATGTAATTGCGAAAAAAGTGAAATTATCGGTAAATAATTAATCCTTAAATCAAATTCACAACTGCCCTGCAACTTTTGCAGGATGCAGCTCTTTTTGATTGTTAAAGGAATGAAAGTATTGTCCTGCATGCATAACTGTTTATTCGCGCAGGATTGTTGTTTCTTATAGCAGAACGGAGGTATTAACAGGTTTAAACGCAGTGATGGCGATATCTTCATGTTCAGACATGAGAGTTCAGATGACACTCTGCCTTAAAACGCAAAAAGGCCCGCAAAGTAGCGGGCCTTTAACCGGATAACACACAACAACCGTTATTTTTCATGGTAACGATGCACTGCCGGGTAATATTCCAGTCCATACAGCTGGCTCAGTGGCAGCAGTAGTTCGACGTTAATATCATGCACACGCTCACTCGCCACAGGGCCGCTCAGCAGCTGTTCAAACCAGGCTATCAGTTTCTGTTTCATCTCGGGATCTCCGCATCAGTTGATGCCCTGAGTAAACCCGCTTATGCGCCCAATCAGAACCAAAAATTTCTGCGCTGCTTATGCCGAAAATGGTATAACGCGCCATGCCTGGCCAATCATCATCATCATTAGCCGCCGCCTGACACCGGCTGCTCAAAACATTTACTGCGTTATCAGTGTCACCCAGTTCGCACCTTTACCAGCTGGCGCTTCAGCAACGCGTTTCAGTTCGCCGCTGGCGGGATCGATGGCGTAGCTGCCAATCACCGCACTCTTCTCTCCGCTGACGATCAGCCATTTCCCCTGCGCATCAATTGCGATACTGCGCGGCTGTTTTTCAACCGGCCAGCTGCCGATGAGTGTTAACTCACCCGACTGCTTATGGACCCGATAGCCGCTGACGGTGCTGGAGGTGCGCTCGGTCACATAGATAAATTCCCCATCCGGCGTGATTTTAATGTCTGCCGCCCAGATGCGCGGCGTCGGATCGCTGTAACCCGCAGGACGTTGCTCGCCATGCTGCAGGTTATATTTCTTCGCCACCGCGTTGGGCCAGCTTTTCAATGGCGTCAGCGTACCATCGTCCGCACGCCGGAACTGCGTAATGGTGCCGCTCATCTCAGCAAGGTTATAGAGGAAGCGATTATCTGGCGAAATCACGGAATGCCGTGCGCCGCTGTTCTTCTCTCCCTGAACAAATCCCGTTCCCAGCGAAGTAATGCCCCCGTCACTGGAGAAGGTATATTGAAGCACCCGATCCGCGCCAAGGTTGCCAACATAGAGCGAATGATTACTGACGTCAGTGATCACCGAATGGGCATGCGGCCCGGTTTTCACTTCGCCCGTAACCTGAGTCGTCACAATGCCTTTGTCATCAATCCGGTTGCTGGTGACGATATCGCTATCATAGGACGCGGCCAGCAGGTAGCGCCCGCGCTTATCGGTAGTGATCCAGGGAAAGCTGGCCGTAACCGGCGTCACCGCCAGTTTCTGCAGATCACCGTGTGGACGGGTGACACGCCAGCTGATGATTGCGTAAGGCGGCGAGCGCAGCGCACCATAGAGATGTTTACCATCCGGGCTGGCCGCCAGCGGCATAATCTTTTTCCCGGCGGGCGTATCGCCCCGCCATTGCAGGCTGCCATTCGCCTCGCTGAGCTGATAGCGGGATACCGTGCCGGATTCGGCATTCGACACATAAACAAAGGTTGTCGCCCACAGCGGGGTGCTACACAGCAGCGGCAGAAGTGCCAGCGCCGTTTTTAGACGGATCATAGGGTCACCTTGATAAGTAGTGTCTGCGTCAATGCGCAGCAGGAATCACGCTAACTCTGTCTGATAATACTGGCTTTGTGCAACTGACTGAAATTATAACGGAAAGCCTGGAGATGTGACGGAGATGTTATTTTTAAAGGCGAGGTCTGAGAGGTGACGCCTTCCCCCGGTGAAAGGAGAAGGCATATACATGCTGCTACCCGGTTTTCGCGATCATTTTATAGTAGCGGTTAAGCCACTTGCCGCTGTTAAGTCGCCACCAGAAGAAGATGCCACGCACCGTCCAGTCAAGGAACATCCCCAGCCAGACGCCCGTGACGCCCATGCCAAGCTGAATGCCCAGCAGATAACCGACCACCACGCGCGCGCACCACATGCTGAACATCGACACATACATGGTATAGCGCGCATCGCGTGCGCCTTTAAGTCCCGCCGGCAGCACCCATGACGCGGCCCATAGCGGCATAAACAGCGCGTTCAGCCAGAGCAGATGCTTCGTTACATTGATCACTTCCGGGTCGCTGGTATAGAACCGCGCCAGCAACCCGGCCAGCGGCACCGTCAGCAGCGCTATCGCGCTCAGGCACGCCGTCGCCAGCCAGAAAACATGCCGCACCTGACGCTCCGCCTGGAAAACCTGATTTTTGCCCAGACGGGTACCGGTGATGATGGTTGAGGCTGAACCCAGCGCGTTGCCCGGCAGGTTGATCAGTGACGCGACCGAGAACGCGATAAAGTTACCCGCAATCTCACTGGTGCCCATGCCTGCCACAAACACCTGGGTCAGCAATTTACCGCCGTTGAACAGCACCGACTCAATACTGGCAGGGACGCCTATACCTAAAACTTCCATCAGAATGCTGCTGTTCCAGCGCCGGAAATAGCTCGACAGTGTGATTTTCAGCGAGGCGTTAAAGCCGATCATCAGCACATAAATCACCGCGATCGCCCCGATATAACGGGTGATGGTCAGACCCAGTCCGGCACCGATAAACCCTAAACCGTCCCACGAGAAGCAGCCATAGATCAGCACACTACTGATGATGATATTGAGGATGTTCATGCCGCCGTTAATCAGCATCGGGATTTTAGTGTTACCCGCGCCACGCAGCGCCCCGCTGCCGATCAGCGTGATGGCTGCCGCCGGGTAGCTCCAGGCAGAGGTCTGCAGATAGCTCAGCGCCAGCGCTTTAACTTTGGGTTCAGCCGCTCCCGCAATCGCATCGATAATCAGATGGCCCCAGAACTCAATGGCGATCACCAGCACAAAGGCGAGTATCGTCATCATGGCCAGCGATTGACGCGTGGCGGCGCGGGCGCGCTTGCCGTTGCGTTTTGCCAGGCTGAACGCCACCACCACAGTGGTGCCAAGATCGATAGCCGCAAAGAACGAGATGATCACCATGTTGAAGCTGTCGGCCAGGCCAACGCCCGCCATCGCCTCTTTGCCCAGCCAGCTGACCAGGAAGGTGCTCAGTACGCCCATCAACAGCACACAGGCGTTCTCGAAGAAGATAGGCACTGCTAATGGCGATATTTCACGCCAGTAGAGCGTGCGATAAGAGCGGCGTTTCGGGTACCACGCCGTGCGCTTGATCGCCTGCATCACTGCTACGCCGGGATTTTGCAAAGGATTACCAAATCAGAAGAGACTGACGAGATCTAATGATGATAGTGGGCAGAGAAATATGCAAAGTCTTTCCGGGACAAATTATTCATGGTTACAAACTTTTTAGTTCAGATTCGGCAGATTCTGCCCCGCCAGGCTGACCGCTGTAGCAAACCTGATTATTTCCGCGACGTTACGACCAGCCGTCATCACGGTGCCACTGGCTGCGCTGCCTCTCCTTTATCATTTTGAGCGCAACAGACACGGCAGTATCGCCTTTTTCAATCATACAGATTTCCTTAACAGATTTTTGTGATGCGCGTTCCGGCTCAGCGCCGTACCGGTCAGATTACGCGCGTCGTTAGCGCAAAAAAAAGGCGATCGCAGATTCTTCACCAATCTCTGCAACAAACCCGCTAAGCTTGGGGCAAATCGCGGAAAAAAATGGAAGGAGAAACCATGCCGACACTACGGAAAAACCTGACCAGCCAGCAGGCACTGGATGAACTTGAACGCCTGTACGATGGCGCTGTTGATGCGCTGCGTGCGGCGATTAAAGTGTTCACTGAAAACGGAACGCTGCCCGATGCCGCGGAACGGGAAAAGGGACTCTTTGTTTACCCGGAGCTGCGCATCACCTGGCACGGTGAAGGTCCGCAGCAGAACCGCACGCGTGCCTGGGGCCGCTTTACCCATACCGGCAGTTACAGCACTACCGTTACCCGTCCGGCATTACTGCGCCACTATATTTCAGAACAGCTGGCGATGCTGGAAAAGGAGTATCAGCTGGAGATCGACGTGGTGCCGTCCAGCCAGGAGATCCCCTATCCTTACGTGATCGACGGTTCCGATCTGTCGCTGGATCGCACCATGAGCGCCGGTATTGCGCGCCACTTCCCGACCACCGAGCTGTCACAGATTGGCGATGAGACCACCGATGGTCTGTTCCACGCCGACGCCAAATTCCCGCTGTCGCACTTCGACGCGCTGCGCACCGACTTTTCGCTGGCCCGCCTGCGTCACTACACCGGCACCAGCGTAGAGCATTTCCAGCCGTTTGTGCTGTTCACCAATTACACCCGTTATGTGGATGAGTTCGTGCGCTGGGCAATTGAGCAGGTGCGCGATCCCAATACCCCTTACGACAGTTTGGCCTGTGCGGGTGACGTGGTGCTGACGGCCGACACTGCCAACAGCGAGTCGATGCTTTCTGATCTGGCGTGGAAGAAGCATCAGATGCCTGCCTGGCATCTCACCTCACCTAATCGTCGCGGCATCACGCTGATTAATATCGGTGTCGGCCCGTCGAATGCCAAAACCATCTGCGATCACCTGGCGGTGATGCGTCCGCACGCCTGGCTGATGATTGGCCACTGCGGCGGTCTGCGCGAGAGCCAGCGGATTGGTGATTATGTGCTGGCCCACGCCTATCTGCGTGACGATCACGTACTCGACAGCGTGCTTCCGCCAGACATCCCGGTGCCAAGTATTGCCGAAGTGCAGCGCGCACTGTATGACGCCACCAAATCGGTAAGCGGCATGCCAGGCGAAGAGGTGAAGCAGCGCCTGCGTACCGGCACCGTGGTGACCACGGACGATCGCAACTGGGAGTTGCGCTACTCCGCGTCGGCCCTGCGCTTTAACCTGAGCCGTGCGGTAGCGGTCGATATGGAGAGCGCCACCATTGCCGCGCAGGGGTATCGTTTCCGGGTGCCGTACGGCACGCTGCTGTGCGTCTCCGACAAGCCGCTTCACGGCGAGATCAAACTGCCAGGTCAGGCGAACCGCTTCTATGAGGGGGCAATTTCAGAACATCTGCAGATTGGTATCCATGCGGTTGAGCTGCTGCGCGCCGAGGGCGATAAGCTGCATTCGCGTAAGCTGCGGACGTTTAATGAGCCGCCTTTCCGGTAGGTGTATCGCCGCTGGCTCGGGGAGGTTTGTTCGCTGCGCGAACGGGCTGGCAGCAGAGCTGATGCTGGGGATTGTTCGCTGCGCGAATGGGCTGGCAGCAGAGCTGATGCTGTGAATTGTTCGCTGCGCGAACGGGCTGGCAGCAGAGCTGATGCTGGGGATTGTTCACTGCGCGAACGGGCTGGCAGCAGAGCTGATGCTGGGAATTGTTCACTGCGCGAACGGGCTGGCAGCAGAGCTGATGCTGGGAATTGTTCGCTGCGCGAATGGGCTGGCAGCAGAGCTGATGCTGGGAATTGTTCACTGCGCGAACGGGCTGGCAGCAGAGCTGATGCTGGGATTGTTCGCTGCGCGAATGGGCTCTGAGAAGGGTTTCGTTCGCCTGATCAGTTGGGCAGTTTCAGACACGCCTCTGCAGGCGACCGACAAGGGGCGCCAGTCGCCGCGCCCCTTGACCCCCGGATCCGGCCTGCTTCACCGCCGCTTCGCGGTCCCTTCGCTTCTTCCGGATTTCTCACGGACCGGCAGGACGCGCCATCCCTGGCGCGAACCCGCCTTTCCGCGACATCCCTGTCGCTCGTCCTGAAACCCCTCATCCGCTCAGCGGTTCTGATGGCCTCCCTGACCCCCTGCTGTTATCTCTTCTTATTGTGTTGGGTACTTTATCGCTGTGGTTTTTCAGGATTGCCTCTGGCTTCATGCTCAGCAGCCAGAATGGCCTTACACCCTATCCGCGGTAATCACGTCTTCTTCGGGCACTGAGATTGTAGCGGTGAGTTTACGTAATTGGCTTTGGCTTTCAGTCCAGCAGACAACACACCATCTGAAAACAAAGAAGGTATTACAGACGGGGGTTTGGGAGAGGCATCCGAAGCGCTGAGGAACAATCGGAGGCCAGGATGAGCCGACAGGACGTCGGTGAAAGGACGGTTCGCGCCAGGGATGGCGCGTCCGGACGGTCCGTCGGCCGCAGGGCGTGACGAAGGCACCCCGCACAGCGGGGCGCGCAGGCTGCCGGACGCCGGGATTGTTAAGGGGCGGGCGTCTGCCCCTTAACGCGTCCGCCTGCACGGGCAACCTGAAACTCCCTACCGCCTGGCGGGCGTAACCTTCTCATAGCAAGCCCGCTGCAAAGCGAAACCTGTTCAAAGCCAGCCCGCTGCAAAGCGAAACTTGCCCGCCGCGAGGCATTAATCAGGCACTTAACCACCCAAGCTTAATCACAAACAGAATCGACAGAATCACCAGCGCTGCATTCACCTCTTTCGCGCGACCGCTCAACAGCTTCACCAGCGTCCAGGTAATGAAACCAAACGCGATGCCGTTAGCGATGGAATAGGTCAGCGGCATGGTCAGCGCAGTCACGGTGACCGGCGCGGCCGTGGTGATATCTTTCCAGTCGATATCTGCCAGTCCCGATGCCATCAATACCGCCACAAACAGCAGCGCAGGCGCAGTAGCGTAAACCGGCACGCTGGAGGCCAGCGGCGAGAAGAACAGCGCCAGCAGGAACAGCACACCCACCACGATCGCGGTCAGTCCGGTACGGCCACCGGCACTCACGCCCGCCGCCGATTCCACATAACTGGTGGTGGTGGAGGTGCCAAGTAGTGAACCAAACAGTGCAGCCGCACTGTCGGCAATCAGCGCACGACCCATCTTCGGGACATTGCCCTGCTCATCCGCCAGACCGGCACGTTTAGTCACGCCCAGCAGCGTGCCGGTGTTATCAAACACATCGACAAACAGGAAGGCAAAAATCACGCTGATCAGGCCGACGTTAAATGCCCCGGCAATATCCAGCTGCAGGAAGGTCGGTGCGATGGATGGCGGCGCAGAGAAGACACCGGCAAACGGCGACAGACCGATGCCCATCGAGATAAAGGTCACCAGCAGAATACCGATCAGCACTGCACCCGTGACGCGACGCGCTTCCAGCACCACGATCACTACAAAACCAAGCATCGCCAGCAGCGGACCCGGTTTGGTCAGATCGCCAATGCCCACCAGCGTCGCCGGGTTATCGACCACAATGCCCGCCCCTTCCAGCGCAATAATCGCCAGGAACAGCCCGATACCTGCTCCAATCCCGGCGCGCAGCGGCAGCGGAATACTGGCAATAATCCACTCGCGGATTTTAAACAGCGACATCGCGAAGAAAATAACCGCGGAGAGAAACACTGCGCCCAGCGCAACCTGCCACGTGTAGCCCATGTGCAGCACCACGGTATAGGTGAAGAAGGCGTTCAGTCCCATGCCGGGTGCCAGCGCGATCGGGTAGTTGGCGATCAGCCCCATCAGCACGCAGCCAATCGCCGCCGCCAGACAGGTCGCGACAAACACCGCGCCTTTATCCATGCCGGTTGCGCCCAGAATGCTCGGGTTCACAAACAGAATATAGGCCATCGCCAGGAAGGTGGTTATCCCGGCGATAATCTCGGTACGAACCGTGGTGTTATGCGCTTTGAGTTTGAATAGTTTTTCTAACATCATCATCTCTCGATACAGGAGACAGCCGTCTCTCTTGCCAAAGGGGTTTGCATGCTGATTATTCTGTTTCCGGGACATGGATGCCGGCCGCTGCATACCTGCGTGCCAGAACCGCCTGAAATCCCTGCGTTACCCACTGCCCGAAGCAATTGCCATGCCATCTGCCGACGCAATCGATTACCTGGCAGAGCCGGACACGCCTAAGAAGATTCCGAATCAAAACAGGGCGCGATTATGGTGCAATGCACCGATCCCGCGCAATCGTTTTCCTGCGGCAAATCAGTAACCGCCAAAAACTCTGCGCCAGCGCACGCTTCCGCACTCTCACAGGCGAAGCTGGTCACGTTTCAGCACGCTGCCTCAGCAACCGTTTCTGGCCTGTGTAAACTCCAGAATTAACTCTTTCGTAACATTGAGGCCGCGCCATGAAGCCAGCGATTCTGGTGGTGGATGATGATCCTGCTGTCTGCGACGTCCTGCAGGATGCGTTAAGTGAGCATCTGTTAACGGTCTACCGCTGTCATCAGGGACGCGAAGCGTTATCGATGTTCAGCGAGCACCCGGAGATTTCGCTGGTAATGCTGGATATGATGCTGCCCGATACCAATGGGCTGCTGGTGTTGCAGCAGCTCCAGCGTCAGCGACCCGAAGTGCTGGTGATTATGCTGACCGGTATGGGCTCCGAAGCGGAGATGGTGGTGGGTCTGGAGATGGGCGCAGACGACTACATCGCCAAGCCTTTTAATCCCCGCGTGGTGGTGGCCCGCGCCCGGGCAGCCCTGCGTCGCAGCGGGCGTATCGTACAGGCCGATTCAGAACAGGCGGGCTGGCGTTTTGGCGGCTGGCAACTCGATGACGGCCGCTGCCAGCTTATTAATCCGCAGCGCGAACTGGTACCGCTGACTCAGGGAGAATACAGCCTGCTGCGCGCGCTGGTGCGTCACGCTCGTAAGGTGCTGACCCGCGATCAGCTGCTGGAACTGACCCACAGTGAAAGTCTCGATGTGTTTGACCGCACCATCGACGTGCTGATCATGCGACTGCGCCGTAAAATTGAAACCAACCCGCATCAGCCTGACCTGATCCGCACCATTCGCGGGCTGGGTTACGTGTTTTCGGCTGATGTGATGAAACCGGAAACCGCACCTCGCGCCAGCCAGATCGCCTGAATGTCCTTTCAGGCAGCGAAAAGGCTGCACGCACATTACAGCCTGTCAATAAGCGGGTCCAAAGCCGGGTCAGGGGAGTAGATCCTGAAGCCGTTTTTTCCCGCTTTCTTTTGCAGATACATAGCCTGATCCGCTGAACTTAAAAGTTCTTCAGGGCTGACACCATGGTGCGGAAAAATTGCCGCTCCAACTGTAATACCAAACCTGACACAGGCTTTTTTAAACACAACCTTTCGGTTGATCTCCGTCAGAATGTTGTTGGCAAAACCTGTAAGTTCACCAGAGTGTGAGTAGTGCATGACAACTGCAAACTCATCGCCGCCCAGACGCGAAAGGAAATAACGATCAGGACTCACTCTTTTCAGCTCTGAACTGAAGTGCTGAATCGCTTTGTCCCCCGCGGCATGCCCAAGGGAATCATTAATGTTTTTAAAATTGTCCAGGTCAATATAAAGCACCGCAAACTTACTTTTCTCTTTTTTTGCAGTAACAACCTTTTTTTTCAGAAACTTATGAAATGTTCTTCGATTGGCGAGTCCACTCAGCACATCATATTCACTGAGAAACTTCAGTCTTTCCTCAGCTTTAACCTGCTCAGTGATGTTGCGGGAGATACAGAGTATGCAGGCCGTTTTGCCCTCAGGGTCAGGCACCGGCGTTAACATATTGTCCCAGTGAACGATCTCACCGTCGTCAGTGTGGCTCATTCCGCGAAATCCTGCCCACTGACCGCTCTGCGCCTTACGCAGAGCGACCTTTCCCCGGTGGTGGACCGACACCGGCAGCAAAGAGAGCCAGTCCATACCAAATTCTGTCTCGTCGCAGTCAACACCAAGCGCTTCACAGCCCGCTCTATTCATGAATAAAATGCGACCATCACTGTGAATAAGTTTAATGCAATCCACACTAATGTTGAGCATATCATTGAGTATTAGGACTTTTTTTCACTATTTAAATCCTGATAAGAGAAAGGATCGGCGAGTTTGGTTATCATAGCGACGCCTCGTAACAGCATTTTTCTGAGACATTACGCTGAAAATACCAGGGCGATCTACAGATAAAAGCGCATTTTTGACCCATTTAATCTATTTGGAGATAAACAACCTTCGCACCCAACCCGTTTAAACTTCATGACAAAACTCTGTTTATTCAGGCGGCACTAAAAAAAGTGCCACCTTCGCGGCTATTTCACCGTCCAGCCCTGATAGCTGCCGATATTATTACGATCGATCAGTTTCACCGGGATCAGCACCGGCTTATCCGGCGCGGGTTTGCCCTGCAGGATGTCATAACCAATCTCAACCGCTTTAGCCGCCATCACCTGCGGGTCCTGGGCGGGCGTGGCGACAAACAGCGAGTTTCTACGTTTCAGCGCCTCTTCCCCATCCGGCGATCCATCGACGCCCACGATAAAGAATTCGCTGCGCTGCGCCTGTTTCGCGGCTAAGTCCGCGCCAATCGCGGTCGGGTCGTTGATGGCAAACACGGCGTCAATTTTCGGGTTAGCCGAGAGCAGACCGGTCATCACTTCCAGTCCGCCTTCACGACTGCCTTTGGCGTTCTGGTTGTACGAGAGCAGCTTGATGTCCGGATGGGTTTTCAGCTCGTTCATACAGCCTTCAACACGGTTCTGTACGGCTGAAACCGGCGGTCCGTTGATGATGACCACGTTGCCTTTGTTCTTCAGGCGGTCAGAGATATATTTACAGGCCATCGCGCCCGCCTCGGTGTTATCGGAGGTGATGGTCGCATTGGCGCCATCGGCGGCCACGTCGACCGCCACCACCACGATACCGGCGTCACGCGCCCGCTTCACTGCCGGAGCGATCCCTTTGGAGTCGGCGGCGTTGAGGATAATCATGTCGACTTTGGCCGCAATAAAGTTATCAATCTGGCCGACCTGCTGACCGAGATCGTAGCCGCTGGAGACCAGCGTCACGTTGACTTTGTCGCCCGCCAGCTGACGCGCCTTCATTTCTGCGCCTTTAGTGATCTGCACAAAGAAGGGATTAGCCAGATCGCCGACCGTCACGCCGATAGATTTAAGTTCTTTTGCCTGAGCCAGACCGGTGCTGAACAGCGTCGCCGCCAGCAGCCCGGTTACAATCGGATTAAAACGCATAGACCTTCTCCTGCTGTTTTCAAGGTGCCAACCGCTTAATGGCGTTTTTTTGGGTGGCGGAGGCGACACGGCGCATCCGCCCTGTAGAGTCTCAGCTCACATGATGACGGGTGCGGTATTTGTCGATCAGCACCGCGATGATGATCACCGCGCCCTTAATCACCAGCTGCCAGAAATAGGAGACGCCCATCAGCGTCATGCCGTTATTCAGCGTGGCGATAATCAGTGCGCCAATCAGGGTGCCGGTGATGGTGCCGATGCCGCCGACAAAACTGGTGCCGCCGAGGATTACCGCCGCAATCGCATCCAGCTCATAGCCGACGCCGAGGTTGCCGTTGGCGCTGTAGAGCCGCGAGGCGCTCATTAAGCCGCCCAGCCCCGACAGCAAGCCGCTCATGCCGTAGACAAACAGCAGCACCATGCCAACCTTGATGCCGGTAAGACGTGCCGCCTGGATGTTGCCGCCGACCGCGTAAATATGTACGCCCAGCGTGGTGCGACGCAGGATGAACCAGCAGATGGCGATCACCGCAAAAGCAATCACAATCAGCCACGGCACCGGGCCGAGATAGCCGTTGCCGATCCACTCAAAGTTAATATCGGAGTTAATCACCGTGGTGCCGTTCGCCAGCAGATAAGCCGCTCCGCGCAGCGCGGTGTAGGTGCCGAGCGTGACAATAAAGGGCGGTAATCCGGCCCAGGCGACCAGGATGCCGTTGAACAGCCCCATCACCAGCCCCGCGCCCAACGCCATCGGAATGGTCAGGGAGGCGAGCATCGGATCCAGCGACGCTACCAGTGCAACCACTGCCGTGGTGCCCAGCATCGACCCTACCGACAGGTCGATGCCGCCGGTCAGAATGACAAAGGTCATGCCCGCCGCCAGCACGATATTGATCGACGCCTGGCGGGTAATATTGAGCAGGTTCGCTTCGGTAAAGAAGTTCGGCGTAACGAAACCAAATACCGCCACGATCAGGATCAGAATCGGCAGAATACCCACCGTTTGCAGCAAATCACCCATCAGGGCGCGTTTCAGCGTCGGCGCGTTAGTGCGGGCCAGTTGTGACATGGTGGTCTCCTCAGATTTCGCCTGCTGACGTGCTGTGCGCACCGGTTGCCAGCGTCATAATGTTTTCCTGACTGATGTGGCTGCCCTCCAGTTCACCGACGAGGGTGCCTTCGTGCATCACGTAAACGCGGTCGCTCATGCCGACCACTTCCGGCAGTTCGCTGGAGATCATTAAAATCGCCACACCCTGCCGCGCCATCTCCTGCATCATGCGGTAAATCTCGCTTTTCGCGCCGACGTCGACGCCGCGCGTCGGCTCATCAAGGATCAGGATGCGCGGGCCAATCGCTACCCAGCGCGAGATCAGCAGCTTCTGCTGGTTGCCGCCTGACAGGCCGCCCGCCCGGACCTGAGCGTGCGGTACACGAATATTGAGGGAGGCGATCGCCTCCGTAGCGATGGTCTGTCCTTTGCGGCGGTTGAGCATCCCGTAACTGGCATCGCGCTCCAGCGTCGCCATCACGATGTTCTCCTGCGCTGCCATCTCCAGAAACAGCCCCTGCTCTTTGCGGTTCTCGGTGAGGAAACCGATGCCGCGCGCAATCGCATCGCGCGGGGAATGAATGGTGACCTTCTCGCCGTCGATCCAGATCTCACCCTCTTTCGGCTTATTCACGCCAAAGATCAACTGTGCCAGTTCGCTGCGCCCCGCACCCACCAGCCCGGCCAGGCCTACAATTTCGCCGGCCCGCACCGCCAGACTGCTGGGATGCACTTTGCCACCGTCGGTCAGATGATTCACCGCCAGCCGGATGTCGCCCATAGGGATCCCGCGGTCTTTGTTAAACAGGTCGCTGAGCGGCCGCCCGACCATCATCCGCACCAGTTCGCTGGCGTTAAGCTGGTCACGCGTCAGGCTGCCCACATACTCCCCGTCCCGCAGCACGCTGACGCGATCGGACAGCTCATAGACTTCCGCCATGCGGTGACTGATGTAGATGATCGCCATGCCTTCGCTGCGCAGCCGTTTGATCAGCGCGAACAGCTGTTCGGTTTCGCGGTTAGAGAGCGCGGCGGTCGGCTCATCCATCACCAGAATGCGGCTGTTGCGCTGCAGCGCGCGGGCGATTTCGACCTGCTGCTGCTCGGCGATGCTCAGCCGGCTGACAAGATCCCAGGCGCTAAACTGCGCGCCGAGCCGGTCAATCACCCGCTGCGCCTCTTCGGCCATCTGCCGCCGCTTCACCAGCCCGCCGGGGGCGATTTCGCTGCCGAGAAAAATGTTCTCCGCCACCGTCAGGTTGGGAGCCAGGTTGATCTCCTGATAAATCAGAGTGATCCCGGCAGCCAGCGCCTCTTTCGGCCCTTTGAGGGCGTACGGCTTACCTTCAATGAAAATCTCCCCGCTGCTGGCGGTATAAGCACCGGCCAGAATCTTCATCAGTGTGCTTTTACCCGCGCCGTTCTCTCCCATCAGCGCATGAACCTCGCCCGGATACACCGTGAGATCGACGCCCTTCAGGGCATAAAAATGGCCGAAGCGCCGGGTAATGCCCCGCATTTCCAGTATCGGTGTGGCTGTCATCGCCCTGCTCCTGCGGACTGTGGATAGCCGCCAGTTAAGCAACGCCAGATAAACGGAAAATGTCAGCGGCCATTCATATTTGTCATAAATGCCCGACGTCACGCTCCTATACTCGGCCCACGGTTGCCGTGAAGAAGAGGTCGTGAGATGCAGCACAGTTATCCGTGGCAGGCCGGGGCGCGTGGCCGCCTGTTGATGTTCAATCTGCTGGTGGTGTTGGTCACACTGATGGTGAGCGTGGTGGCGATCGTCGGCTTTCGTCACGCCGGGGCGATTCAGGAGCAGGCGCAGGCGCAGACGCTGGCGGATATGAATGGCAGCCTGGCGCTGGCACGTGACACCGCCAACGTGGCGACGGCGGCCGTGCGGCTGTCGCAGGTGGTCGGGGCGCTGGAGTATCAGAGCGAATCACAGCGGCTGCAGCAGAATCAGCAGGCATTACAGCAGTCGCTGAGCCTGCTGGCGAGTGCGCCGCTGGCGGCCCGTCAGCCGGAGCGCATCGCCCGCATCCGCGCCCGCAGCCTGATGCTGGAACAGACCATTAACAGCCTGCTGCTGAACAGCCATCAGCGGCATCTGCAGCGCAACAACATGCTGAGCGACCTGTGGCAGGCGCAGATTCTGCTCAGTCATATCGACCAGCGGGTGCAGCGGGAACAGCGGATAGTGCCGGATGCCGCACTGCGTGAGCAGACCGAACGACTGATCACCATCGCCATCCGTACGCCCTCGCCCATCGCCGTGATTGAGCAGCTTCAGCAGATCATGACGCAGTGGCACACGGTGCCGCTGACGGGTGTCACCGGCGAGCAGGTACAGCGGCTGCTGGTGACTCAGCAGCGCCTGCTGCCACTGGCGGAGGCGCTGGAGCAGAGCGACCTGGCGATCGCCTACGCCACCTACCGGATTAAAGCGCTGGTGGCGATGCTGAACGACGATATCAATGCGTCGGTGCAGCAGGTCGCGTGGCAGAGCGAAGCGCGCACCCAGGCCACCCATCACGAACTCGATTCGATCATCAGCTTTATCGCGCTGTTTGTGCTGCTGGCGCTGGCGATCACCGGCTATGCCGGGGTCTATATATACCGCAATCTCGGCTCCAGCCTGACGGCGATTGCCGGGGCGATGACGCGGCTGGCGCAGGGTGAGCAGAACGTCAGCGTGCCGGGGCTGCAACGGCGCGACGAGCTGGGCGAGCTGGCGCGGGCGTTTAACGTCTTCGCCCGCAATACCGCCTCGCTAGCCCACACCTCGCGGCTGCTGAAAGAGAAGAGCAATCAGCTGGAGTCTACGTTTCTGGCGATGCGCGACGGCTTTGCGCTGTTTGATCACCACGGGCAGCTGGTGGTGTGGAATGCCCGGTATGCGGAACTGCTCGACATTGCGCCGCGTAAGCTGCATCGCGGCGTCCATTATCAGCAGCTGCTGGCCCCGCTGGCGGTCGATCTGCACGATCCCGGTGAACCCCAGGAGATCCGGCTGGCCGATGGCCAGACGCTGGAGCTGCGCTTCAGTCCGATTCCGCGGCGCGGCATGGTCAATACCGTGCTGGACCGGACCTCGCGCAAAACGCTGGAGGAGGCGCTGCAGCACAGCCAGAAGATGAAGGCGGTCGGCCAGCTGACCGGCGGTCTGGCACACGACTTCAACAATCTGCTGGCGGTGATTATCGGCAGTCTGGCCCTGACCGAAGGCCAGCTGATGCCCGGCCCGCTGGCCACCCGGATTGAGCGGGCGCGGCAGGCCGCCGATCGCGCCGCCCAGCTGACGCAGCGTCTGCTCGCGTTTTCACGCAAGCAGGCGCTCTATCCGCGCGCGGTGTCGGTGGTCACGCTGGTGGATAACCTGCAGGGACTGCTGCAGCACTCGCTGCTGCCGGGACAGCAGCTGATCATTGATGCGCAGCGCCCCGGCTGGCTGGCCTGGATTGATGCCAGCCAGCTGGAGAATGCGCTGATGAATCTGGTGGTGAACGCGCGTGATGCGATGCATCAGCAAAGCGGCGAAATCCGGCTGCGCATCCGGAATCAGCGCCAGCCGGAAGGGAACAAAAAACGTGACCGGGTCACAATTGAGGTGATTGATCACGGCTGCGGCATGTCGGCCGACGTTTGCGAGCAGGTTTTCGAGCCCTTCTTCACTACCAAAGCCACCGGCAGCGGCAGCGGACTGGGGCTGTCGATGGTTTACGGCTTTGTGCGACAGTCGGGCGGCCAGATCGAACTGGAAACTGCGCCGGGCCAGGGCACCACGGTGCGGCTGCTGTTACCACGCGCCACGGAAGCCGCTGCCACTGCCGTCATCGCCCCGCCACCGCCAAAACCCGCGGAGGCAGAGGCAGCGAACAACCGGCTGATACTGGTGCTTGATGATGAACCGGCGGTGCGCCAGACGCTGTGCGAGCATCTGCACCAGCTGGGGTATCTGACGCTGGAGTGCGGAGACGGTGAAGCGGCGCTGGCGCTGCTGCGCCAGACGCCCGATATTGACCTGCTGATCAGCGACCTGATGCTGCCCGGCGAGATCAATGGCGCGGAAGTGATCCGTCAGGCGCAGCAGAACTGGCCACATCTGGCGACGCTGCTGATCAGCGGTCAGGATCTGCGTCACCAGCCGGTGACGTTGCCGCTTTGCGAACGGCTGGCAAAACCCTGGCAGCCGGCGCAACTGGTGCAGGCGCTCCAGCGCGCCTGGCAGCGCAGCGAACGGCTTAATCGCGCGCAGCAGGCTGCCACAACGGCACCGGCTTGCCACTGATGTAGCGCTTGCGCAGGCGGCTGGATATCACATCCATCACCATGACCACCACCACCAGGATCAACGTCAGGAACATCACCACGTCCCAGTTCCACAGCCGCATGTTCTCGGCGTAGACCAGGCCAACGCCGCCCGCGCCGACAAAGCCCAGCACCGCCGCCGAGCGGGTGTTGGACTCAATCTGGTAAAGACTCAGCGCCAGGAACTGCGGGAATGACTGGGTGAAGATGCCGAACCGGTGTTTCTGCAGGCTGTTGGCGCCGACCGCGCCCAGCCCGCGACTGGGTGAGCGCTCCACCGCTTCGTGCCCTTCGGCATAAAGCTTACCGAGCAGTCCCACATCCTGCAGGATAATCGCCAGCACGCCGGCCAGCGGCCCCATACCCACCGCTCGTACAAATATCAGTCCCCAGATCGCCATATCGATACCGCGCAGCACATCGAACAGACGCCGCACAAGGAACGCCAGCGGCTTCGCGGCGCGATCGTGCATCACATTGCGCGCCGCCAGAAACGACAGCGGCAGCGCCAGCAGCGAGGCCGTCAGCGTCCCGGCAAACACAATCCCTAAAGTGATGCCAATCTGCGACAGGTAGTAGCTAAACGGCCAGTTCAGGAAGTCGTGCCAGACAAACATCCGCAGGAAATAGCGCCCCAGCTGCTGACACCCCATCAGCAGGCGGGACCACTCCAGGCCAAATACCGAGAAGAAAAAGAGGTAATAGAGCAGCACCGCCAGCGCCATCAGTCCGATGCGGCGCAGATAGCGCGGCTGTGCGGCGAACAGTTCATGATGCTGCTGCTTCAGCAGTGCGACATCCGGTGCGCGGCTTATCATGTCCGATCTCCTGTGACACGGCGACGAAGCTGGCCGGATAGCGTATCCAGCAGCGACACCACAATCAGGATAAGCAGCAGAGTAATGCTCACCTGATCGTAGCGGTCCAGTTTGATGTTGGTCATCAGCTCCTGACCGATGCCGCCCGCGCCAACCAGCCCGAGGATGGTGGAGGAGCGAAAGTTAATCTCCAGGCGCATAAAGCTGTAGGAGAGAAAGATCGGTTTCACCTGCGGCCAGAAGGCGAAACGCATCCGCTGCAGCTTACTGGCACCGCAGGCGGCCAGGCCACGCACCGGCTTATCCGATGCTGACTCAATCGCCTCGTAAAACAGCTTGGTCAGGCTGCCCACGGTGTGCAGCGCCAGTGCCAGAAAGCCGGGGATCGCGCCGATGCCAAACGCCATGACAAACATCACCGCCCAGGCCAGTTCCGGCATGGTGCGCAGAAAGGCAACAAAGGCGCGAATCGTCATCCGCACGCTGACCGGCGTCTGGGTATTGTCGGCGGCGAAAAAGGCCAGCACTGCTGCCAGGGCGACGGCCACTAGCGTCGAGGCCAGCGCCAGCTGCAGCGTTTCCCAGATCAGCGGCAGCTGAATCGGCAGACGGTAGCCCCAGTAAGCCAGCGAGCCACTGGTTTTGCCGTCGGCAAACAGCAGCGGCAGATGCAGCACCGGCAGGATTTCATGCAGATAGTCGAAGAAGTGCGGCAGTGACTGCCAGACGGTAAGCAGATTAAATTCTGCCACCCTGCCCGCCGCCAGATAAAGCGCCACCAGCAGCAGTGACCAGAGCAGCGTGTCACGTTTCTGCTGGCGGCGGATGCGTTGGTAATAGTGTTCGAAGTCGGTCAAAGGGGAGTTCTCCGGCGTTAAAGCAGTGGGACGCCGGCGGGGCAGCCGCGTCCCGCCTTCCCCGCCTGAGCGGGGAAAGTCAGGGCGTCGTCGGCTTAGCCGCGGCTGCCTTTCATCAGGTCTCGTTTCATATCGATAATGCTTTTATAGTCAGCGACCGTCGCCTCACCGATATGCTGCTGGCCGCCCACCGCTTTCACGAAGCAGGCGTGATCTTCCTTATCCAGCTTTTTAATTGCCGACACCACTTTCGCTTTGAAGTCAGCGGGCAGCTTGTTGCTGACCAGCACCGGGCCGTTGGGGATCAGCGGCGACTGCCAGATAATGCGGATCTGCTTCATCAGGTCCGGATGGTCCATGCGGATCAGACGGCCAAATGCGCCAGAGGTGTAGCCGCTGTTGTAATCACCGACCAGTGAAGTCCAGGTGACCGCGCCATCAAACTGGTTGTTCAGCACGCCGAGAATGTCCTGCTCATGGCCGCCGGAGAAGGTCACGCTGGAAAAGGTGTTGTTATATTTGTCATCCACCGAGCCGCCGAACATTTTCTTAAATGCCTGGTTGGGCATCAGGAATCCGGAGGTCGAGTCGGGATCGGCCATCCCGAACGATTTGCCTTTCAGGTCTTCCAGTTTTTTGTACGGGCTGTCGGCTTTAACGATGACGACAGAGTGGTAGCCGCGTGACTGATCTTTGTCATCGACTACGATGCCGACGACATCCACCGCTTTCGGGTCCTGAATGTAGACCGAGGCAAACGAGGCCGGTGACATGCTCAGCACCATATCGATCTTGCCGCCCAGCAGGCCCTGAATCACGCCTGAATAGTCCGAGGCGTTACGCATCTGGGTATCCACACCCAGCTCTTTATCAAAGAAGGTCTTCACACACTGATTGTCGCCAATCTGCTGGGTGGCGTTCTGCCCGCCCAGAATCCCCAGATTAAGCTGTTTCGGCGCATCCGCTGCGCTGACGCCAAACGCCATGACAGGGGTCAGAAGTGCTAAAGAAGTCAGTTTCATTCGGAATTATTCTCTTGCTGTGGACGTTAATGGATTTGGTTAAGTTCATCGCCGTACAGCTGGTGCAGCAGGCTGTCGGTGAGTCGGGAAGGATGGCCATCAAACAGCACCACGCCGCGCTGAATACCAATTACCCGGGTGCAGTAGCTTTTTACCAGCTCAATCGAGTGCAGGTTGACCATGACGCTGATGCCCTGCTCGCTGACCTGACGCAGTACATCCATGATGCGTTTGGTATTTTTGGGGTCAAGCGATGCCACCGGCTCATCGGCCAGCAGGATTTTCGGGTTCTGCATCAGGGCGCGGCAGATCGCCACGCGCTGCATCTGTCCGCCTGAGAGGTTTTCCGCCCGCTGCAGCGCCTGCGGCAGCATGTTCATCCACTGCAGCAGTTCGATGGCGTGCGCCCGGTCCTCGTCAGAGAAGATTTTAAAGAAGGACTTCAGCGTCCCGGTCTGGCTCAGACGGCCCAGCAGCACGTTGGTCAGCACGTCGAGGCGCGGCACCAGACAGAAATCCTGAAAGATCATGCCGCACTGGCTGCGCCATTCGCGCATCTGGCGGCTGCTGAGCGAGACCACGTTACGATCGGCTTCGCCTTCATGCAGGCTGATAATCGCGCCCGACGTGGCGTTAATCGTGCCGTTGAGCATGTGCAGCAGGGTTGATTTACCCGCGCCCGAGCGGCCAATTACCGCCACCAGCTCGCCGGCGTGCAGGTCGAAACTGACCTGATCCAGCACCTGGGTGTCGCCATAGGCTTTACTCAGTTTCTTCACCGACAACACTTTTTGTCCGCTGAGGCTGGCCGGTGGTGCATCGTTATCGACCACCGTTTTCAGAAGTGCCTGTGCCATGCTGTTCTCCGTCATCGCTGATTGCGTCTGCCGGTTATTAAGGCGTGACGCGATGAACGCGGGATGACAGCGAGATGATCAAACCGTGACAGGCCAGGGCGCACCGCACAGCAGCGTCTGGCCATCACGGGCAGGCTGCACACCCTCCGGCAACGGATTTTCCGCTAACCAGTTATCCATTTCATGACTGAAGTGGGTCAGCCAGGTCTGACGCGGCTGAAGCAGCGCCGCAATCGCCAGCGCCCGGGTCACATCATTGTGATTACCTGCCTCTGCACGCGGCGGGTCGTTGCAGTCAATCACCAGCTGATCCAGCGGCTGGCCGCGCAGAAAGTCGGCGGTGTCGGGCGGCAGCCCGCAGGTGTCGCACAGCCAGGCGAGCCGGGTGTCGTGCCAGTCGAACAGATAGCCGTGCGTCAGCTTCGAGTGCTGCAGCGGCAGCGGCGTGACCTGCAGTTCACCAAAGGCGTGCGCCACAAACGGCGTTAAGCCGGGACGGAAATCGAGAAGGCCGGGATGTTTGTAAAGGTCGTCACAGCCGCGCGGATCGGGCGGCCCCCAGACCGGAATCGGTGCGCCCTTTCCCCAGCGCAGCGCAAACAGGCCCTGCACATGATCCATGTGATAATGGGTCAGCAGAATGCGCGTCAGGGTGCCAGGCGGAAAGCGCGACGCCAGCAGCGGCAGACCGGCATCCAGCAGGATGCGCTCGTGGCCGAACGCAATCAGCGCGCTGCAGGGCGCACGCGCATGGGCGCTGTTACGCTGCGCCCGCTGGCAGGCACGACAGTCGCAGCCCGGCAGTGGCGCGGCCGTCACCCCGCCGGTGCCGAGAAAAGTGAGTTTCATGGATGCATCTCCGGTTGCGGATGTCGCTGCCGGACGGTTTCCGCGGGTGCCAGGTGTCATTGATGCGCCTCCAGTATCTGGCGCAGCTGGCAGACAGTTTCCGCCAGCGCGCCGTCGTTGTTGAGGATAAGGCAGCCATCGGGCTGTGGCTGGTCGGCGCGCGCCAGCCGCCGGGCGATCTCCGCCTCATCTTCCCGTCCGCGCTGGCGCAGCCGCGCCGCCAGCACCGCGGGTGTCACCTGCAGACAGACCGGCAACAGCTGCGATCCAAACCGCGCCTGTGCCTGGGCCAGATGCAGCCGCGACCCGTTCACCACCACATTCTGCCCGCGCAGCAGCCATTGCTCGGTCTCACAGCCGATGCCGTAGCGGAAGCCGTGCGCCTGCCAGCTCACTGCAAACAGACCGAGTGCGGCACGACGCTTAAACTCCGTCTCAGTCAGCGCCACATGATTTTCACCGCCCGCATCGGCAGCGCGGGTGATGTAGCGATGCGCGATCAGCAGCCGGGGCGGCGGTGCCGCCCGCAGCGCATCCAGCAGGCTGTCCTTGCCGGAGCCGGAAGGCCCGGTGAGCCAGATCAGCCGCGCCATCAGTACACCTGCCGGCCTTTGCTCCAGACGTGCCGCACGTGCGGGTAGCCGTGGGCGGTGTGCGACAGCACCAGGTCGGCGCGGCAGCCTTCGGCGATGACGCCGCGATCGAATAGCCCTAACGCGCGGGCCGGGTTACAGGTCACCAGCGCGATCGCCTGCGCCATGCCAAGGCTGTTGCGCTCATCAGCCGCCAGCCGGAACGCCGCATCCAACAGGCTGGCCGGGTAATAGTCGGAGGAGAGAATATTCAGCAGCCCATGTGACGCCAGCTCCCAGGCGGCGACGTTGCCGGAGTGTGAGCCGCCGCGCACGATGTTGGGCGCACCCATCAGCACCTGCATGTTGCGATAGCGCGAGGCACGCGCCGCCTCCAGCGTGGTCGGAAACTCCGCGATGCGGCTGCCTGCCGCGTGAGATTCCTCCACGTGCGCCGCGGTAGCGTCATCGTGGCTGGCTATGGCGATGCCATGCTCCCGGCACAGTCCGGCAATCGCCTGACGATTAGGCTGCGACCACGCCGCCGCCAGGGTGAGCTGGTCATGTTCGAACTGGTCCATCTCGGCGTCGTTGAGCTGATATTTGCCCTGATAATATTCGCGATATTTGATCAGCGAGGCGTACTGACGCTGGCCCGGTGAATGGTCCATCAGCGACACCAGCGCCAGCTCCGGCGTGCCCATCAGCGCTTCAAATAGCGGCGCGGTAGTGGGATGCGGCAGTTCACAACGCAGATGCAGCAGGTGCTCGGCGCGGTTCAGCCCTTTGCGGTTGCTGTCGCGGATGGCGTCGATCATCTTGCTGAGGTTATCCAGCCGGTGCCCGCCGTCGCGCACATCACCGACGCCAATCGCGTCCAGCACGGTGGTAATCCCACTTGAGACCATCAGTGCATCGTGACTGCTCATCGCCGAATGGGCGGGCCAGTCCACTTTCGGCCGTGGCGTGAAAAATTTGTCGAGGTTATCGGTGTGCAGCTCCACCAGCCCCGGCAGCAGCCAGGCACCTTCGCCGTCCAGCGCACCGGGCTGCTGGCTGGTGGTTTCGCTGAAGCTGCTGATGCGCTCGTCGCGGAACTCCAGCGATCCGGTCACCACCTCGTTTTCCAGCACCAGTCTGACGTTATTGATAATCATGCCTGCACTCCTGTGTCGATCGGGTGCATCAGGTGCAGCCGATCGGCTACCCGCTCGCGCACCGCCCGATCGTGAAAAATACCGACGATGGCGGTACCCCGGGCGCGCGCCTGTTCAATCAGGCTCACTACCGCCGCGCTGTTGACGCTGTCGAGCGAGGCGGTGGGTTCATCCAGCAGCAGCACCGGATAGTCGGCGATAAAGCCGCGTGCGATATTCACCCGCTGCTGCTCACCGCCGGAAAAGGTGGACGGGGCCAGCGACCAGAGACGCGGCGGCACATTCAGTCGGGTCAGCAGTTCGGCGGCCCGCGCTTCGCAGATTTCGCGATCCACGCCGCGCTCCAGCAGCGGCTGCATCACAATCTCCAGCGTCGGCACGCGCGGGATCACCCGCAGAAACTGGCTCACCCAGCCCAGCGTGTCGCGACGCAGGGCGATGATCTGCCGGGCGGCGGCCTGCGCCATATCGATCCACTCGCCCTGATGGGCAATCCGGATGTGGCCGCTGTCGGGCTGATAGTTACCATAAAGCGCGCGCAGCAGCGTGGATTTGCCGCTGCCGGACTGACCGTGCAGCACCACACATTCGCCCTCGCCCACCGTCAGGCTGGCGTTGTGCAGCACCGGCAGCGCCGCGCCATTCTGGTTGTGCAGCACAAAGGTTTTACACAGATTCTCTACCCGCAGGCGCGGAGTGATAGTCGTCATTTAATTGAGCACCGAAGAGACCAGCAGTTGAGTGTAAGGATGATGAGGATCGTCCAGCACGCGGTCGGTCAGACCGCTCTCCACCACCCGCCCCTGTTTCATCACCAGCAGGCGATGCGCCAGCAGGCGCGCCACGCCGAGATCGTGGGTGACAATCACCACCGCCAGATTCAGCTCGCGCACCAGCGTTCGCAGCAGATCCAGCAGACGCGCCTGCACCGACACATCCAGCCCGCCGGTCGGCTCATCCATAAACATCAGCTGCGGCTGCGTCACCAGGTTGCGGGCAATCTGCAGACGCTGCTGCATCCCGCCGGAAAAGGTGGTCGGCAGATCGTCGATGCGCCCGGCGTCTATCTCTACCGCCTGTAACCAGCGGCTCGCCTCAGCGCGGATGTCGCCATAGTGGCGCTGTCCGGTTGCCATCAGCCGTTCGCCGATGTTGCCGCCCGCGCTGACCTGCGAACGCAGCCCATCCATCGGATGCTGATGCACCACGCCCCACTCGGTGCGCAGCAGGCGGCGGCGATCGCTTTCACTCATCTGATAGAGGTCACGATTCTGATAAAGAATGCTGCCCTGCTGCGGCGTCAGACGCGCCGACAGGCTCTGCAGCAGCGTGGTTTTACCGGAGCCGGACTCGCCGACAATCCCCAGCACTTCGCCGGGCCAGAGATCAAAACTGACCTGCTCAAACCCTTTGCCCGGCGCATAAAGATGGGTGAGCTGGTTCACCGCAAGCAGCGGCTGTTCACTGTGCATGTTGCTGTTCCTGCTGCTGATGGCAAAAGTCGGTGTCGGAGCAGACAAACATCCGCGTTCCCTGATCGTCCATCACCACCTCATCGAGATAGCTGTGGCGCGAGCCGCACAGCGCACAGGGTTCATCCCACTGCTGCACCGTGAACGGGTGATCGTCGAAGTCGAGGCTCTCCACGCGAGTGTAAGGCGGCAAGGCGTAGATACGCTTTTCACGCCCGGCACCAAACAGCTGCAGCGCGGGCATCATGTGCATCTTCGGGTTGTCGAATTTGGGAATGGGCGACGGATCCATCACGTAGCGCTCGTTGACCCGAACCGGATAGGCGTAAGTGGTGGCGATATGACCGTAGCGGGCGATATCCTCATACAGCTTCACCTGCATGATGCCGTACTCCTCCAGCGCATGCAGAGTGCGGGTCTCGGTTTCACGCGGCTCGATAAAACGCAGCGGCTCGGGAATCGGCACCTGAAATATCAGGATCTGATCCTCTTCCAGCGGCGTTTCCGGAATGCGGTGCCGGGTCTGGATCAGGGTGGCATCGGCGGTGCGCACGGTGGTGGCTGCGCCGCTGACCCGCTTAAAGAACTGGCGGATCGACACGGCATTGGTGGTGTCATCAGCACCCTGATCGATCACCTTGAGCACATCCTGATCGCCAATCACGCTGGCAGTGATCTGAATGCCGCCGGTGCCCCAGCCGTAAGGCATCGGCATCTCGCGTCCCGCAAATGGCACCTGATAGCCGGGGATCGCCACCGCTTTGAGGATGGCGCGACGGATGGTGCGTTTGGTCTGCTCGTCGAGATAGCCGTTGTTATAGCCGGTGAGTTCAGCCATGGTTGCGCTCCTGATAATCGTGCTGCAGTTGTTTCAGCAATTCCAGCTCGGCCTGGAAATCGACGTAGTGCGGCAGCTTGAGGTGCGAGACAAAGCCTGCGGCTTCGACATTGTCGGCGTGCGACAGCACAAACTCTTCATCCTGCGCCGGACTGGTCACGCGCTCATTCTGCTCGCGGCTTTGCAGCGCCCGGTCCACCAGCGCCATCGCCATCGCTTTGCGTTCGGCGCGGCCAAACACCAGCCCGTAGCCACGGGTAAACTGCGGCGCAGCGTCATCGCTGTGGGCGACGCCGTTGACCATTTCACACTCCGTCAGCAGCAGTTCCCCGATCTCCAGCTCAAAACCCAGCTCTTCGGGACAGATGCTGACGCTGAGATAGCCGGTGCGGATCTCGCCAGCAAACGGATGGGTACGGCCATAGCCGCGCTGGGTCGAATAGCCCAGCGCCAGCAGAAACCCTTCGTCGCCGCGTACCAGCTGTTGCAGCCGTGCGGCGCGTGAGGCGGGAAAACTCACTGGTTCGCGGGTGATATCAACCGGTTCGCTGCCGTCATCCACCTCGCCAGCAGCCAGCCCTTCCTCAGTCATCATGCTGAACATGTGCGGGCAGTGGTCAGGCATCGGGTAATCGTCACGGGGCGCAGCGGGTATTTCGCCGTTAGCCAGCAGAGTGAAGTCGAGCAGACGATGACTGTAGTCATAGGTTGGCCCCAGTACCTGGCCGCCCGGCAGATCTTTGTAGACCGCCGAGATACGGCGTTCGATACGCATCGCACCGGTCGCCAGCGGCGTGCTCTCCGCCAGTCGTGGCAATGTGGTGCGATAGGCGCGCAGCAGAAAGATCGCCTCGACCAGATCGCCGCTGGCCTGCTTGATCGCCAGCGCCGCCAGTTCCGGATCGTATATTCCGCCTTCGGTCATGACCCGATCCACCGCCAGCCCCAGCTGCTGCACCACCTGATCGCAGCCAAGTTCCGCTACTGCCCTTTCGCCGCGTCGCAGATCGGCCTGCAACTGGTGGGCATTTGAAATGGCTTTCTCGCCCCCTTTCACCGCGACATACATCAGCACACCTCCACAACAGTGGTGCGCGGCACGGCCATCATCGCTTCGCCACAGGTGAAGATCAGATCCACGCCCTGCGGGAAGGGATGCGGACGGGTGCGCAGATATTCCAGTACGCTTTCCGGCAGCTGTGGCGCAATGGCGCGGGTTTCCCGCAGGCCAGGGCCGGAGAGACGCAGCGTTAATCCGCCATTCAGCGACGGTACTTCGATGATCAGCGTGGTGCTTTTTTCCGGCGACATATTGTCACCTGCCGCGAACTGCGTGGGATCCGGCTGCGCCGCCGCATGACTCAGGGCGAACGGGGCATCCTGCTGGGTGGTGATGGGCGCGCCAGTATGGAAGCGCAGATTATTGCGCAGCTGTTCGTTATCGATGTGCGCATCCAGCCAGACCGGGCTTTCCTGATCGACCAGCGTCAGCAGCAGCGCCGTCGCCGCCGGTGACAGCGCGCCCCAGCCCTGCTGCAGCGGCAGCGAGACCATCACGCCCGGCTCGCTCATCGCTTTCAGAATGCGGCGAAATGCACGCTGCGCATCCGCGACCGGATGGTTAAAACTTGCCAGTAATGTCATCAGTTATCTCCGCGAACCAGCGTAAAGAAATCCACTTTGCTGCTGGCGATTTCACGAGCGCGCAACTGTCGCTGCTCATCGCGCCACGCCGCCAGCGGGGTAATAATCCTCTCTTCCAGCAGGGGCCGGATTTCCGGCTGCTGCAGCAATGCATCCAGCAGAGCGCAGCGTTCGGCATGGCCTTTGTCGCGCCCCAGCAGATAGCTGTAACCCAGGGTGCCGTCACCCAGTTGCACCACCGCACGCGTCACCGTGGCATCGCCCATCACAAAGCGTTTGCCGGTGGCCCCCATCCGCGCCTGTAACCGCGTCAGTCCGATCTCTGCCGGACGAACAAGGGTGAATTCCGGCTGGAGGTTAAGCGCCTGCCAGTGCTGTTCAAGCAGGGTGGCGCTGCTGTGCGCCAGTACCGACAACCAGCGCTGACGATCTGTTTGCTGTTCCATTAGTGCTCCAGAGTCAGTTCAATCATGTCACCGCGCGTCAGGCTGACGGAATATTCCGCCAGTGCGCCATCACTGGTTTTGTTCAGGGTCCGCACGCAGAGCAGCGGCGCATGCAGCGCGATATCCAGCTGACGGCACTCTTTGGCCTGCGCCCGGCGGGTGCTGATACGCGTCTGGGTGCGCACCAGCTGTTTGCCGGTGTGCTCAACTAAGAAGTCGTGCAGCGACCCGCTGTTAAATTGCTGCAGCTGTGGCCACCAGCTGAGGTCGGCGAGGAAATGGTTGATCAGGCAGAGCGGCACGCCGTTGGCGCGGCGCAGGGTGCGCAGATGAATAACGTTGTCGCCCTCTTTTACGCCCAGCGCACTGGCAACGTCGCTGCTGGCCGGACGCAATACCGCCAGCAGCCGTTCGCTGGTCGGGTGACTGCCCTGCTCCATCAGGTTCTGGCTAAAGCGTGCCTGCGCATGCAGCGGATAGTCATACGGGCGCATCAGCACCAGAATGCCAACGCCATGACGGCGCTGCAGCAGCCCTTTGTGCACCAGCTCATCGACGGCCCGGCGCAGCGTGTGGCGGTTCACCTCATAGTGATCGGCCAGCTGTTGTTCGGAAGGAAGATAGTCGCCACAGCGGTAGCGCTCTTTCAGCGCCTGCTCCAGTTGCGCGGCAACGGCCTGATAAACAGTGGTCGGATGTCTGGATAACTCCATCACGATGAAATCCTCACGGGTTACAGAGTGGGAACGCAGTGATTAGACGCTGCGGGATGGGATTAGCCTGAGGGACGTAGATGACAGAACGGTGACGCGGGGGTGAAGGAGAGGTGAATGTGGTAGTCAGGGATTTACAGTAAGCAGGCAGGCGTTGAACCTGCGCGCATAGGACGGCTGGCTGCCTGGTGTACACTGGAACGAACTCATTCAGCGTTTAAGGAGAGAATATGTACGGACCGGATCAGGCCAATCCCCATCCAATGGAAGGCTTCCCACAGATTTGTTTTATCAACAATACGGTCAGGAACCCCAACATCATCATCGGTGATTTTACTTATTATGATGACCCTGAAGATTCAGAAAGCTTCGAGCGCAATGTCCTTTATCACTTTCCGTTTATTGGCGACAAACTGATCATCGGCAAATTCTGCGCTATAGCGAAAGGTGTTCAGTTCATCATGAATGGGGCTAACCACAGCATGGCCGGGTTCTCCACTTATCCGTTTTTCATCTTCGGAAACGGATGGGAAGAAAGCCAGCCTCAACCCGGCGATTTGCCTTACAAAGGCGATACGGTGATTGGTCATGACGTCTGGATGGGTTATCAGGCGCTGATTATGCCAGGCGTTAAAATCGGCAATGGCGCGATCATCTCGTCACGCTCTGTCGTGACGTCAGATGTTCCGGCTTATTCCGTTGTGGGTGGCAATCCGGCCAGAGTCATTAAACAGCGTTTCGATGATGAAACCATATCGACACTGGAGAAGCTGGCCTGGTGGGACTGGCCCGTAGAAAAGATTAACCAACACCTTCCGGCAATCATCGCAGCAGACCTTAAAGCCTTGCCAGATGAATAGTTGTGCAGAATCATCAACGTTCGCTGCGGGCAAACGGTGGCGCTCATCCAGAATGCGTTGGGATGATTTCGCGCAGCCTGATGTCCAAAATTGCCTGCTTTACCAATGGAGCGCAGGTCAAAACAGGAGTTGTTATGCTCTACATTTTTAGTGGCCTTCCGGGTTGCGGAAAAAGCACTATCGCTAAACTGTTATCTGAAAAATTAAAAGCGGTGTATTTACGCGTCGATATGATCGAACAGGCTCTGCGTGATGGTTCAGCGGCTTCAAGAGATATTGGCCCGGAAGGTTATTTCATTCTGTATGAGCTTGCGCGGGACAATCTAAAACTGGGGTTACCGGTTGTCACTGACTCGGTGAATGACCTTAATCTGGTGCGTGATAGTTTTCGGGATATCGCAATATCATCAGGTGTTCCCTTTCTGGAAATTGAAATCCTCTGTTCGAATCCAGAACAGCATCGTGTGCGTGTAGAAAACAGAATCTCTGACATTCCCGGCATGAAAGTGCCCGACTGGCAGGCCGTCATGGATCGTGTTTATGAGCCGTGGGAAAGAGAACATCTGAAGCTGGATACGGCGGGGTTAACGCCTGCTGAGTGTGTGGATGAGATTGTTAGGGTGAGGGTTTAGTGCTGGGCGCTTTTAGACCGTGCCATTGGCTTTAATGAAGGGTTTTAAACCTTATGCTGAGTATTGGCTCCGCCATCAGGAATCTAAAGCGACCAAAGAGGTATCATCATTCTAATCGGTCAGGTCAGAGTGACGATATCAGCGGGGTTTCGAAGAGTGTTGAAGACCAAATATAGGCAGGGAAATGGTTTGATCCGCTATGAGCGATCAGATAACCTCAGGCTCGTATTGAGCCTGAGGTTATCTATGCAGTCGTGATATATTAGTCAGTTCGGCCAGCCAGGCAGTTTGTTACATCCAAGCTAAATCCAGACATCGTTTTCAGCGGTTCGTTCCCCCCCTTCGTGTCCAGTATTAAGGACACCACAAGGCTCTATCATCATCATTTTTACCGTCGTTTGGGCTGACGTTTTATGTTCCACACCTTTTGGTACAACATAGATTTCTCCCGGATTAACGAGGACGTGGCTATCGTGAAAATCAATACGCAATACCCCCTCTACTACAATAAAGGCCTCGTCAGTTTCAGGATGTGAGTGCCATATAAAGTCGCCCGCTATTTTCACGATTTTGAACTGGTAATCGTTCATCTGCGCAATGACTTTTGGCTGCCAGTGGGTTTCGAAAAGAGAGAATTTTTGTTCCAGATTTACCGGTAAAGACATGATGACATTCCTTGATGTTTAAGAAACGTCGAAAATAAATAAAGTAGCTGTGACCGTCTTGAACGATCGTGCAACTCAGGCACGGTTGGGGTGAGTGAAACTTTGCCAACGGCCGGGAGAAATACCGTATGCCTTTATAAATTGCCGTGTCATATGACTTTGATCTGAGAACCCTGCCACTAAAGCAGATTCTGCAAGTGACAGACCTGTCTGAATCAGATGTCTGCAATATGCCAGACGGCGCATTGTTACATAGCGATAAGGACTCGTGCCGAAAAGTGCCCGAAAATCCCGGCTCAGGCTCCAGCGATCTTTACCACAGATGGTGGATAAGGTTTCCAGCGTAATGCTCTGGCTGAATTCAGATTGTATATATTCTCGCGCGCGCTCCGCAGACTGATAATCAACAAGGCAGCGACGTAAGCGTTGCCCTCCCACGACGGCTAAAGTCTGGGCAAGGTCATAAAGAGCGTCCTCCTCTTCAAGGATATCAATAGAATCTTCTGACGCTTTTAACAGCGGTCCGGTGGCGGCAAAAAGCCGGGGATCTGCTGATATTCCACCCGGAATAAAAGGTAATGGTTTTCCGCCCAAAATTTTCTGAATTAACGCAGGTTCGATATATACCATCCGGTATTGAAACCCTTCTGTCGTTCCTGCCTCTCCGTCGTGAATTTCATCCGGATGCAGGACTATTGTCCCGCCTGGTAAACTGTGTTGTTTACTGTCCCGATAACTAAAGCTTTGCACTCCAGACAGTGTCCTGCCGATAGCATAGGTATCATGACGATGGGGTTCATAACCATATCCGCTGAAGAAGGCCTCCAGACGTTCAATTTTTCCCGGTGTGTGTGCAACTCTGACCCAGTCGTTATTTGATTGTAAAGCCGACATGTGCAACACCTGCTTCCAGTAGAGTTGAATTCTCACCATAACCTTATCGGGCCAGATTTCAAAAGAGATAGATGAAAGTGCGTCAGTCTAACATTCGGGTTCGTTATGCCCGATGCCGCAAAAACTGCCTGCACCTTTTTCAATTCAGTGCTACCGGTAGTAAAAATGTCACTCCTGCTCCAATGTCCGTTTTTGGCAAAAAGCGAACACATCTACCCGCACCCGACATCCTCTGGATAAAGTAAGGAGCAACAGCCATCAGGATGCTCACACCTCTCATCAAACCGCCGCTCCCAACCCCTAATAATACTTACTCCATCACCCTTCTCCCCACCTTCTCGCCCCCACTATCCGTCAGCGACGCCCTCACCTGTGGCAGGCTTTCCGGGTAATTCTGTTGAATAAACTCAATCATCTTCTCACGCACATAACAGCGTAAATCAAAGGCGATCGGCGAGTTCTGCGCGGTCATCAGCATCCTGATGGTCATGGTTTTTTCGGTGGTGTCGGTCACCTGAAGCACCGAGGTTTCCTGATCCCAGAGCTTGGTCTCACTCAGTACCTTCTCGAAATGCTTACGCAGCGGCTCAAGCGGCATTGAGTAATCCACGTAGAGGAACACCGAGCCTAGAATCTGGGCGTTATTGCGCGTCCAGTTCTGAAACGGATTCTCAGTGAAATAGGTTATCGGCAACACCAGACGACGCAGATCCCAGATACGCACCACCACATAGGTCAGGTTGATCTCCTCAATCCAGCCCCACTCTTTTTCCACCACGACTGCATCATCAATCTTGATGGGCTGGGTAAAGGCGATCTGAATGCCGGCGAACAGGTTAACCAGCGACTTCTGTAAAGCAAAACCGATAATGATACCGGCCACACCGGCACCGGCCAGAATCGTGGTGCCGAATTTACGCACGCCGGGGAAACTCAGCAGAATGAGCGAAACACAGAACAGCACCAGGATAACAATAACGACTTTCTTAACATAGATAATCTGGGTGCGGATTTTACGCGCACGCAGGTTATTAGAAATATTAATGTCATAGCGGATATAAAGCATATCCTGCGCCACGTTGGTCAGCCGGATTAAGACAGAGCAGAATGACATGATAATAAAGACGTTGATGATATTGGTGATGAGATCGAGTGATTCAGGACGGAAATCGATGTAGTTAATCCCGACATTGATCATCAATAACGGCACGAAAAAGAACATCGAACCGCTAAGGTGCTTTTCCAGGGATTTGAACAGCTTTCTGTCACGGCCCTGCCAGTAGCGGATAAAGGCAAGCAGGATAAGGCGAGCCAGAAAACCCAGAACAAAAGAAAGCGAGACGAGTAATACAACAGGCACCCATGACGGGAAGCCAGATAACTCACCGAATAACAATGGCATTATTTTCCCTTTTCGTTAGCTGACAGGCTAAAGCTGTCAGATAAGTGACCCACTCAGTAACCGTTGTCTGCACGGTTATCCGTTTGTAACACAATCAGCGCTGATGAGTATGAACCATAGCAGCGAAGTTGGCAGGAAATGCGCGATGATGGAGTTGCTGACGCCTTCAACTCGTCAGCCTTAACGCGTCGGGTCAGACTGTACAAGCCGGGCCTTAATGCCATCGGCATAATGGCCCACCTCATTAAAATAACTGATAAAAAACGCTCACTTTCTTTTAATGACTATCAGCCTGCCACGGCCACCCGTTAACAGATAAACGCTCACCTGCTCACTATCCATCGCGGTTTTCATGGACGATCCGTTGCTATCTGCTAATTTTTAAGCTGTCCCCTGCTGCAGAGAAAAACAACAATATGATTAACACCCTTAAACTTTCCTCTGATTTTCGGCGCAGTTTCCTGCGCGAAGTGCTGGTGCCGCTGGTGGCTATCCTGGTGCTGACGTTTGCCGGTGCGGGTGTAGCACTGTTTATTGGCACGTCACTGACCAATACTGAGGCCCGGCATCAGCAGCAGCGGATGATTGAGGCCTCTTTTTCGCAAAGTCTGAACGAGCATCTGCGCCAGTTGCACAGCCTGTCACGCTGGCGTCCCTTTGAGGAGCATCTGGCAGAGGGCAACAGCGACAGGTGGCTGGATGAGAACATCGGGCAGTGGCTCTATGAGATGTTCGGCCATCAGCTGATTATGGTGCTGGATGCGCAGAACCAGATTGTCCGGGTCTGGAGTGAAGGCCAGACGGTCTCTGCAGCAGAGAGTGACCCGCTGATGGGTGAGGTGCTGCAAAACACGCTGATCCAGGATCCCAGGCGCCAGGATAACGCCGATTATGCCCGTATCACCCAGCGTGCTGCGGCCCTCGCCGTGGGTAACATTCAGCGGGATAGTGACGACCTGCCGCGTTTTCGACTGGTGAGCCTGAAATTTCTCGATGACGGTTATCTGGCGAGCCTGGCGGCGCGCAATCAGCTGGAGGGACTGCACTTTTCTGATGACGCATCTCAGTCTGCCACCAGCGCGTGCTATCTGCTGATCGCGCAGGCGGGCGAGCCGATCGGCTATCTCAACTGGATCCCCTCCCGTCCGGGTGCGCAGATGCTGCGTACTATCGGGCCGTCTACCGGGCTGGCAGTGCTGGCGATATCGCTGCTCTGCCTGTATATGGTGCGGCGACTCTGGAATTCCTCGGTTAACCTCTCGCAATCGATGCTTAGGCTCGGCGCGTCAGAAGCGCAGGCGCAGCATCTGGCGTTTCATGATGTGCTGACCGGACTGCCGAACCGCGCCCTGGTTGAAGACCGGCTGACCCAGGCGCTGGCACTGGCGACGCGCAACGATCAGCGGGTAGCGCTGCTGCTGATCGACCTCGACCGCTTTAAAGTCGTCAACGATACCCACGGTCATCACGCCGGGGATGAGCTGATTATTGCCGTAGCACAGCGCCTGAACCGTATCGTGCGTGCCAGCGATACCGTGGGACGCATCGGCGGCGATGAATTTATCGTGGTGATGCCGGAGGTCGATAACATCGGTCAGGTGAATAGCCTGGCGCAGCGCATGATTGACGAGCTTGCTCAGCCGTTTACCCTGTTCGGCAGCGATGTCTGGAGCGGAGCCAGTATCGGACTGGCGCTGGCACCTAAAGACGGCATCGATCGGCTGGAGCTGATGCGCAAAGCCGATATCGCGCTGTATGAAGCCAAAAGCGGCGGACGTGGCCGGTTTCGTCAGTTTGAACGGGCAATGGATGAGTCAGTTCAGACGCGGCAGACCATTGCTGCCGACCTGCGTACGGCACTGCAAACCCATCAGGGACTGGAGGTGTGGTATCAGCCACTGATGGACGCAGGCGGTCAGCAGATGGTCGGCATCGAGGCGCTGCTGCGCTGGCATCACCCGACGCGCGGCCTGATCGCACCCGGTGAATTTATCGCAATTGCCGAAGAGACCGGCCTGATTATCCCGCTGGGTGAATGGGTGCTGGCTGAAGCCTGTGCCACTCAGCAGCGCTTTCCCGATTTGCGGGTAGCGGTGAATGTCTCGCCCGTGCAGTTCCGCTCTACCGGCTTTGTTGACCGTATGATGGCGATTGTCAGCCAGCACGGCGGTGACACAAAGCGGCTGGAGCTGGAGATCACCGAAGGCGTGTTAATCGAGGATGAACGCGAAGCACGCGAGATTATTGTGTCGCTGCGTGAGGCGGGCTTTCGCATCGCGCTGGATGATTTCGGCACCGGCTACTCCAGCCTCAACTACCTCAGCACCTTCCCGGTGGACAAAATCAAAATCGACCGCTCATTCACCCAGTCGCTGGGCGTGGCGGAAAATTCCGTGGCGATAGTCGAGTCAGTGGTGAAACTGGGTCACGCCATGGGTCTGATGGTGACGGCAGAAGGCGTGGAGACCGCCGGGCAGATGTCTGCCCTGGCCGATGCAGGCTGTAATCAGTTACAGGGCTATCTGTTCAGCCAGGCAGTGCCCGCCGATCAGCTTGCGGCACTAATGAGATCACCTGCGTCAGAGGCGACGCAACGGGAGCAGTGATGTTGATAGCCTGAGCGCCATTTTGCACTCAGGCTATCCCGCAGTACAGCAGGCGTGGCAACCGTGCCAGAAATGCTGCCCTGCGTAGAGAGTTTGCGCGATAAAGTGGCGAGATAGCCGAAAGGTTTGGGTGCTGACTGACAGAACGATGTCGTTAAGCCGCAACAGCGCCTGAAGGCTGGAATGCAAACCCCTGTTTCTCACAGGGGCCGTTGATGGCTTCACATAAGCGGGCGGTTTCCCGTTTCCTGCAGAGCACTCACCTCTGCTCCGGAAAATCCGTCTCCTCTGACGTCTGTTTCCACGCGTCGATCTCAGCCAGACGCGCTTTGAGCTTGCTGGTCACGGCTTCATGGCCCCAGGCCCCCATTACCAGATGGCGTGGCGGGTTGTCATGTTCGGTGATGGCGATCATCGCCCTGGCGGCCCGCGCCGGATCGCCTTTCTGAGTGCCGCTGTATTCAGACGTCGCTTTCATCCGCGCAGCCGCGGTATCCGCATATTCCGGCAGAGTGCTCGGCGTCTGATGCAGTGAACGACCGGCCCAGTCGGTGCGGAACGGACCGGGTTCGACGCAGGTGACGTGAATGCCCAGCGGCCCCGCTTCCAGCGCCAGCGAGTCGGACCAGCCTTCTACCGCATGTTTGCTGGCAGAGTAGTAGCCTGAGCTGGCAAAACCAATCAGACCTGCCACGGAGGTAATGTTGATGACATGACCGCTGCGCGCCTTGCGCATCGCAGGCAGCACGGCGCGCGTCAGGGCGAACAGGCCAAAAACGTTGGCATCAAACTGGGCGCGGATTTCACTTTCAACCCCCTCTTCCACCGAACTCTGATAGCCGTAACCGGCGTTGTTTACCAGCACATCAATAGTGCCGAACGCGTCCAGTGCCGCGCTGACAGCCTGATCGATGCTCGCCTGCCGGGTCACATCCAGCGCCAGCGCCAGTACGTTATCATGTCCCGCAACCAGATCGGCAATCGACGACGTATCACGCGCCGTCACGACGACCTTAAAACCACGCGCGATGGTCTGCTGCGCCAGTTCACGACCAAAACCGGTCGAACATCCCGAGATTAACCAGACAGGGCTGGAATGAGCAGTCATAACAAGACTCCCGTTGAGTGTGATGATGTGATTTAAGACCCGGACGCGAGTGCATCCGGGGATCAAGGTTAGCGAGGCGCGACCGCCTCACTTAGCCCTTAATGCTTTTTATGAAACAGCTGACTGGCGGTGTCGCTAATGATCCGGGCCGCCCCGCGATCGCCCTTCACCATCGACGCCATAAAGGCTTTTGCCTGCTTAAAGGTGATGTGCGGCGGTAACGGCGCGACCTCCGGATCGGTTTTCACCTCCAGCAATACCGGACGATCGGCGCTGAGCGCACGCTGCCAGGCACCCGCGAGATCGTCAGGGCTATCGACAAAAATTCCGATCATTCCCAGCGACTGCGCAAACTCGGCATACTTCACGTCCGGCAACTGCTGCGAGGCGTCAAAGCGCGGATTACCCTCCATCACGCGCTGCTCCCAGGTGACCTGATTAAGATCCTGATTGTTGAACACGCAAACGATCAGGCGCGGATCGGCCCACTGCTGCCAGTATTTCTGGATGGTAATCAGCTCGGCCATGTTGTTCATCTGCATCGCGCCGTCACCCACCAGTGCCACCACCGGTTTCTCCGGATGAGCAAATTTCGCCGCAATCGCGTAAGGCACCGCCGCGCCCATACAGGCCAGGCCGCCGGAGAGCGAGGCACGCTGCCCCTGCTTCACGCGATAGTCGCGGGCGAACCAGTTGGCGCAGGAGCCGGAATCCGACGTGACAATAGCGTTGTCGGGCAATTGCGGTGACATCTCCCACACCACCCGCTGCGGATTGACCGGATTAGCGGGTGCCATGGCGCGCTCTTCCATCAGCGTCCACCAGTCACGCACCTGAACCGCGATATCCTCCTGCCAGCTGCGATCCTCTTTGTGGGTCAGCAGCGGCAGCAGCGCGCGCAGGGTTTCAGCCGCATCGCCATGCAGATTAACTTCGCTGGGATAGCGCAGGCCAAGCATGGCCGGATCGATGTCAATCTGCACCGCCCGTGCCTTGCCCTCTTCCGGCAGGAACTCCGTCCACGGGAAGCCGCTGCCGATCATCAGCAGGGTGTCGCAGTTCTGCATTAAATCAGATGAAGGTTTGGTGCCGAGCAGACCAATCGAGCCAGTGACAAAAGGCGCATCGTCCGGCAGCACATCTTTGCCAAGAAGCGCTTTCGCCACGCCTGCACCCAGCACATTGGCGACCTGAACCACCTCCACGGCGGCGTCGCGTGCGCCTGCCCCAATCAGAATCGCCACTTTTTTTCCGGCATTAAGCACCTCGGCGGCGCGTTGCAGGTCCGCTTCGTAAGGAATGACTTTAGGACGCTGATAGCCGCTGCCGGAATGGGTGAAGCCGTGCAGATGCTGCGGTGGCTGCCACTCCTCATCCTGAATATCTTTAGGGATGATGATCACCGCCACGCCATTCTGCGCTTTGGCGATGCGCACGCCGCGATCCAGCAGATGGCGCACCTGCGTCGTGGTCGAGGCTTCCTGAACGAAGCTGGCGACGTCCGAGAAGATGCGATCCAGGTTCATCTCCTGCTGGTAGCTGGCACCTCGCGCGGTCGCTTCCGCCTGTCCGGCAATCGCCAGCACCGGGGCATGATCCATTTTGGCGTCATAAAGTCCGGTCAGCAGATGAGTTGCGCCCGGTCCGCCAGTCGACAGGCAGACGCCCAGCTCCCCGGTAAATTTCGCGTGTCCGGCTGCCATAAAGGCCGCCATCTCTTCATGGCGCACCTGAATAAATTCGATGCCGTCGCCTTTGGCATTCGCGCGCTGAATCGCCCCCAGCACGCCGTTAATCCCATCTCCCGGATAGCCGTAAATGCGTGTGACGCCCCACTCTTTCAGGCGCTGGACAAAAAAATCACTGGTTTTCATGCTCATCGTCGCGTTTCCCCTCGTTGTCCTTACAGACTTAAAGCGTAGTAGACGATGAGCCATCGCCGTTAACTGTTCGCCATTGCCGGGTATCGCTGACGCAATTCACTGAATATTTTCACCATATCCGCCGTTTCACCTGTCTCATCCACCGCCCGGAATACCTGGGTTTTCAGGAAATGACGCCAGCTCACTGGTGCGCTGGCCAGAAAGGTGGTCAGCAACTGATAACGCTGCGGCGTCCAGAGCGTTTCGAAGCGATGGCGTGCTTCGCCGTGCTCAAAATGGTGCGCGGGCTGCTGTGGCATGTCAGCGCGCAGACGTTCTGTGGTTTCCCGATCCACGCGATTATCAACAACCACCACGCCATACTGCGCCCTGGCCGCCGCCACGCTGAGATAGCCACAGCGCACATCCTGCATGACTGCCTCACTATCGCGCTGCGATGGCAGGCCGTAGCCGCCCGCACCGGGGCCGCGCACCTCGACCACGTCACCCGGCTGGCAGTGGATCACATCGGTGTTACCGTGATTGATAACTTCACCGTTGCGCCAGGTACGGAAGGTCGACAGCGCGCCGCTCTGTCCGCCCACTACGCCTGCGGAGGCAAACACTGACCGGTTACGGTTGCGCGCGGTAATGGTGGTGTTGGGCGAGAAAATCTCGAACGCCATTTCGGTCGCCAGACCGCCGCGATATCGACCAGCGCCAGCGCTGTCCTGCGCCAGCCCGTAACGATGGAAGCGAATCGGCACTTCCGCTTCGTTGATCTCAATCGGGGTATTTTTCAGGAAGGCAGACAGACCGCCGGAACCGTCGGGTCCGTCGTGACGCGGCGTGCCGCCCGCGCCGCCGCCCACCGGCCCCAGCGAGGCAACCACGCTGCGGTTGTGCGTCTGGGTGCGGATGTTCATGATCGAGTTACCACCTGGAGAGTTCGCGGGCAGACGGTCCGGCATCGCCAGCGAGAAAACGCCAATCGTCGCAATCTGCGACAGCGCACAGGTCAGCGAGCGCATCCCCACCGCTGCGGGCGCTTCACAGTTCATCACTGTGCCAGGCGGCAGGATTGCCCTAACAGGTCGCAGCGTACCGGCGTTGAGCAGCAGTGAACGATCGAGGGTGGAGAGCACATAGGTAACGCCCACCAGCGCCAGCGGATGCCGCTCGCGCCCGCCGGTCGGCATGTTCAGCGACGACGCCAGCTGCGGGTCGCTGCCGGTGTAGTCCAGCTCCAGCCGATCGCCCTGCACCCGCAGCGTAATGGCGATGCGACAGGGATAGCCGCCCTCGCCATCTTCATCGGCGTAGTCGGCATAAAAGTATTCCCCGTCGGGAATGGTACTGATAATCGTGCGCGCCTGCGCTTCGGCGTAATCGAGAATGCCCTCAATGCCCTGCAAAAAATCATCAATGCCAAAGCGGGCAATGATGTCGTGGATTTTGCGCTCGCCCACGTTCACCGACGCCAGCTGCGCCTTGAAGTCGCCCCAGTTCTGGTCCGGCACCCGCACGTTGAGCCGCATAATGCTGGCGACCTCTTCATTGAGTTGCCCCTGTTGCATGATCTTCAGCGGCGGGATGCGAATCCCCTCCTGCACGATATCGGTCAGCGCGCGCGACAGCGAGGCGGGCACTGCGCCGCCGACATCGGTGTTATGAATGTGACCCACTACGAAGCAGACAATTTCACCCTGATGGAACACCGGCTTCCAGATGTGGATATCGGGCGAGTGAGTCGCCACGTTGCCAGCATAGGCGTCGTTGGTGATGCAGATATCGCCCTCGGCATACTCCTCTATCAGCGCCAGCACCGGCGCATAGTCGATGCCGCTGTACCAGGGCGCGCCAAAGCTGCGCGGCGAGGCAAACGCCAGGCCACTGCGGCTGACAATCTGACAGGAGAAATCTTCCGTCTCCTTCACGAAGGTGGAGTGCGCGGTGCGCATCAGCGTAAAGGCCATCGCATCGGCCGCAGCAGCGCAGTAGTTCGCCAGGATCTGTAAGTTACGTCCGTCAATCGCCATGTTATGCCTCGTTCGCCGTGATTAGCAGGTTACCGAATGAATCGACCGTGACGTCCATGCCGGGCGGCACGCAGGTGGTGCAGTCGTCCTGGGCGATGATGACCGGGCCACTGAGCTGATGTCCGGCACGCAGCACCGAGCGCAGCACTAAATCGAGCTGATGCCAGCCGCCGTCAATCCAGGCTCGGGTCTGTTTCAGCACCGGCACCGGTGCTGAAGCGGGGGGAAGTGTGTTGATCTCCGGCTTCGGCGTCGGCGAGGCGATGACCAGCCGCAGATTAATCAGCTGCACGGGTGCCTGCGGATCACAGTGACCAAACAGCTGCTGATGCTGACGATCAAAGGCGTCATGCAGCGCAGTGAAGTCCGCCTGCGTCAGCCAGCTCGCCTCCAGCGGCACGTCGATCTCAAACGACTGACCCCGATAGCGCATATCCGCGCTGAACTGCAGGCTGTATGGCATGTCGCTGCCGTGCTCCTGCGCCAGCCAGCCGCAGGCGCGCTGCTGCAAGGCTTCGGCTTCACTGGCTAAGGAGTCGGCCAGCGCAGGCGTCAGATCGCCGTAGAGCGTACGGATAAAGTCGTTGCGGATGTCCGCCACCAGTCCGCCCAGCGCGGAGAGCACGCCCGGCGTCGGCGGTACGATCACCCCTTTCATGTTCAGTTCGCGGGCGAGAAAACAGCCCATCATCGGCCCGGCACCGCCAAAGGCGAGGAACCAGAATTCACGCGGATCGAGGCCAAAGCGCGACAGCAGGCCACTGGTATCGCTGTACATGCTTGATATAGCCAGCTGGATAGCGGTTTCTGCGGTTTCTTCAACCGAAATAGCGAGCGCATCCGCCAGCGGCTGCCAGGCGGCACAGGCGGCGGCGACATCCACCGTCACCGCGTCATAACCCAATGCGCCGTGGCCCATCATGCCGCAGGCGGCAAAGGCATCGGTGGCGGTCGGCTGCGTGCCGCCGCGCTGGAAGCAGACCGGACCCGGCAGCGAACCGGCGCTATCCGGCCCCATCTGCAGTACGCCCCGCCCATCAATCCACGCCAGCGAGCCGCCGCCCTGCCCCACCGAGGTCACCGCGACAGAAGGAATAAAGATCGGGAAATCCCCGATGATTTCGCCGTTGCCCTGCGCCACCTTGCCGTCGATGATCACCGCCACGTCGGCGCTGGTGCCGCCGATATCCAGACTGAGAATTTTGTCAAAACCGCAGGCGCTGGCGAGATAGCTGGCGCCAATCACGCCCGAGGCGGTGCCGGAGAGCACCATCTGCACACATTCACGCTTCGCCTGGTCAACGCCCATTACCCCGCCGTTGGATTTGGTAATGCGCGGCGGCGGCTTCACACCGAGCCGTTGCAGTGCCTGCTCAAAAGATTCCAGGTAGTGGATCACCATCGGCTGCACGTAGGCGTTGATGGTGGCGGTAATGGTGCGTTCATATTCGCGGATAATCGGCCAGATGTCGGCGGAACAGGAGGTCAGCAGTTCGGGTGCCACCTCATCGATAATCGCTTTTACCGCCGCTTCATTGTGCCGGTTGCGATAACTGTGCAGGAGCGAGACCACGATGCCCTGACAGCCGGCGGCGCGTGCCAGTTCGATAGCGTCGAGCACACTCTGGCGATCCACGGGTTGCAGTATGTTGCCCTGCGCGTCGCTGCGTTCGCGGATGGCAAACACCCTGTCACGGGTAATCAGCGGTGCGGCACGCCGTGAGAAAAGGTCATGGATATGCGGGATTTTCAGCCGGGCCAGCTCCAGCACATCGCAGAAGCCCTCGGTGGCAAACAGCGCCAGCCGCACGCCGCGCCGCTGGATCACCGCGTTGATGCCTACCGTGGTGCCGTGAGTGAAGTAGCCAATTTCAGCGGGATCAATGCCCTGCTGCTGCTGAAACTGCGCCAGCCCGGTTAAGATTTCGCTGCCAGGCTTGTCCGGTCGCGACAGGACCTTAAGGGTGTGGATCTGGTTCGTTTGCTGATCGAGCACGGCGAAATCGGTAAAGGAACCACCAATATCCACGCCAACGCGGTATCGCATATCGGGTTAACTCCAGTGTCAGGAAGGGGGAAATTCCATCAGCGTCTCGGGATGTTGCACCACACGCCAGCCGAGTCGCTGGTAGACCTGGTGCGCATCCTGGGTCGAGAGCATCCAGCGATGCACCGTTTGCAGCTCCGGGTGTTCCCGGACGCAGGTCGCCAGCCAGCTGCCCAGCCCGTGACCACGCCAGTTTTCATCAATCATCACGTCGCACAGCCAGCCAAAGCGGGTGTAGTCGGTGATCAGTCGGGCAAAACCAATCTGTTCCTGCTGGTGATAGAGGCCAAACGGCAACGAACCGGCAATCGCCCGCCGGGTTTTCGCTTCCGTCTGGCCTTTAGCCCAGTACGACTTTTCCGCCAGCTGGATGTGAATCCAGGCCAGATCGAGCCGCTGGCGATCGGTAGAGACAGTGAACGCATCGCGCTGCCACTGCTGGTCAGCAATCTGTAATGAGTCCATGACAACTCCTTGTATCAGTTGAATTCAGTGTAAAAGGGTTCGCTCAACGATTGAGGCCGTAGCACGCGACAAAACCGGACAGAGCGACTGAATTTTGGGCAGGGAAAAAATTTTATGCTGAGGGAATAATCGTAAAGATTAAAGGGAAAGGAAGCCGGTCTGTGAGCAAAGGCGGGTGAGGTGAACAGCAGACAGAGACAATGCGTGTGGCCGCCCTCTCCACCGGGGAGGTGGCGAGGGGCGGCCGCGCTTTATACGCCGAATTCGACTGAGTTATGTTTGCCGATGAGCGATCGTAACGGCACGCTGCTTTTCATGATGGGGGATTTGATGACGATGTAGCTGAAGTACTTATCGATGCCGATCTGCGCGTCCAGCATCTTCTCAATTACTTCCTGGTAATGTTCAATGCTGCGGGTAATAAAGCGCAGCAGATAATCATAGCCGCCGGTGATCAGATGGCACTCCATCAGTTCATCGACGTCGCGCATCGCACTTTCAAATTTCATAAAATCTTCGCGGCGATGGCCGGACAGGGTGACTTCGGTAAAGACGGTCACTGAATCGGTGATGCGGGTGAGATTAATGTGCGCTTCATAACCGGTGATAAAACCGGCCTGTTCCAGACGTTTGACCCGTTGCAGACAGGGGCTGGGCGAGAGGCCTACGGCGTCGGCGAGGTTAACGTTGCTGATACGGCCATCTTTCTGGAGTTGCACCAGGATGTTGATGTCGATGCGGTCGAGTTTCATTAAGCCGTTCATAGCACCCCCCTCATTGTCAGAGCCTGTCGGGCCAGGCGCTCAATCAAATGTTCAGAACCTCCCGAAGATATAACATGCTTTACCGTAAACGCGCCAGCGCTTCGCAGTGGTTATACCAGCGGGAGATTTTCAAATTACTCCAACAAAATCAATGAGGAATGCGGTTTAACCCAGCCGGCCGGTGGCACGGGCCAGCGCAATATCGAAAATATGCAGCGCCTCTTCCAGCTGTGAGTCGGTGGTGACCAGCGGTGCCAGGAAACGGATGGTGTTGCGATGCAGGCCGCACTTGATCAGCAGCAGCCCTTCCTGACAGGCGCTGTCGAGAATCTTCTGAGTCAGCGCCGCATCGGGACGACCGGTTTCGAAATCGAGAATTTCCACCGCCTGCATAAAGCCCACGCCGCGCACGTCACCGATGCAGGCATACTTATCCGCCAGCTGTCGCAGACGGACATTGAGCTGTTCGCCGAGCTGGCAGGAGCGCTGCAACAGGTTTTCCTGCTCAAACAGATCCAGCACCGCCAGCGCCGCCGCACAGCCCAGCGCGTTGCCGCCGTAGGTGCCGCCTAACCCGCCAGGCGTGGGCGCATCCATAATCTCTGCACGTCCCACCACGCCGGAAATCGGCAGACCGCCGCCCAGGCTTTTTGCCAGGGTAATTAAATCCGGTTTGATACCCAGTTGCTGGAAGGCGAACATCGTACCGGTACGTCCGAAGCCGGACTGCACTTCATCACAAATCAGCAGAATGCCGTGCTGGCTGGTGATGCGACGCAGCGCCTGCATAAAGGCTGGTCCGGCTGGCAGGAAGCCGCCATCGCCCTGAACCGGCTCGATGATAATCGCCGCCACACGCTCCGGCAGGATCTGCACCGCGAACAGCTGATCCAGCGCCTTCAGGCAGTCTGCTTCCGTCACCCCGTGCAGTGGATTCGGGAAGGGAAGACGATAGATGTCGCCGGGGAACGGGCCAAAGTTCTGTTTGTATGGCGCGGACATGCCTGTCAGGGTAACGCCCAGCAGGGTGCGGCCATGAAACGCGCCATCAAACGCGATAATGCCGGGGCGCTGGGTGTGTGAGCGGGCAATCTTCACCGCATTTTCCACCGCTTCGGCACCGCTGGTGAAGAAGACACTTTTGTACGCCTCATCACCGCCCACCAGTTTGTTCAGCCGCTGCGCCAGCTCGATGTAGCCCGGATAGGCCACCACCTGGAAACAGGCATGTGATACCAGACCAAGCTGGCGGGTTACCGCATTGACTACCGCCGGGTGATTGTGGCCGACATTCAGCACGCCGATGCCGCCAACAAAGTCGAGATAGCGATTGCCCTCAACGTCCCATACTTCACTGCCTCTGGCGCGTTCAATCACCAGCGGATGGGCGGTCACTACACCGCGCGGCACGTTCTGCTCGCGTGCATCCAGTAACAGGCTGTTATCGGAGTATGCTTGCTGCTCTGCCATGACATTCTGCATTTTAAACCCTCATCCACGTAACGTTCGGTTGGCTCAAGTATCGCAACCCGCTGGTTTCTCACGCTGCCGTAATTCCCCAGGCAGCGGCATTTCCTGTCAAAATCCCGCTGCATTCAGCAGGGAAATTTCTCTGCCAGCGCCTGACGCACCAGCGCGACAAAAACGTTAACGCCATACGGGATCAGCGTATCGTTGAAGTCATATGCGGCATGGTGCAATGGCTTACAGGGTGCCGATCCCAGCCACAGATAGGCTCCAGGACGCGCCTGTAGCATAAAAGCGAAATCTTCCGAGGTGAGCGCGGGTCTGGCCGCGGTGTCAGCCGGGATGCCTGCCTGCGTCAACGCCTCAAGGCAAAACTGCGCTTCCGTCGCGCTGTTAATCGTTGCCGGGTAGTAACGCTGATAGCTCACTTCTGCGTGCAACCCATGAGCTGCCGTGACATGCTCTGCCATCTGGCGCAGCCGTGCTTCAATTGTATCCTGCGCCGCCAGGCTGAAGGTACGCACCGTGCCGGTGATATTCGCCTCGGCCGGAATCATGTTGTGTGAAAAGCCACCCTGCATCCGTGTAACGGTGAGCAGCGCGGTTTCGCACGGATCCAGGGCGCGTGAAACCAGCGTATTGAGCTGCACCACCAGCTCGCTGGTCGCCAGCAGAGTGTCACGCGTCAGGTGAGGCTGCGCGGCGTGACCGCCGCCGCCCAGCACCCGGATATCAAAGCGGTCGGCTGCTGCCATAATCGGGCCAGGGCGGGTCTGTACCTGGCCGAGCGGCAGTTCCGGCCAGTTGTGAATGGCGTAGACCGCCTCACAGGGAAAGCGGCTGAACAGACCGTCGTCGATCATTGCTTTTGCACCCGCCAGTCCCTCTTCGGCTGGCTGAAAGATAAAGCAGACGCTGCCGTTAAAGCTGACGTCCCGCGCCAGTTTTTCAGCGGCACCCAGCAGCATCACGGTGTGACCATCGTGGCCGCAGGCATGACTCGCCTGCTCTGCCTGACTTTGCCATTCCGTGCCGCTCTGATCCTGCATCGGCAGTGCATCCATGTCGGCACGCAGGCCAATCATGCGTTCACTGCTGCCCTTCTTCAGTATCCCGACCACGCCGGTTTTACCCATGCCGCGATGCACCTCAATGCCCAACTGGTGCAGGAAGTTCGCCACGATGTCGCTGGTGCGCTGCTCCTGAAAACCCAGCTCCGGGTGCGCATGCAGGTCGCGGCGCAGTGCCACTAAATGTTCCATCTTAATATCCTCGCGATCGGTCAATCTCACCGTGCAGCGGCTCGCCACGCTGATAGCGCCGCAGGTTCTCCAGCAGGGCCGCAATGGCGCTCTCATTCTGCGTCTGGCTGGCAATGTGCGGCGTCAGCCAGATGGCGGGATGGTGCCAGAACGGATGGCCCGGCGGTAACGGTTCTGGATCGGTGACGTCAATGACGGCGGCACGCAGCCGACCGCTCTCCAGTGCCCTCAGCAGATCATCTTCATTCAGCTGCGGGCCGCGCCCGACCTGCACCAGCGCCGCGCCGTGCGGTAGCTGGCTGAACAGCGACTGATTCAGCAAACCCTGGGTGGTGTTGGTCAGCGGCAGCAGGCAGACCAGAATCTCGCTGTGCGCCAGGAAGTCAGCGAGTTGATCTGCGCCGTGCCAGCAGCGCACGCCGGGACACTCGCGCGGTGTGCGGCTCCAGCCTGCGCAGTCAAAGCCCAGCGCTACCAGCTGCGCTAAGGCGGACTGCCCCAGTTCGCCCAGCCCCATCACGCCGACCCGACGCTGTCCGGCAGGTATGGCTGCATGAGGCTGCCACTGCTGCTGCCGTTGCTGCTGGAAATAACGCGGCATGTCGCGATGCAGACCGAGCACCGCGAAGGTGACATATTCCACCATGCCCTGCGTCAGGCCCGGCTCGATCATTCTTATCACCGGCAGGTCAGGCGGCAGCGCACTGAAGTCAAACTGGTCGGCACCAGCCCCCACTGAGAACAGCAGTTTAAGCCGGGGAAACAGCGCCGGAATGTCTTCGGGAGGCTGCCAGGCGACCAACGCCTCAACCTGCTCCGGATCACCGGTCTCCGGCCAGAGATGCAGCTGCATATCAGGCGCATGTTCCGCCAGCCAGCGCTGCCAGATCCGGCCTCGTTCCGGCTCCGATTTATAGACGATATGCATCAGGCCATCGCCTGCGTCATCAGTCCAAATGCCTGCATACCCTGCGGCGTCCAGGGCGTGCCGCGCACCATGGTGGTGGGCGCATCGACCTGAGGGATACCAAGACTTTCAAGCCAGGCCGCCATCGGCAGCGCGGCGTCGGTGTCGATGCGCAGAAATTCCCCCTGCAGAGACTGCATCAGCGAGGCGACCAGTGCCTGAGCCATCGGAAAATCCGCGGCTATCACCGGGCCAATTGCCCAGCCATGACCAAAGCGGCGCAGACAGGCAAAGCCCTGAATCTGCTGGTGCGCATCCTGCAACAGCATTGTCTGGCAGTCGCGCAGCAGATGCTCAATCAGCGCCGGGCGATGCATGCCGTGTGCCTGCTGATCCAGCGCCATCAGCGTGCCATGATCGGCAGTCGTCGCCGGGCGCAGTTTCAGCCCAGCGGGAATCACCACCTCTGGCAGCGTGGTCACGGCACGCGTCTGGTGCTGGCGGATCTCACCACAGCTGACAAAGCCGAGCTTTTCATACAGCCCTTTGCCCATTTCGGTGGCGTGCAGACGCACATTGTAATCAGGTAGTTTTTCCAGCTGCGCCAGCATCAGTTGCTTGCCCAGGCCACGTCCCTGCTGCTGGTTATCGATAATCACCAGTCCCACCGTGGCGGCATGGTCACCCCAGCGCCAGAGCACAGCGCTGCCAATCAGTTTGCCCTGCTCTTCTATCACCGTGCCCTCGCCCAGCTGCTGCGCCAGTTGCCAGTCTTCACGGCGATGGGGCCATTTCAGCAGCTGCGTTAAGGTGAAACACGTTTCAATATCATCTGGCGTCATTGCGCGTATTGTCAGGCTCATTCGCGTTCTCCTTACATCATGCCTGGCGTGTCAAGTCCGCTGCCGTCAACCAGACGGCTGTAGCGGTACGGCTCAGGATTAACCACGGGTGTGGCGTCGGTCGCCAGATCGGCGGCCAGTCGTCCGGCACCCGGTCCGATACCGAAGCCATGGGCGCTGTAACCTGCCGAGAGCACCAGTCCTGGCAGTTTCGCCACGGTTGAGATCACCGGAATCGCATCCGGGGTGCTGTCAATCATGCCGCCCCACGACTGCGCCAGCCGGAGGTTCGCCAGCGCCGGATATTCACGCCGCATTGCCGCCAGCCCCTCTTCCACGATTTTTGCATCCGCTGCCGGATCGAGAATGCGCATCCGCTCAAACGGCGACTCGCGGTCGAATGACCAGCCCCCCATCGCTTCAGGGCCATTGAAGAACGGTGACAGGCCGAGATTCAGAGTCAGATTCTTGCGGCGGCTTTTAAAGGTTGGATAGAACTGACGGGCATAGCGCAGCCCCTGTGCGCCAGGCTCCAGACGACCGCGACCCGATACTGACACGGTATAGCTACCATCCATCTGTGGGCGACAGGCAAAGCCCGGCGTGTAGAGCGGCATGGCGATCGCCTGCTCAATAGGCTGCGTGCGAAAAGCAGTGCCAATCACGTTGCCCAGCGGCAGGTCGATGCCGTGACGACGGCAGAACATGGAGGTCCAGGCCCCGGCGGCACAGATAACCCGGCTGGTTTTGATCAGACCGCGCTCGGTCCAGACGCCGCTGACCCGTCCGGCGGCGATATCCAGCCCGCGGACTGCGCACTGCTGAAACAGCAGTGCGCCCTTTTTCTGCGCGCCCGCCACCAGCCCTGGCGCGGCCAGGCGCGGCTCAGCGTGACCATCGGTCGGCGACGAGAGACCACCCAGCCAGTTTGTGGTGCTGCCGGGCGTCATCGCTCTGGCCTGCTCTGCGGTGAGAATCGAACTGCGCATGCCATAGCCTTTCGCCATCTGGTTCCACTTATCCCAGGCCGCGATATCCGACTCTTCCTGGGTGGCGTAAACCAGCCCGCTGCGGCGAAAACCCAGCTCTTCGCCGGTTTCTTCACTTAGCTCACCCCAGCGTTGCAGCGCATAGATAATCAGCGGCAACTCACGCTCATCGCGGTTTTGCTGGCGGCACCAGCCCCAGTTGCGGCTTGACTGCTCAGCGCCGACCAGCCCTTTTTCAATCAGCACCACCTTCACTCCCTGCTTCGCCAGCTCCCAGGTGGCGGCGGCACCGGCGATACCGGCGCCAATCACCACCACATCGGCGGAATCGGGAAAGTCAGCACTGTCCTGTACATAACGAATCGGTGCGGGCATAACAAGATGACCTCTGTTGTCAGTATCGGGTCTGGCGCACGGCGACATCGCCGCTGTACGCTGACCCACGCCGCCTGCCTTGCACATCAGTGCTATGCAGACGGATAAATTCAGTTGCCCGTCAGGCTCAGCGGCCACTCACTCCGCTTTTAAAATCTCTTCATGCTCATCCAGCCAGCCCTGCCGCAGCTCCGGCACCGCGCGTTTCAGCCGCTCGAAATACAACTCGCTGGTCGGCTTGTCGTAGTCATTGCGTGCCAGCTGGGTGACGATGCGACCGCTTTTCATCACCACTATTTCGTCGCAGACCGCGCGCACCGCATGCATATCGTGGCTGATGAAAATCACGGAAAGCCCCAGTTCGCGGCGCAGTTCGCAGATTAAATCGAGGACGGCGGCGGCGACCACGGTATCCAGCGCCGAGGTCACTTCATCACACAAAATCAGATCCGGCTCTGCTGCCAGCGCACGCGCCAGATTGACGCGCTGCTTCTGACCACCGGAGAGCGCCCACGGACGCCGCCACAGTACGCTGCGCGGCAGCTGCACCAGATCCAGCAGCTGATAAAGTCGCTGCTTCCGGGCCGCCCCGCTCAGGCCATGAAACAGCGTCAGCGGCCGCGACAGGATGCGCTCAACGCTATGGGCCGGATTCAGCGCAGTATCTGCCATCTGGAATACATACTGAATGCGCCGTAGCTCATTGTCAGGACGTTTCTGCATATCGCCGGCGATATAGTGGCCATTAAACAGGATATGCCCGTGGCCTGGCGCGTTGAGACCGGCAATCGCATGAGCCAGCGTCGTTTTACCCGAGCCTGACTCGCCGATGATGCCAATCGCCTGCCCTTTCCACAGCTTAAGGTTAATCTCCTCAAGAATGCGTATTTTCGGCTGGCCGTCGCTGTCGCGCGGGCCGTAACCGGCGTTAAGATCGCGCACTTCCAGCAGCGGCTGAATATCGGCGGCAGCCGGACACCAGTTGCTGGGCCGCTCTTTCTGCCGTGCCGCTTCCATCAGCAGCCGGGTGTACTCCGCCTGCGGTGCGCCAATCAGGTGCGCGGTACTGCCATACTCCGCCATTTTACCGCGCAGCAGCACCAGAATCCGGTCAGCCATCTGTGCCACCACGGCCAGATCGTGACTAACGTAGATCGCGGTGACGCCGCGCTGCACTACCACGCGGCGAAACGCCTTAAGCACCTCCACCTGCGTGGTGACATCCAGTGCGGTCGTGGGCTCATCGAGGATCACGACGTCGGGATCGCCAATCAGCGCCATCGCCGTCATCAGGCGCTGTAACTGACCGCCCGATACCTGGTGCGGGAACCGGTCGCCAATGGTTTCGGGATTAGGCAGCGCCAGCTCACGGAACAGGCCAATCGCTTTCGCTTTTGCGTCTTTGCGGGTCATCGTGCCGTGAATAACTACCGGCTCAATCACCTGGTCGAGGATCTTCATGCCCGGATTAAATGACGCCGCGGCGCTCTGGGCGATATAGGCGACCTTGTTACCGCGAAACGCGCGCAGCTGGCCCGGTGTGAGACTGTTAACGTCGGTGCCGGCAACGTGAATATTGCCCTCAGCGATGCGGCAGCCGTTGCGGGCATAGCCCATCAGTGCCATGGCGATGGTGGTTTTTCCGGAGCCGGATTCGCCAATCAGCGCCAGCACCTCGCCCTTCTGCACCGTGAAGTGAATGTCCGACACAAGGTCGATCTCTTCGCCGCGATCGGTCTGCGCGGTAACGCGCAGTTTATCCACCGAAATCACCGGCATAGCGGTATGTGGTGTCACGTTCATGCTCCCTCCTTCGCCAGCGTCATCGGACGCATCGCCTGCAGGCTGTCAATAAACAGGTTGGCGCCAATGGTCAGGCTGGCAATTGCCAGTGCGGGCATCAGTACCGCGGGCGAGCCATCAAACAGCCCCTGCATATTTTCACGTACCAGCGTGCCCCAGTCGGCGTACGGCGGCTGCACCCCCAGGCCGAGGAAGCTCAGGCCGCTCAGCAGCAGCACGATGTAGACAAAGCGCAGGCCAAAGTCTGTCAGCATCGGGTGCACCATGTTAGGCAGGATATCGTGAATGGCGATATACCAGCGGCTTTCGCCCCGCAGCCGTGACGCCCGGACATAGTCCATGCTGCGAAGCGAGCTGGCCATGGCAAACGCGATGCGGAATGCACCCGGCCAGTAGGTGAACACCGCCGTCAGGATCAGCATGGGCAGCGAGGAGCCAAACACCGCGACAATCATCAGCGACAGTACTTTGCCCGGCAGCACCAGCAGGGCATCGTTGACGCGGCCCAGCAGCTCCTCCAGCCAGCGCCCGGTTACCGCCGCCAGCAGGGCCAGCAGCGTGCCAATCAGGCTGGCCAGCAGTGCCGCACTCAGTGCCAGGCCGATGGAGAACTTCGCGCCGTAGAGGATACGGCTCAGCATGTCGCGCCCCAGGTAGTCAGTCCCCAGCAGGTTATCGGCCGTCATGCCGCCCATCAGCGGGCCGCCGCCGATGTCATCAATGCTGTGCGGGGCCAGTGGCGTGCCAAACATCGCCATCAGCAGCCAGAACAGCGACAGCATCAGACCCAGCCGGCCCGACCAGGAGAGCGACTGTAAGAAACGCCAGGGCAACAAGAGTGTATTCATGCGCTTCTCCATTTCGGGTTAAAGGCGATAGTCAGAATGTCGGCCGCCAGTAGCAGAACCAGGTAGCAGGCGGCGAACAGCATCACGCAGAGCTGCACCACCGGCAGGTCGCGGTTACTGACCGCATCCACCAGCTGGCTGGCCAGACCGGGATAGCTGAAGATGGTTTCGATGATGATCACCCCGCCAAACAGGTAGGAGAGGCTGAGAGAGATCGCATTGGCGATAGGTCCGACCGCGTTGGGCAGCGCGTGACGCAGTACGGCGCGGAGCGGCGACACGCCTTTCAGCCGCGCCATCTCCAGGTAGGGGCTGTCGAGCTGGTTGATAATGGCGGCCCGCGTCATGCGGGCCATCTGCGCCACCAGCACGCAGCAGAGCGTCAGCACCGGCAGCGCATAGGCTTTGAGGTAGCTCAGCAGGTCGCTGTCCGGACTGCCGAACGACATCGCCGACACCCAGTGCAGTTTGACGGCGAAAATCAGCACCGCCACGGTCGCGACCAGGAACTCCGGCACGGCCACCGTCGCCATGGTGCCGATAACCAGCGCCCGATCGAGCCTTGAACCGCGGTTCATCGCCGCGATAATGCCGATAATCAGCGCCAGCGGCACGCAGATCAGCGTGGTGATGCCCGCCAGTTCGAAGGTGGCGGGTATACGCTGCGCCACCAGCTGCGAGACCGGCAGATGGCTGGCAAAGGAGATGCCAAAGTCACCCTGCACCATACCCGTCAGCCAGTGGAGATAGCGCACCAGTAAAGGCTGATCGAGACCCAGTTGTTGCCGTAACGCCGCCACCGTTTCCGGCGTGGCGTTCTGGCCGAGGATCATCTGCGCCGCGTCACCCGGCAGCAGGCTGGTGATGAAAAACACCACCGCCGAGACGATAAGCAACGTCAGGATGCCGGCGCCAACGCGCCGGGCAATCAGGAACAGCATGTATCGGTTCATCGGCGAACTCCTTATAAATAGCCTGATGGAACAGGCTGAGATCAGGCGGTCAGCCAGGCAAACTCATGGAAGCGATAGCCCATCATCATGCCTGACGGCCAGGCTTCGATCCCTTTGACCTTTTTGTTGTAGCCATCGGTGGAGCTGATAAAGGTCGGGATGATCGTGCCGCAATGGTCATAAATCAGCGTCTGCATGTCGCCATACATCTGCTTGCGCTTTGCCTGATCGCGTTCTCCGCGTGCGGCAACCACCAGCTGATCAAACTGCGGATTTTTCCAGCCCGACTCGTTATTCGGTGCGGTAGAGAGATAAAACTGTGAGAAGAGCATGTCGAGCGTCGGACGCGGATTTATCGAGCCATATCCCACCGGATCTTTCATCCAGTGCGAAGACCAGTAACCGTCATACGGCACGCGTCGCACTTTTACATTCAGCCCTGCCCCGCGCGCCATCTGCTGGATCATCTGCCCGCCTTCGTTCGCCCCTTCAATGTTGGGCGTCGTGATGATCTCTACCGTAGCGCCCGCCATGCCCGCTTTTTTAATGTGGAACTTCGCTTTTTCAATGTCGAGCGGACGCGGTTTGAGGTCGGCGTTGTAGAGCGGATGCCATGGCGGAACCGGGGTGTCATTGCTGACGTCGCCGTAACCCTGCAGTACCGTTTTCACCAGCATTTCGCGCGGCTGCAGATATTTCATCGCCAGCACAAAATCTTCATTGTTACCCGGTTTCACGTCGGTGCGGATAATCAGGTTGGTGTACATGCCTGATTTGCTCTCCAGAATGCCAAACTCGCCGCTGGCTTTAATGCGTTTGCAGTCCGCGGCTGTCAGGGTGGAGACCATCTGCAGATCGCCCGACATCAGGGCATTGACGCGTGCTGCACCGTCGGTAACGCCAATCAGTTCCACCTCATCCAGGTGCGGCAGGCCGGGCTTGTAGTAATTGGGATTTCTGGTGCCGATAGTGCGCGTGCCCGGCATAAAGGTTTTGCAGACAAACGGACCGGTACCAATGCCTTTGCTGAAGTCGGTGGTGCCATCTTTGACAATCAAAAACGGCGGCGTCGCCAGCATGTAGGGGACGTCAAAGTTGGCGCTGTTCAGCTCCAGCTGCACTTCGTTATCATTGACCGCGCTGAAGGTTTTGAACTGATCAGCCAGCTTGAAGGCGATTGAGGCGATAGCCGGATCTTTGTGGCGGCTGAGTGAGAAGATCACATCTTTAGCGGTCAGGGGTTTGCCATCATGGAAGGTGACGCCCTTCCGCAGTTTAATATGCCAGGTGATGCCGTCGCTGGATTCCAGAGATTCGGCCAGCGCCGGTTGCGCCATCAGGTTTTTGTCCAGTTCGGTCAGGCCGCTGTAGAACATAAACTGACGGGTATAGTCCGCGCTGTTGTTACTTTTCGCCGGATCGAGTGTGTCGGTAGCGGAGGCATTCGACATTGCCGCCCGCAGTTTACCGCCTTTGACTGGCTTGTCGTCCGCCAGTGCCGCCCCGGAAAAGCCCACCAGCCCGCTGCTCATCACCGCACCGGCGGAAAGCATCTTCATCAGGCTGCGACGTGACAGCGAGCCTTCGGTGATCATGCGCGTCAGTGCCGGATTTACCGCATCAGCGTCGTTATTATCAAATTTACTCATCTCTCTACCCTCAATAGTCAGGCGAACCGGGATCATGTTCTGGTGGTGCTGGCAACCTGGCGGCCAGCACCCGACGGGACGTTAAGAAAGGCGATCCTTTGCTTTGTAATAGAGTCCTGCGAGCGGTAAAAACCATGGCTTGCCGTGATAACCGGGCAGCGCGGGCCATGCGTCGCGCTGCCAGGGATTTTCAGTGCGCTTTTCGGCCAGCAGATCGGCCATCACCCGTCCCATCCACACCGACATCTGCGTGCCGTGGCCGCTATAGCCCAGCGAATAGAAGAGGCCATCCTGTTCTCCTGCATGCGGCAGACGGTCGGCGGTCATATCGACCATGCCGCCCCAGCAATAATCCAGCGCTGACTGGCCGAGCTGCGGCAGCATCTGCGTCATCGCGTGGCGCAGGATCTCGCCGCTGCGCGAATCAGAGGTCGGGTTGCTGACCGCAAACCGCGCCCGCCCGCCAAACACCAGCCGGCTGTCGGCAGTGGTGCGGAAGTAGTTGCCGATATTCAGCGACGTCACGTAGGTCCGATTATTGGGCAGCACCTGGCGCAGCAGCGCCGGATCGAGTGCTTTGGTCACCACAATAAAGCTGCCGACCGGCACGATGCGGCGCTGAAACCAGGGAAAAGGGCCGACGTTGGAGCAGCCGGTTGCCATCAGCACCTTATCCGCCAGAAGGGTGCCCTGCGAGGTGTGGATCCGGTGCTGATAGCCCTTCAGTCGCTCTAACTTCGTCACGGCATGATGCGGATAAATTTTCGCCCCGCTGCGCGCGGCGGCTTCAGCCAGCCCGATGCCAAATTTGCCCATGTGCATCTGACCGCCACGCTTCTGCAGCAGGCCGCCGTGGAATTTGTCACTGGCGATCTCGTCGCGCACTGCCGTTTTGTCGAGCAGTTCGATCTCGGGGTCCACAGTGCGACGCATCAGTTCATATGCCTCCCGCAGCCCGGCGACGTGCGACGCTTTGCTGGCGAGCTTGAGCTTGCCGCACAGCCGGAAATCGCAGTCGATCGCTTCATCCTGAATCAGTTGCTGGACGTAGCTCACCGCGTCGTCAAATGCCCGGTAGAAGCGGCTGGCCTGTTCCAGACCCTGACTCGCCACCAGCGAGGCGAAGTTCTGCGCCACACCGGTATTGCAGTGACCGCCGTTGCGGGCCGATGCCTGGCTCATGATGTCGCCACTCTCCAGCAGCACCACGCTGATGCCGCTGCGCGCCAGGTTAAGCGCTGCCGAAACGCCGGTGAAGCCGCCGCCAATCACCACCACGTCCGCCTGGGCGGGCAGCGGTTCGCGGGCAGCGCCGGTAAAGGCGGGTGCCGTAGCCTGCCAGAACGATTCCAGTTTCATGGGGGGTTCCTCAGAGTCCGACGACGCCAGGCAGGCCGCCGATATCTTTGATTTCGGTGTACTGGTAGTACGGGTTCGCCGGTTCATGACCGCGATTGACCCAGACTTTGTTTTTGATGCCGAGATCGTAGGCGGTCATCAGGTCATAGCGGAAGCTGGAGGAGACGTGCAGAATCTCTTCCGGCCCGCAGCCAAGCTTATCCAGCATGTATTCGAAGCCCTTCATCTGCGGTTTGTAGGCACCCGCCTCTTCCGCCGTGATGGTCATGTGAATGGGCGCACCCAGACGCGGTATATGGTGCGGGATAAGGTCTTTCATCGAGTTGGTCAGCAGCACCAGCGGAAACGCTTTTGCGACTTTCGCCAGCCCGGCCGGCACGTCGGGGTGCGGACCCCAGCTGGCGCAATCGGTGTAAATGAAGTCGCTGTCGGCTTTATCCCACTTAACGCCCCACTTTTTGCAGGTACGCTGGATCGCATTGCTGACCACGTCGTAATAAGGTTTCCATGCGCCGAGCACCTCATCCAGCCGGTAGCTGGCAAAGTCAGCGGTGAAGGCGTGCATGGCCTGAGGGTCGACGCGGTCGCTGAAACAGCGTTCCGCCGCACCGGCCATATCGAAGCGAATCAGCGTGCCGTAACAGTCAAACGTGATGAATTTCGGTTTAAACAGTGCCATGTAACACCCTCGTCTTGTCAGTTGCGCTTAGAAATCGATGAGTACGCTCTTCTGGCGCTGGCAGGCCTGAAACGCCTGACGCCCTAAATCTTTACCAATGCCGGAGCCGAGAAAGCCGCCGGTAGGAATGATGAAGTCGCCGGAGCGGCCATAGCGGTTAATCCAGACGGTGCCTGCGTCAATCGCCCGCATCGCCCGCAGCGCGCGTGGCAGGCTTAGAGTGTGGACACCGGCGCAGAGGCCATAGGTGTCATGTGCAGCCATCGCCAGCCCCTGCTCTTCATCATCAAACGTCTGCACCGTCAGCACCGGGCCAAAAATCTCCTGCTGAACCGCCGGGTTATCCTGCGATACATGGCTCAATAGCGTCGGCTGCCAGAACCAGCCGTTGTCGGTGTCGGCAAAGCGCTCTCCGCCCACCAGCACCTCTGCGCCCTGCGCTTTTGCGGCTTCAATGACCGAGCAGACTTTATTGCCCTGACGTTCATCGATCAGCGGCGCGTAGCGGCTGCCCTCCTGCCAGGTGACGCCCGGTTTCACTTCCCGGCAAAGCTGGGCCAGCCGCTCGACCAGCGGATCGGCAATGTTGCGCTGCACAATAAGACGGGTGCCCGCCACGCACGCCTGACCGCCGTTGGCGGTGAAGCCGCGCAGAATGCGCTGAGCCAGCACCTCAAGGTCACCCGCATCATCAAACACCAGCTGCGGGCTTTTGCCGCCCAGCTCCAGCGTCACCGGTTTCATGCCGTACTGCGCGGCATCGCTCATGATGCGCGCGCCGGTCAGGGTCGAGCCAGTAAACGAGACTTTGCGCACCAGTGGATGTTTCACCAGCGCGCTGCCGGTCACCGCGCCACTGCCCTGCACAATGTTCAGCAAGCCCGCCGGCAGGCCAGCCTGAATCGCCAGTTCGGCCATGCGCACCGTTGAAAACGGGGTCAGTTCAGAGGGTTTCAGCACGACCGCATTGCCTGCTGCCAGCGCGGGTCCGCATTTCCACGACGCCATCGACAGCGGAAAATTCCACGGGGTAATCGCGGCGATGACGCCATAGGGTTCCGCAATCAGCATGCCGAGGCTGCTGTCGCGGGTAGGAAAGAGATCGCCGCTGTATTTGTCGGCGCATTCGGCGTAAAAGCGAATCGCCTCGGCGGTAAACGGAATTTCGTGCAGCACCACGTCGCTGATGGGTCGCGTTGAGCCCAGCGCTTCCAGCTGAGCCAGCAGCGCGTCCTGCTCTATCAAATCAGCCCAGCGGCGTAACACGCGACCGCGTTCACGCGGCGGACAGCCAGACCAGCCACTGGTTTTCAGCGCCTGATGCGCCACGGTGACGGCACGATCAACATCCTGCGGCGTGGCGTCCTGCAGCGTGGCATAGACCCTGCCATCAGAGGGACGTTTAACCTCAAAGGCTGCGCCCTGGCTCTGGCAGTGCTGGCCGCCAATATAATGGCCAGCCGGAAGAGAAACTTTTTCAGGGTCGAAACTTAACATGGAAGAATTCCTTATTTGTAACACCCATCAGTTGCTGGCTTATTAGCATTTTCAACTGGCGATTTCTGCGCTGTTAATAAGCTAATGCAGAAAGTATGCCAGCCGGGCAAAAAATAAAAATGCGTTTAAAACAGCGCAAAAAAATTTTCTGCCGTATTGCCGGGGTAATTTTTGCGGATTTGCCGAACAATTAAACAGATGATTTACTTCACAAAATTTATGCGCCCTGCTGGTGCAACCTGCACGGAAATTGCACCAAAGCGGATATTCCGGCTCAGGCTGCTCACTTCTGCACGCGTGACACACCGATTTACCGACAGGCCTCACATCCCTGATAAATTCTTTACTTTTTAAAGAGAATTATTTGACGCCGCAGAAATAATTCTGTGCATCAGGCAAAAAAAAACGCCAGCCGGATCGTCCGGCTGGCGTTCAGGTCATATTTAATTACAGACTGCCAATGTGAAAAGTTTTCTGTTCCAGATATTCATCCATTCCGTAGCGGGATCCTTCCCGGCCAATACCGGAAAGTTTCACACCACCAAAGGGGGCCACTTCAAGAGAAATCGCGCCGGTATTAAAGCCAACCATGCCAAATTCCAGCGCTTCTGCCACCCGCCAGGCCCGCCGGATATTTTCGGTAAAGAAGTAGGCACCCAGGCCGTAGGGCGTGTCATTCGCCATCATGATGGCCTCATCCTCATCATCAAAGATAAACAGCGGCGCGACCGGACCGAATGTCTCCTCATGAGCAATGCGCATGCTGGACGTGACCTCGCCGAGCACCGTAGGCTGAACAAAGGTGCCGTTGTCCTGGCTGATGCCGCCGGTCAGCAGCGTGGCACCCTGGCTGAGCGCATCATCAATGTGACCATTCACCTTCTCTACCGCGCGGGAGTTGATCAGCGGACCAATGGTGCTGTCGGGCGCAAAGCCATCACCCACTTTCAGGGTGGCGACCGCCTCCAGCAGTCGCGCGGTGAAGCGCGGATAGATATTGCGCTGCACCAGAATGCGGTTGGCGCAGACGCAGGTCTGCCCTGCATTGCGGAATTTGCTGAGCATAACGCCCGCGACCGCAATCTCAATGTCAGCATCATCGAACACGATTAGCGGCGCATTGCCGCCCAGCTCCAGGCTCAGACGTTTGATACTGTTGGCGCTCTGCTGCATCAGCAACTGACCGATACGGGTCGAGCCGGTGAAGGAAATTTTACGCACCGTGCGGCTTTCAGTCAGTGCCGCGCCAATCTCCGTGGGCAGGCCGGTCAGCACCTGTAACACACCCGACGGGAAACCGGCACGCTCTGCCAGCACCGCGAGTGCCAGCGCCGAGAGCGGCGTTAATTCAGAGGGTTTGACAATAATCGGGCATCCGGCGGCCAGCGCGGGGGCCACCTTGCGGGTGATCATCGCAATCGGGAAGTTCCAGGGTGTGATGGCAGCGGCAACGCCTACCGGCTGTTTCAGCACCAGAATGCGACGGTCGTCACTGGGCGCGGGAATGGTGTCGCCATAGATACGGCGCGCCTCTTCCGCGAACCATTTCACAAAACTGGCCCCGTAGAGCACTTCGCCTCTCGCTTCCACCAGCGGTTTGCCCTGCTCAGCGGTCATGATGACCGCCAGGTCGTCAGCATATTCAATAATCAGCTGATGCCATTTTTCCAGCAGTGCGGCACGGCTGGCGTTAGTGGTTTTTCCCCAGCTGATGCGAACCGTTTCCGCATAGGCTATTGCCTGCTCTGTTTCCGCACGGCCCAGCGCCGGTATGGTCGCCAGCGTTTCGCCCGTGGCGGGATTAGTAACCGGCAGCGTGGCACCCTGATGTGCATCCTGCCAGCGTCCGGCAAACAGCGCCTGTTGGCGCAGCAGATCGCTGTCTTTAAGTTGTAATCGCGACATAACATCCCCTTGTGGTCAGCTGATTCCACTTTATCGCGCCGGGTCAGCGCAGGATGTTGTTGTGCGGGGTCAGAAAGGTCGCTAAGCGAGTTTTTCGCGGGGATTTGAAATTTTATGCTGTGCGGAAATGGGCGCGCATCCGGCGGGATGCGCATGCGCTTTAAATCTGGAAGTCGATGACCGGTTCATCGTCATTACTGTAGGAGAGTGCCTGACGTTTGATCTCCTCCAGCGACAGGTTGGCATTGCAGAGTTCCAGGAACTGCCAGACGTAATTGCGCTGCAGCTGTCCCCGCTTGAGGCCGAGCCAGACGGTGCTGGCATCAAACAGATGCGTGGCGTCGATGCGTACCAGCTCTTCACTCTCTTCCGTTTCGCACGCCTGATCGGCCAGTATCCCGACACCCAGTCCGAGTTTAACGTAAGTTTTCACCACGTCAGAGTCCTGGGCGCTAAGCACGATATCCGGTTTTAAACCCGCCGACTGGAAGGCACGGTCTACCCGCGATCGACCGGTGATACCCTGGCGGTAAGTAATGAGGGGATAACGGCTGAGGGTGCTCAGTGAAACCGGTTGATTCTGCACCAGTTCATGGTCTTTCGGCACCAGCAACGCATGATGCCAGCTGAACCAGGGGAACGCCGCCAGACTGCTGTTATTGACCAGCATTTCACTGGCGATGCCGATGTCCGCTTCACCCGCCAGCAGCATGGTGACAATTTCCTGCGGCGATCCCTGATTGAGTTCCAGACGAACATTGGGATAGAGCTGACGAAACGCTTTAATAATTTTCGGCAGGCTATAGCGCGCCTGAGTATGGGTAGTGGCAATAGTCAGGATGCCGCTGGTTTCATTGGTAAAGACATCAGCCAGACGTCGTACCTTCCCCGCTTCATCAAGGATGCGTTCGGCTATCGTCAGCAGTGCTTTACCTGGTTCGGTCATTCCCAGCAGGCGCTTACCGCGACGAATAAAAATCTCAACACCCAGCTCATCTTCCAGGTCACGAATGTGCCGACTGACACCTGACTGAGAAGTAAACAGCGTATTAGCGACTTCCGTTAAGTTAAACTCACAGCGGGCCGCCTCGCGGATGATTTTAAGCTGCTGGAAATTCACGACATTTACCTCTCTTTACATAATCTGGTTCCCTGATGTTAAGAACTATTATTGATAACAGGAAATACTAAAAAATTTAGCTTTATGACTTTAGGGAATAAAGGGGTGCACTGATGCGCTGAGGTGTTCGCTGCGCGAACGGGCCTTGAGAAGGTTTCGTTCGCCTGGCAGGCTGCATGTGCAAAAGCGGGGGTGTTCGCTGCGCAAACGGGCGCTGAGAGGGGTTTCGTTCGCCTGATCAGCTGGGCAGTTTGAGACTCGTCTCTGCAGGCGACCGACAAGGGGCGCCAGTCGCCGCGCCCCTTGACCCCGGGCTCAGGCCTGCTTCACCGCCGCTTCGCGGTCCCCTCGCTTCTTCCGGATTTCTCACGGACCGGCGGGACGCGCCTCTTCGCGACATCCCTGCCGCTCGTCCTGAAATCCCTCATCCGCTCAGCGGTTCAGATGGCCTCCCTGACCCCCTGCTGTTATCTCTTCTTATTGTGTTGGGTACTTTATCGCTGTGGTTTTTTTTGACTGGCTTTGGCTTTGGCTTTGGCTTTCAGTTCAGCAGACAACACAGCATCATAATTAACACAAAGAAATCACAGACGGGGGTTTACCCGAGGCGTCCGGAGCGCTGAGGAACAACCGGAGGCCAGGATGAGCCGACAGGACGTCGGTGAAAGGACGGTTAGCGCCAGGGATGGCGCGTCCGGACGGTCCGTCGGCCGCAGGGCGTGACGAGGGTACCCCGCAAAGCGGGGCGCGCAGGCAGCCGGACGCCGGGATTGTTAAGGGGCGGGCGTACGCCCCTTGACGCGTCCGCCTGCACGGAGAATCTGAAACTGCCCACCGCCTGGCGGGCGTAACCTTCTCTGACTCAGCACGCTGCAAAGCGCGCCCACTTTATCCTACTAACATCAGTTCCCGCTCTTCATTAAGCGGCTTATTCAGCAGCGACAGCAGGATATTTTTCACGGCCTGTGCTGAAGGTGACAGCGGCAACCGGGCTGAGATGTTCAGCGACAAAGGCAGACTCAATGACGGGCTGTTGATGCGTGACATCCAGGCATCAGTTGAACCCACCAGGGCGCGGGCAGCGGATTCAGGCAATACGGTCACGCCCATGCCGCTGGAAATGGCTGCGGTCAGGGTTGAAATTGATTCGATCTCACCAATAATGCGCGCACTCAGGCGACGCAGTGAAAATGCCTCATCAACCCGCTTGCGCACGGCGCTGTAATCGCGTGGTAAAAACAGGCTCATCTGCGCCACATCGGCCAGATCGACGCTGGCACCTGGGTAGTCGGTAGCGCCGACCAGGAAAAGATCTTCTTTCATCAGCGGCATGCTGTTGATTCCGGCAGTCGGAGCGCGGTCGTACAGTACCGCCATGTCCAGCTGACCGTTCATCACTTTCTCATTCAGCATGCTGCCGCTGTTTTCGTGCAGGTAGACCAGTACTTCAGGGAACTGATCGCGAACGGTTTGCAGCAGCGGCATGGTCAGCGAGGAGGCTGCTGTGCCGGGTGCCAGACCAATTGATACCTGGCCGCTCAGCACCTGACCGGCATTGATCACCGCAGTCTGAGCCTGCTCGCACTGGCGCAGAATAGTACGCGCATGACCATAAAGAATCTTTCCGGCTTCCGTTGGCGTGACGCCGCGCTTAGTGCGGATCAGGAGTTGCTGATCAAGCTCATTCTCCAGCGTTGCCACCTGCTGACTGAGTGCAGGCTGCGCGATGTGCAGCACTTCCGCTGCCTGCGTCAGACTGCCGATATCGACGATTTTCACAAAGTATTTCAGTCGTCTTAAATTCATCTTGCCTCCGTCACTTACCCTGAATAGCGAAAGGGGTCTGGCCCATCGCTCTGATGACAGAGATTTTGCAAGATGCAGGCCAGGTTTAAATCCTGCGCCTCGCCCGTCCGCCAGATTTTTCCTAACGGCCCGGAAAATAAGCGTTTCTGATTACCTCTTAAGGGTTAATAAGGATCAGGAATGCGTAATAGCAAAGGAGGACACGAGCGAGCGCACTGTGGCAGTGCAGATGCTGCGAGTCAGATGTGCAGAAAAATGATGACGGGCTGTACAGTTTTAGTGCAATGGAAACGCATTGCAGCGGATGAAAGCTTGCCGGGCTTACAGGAAAGCATTAATGAACAGACAAAAATGTAACCGCTATCAGCGGGATTTCTTATCGCTGAAGCTTACTGAAGACAAAAAAGCAATCGTTGCCCTCTCCCGTTACGGAAGAAGGCAACGCCTGCTGATTAACGTTTTTTACGGTTACGGTGCATGTCGATAGAGACCGCAGCGACGATGATCACCCCTTTGATGATGTCCTGAATATAGGCATCGACACCCACGAAGGTGAATCCGCTTTTGATCAGGCCAAGGATAACGGCACCGATTAATGTGCCGGTGATACGACCGACACCGCCCATCAGGCTGCTGCCGCCGATAACGGCTGCGGCAATCGCATCCAGCTCGTAGGACATCCCCATGCTCGACTGGCCGCTGCTGACGCGCGCCGCCAGTACCACACCCGCCAGGCCAGAGAGCGCGCCGGCAATGGTGTAGACGATGATCAGATACTTATTGACGTTGATACCGGAGACTTTCGCCGAGGTCATGTTGCCGCCGATGGCGTAAACATATTTACCGTAGCGGGTATGTTTCAGGGCAATGTGGAACAGCAGTGCTACCACCAGGAAAATCACGACCGGCATGGCACCCTGACCGATTGAGGTAAAGCCATCGGAAAGGAAGCTGATCGGATTACCCTGGGTGTAATACTGCGCCAGACCGCGTGCCGACACCATCATGCCCAGCGTGGCAATGAAGGGCGGAATCCCGGTGCGGGTAATCAGTACACCATTGACCGCACCCGCCAGCAGACCAACACCGATACCGGCGGCGATAGGGATCACTGCAGGCATATTGACCAGCGACGGATACATCGGCGACAGGCTGTCAGAAGTCTGCGCCAGACTGGCGGCGACCACCGCCGCCAGGGCGATGACGGAACCGGACGAGAGATCGATACCGGTGGTGATAATGACCTGAGTCACGCCAACGGCGATAATCCCGATAATCGCCACCTGCAGGACAATCAGGATCAGACGGTTGGTGTTGAGCAGGAAAGACTGGTCACGCACGTACCAGCCGAACATTTCAAAAATCAATGCAATCCCCACCATCACCACAAAAATGCCGGTATCTTTCGGCAGTTTATGGCGCAGGCTGGCAAAAAAAGAGGGTTGCTGCGGGGCTGCCGGGGTAGCAGTAGCTTTCATATTGCTCATAGTGGTCTCGCGCCTCACTCGGATGCCAACGACAGAATGGTTTCCTGATCGGCTTCTTCTTTATCGAGGATGCCGGTTATACGCCCGCCGTGCATCACCATCACCCGGTCGCTCATGCCAAGGATTTCCGGCAGTTCAGAGGAGACCATGATGATAGCCACGCCACGGTTGGCGAGTTCACTGATTAAACGGTAAATCTCCGCTTTTGCACCAACGTCTATACCGCGCGTCGGTTCGTCCAGAATCAGAATCTTCGGTTGTGCCAGCAGCCAGCGGGCAATCAGAACCTTCTGCTGATTACCACCGCTGAGGTTATTGATGATCTGATCCATGGTCGGCGTTTTGATATTGAGCCGACGGATTTGGTCCATGCAGTCCTGCGCCATCTTCACATGACTGACAAAACCGCTTTTGCCGCTGTACTCCGGCATGTTGACGATGCTCATGTTTTCCATCACCGACAGCACCAGAAACAGGCCGGACTTTTTACGGTCCTCGGTCAGGAACGCCATGCCCTTTTCAATCGCGGTTGAGGGCGAGTCGATCGTCACCGGTACGCCATCAATTAAGATCTCACCGCTGTCGAAACTCTCCATGCCGAACAGGCTCTCCATCACCTCGCTGCGACCGGCCCCCACCAGCCCGGCGACGCCGAGAATTTCACCCCGGCGCACGCTGAAACTGACATCGGTGAAACGATCTTTGCAGGTGAGGTTACGCACTGTCAGCACCTCTTCCCCGATAGCGCTGTTGAATTTCGGGAACAACTGCGTCAGCTCGCGCCCTACCATCTGTGTGATCAGCGACTGACGGGTGTATTTTGCCGTCTGATCGCTGGCGATCCAGCTGCCGTCGCGGAAGATACTGACTTCATCGGTGATGTTGAAAATCTCATCCATCTTGTGGCTGATATAGATGATTGCTTTGCCCTGCTCGCGCAGATCGCGAATGATGGTAAACAGATGCGCCACTTCGGTTTCCGTCAGTGCGGAGGTCGGCTCATCCATAATGACGATGTCTGAATCCCAGGAGACCGCTTTGGCAATCTCGACCATCTGCTGCGACGCAATGCTCAACTCGCCCACCATCCGATCGGCTTTCAGGCGGATATTCAGGCGGTTGAGCAGTTCCTGCGTCTTCTGATTAAGTCGGGCATGATCGACAAAGCCAAACTTCATCGGCTCACGGCCGAGCCAGATATTCTCGGCGACGGTCATGTAAGGCACCAGATTGAGTTCCTGGTGGATCATTGAAATGCCGGAACGCAACGCGTCCATGGTGTCCTGAAACTGCACCGGCTCCCCTTTAATTTTGATGGTGCCCTTATCGGGACGATACATCCCGATAAGGCACTTCATTAAAGTGGATTTGCCCGCGCCATTTTCGCCCATCAAGGCATGTACCGTTCCCGGACGCACCCGCAACGACACGTTGTCGAGGGCTTTGACGCCGGGGAAGAACTTACTAATGCCTTCGGCTTCAAGCGCAAACGCGTTCATACATCACCTCCGTACAGCTGGGTCGGGAACGATTATTTCATGTTACGCTGGGTAAACTGTTCCATATTTTCTTTGGTAATCAGCTGGTAAGGGATGTTGATAATTTTCTGGACTTGCTCGCCTTTCACCAGTTTGATTGCCGTCTGTACCGAACCTTCACCCTGGCCCTGCGCATCCTGGAATACGGTGGCGACCATCTTGCCCTGCTTCAGCATCTGCAGTGCATCAGGTGTACCATCGACGCCAGCAATCAGGATTTTGTTCGGATTTTTACCCAGTGCCTGCAGCGCACCGATTGCCATTTCATCGTTGTTCGACGCGATAGCATTGATTTCATCACCGGCCGTCATCCAGTTACTGACCACATCCACCGCGTCGTTACGGGTAAATTTGGCGGTCTGCTTCTGAACAATTTTGATGCCAGGATATTTAGCGGCCACTTCTTCCACACCTTTGGTACGGTCACGGGTCGATTCATTCGCCAGGTCACCCATCAGAATGGCGACGTTGCCTTTGCCGTTCATTGCTTTAGCCAGCGCTTCCATCTGTAACCGCCCGGCCAGTTCTGAATCGGAACCCACATAGGCCATTTTGCCGGTGAGTTCAGCTCCTGGACGGCGGTTAACAAAAATCAGCGGAATGCCCGCTTTGCTCGCCTGATCCATAATCGGTTTTACCGCGTTGGTGTCGACCGGGTTAACGATCAGGGCATCAACTCCCTGACCAATGAAGTTCTGAACCTGCTGAAGCTGCTGTGAAACGTCACCTTTTGCATCCTCAACCTGGCCTTTAACGCCATCCTTCTGCATCTCCTTCTGCATGGAAGTGCGCAGAATCGTCAGGAAGTTGTCATCAAACAGCGCCATTGAGACGCCCACTGAGATATCTTTTGCCATAACCGCGGCAGGTAACATGCAGGCTAACAGTGAGGCGACAATCGTTTTTTTAATGTTCATAGGGACCCTTCTTATTTGTTAACTTGCTCAGCGGCTGTATCCGCGAATGAAAAATATCTTTTACATTCACCCAGCCTGTCTGGCGTCTGTTTCGGGAAAATTTAGGTAAGACTTCAGGTTATGACTATTTTTGTGATCGACCACTCCTTTTCACAATCACTTGATCTGCAGACAGTTAGTTTAAAAATGCTATTTCATTTCCGGATGGTAATCACGACCGTGATGATAAGCAGTTCATTTGTTCCATATAATGTCTTTTTGAAATTTTTATCATAAAAGCACTGAAACGATTGTTTTAACATCGGCAAACAACAAAACTTTGACATGCCTCTAACATCTGCGGAGAAATGCCCGTAAAGTGAGATCCTGTTGGCAGTTTGAAAAGTCAGCAGATTTGCGCCAAAACCGCCAATCCGCTGCTTTTACGAGCATCTGAACGCAATTCAGTAAACAGGGCTTTGACAAGCGGGATCAGCGCCGTTAATATTCGCCCCGTTCAAGCGATTCCTCTGTAGTTCAGTCGGTAGAACGGCGGACTGTTAATCCGTATGTCACTGGTTCGAGTCCAGTCAGAGGAGCCAGAATTAGAAAAGCCCGCTCAGGGAAACCTGAGCGGGCTTTTTGCATTGATGATTTTTAATCACCGTGGCATGGTTTTCCCGCCAGAGGCTTACACCACGAACCCGTAGTGGGAATCATTCGGCAACGCTACTACCAGCCGCAGTTTACCCCCTGCCGCATCGACGTAGCGTTTGAGTGTGTATACCCCTGCTCTGTCAGATCTGAAGCGCGGTTTACGTCTGATCTTTTCAATGCAACGGTTTGTTTGCCTCTGGAATAGAACCTGTAGTCTGACATTCAGTGTGCTCGCGGTCAGTTGAGTGAATGTCTGTTATATCGGGCAGGCATTGATGTGCAAAACGGTTTAAGTAAAGCGTGAGGCACGATACAAATTTCGTGCTGATTGAGTAAACCGCACGTCATCCTCTGGCAGACTCCGTGCGATACAGGCGACAACATTCTACGCGATGAGAGTGAGCCCGGCTCTTAAATCACGTCCAGCCCCAGATTCTCCCGCAGCGTGGCAAACTCATACTCCTCACGAAACAGCCCGCGACGGCGCAGTTCCGGGATCACCCGCTCCACAAACAGATCGAGCTGTTCCGGCATGATGGCGGGCATGATGTTAAAGCCATCCGCGCCACCCTGCTCCAGCCACAGCTGGAAATCATCGGCGATATCTTCAGCCGTACCGACAATCACGCGGTGCCCGCGTGAACCGGCGGCAACGGCGGCCAGTTCGCGCAGCGTCAGGTTTTCACGTTTTGCCATATCGGTCATCAGCTTAACGCGGCTCTGGTTCCCTTCGCCCAGTGGCACCTCCGGCACCGGACCATCCAGCGGATACTGACTGAGATCCATGCTGAACCGCAGTGAGAGCTGCCGCAGCCCATTCTCAATATCCACCAGCGAATTCAGCTCTTTCCACAGGGCCTTAGCTTCTTCGCGCGTGCGGCCAATAATCGGCATAACGCCAGGCATGATCACCACCTGATCCGGGTTGCGTCCGGCAGCCACCACCTGCGCCTTCTGCGCATGATAAAAGGATTGCGCTTCCTCCAGACTGGCAGAGGCGGTAAAGATCACTTCCGCCGTCTCTGCCGCCAGCTTCTGACCATCCGTCGAAGAACCCGCTTCGATAATCACCGGGCGGCCCTGCGGCGAACGGGTAATATTCAGTGGACCCTGCACCTGAAAATGTTCACCCTGATGATTAATCGGCTGGATCTTTTCATCAACAAAATAGTTTCCTGTCGCTTTATCCGGCTGCACGGCACCCTCTTCCCAGCCCGCCCACAGTTTACAGGCTACCTCGAGGAACTCACGCGCACGGGCGTAGCGCGAAGCATGATCGGGCATGTCGCTGCGGCTGAAGTTACGCGCAACGTCTGTGGAAAACGAGGTAACCACGTTCCACGCGGCACGGCCCCGGCTGATGTGATCCAGCGATGAGAAGCTGCGCGCCAGCGTAAAGGGATCGCTGAAGGTGGTGGAGGCGGTCGCGGCCAGACCAATGCGCCGGGTATTGACTGCCAGCGCCGCCAGCATCGTCAGGGGTTCAAGACGGGCCATGGTGGACGGCAGACGATACATGCTGGTTGCCAGGGCATCACCCACAAAGAAGAGGTCGAACTTACCCGCTTCGGCTTTTTTCGCCAGGGCGATAAGCCAGTCAATATCGGTGGGTTCGCCCAGTTGGTCGGTCAGACGCCAGCCACTGACGTGCTGACCCACAGGTTGAACAAACAGGCCGAGCCGCAGGCGACGTGGTGAAGTTGCAGAGTTCATAAACTATTCCTGGTCTGAAAGATGAAAAAGCGCGCCGCAGCGCGCTTATAAAAGGGTGTCGGTCGCCAGCAGGGCCTGTTGCAGCGTGCTGGCAGAGACGGTAAACGGCAGGCGTTCTTCGCAGGCTTTGGGAAATTTAATCTGCTGCGCAATGTTACGCAGCGCGGTATCACGATCGCCCGGCAACGCAGGAAGCTTTAGTGGCATGTCGTAATAGCGCAGCAGCGCCAGCAGTTCTGCATCCGGCTCCCCGCCATGCTCAATCAGCGACTGCACCAGCAGGCTGAAGCCCACTTTTTCACCATGCAGCCAGTAATGAAGTTCCGGCTGGTGGGTCAGACGATTATGGATGGCATGCGCCAGCCCCGGCGTCGGCAGCACGTCGCGCACGCTGTTCGCCAGCCCGGCCAGCACGATACTGGCATCGATGACTTTGACCAGTTCGGGTGTGACCCGCTGCTGCTGGCAGGCGGCTACCGCGGCCTCGCCATATTGCTGAAATACATCCACCGCCTGCCGCGCAGTCATCACCTTTAAATCCAGTGCCAGATCGTCGGGATTATGCCGCTGGTAAGGGCGGAATTCGTAATATTTTGCCAGCGCATCCACAATGCCCGCTTTCAGAAAGCGCACGTCGCTCCGGGCAATGACCTCACTGTCCACCAGCAACAATTCCGGCATTTTTCCCAGAGGCTGGCTGCGCAGATGCCCGCCCGCTTCGTTATAGATGATTGCAAGCGGTGACCAGGCGGCACAGGTCGCTGCCTGAGTAGCAAAGTTAACCAGCGTCAGTGCCGGTAACTGGCTGGCGGCGGCTTTGGCGGCATCCAGCACCCGTCCACCGCCAATCGCCAGCAGCAACTCTGCGCCCTGCTGTTCGGTTTGCTGTTTTACGCGGGCAATCGCCTCTTCAGTACATTCACCCGCTAAATAGTCCCGTTGCCAGTGAATGCCCGATGCCTCAAGACTCTGGCTTAATTCCGGATTAACCGCCTGCCAGGCGTGCGGCGAGGTCAATATCCGGATATGGCTGGCGTAAGGTTTAATAAACTCACCGACGCGTGCACGCAGGCCCGCCTCATGTGCATAGGCTCGCGGAGAAGTAATCGCTAACACAGCAACATCCTGATTATAAGAATTAGGCCAAAAAGGCTTTAATTACATTCATTTATTAACGAGAGGGTAGTGTTATTTCTTTTTTTAAATACTACGACAACCAGCAATTTAAGCAATTGAAAACCGGCCATTGTTTATTCACAAATCTGCATGAGGTTAGTTATTTTTCACATATAGCTCCCCGGCTTTTTACTGTTAACCTGCCCCTCTGTCTGAATTAACTAACTGCTGATCAGGCAGTGTTCCGGGAAATAATATGCAACTCGATTTTCGTCAGGTCAGAGAAGACGAAACAGATGTTTATCTGGCGCTGATGCATGCGGCCTATGCGCCGGTGAAAGCGCTGGGCATTAAATTTGATGCCGCCACCGCAGACCGCGCTGTGGCCCTGCGCCACCTGCAGAGCCACGGGGTGTATGCGCTTTATGCTGATGAGAAGATGGTCTCGTCAGTGACCGTCCGCTATCCCTGGGGGCCGCTGCCCGGCCCGTTTGGTCTGCCGCATATTGGCTGGTTCGGTGCGCACCCTGACTATCCCGGCCAGCAGTTTGGTCGTCAGGTGCTGGAACGGGTCGAACAGGCGATTCTGATCGATCAGCTGCGTGCTCCTGCGGTGTCGCTGGGAACGGCCACCAGTCACCCCTGGCTGCAGGCGATGTACCTGAAGCGCGGCTTCAAGCCAATGCATACCCGCGACCTCGGTAAGGGTCATATCACCCTCTATATGAAGAAAGTACTGGACCCGGTGGCACACGATGCCTGGCTGAGCCGCCAGACAGCAGCGCAAGGAAACCCATAATGAGCATCACTATCCCCACGACATTAGGCGAACCGCTGATTGCCTTCCGTCACGAATTGCACCAGTTCCCGGAGCTGTCGAATCAGGAGTTTGAGACCACGCGCCGACTGCGCGAGCAACTGGAACACCATCAGATACGTATTCTCGATCTGCCGCTGAAAACCGGCCTGGTGGCGGAGACTGGGGCGTCAGCCGGGCCGCTGATTGTGCTGCGGGCCGATATCGACGCGCTGCCGATTGAAGAGCAGTCTGGCGTCAGCTATCGCTCGCAGCGTCCGGGCGTGATGCACGCCTGCGGTCATGATTTTCACAGCGCAGCGGCACTCGGCGCGGCGATCCTGTTAAAGCAGCAGGAAGCGAGCCTGCCAGGCCGGGTACGGATTCTGTTTCAGGCCGCAGAAGAGACCGGCCAGGGCGCGCCAGAAGTGATTGCCAGCGGCGCATTAACTGACGCGCTGGCGATTTTCGGTATCCACAACGATCCTTCGCTGCCTGCTGGCGTCATCGGTTCCAAAGCCGGGCCGCTGACTGCCGCCGTCGACCGTTTTAACATTGCGATTACCGGTATCGGCAGCCATGCCGCCAAACCCGATCAGGGCAACGATCCGATTGTCATCGCGGCACAGATTGTCTCGGCGGCGCAGACGCTAATTAGCCGCAATGCCCCCTCCGCCGATAACGCCGTGGTCTCTATCACTCAGATCCACAGCGGCAGCACCTGGAACGTCATCCCGGACAGCGCCTGGCTGGAGGGCACAGTGCGCTCGTTTTCATCATCCACCCGCCAGCGTCTTGAGCAGCGCTTCCGGGCGATTGTAGCGGGCATCGCTGCAGCCTTTGATGCGCAGGTGAGCTTTACATGGCACGCCGGGCCGCCATCGGTAGTAAATGATGCGCACTGGGCGGACTTTGCTTTGCAGCAGGCAGAAAGCAGCGGATTCGAAGCACGCGTGGTCGAGGCAAGTCCGATTGGTGAAGATTTTTCCTTCTATCAGCAACAGTTGCCTGGTGCCTTTATGATGGTGGGCACCGGTGAACCCTATGCACTGCATCACCCTGCTTTTCGCATTAATGATGAGGTGCTGCTGCCAACGGCGCGCTATCTGGCCGACCTGGCACAGGCGGCACTCCTTTCTCCGGAGCGGCCACAATGAGCCTGACTGCTGCGCTGGCTGAAGCGATCCTGTACGGCCAGCCGGATGCCCCGGCACGTGACCACGCGCGCGAAGGCATCCGGGATTTTCTGGCGGTGAGCTGGCCGGTGCTGCAGGGCACCGTACCGGATAGCGGCTTACCAGCTCTGCGCACCCTTTACAGTGACGGCAGCGTGCGTTCACAGACGCTGCTGCTGGCCTATGCAGGACATGCGCTGGACTACGACGACTTTCATGCCGATTTTCGCGGGCATCCCAGCGTGGTGATCCTGCCCGCGCTTTTCGCCTGGCAACGGTATCAGCCCAAAAGCCTGGAGCAGTTTCTGGATGCTTACGTCATTGGGGTAGAGATGGCCGGTCGTCTGGGGCTGGCGGTCAGCCAGCAACATTATGCACTGGGCTATCACAACACGGCGACGCTGGGGACCCTTGCGGCGGCGGCAGCGCTGGCGCGTCTGCTGGGGATAAAGAGTGATGACACCGCCACCCTGCTGGGCATTGCGGCGACCCAGGCCAGCGGTTTACGTGCACAGTTTGGTTCGGCGGTAAAACCACTGCATGCGGGCTTTGCCGCCGAACGGGCCGTGACAGCGGCTCAGCTGACCCTGGCCGGAATCGATGGCCGCCAGCAGGGGGTCATTGAAGCCTTTGTTGCCGCCAGTAGCGCGGACCAGGCACAGCCGGAGAAATTGCTGGAAAACTGGGGCAGCCCGTGGCGGATCAGCACGCCGGGACTGGAATTCAAACCCTTCCCGACCTGCGCCGGTACTCATAGTGCGGCAGAAGCGGCCCGCATCCTGCGCCAGCAGTGGCTGGCGGCAGGTAAACCGCTGGATGCGCTGCTGAGCCAGATTGTTGATATCACCGTCGCCTTTCCGCCAGGCGGTGACATCGCCGCCTCAATACGCGTGCCGGTTAACGGTATTGAAGCGCGCTTCAGCCTGGAATATGTGATTGCCGCCATGCTGATTTATGGCGATCTGCGCCTGCAGGATTTTGCGGAAGGCGATCTCAATCATCAGGTTATGCCGCTGGCCGCCCGTGTGCGACGGACGCCGGATCAGCGTGCGCCGCCCGATGCGCTCAATCCCGCTCTGCGCTTTCACGTCGTTACGCTGACGCTCGCGGATGGCACAGCGCTGCATCAGCGCCGTACACGCCAGCAATCGCTGGCGGAGGGCGTGAATGTGAGCAGTAAGCTTCATCAGGCGCTGGGTGACGCGTCGCCAGAACTGCTTGCAGCCACTGCGCTGCATTCTGCGGCAGAGTTGCAGAGGCTGACCGGGGCGCTGATCCGATAGTGGCTTAACACGGCGGAACGAAAGCCTGAACCGGCGTAACCTCACCGGCAAATTTCCGCACCTGCACCACCGTAATCTGGCCGCTGCAGCCCTGCGCCAGCGAGGAGGTGCCGATATCCATGGTCAGCACATTGGGATTACCGTGGCGGCACAACGGACTGGCGGCAGCAGGCTCGACCGGGTCGTACCAGGCACCGGTTGGCAGCTGAACCACGCCAGGCATGATGGTATCAGTGAGACGCGCGCTGGCGAGGACATGGCCGCGCGCATTAAAAAGTTCGATGATGTCGCCATCCGTGATCGCCTGCGCTGCCGCATCGTCCCTGTTCAGGCTACAGACTTCGCGCCCGCCTCGCTTGCTGCGCTGGCTGTAATCACCAAAATCGAGCTGGCTGTGCAGACGCGTTGCGGGCTGATTGGCAATCAGCCAGAACGGATAGTCGGCGCTGGGTTTTTGCTGAGGTTCACGCCATACCGGATGGCCGGGACAATTTTCATAGCCAAAGCTGGCGATAGTGGCGGAGAAAATCTCAATTTTTCCGTTTGGCGTCGGCAGTGGCGCGGCGTCGGGGTCGGTGCGGAACGCATTGATCATCCGGCCACCCTCCTTCAACTGCGGCAACTCCAGCACGCTCTGCTGCCAGAACTGACTGAAATCGGGTGTCTGCACCTGATGAGCGGCCAGTTTTTCCTGCAGCTGGCCGTAAAGATGCTGCAACCAGCCACGCGCATCACGCCCTTCGCTGAATGCCACTTCCCTGCCCAGCCGCCGGGCCAGGTCACGAAAAATCGTATAATCATCCCGGGCTTCGGCGTAAGGCGCAGCCACCGGCTGCATGGCGATTAAATGGCGATCGGTCGGCGCACCGCCGATATCCTCACGTTCCAGGGTCATGGTGGCGGGCAGGACAATATCCGCATGACGCGCCGTGGCGGTCCAGGCGCTTTCATGCACGATCAGCGTATCCAGCTGGCAGAAAGCCTGACGCAGCCGCGCCAGATCCTGATGATGGTGAAACGGATTGCCTCCCGCCCAATAAGCCAGACGGATATGGGGATAGGTCAGCTGGCGGCCATTGTAGTCAAACTTTGTGCCGGGATTGAGCAGCATGTCGGCGATACGCGCCACCGGAATAAAGCGGTCAATGCCATTTTTGCCCTGCGGCAGGGCCGGAAAGCTGACCAGATTATGATGCTTGCCATAATGGCCCAGCGCACCCAGTGCATAAGTATATCCACCGCCGGGCAGCCCTGGCTGTCCGAGCGCCGCCGCCAGCACCAGGCCGAGCCACACCGGCTGTTCGCCATGCTCGGCACGCTGCAAAGCATGAGCCACGGTCACCAGCACCCGCTTACCGTGCAACTGCCGTGCAAACTGACCGATCAGATCGCTGCTGACGCCGCAGATCCCAGCGGCCCAGTGCGCGTCACGGACTACGCCATCCTCTTCACCGCGAATATAAGCCACCATCTGCGGCCAGCCGATACAGTAACGCGCCAGAAACGCCTCATCGGTTAACGCTTCCGCAATCAGCACCGCCAGCAGACCCAGCATAAACGCCGCATCCGTGCCGGGCCGCAGCGCCAGCCACTCGCCCTGCGCCTCTTCAGGCAGATCGCTTTTCAGCGGGCTCACTGAGATAAACCGTGTACCGCGCTGTGCCGCTCGCTGCATAAAACCGCGCTCGGTGTGTTCGCTCAGGCCGCCGCTGGCCACCTGCGCATTTTTCAGCGCCAGGCCGCCAAACGCCAGCACCACCTCGCTGTGCGCGGCGATTTCCTCCCAGCTCACGCCGCGTCGGGCGATCTCGTTCATGTCACCGACAATGTGTGGCAGCAGGACAGATGCCGCGCCGGAACTGTAGCTGTTGACCGAACGGACATAGCCGCCCAGCGTGGTGTTCAGAAATCGGTGCACCTGGCTTTGCGCATGATGAAAACGGCCTGCGCTTGACCAGCCGTACGATCCGCCAAAGATGCCTTCCGGGCCGTATGCTTCACCAACCCGCTTGAGTTCCTGCGCCACCCGCTGACTGGCCTCTTCCCAGCTGACCGCGACATACTCATCAGCACCACGACGCTGATCCGGGCCTGGCCCGTTTTCCAGCCAGCCACGCCGTATCATCGGCTGCGCGACACGCGCCGGATGATTGAGTGAATGAAGGAAGTTTTGCAACAGCGGGCTGGGATCAGGATCGCGGTGGAACGGCTCAATCAGCAGTTGATCGTCCCTGTGCTGGACGTAAAAAGCGCCCCAGTGGGCGCTGTGCATTACCGGTTTCTGGGTCATGCTGATTCCTGGTTACAGAAAAATAGTGCCTAAAGCACCGTTGCAATAAAGTTTCTGACACGTCCGTTGTCCGGATCGTCGAGGACCTGCTGCGTCGGACCCGCTGCCACAATTCTGCCGCTCTCCATGAAAACGATGTTGTCGGCAACCTCGCGGGCAAAGCCAATCTCATGCGTGACCACCACCATGGTGATACCGGAGTGCGCCAGCTGCTTAATCACCTGCAGCACTTCCCCCACCAGCTCCGGGTCAAGTGCCGATGTCGGTTCATCAAACAGCATGACGCCGGGATCCATCGCCAGCGCGCGGGCAATGGCCACCCGCTGCTGCTGACCACCAGAGAGGTTCTGCGGCCACTCATCTTCGCGGCCAGACAGCCCAACCTGCTTCAGCAGCGCCAGCGCTTTGGTCGTGGCCTGATGACGGCTCTGCTTTTTTACCCGCATCGGTGCATCCGTAATGTTCTGCAGCACGGTGCGGTGCGGAAACAGGTTGAACTGCTGAAACACCATGCCAATTTCCGCCCGCTGGCGGGCAATAGCACTGCTGCTGAGTTCGTGCAGCGCCTGGCCTTTTTGCCGGTATCCCACCATCTGGCCGCCGATGAGGATTGTGCCGCCATCCAGCTTTTCAAGATGATTAATACAGCGCAGCAGCGTGGATTTACCGGAACCCGATGGACCCAGAATCACCGTGACAGATCCGGCAGGAATATCGAGATTAACCTCATCAAGAATGGTGACGCCGGAGAAGCGCTTGGTGACTTTGCGTAGTGCGATTGCTTCAGCCATTGCTCACGCTCCTTTGCGTTTTCGGCAGCGGAAAGCCTGGCAATGATGACAGGAGGCTGCGCTTTTCTCGCCGCGTCACACCGCGACCAAAGTAGCGCTCGACATAGTACTGGCCGACAGAGAGCACGGAGGTCATCAGCAGATACCATAAGGTTGCGACCAGCAGTAACGGGATCACTTCATAGGTACGCTGATAGATAATCTGCGCCGAAAACAGCACATCCTGCAGAGAGATCACCGACACCACTGCGGTGGTTTTTAGCTGGCCAATAATCTCATTGCCCGCTGGCGGCATAATGGCGCGCATCGCCTGTGGTAAGACGGTGTGACGGAAAATCTGCGCCGGGCGATATCCCAGGGCGCGAGCCGCTTCAATCTGTCCATTGCCCACACTCTGGATACCAGCACGCACAATTTCTGCGGCATAGGCAGACTGATGCATCACCAGCGCGATCACCGCCGCGCTAAACGGACTCACCAGCGCATTGGACTGCGCGCTCCAGAGTTCGCCTAATCCCGGAATCGACAGCGCGATTCGGGGATAGAGCGCAGCGATGTTGTACCAGAGAAACAGCTGCACCAGCATCGGCACACCGCGGAAAAACCAGGTGTAAGCCCAGCTCACCGCCACCAGCACCGGGTTAGAAGAGAGGCGCATCAGCGCCAGCACCGTGCCAAAAGCGAATCCCAGCACCACCGAGATGGCCGTGAGCTGCAGCGTCATCAACACACCCTGCAGAATGGAGGGCGCAGTGAAGTTCTCTGCAATCACCTGCCATTCAAAGCGAGGATTGTTAATCATCGAATGCGCCATCGCCACCACGCATAACAGCACCACCAGCGCACTCAGCCAGCGTCCGTAGTAGCGTTTACCAACGATTTTCAGGTCGTCAGTGTGGTCCGGAGTTTCTCTCATTTAAAGATCTCTTGGTTGCGTCGGGCTTCGTTCACGGCACCAAAACCGATTCCCCAGTTATCGAGGATTTTCCGGTAGCTGCCATCGTTGATTAACGAATTCAGTGCCGCCTGTACGGCTGGCTCCAGCGGCGAGTCTTTCGGGAACGCGACAGAGACCGGTGCATCATTCACGGTGATTTCACCGCTCATGGTCAGCGGTTTGATCACTTTGGTCTGCCACAGCAGTCCTTCATAAGGACCGAGGAACAAAGGAACGCGACCGCTGACCACGGCCTGCACGCCCGCCGGACGATCCGGGAATATCGCTACCCTGATCGGTTGCTTACCGGCGGCTTCACAGGCTTTGCTGGCCTCTTCCAGCCGCGTCACCTGAGTCGTACCGGAGCCGGCGCCCACCTCTTTGCCACACACATCGCTGAGTGATTTGAAGGGGGTGATATCAGCGTCTTTGCGGGAAATAATGCCCAGCAGGCTGGCGTTATAGTAACCGACAAAGTCGATCTGTTTCAGGCGGGTCGGCGTGGCATTGATGTTTGACAGCGCCACGTCGTAACGTCCGGTCTTCAGGCCAGGAATAATATTGTCGAAGCCGCCGGTATCGCGCCATTGAACGGCGATGCCCAGACGCTCGCCGACCGCATTCATAATGTCGATTTCACGACCCGCCAGCGTTTTGTTGTCTTCTTTATAAAAGGTGGTGGGCGGCGTGTTCGGGTTAGTACCCGCCACAATATAGCCACGCTTAAGGATATCCGCAGGTATCAGGCTTTTCAGCGCCGGGTCGGCTTTGACATGTAAGCTGCTTTCAGCAGGCACAGAGGGTTCGGCTGCAAAAGTGGCGTGTGCACTCAGCGCGAGTGCAAAAAGGGTCATTCCTTTTAGATATTTCACTGGAACCTTTCTCCTGATAATTAAATGTTCCCCCCAGAGGGAAAAGTTATCGTGCTCTGTTATCAGCATCGGAAGCCAGAGAAGAAGCGGGCTTCAGTGCTTTATCATCCTCGTAACGTTTTATTGTCATTCTCAATGAAGACCGACGGCGATCACAAATGCTAAAACCGGGATTATTTAGCCGGAATATGGCAATGAAGAGGTCCAGACGCTTTTTCATCGTTAACCGGGATGTTGCAGCGTAAGAGAGTCGGGCAGGCAGGGTGGCACTGGCAGGAAAGGATAATCATTTCCGCAGCCGTTCGTTAACGGTCTCAGCAACACTCAAAGTATCACTGCATTGATAAGCATCTCATTGAGATGGTCATATTCCACTCAGGCTGTACGCTGATAAATTATTAACTTGATCAAGATCAATTTATTCCATCATCGAGTAAATAAATTTCTTTCGTAAGGTATAATTTTTTATTTATTTTAGTAATCATTAATTTAGATGAAATTGCAAAAGTTAACCTTCCGATAATTACCTTATAAAACAATAGAGAGATGATTAATAACCTCAACCTGGAAATGATAAACAATGGTAAAGAATTATCGTGCGCTGACGATAAAAAGAGCAGGACTGAATTGTGTAATTTCTTTTGCCTGCTTCTGAACCCCATTAAAGGTGAATCTTATGAGCCTTGCTCAGCGCATCTCCAGTATTAAAATCGGGAAAAAACTAGGCGTCGGTTTTGTCGTCGTCATTGCTGTCTCACTCGCCATAACCTTTATCGCTTTTGACTGTTTTAGCCGTATAAAAGACAACTCCGCCCGGCGCACCATTACAGTGGAGATAGTGAATACGTTAAGCAAGGCCCGCCTGAATCGCACGCTTTACCAGCACACCAAAGATCCTGTTTTTGCCACGCAGAACGTTCAGGCCCTGAAGGAGTTAGATGCCCTTTATAAACGGCTCGATGGTTTTGAATGGGATGAAACAGGGCAGCAGAAAATCATGCTGATGGGGCAGTTAATCCGCGAATATCAGAGTCAGCGTCAGAAATTTGAAACGTCTGCGCAGGCGACAACCGTTGCCTTTGAGACCCTAAAACCGGATATCCTGATTGCGCTTGCACATCAGCTCAAATCCCTTGATCTGGCACTGACACCCGATGCAGCGCTACCGGTCATGCGCCTCGCTGCAGCGCTATTCGATACGGCTAATACTGAAAAATCGTTTCTCGATAAACCGTCTGAGGCCAGCAGAGATACGGTCGCTGAAGAATATACGGCGATCACTACCCTGAGTGAGCAACTGGACAGTTTTGCCCAGCCGGCTATTAATGAGGTATCACGTCAGGTGATCAATACGCTTGCACAGCAGCGCCAGGCATTAACGATCTATGCAGATGCTGCCGCAAAAGAAAAAAGTGAATCTGCGGACCTGACTACAACCGCAGAAAAGCTCAATGCCGTCGTATCGGATACCTTTGCCTTTCAGTCCCGCCAGTCTGCTGAATTTATCAAACAGGCAGAGTGGCGCATCGCCTTTGCGGCGCTGATTTGTGTCGTCCTGAGTCTGCTGATTGCCTGGCGGATTACCCGCAACATTACGCTGCCACTGAAAGAGACGCTGAATGCAGCGCAGCGTATTGCCAGCGGTGATTTAACGACCTCCCTGAACACCACCCGGGGTGATGAGCTGGGCCAGCTGATGCAGGCCGTCGATGCGATGAACCTCAGCCTTCAGAATATCATTACCAATGTGCGCGATGGCGTCAGCAGCGTGGCGCGTGCCTCGGCGGAGATTGCAGCAGGTAATACCGATCTTTCCTCACGCACCGAACAGCAGTCTGCTGCCGTGGTTCAGACGGCGGCCAGCATGGAAGAGCTCTCATCCACGGTGAAACAGAATGCGGAAAATGCTCACCATGCGAGCCAGCTGGCGACCGATGCGTCGGTGAATGCCGGACGCGGTGGCGAGATTATCCGTGACGTTATCGTCACCATGAACAACATCAGCCAGAGTTCAGGCAAAATCGGCGAAATCATTCACGTCATCAACAGCATCGCCTTCCAGACCAATATTCTGGCATTAAATGCTGCGGTTGAAGCAGCACGCGCCGGTGAACAGGGTCGCGGCTTTGCGGTGGTGGCCGGTGAAGTCAGAAATCTGGCCCAGCGCAGTTCGCTGGCTGCCAAAGAGATTGAAACGCTGATTCGCGAGTCGCTTGATCGGGTTCATGATGGTTCTGAGTTTGTGGAACGCGCCGGAAGCACCATGGACGATATTGTCCGCTCGGTCAGTCAGGTCAAAGACATTATGGGTGAGATTGCTGCCGCATCCGACGAGCAGAATCGCGGTATTTCCCAGATTGCGACAGCAATGGCCGAAATGGATACCACCACGCAGCAGAACGCCGCGCTGGTTGAAGAGTCTTCTGCCGCAGCCAGTTCCCTGGAAGCACAGGCAGACGAGCTGGAAAAAACGGTAGCGGTATTCCGCTTATCAACCGGGCAAAGCAGCACCAGCCGGGCTGCACCTGCCCTGGCACCGCGTTTAGTGGCTGCGATGCCGGTTAAAGCCTCAGCAGAGTCCAGCTGGGAAAGCTTCTGATACACCGTGCTGCTTTGTTATAAGCGTCATGCTGATACAGCCAGCCTGATTTAATGAGGCTGGCTGAAGTATGAATTAGCCCCAAACAAGGCATCAGAGTAATCACAGAAAAAAGCCGGCGCCGGCGTGTATTAGCCCGGGTCTGATGATTGTTTCGGATCCGGCAGGGTTGTGGCTTCAGGAAAGGCTTTTAAAGATGGGTATTAAATCGTGGTGGCAGGGAAGTGTCGTCCATGACAGTTTCTCCGGCCGGTATACGCTTTCGCATAACCGATGAGGTCATCCGCTTCGTCGTTTTCCGGCCGGAGCCGGACTACGTCCACTGGCGTCAGTTCAGTTACTGCTAGTTCAGTTCTTCGTTCAGGCCTGCAAGGGTCTGCAGGTACGGCACCTGCTGCTGGGCAACCGACGGTGACTTAAAACTACTCAGCCAGCGCCTGGCTTCGGAGATTTGCGTCAGCCGGTCGGTGTTGCTTTCAGATTTCGCCATACAGCCCAGCTGAGTAAAGAGTGATGCGATACTGATTTCTTTCTCACCCAGGGCAAGGCTGAGTGCCGCTTCGCCAATAATGACGTGGCCTTTCTCGTCGTTTTGAATTAACACAGAAAATCCTCCATTAGTACGAATTGATGACAACCTCACCAGAGACTGTAGTCGTAAAAGCAAGACCTGCCCGAATAAATCACTAAAAATCTCGCAACCTGCTGATCGAATACACTTAATGTTTTTTTCCGGATTGTTCTGTTTGTCTCTGCCGTCCATCCTGCCAGACTGTCTGGCCTTATCAGCAACGGATGCACCTATGAAACTCTCTGTTCTTCTCACGTTGTTAGCCGCAACGGTGTACCTGGTGTTTGCTGCCCATGGTGGATTCGGCACGTATCAGGCCAGCCAGTCGCTTTCTACACAAAGTGGTGAAACGGTTACGGAAGAATAAGGGTTAAGTCCGGCGTCGTCAGTGCACCGGCAATCGGTTATGATCCCCTGCCATTCTGCTGCCGGTTGCCCGATGTCTGCCATTATCGATACGTTTATCGCCCCACCCTGTTTTGATGAGATCACTCTCCTGTTTCAGGACGATCATCTGCTGGTGATCAACAAACCCAGCGGACTGCTGAGCCTGTCAGGCAAGAATCCGCAAAACCTCGATTCAGTACATCATCGGCTGGTAAAACGTTTTCCAGGCTGCACGCTGGTTCATCGGCTCGATTTTGGCACTTCCGGGCTGATGGTGGTGGCACGAACCAAAGCGATTAATGCCGCACTTTGTCAGCAGTTCAGCCAGCGCACGGTGAGCAAAATCTATCTGGCACTGCTGTGCGGACACCTTGCCGATGATGAAGGTGTGATTGACGCCGCGATAGCCAAAGATCCGGCGCTGTTTCCCCGGATGGTGATATGCGCCGCTCAGGGCAAGCCCGCACGCTCACGCTATCGGGTTACTGAACGCAGTTATTATCAGGGAAAAGAGGAAAAGGAACTGCCGGTTACGCGGGTTGAGCTGACACCAGAAACCGGACGCACCCATCAGCTGCGCATTCACTGTCAGCAACTGGGTCACCCGATTCTGGGCTGTGATCTTTACGGCGGGTTATTGCTGCCGGGCGCTGAGCAGGCAGAGAGGCTGATGCTGCACGCCAGCGGATTAACGTTTGTTCATCCTGTCAGCGGCGAGACACTGCACCTCTCTGCCGCCAGCCCCTTCTGACTGCCTCAGCGCCTGGTTACCACATCAGGTCATCCGGCACTTTGAAGTCTGCGTAAGGATCATCTTCGTCCTGTGCTTCTTCGCTCAGGGCACTGTTTAAAACGATGGCACTGGCATCACGCTGGGCAATTTTATCCGCCACGCTGGCCGGGATGATGGCGTACTGGCTCTCGCCACTTTTGTCAGCAGTCAGGCGGGCAATAGCGAGACGGCCATTGATCAGCTGAGTCTGTGTCAGCTTATCCACCATGATTTTTTTAATCAGGTTGTTGTCGGTGAAGTTGAAGCTGATGTCGCCTCGCGCCACCTCGATTTTGTTCATTTCGATCAGCTGCTTAACCTGCGCTTTATACTCTTTCGACAGCACAGCCAGCTTCTGCTGCTCATTCAGCTGCTTATCCCGCTCAAGCTGCGCTTTTTTATTATCTTCTACCGCTGCTCTGGCTTCGCGCGCCTGAACCCGGGATTTTTTCGCGGTACGCTGAACCTTATCCATTTTTTTGCTGGATACTAAGCCCGCTTTCAGCATCTGCTCTTGCAAGGTGAGTTTTGTCATTGTCGTCTCTGAACCTGTGAAAATTTGTCCGGGATTATACCTGTAATCTTTCGCGCTGTGCCAGGCTGACGCCGCGATTACGGGTTACGCCTCAACACTGTGCTAACATTCCCCGGTCAACATCACCTTATTGAGCACCATGTCAGCGCTAACAAAACGTAAAAATGACCCTGAAGGGCTGAAAAAACGCATCATCGCAGGCGCACTGAAAACCTTCGCTGAATTTGGTATGCAGGGTGCCAGGCTGGAGCAGATTGCTGAGCATGCACAAACCACGAAACGCATGGTGGTCTATCACTTTGGCAGTAAAGAGCAGCTTTATATTGCCGTGCTTGAGCAGGTTTATCAGCAGATACGTCAGCATGAAACCGGCCTGAACCTGGCGTCGATGGAGCCGGAACTGGCCATGACACGACTGGTAGAAGCCAGTTTTGACTATCACGTCGAGCATCCCGATTTTATCCGGCTGGTCTGCAGTGAAAACCTGCTGCGCGGTCGCTACATCACCCAGTCGCCGCAGATTAAAGCGCTGAACCGCAGCGCACTGGATCTGCTGGATGACATTCTGGCGCGCGGTCAGCAACAGGGGATATTTACTGGCGATGTGCAAACCATCGATGTTCATCGCCTGATCAGCAGTATCTGCGTTCATCACGTCTCAAACCGCTACACCTTCAATGCCCTGTTCAGTCCTGACAACAATGAAACCGAGAGTATCCGCCGCAATCGTCAGCTCGCTGTTACCGCAACGTTACGCTACATCCGCAAATAAATGCCCGCAATCCGGGCTCCGCTTACTCATGGTCTACGCTTAGTAAACATTCGTCATGAAAACGCCATAAAAGGAATGCTGTTGTGAGCAGAGACGCACGCCTCTATCCGCTTCGCCAGACCCATATTGAACCCGATGATGATGCGCTGTGGAACTGGGCGCAGAACGCGCAAATCGGCAGCCGTCAGCAGGTTCAGCGTCCCGCCAGTGAAGCGGAACTGCAGAAACTAATCCGCGAGTCACGCGGCAGGATCCGGGTAATCGGCAGCAAGCTGTCACCTGGCCGGATGCTACATGTCGCTGAAGACGATCTGTTGCTGGATCTCAGCGCCCTGCACGGTCTGATAGCCAGTGATGAGCAGAGCGTAACCTTTGGTGGCGCGACCCCGCTTGAGCAGGTTTATCGCAGTCTGACCGACATTAATCGCATGCTGGCCTCATCGCCAGGCGTGATTGCGATTCAGACGCTGGCGGGTGCGATGGCGACCGGCACGCACGGTCAGGGTTTGCAGCAGAGTTCGATTGCCGATGAAGCGCTGGCGATACGCATGGTGCTGGCTGACGGCAACGTGCGTGAGTTTGTCCGCGGCGACGCTGACTTTCCGGCGGCGCAGGTCTCTTTAGGTGCGCTGGGCATTGTCACCGCCGTCACCCTGCGCACCCAGCCGTTTAAGATCTTCACCTGCCATAAAAATGCTGTCTCAGCCGATACGCTGGAAGAGGATCTGCTGCGCTGGAACAATGACTATCCGCTGAGCAAAGCCTGGTGGTTTGTTGATGACAACCTGATGCACGTCTGGAATGCCCATGAGGCGAGTGACGAGGAGCGTCAGTGTTACGAAGCGCAGGGGCGTCAGGTGGTGGAACATGAGGGTGAAGCCGACGACAGTCTCAATGACACCATCGACCAGACGCTGGCGCACATGCACCGCGACACGCAGATTCAGGGCAAAGGCGGCAAGCAGTTTCGTACCGTCACCCGCTTTCGCGACTTCACCGATGTTACCGGTGACATTTACCAGCTCTTCTGCCGCGGCATTGCGGTGCCACAAATTAATGTGGAAATCGGCGTGCCGCTGGCAAAAACCCCGGCCATCATCCGCCGGATTAAGCAGTGGTATGCAGAGAACCGTCCACATATGCACTACCCGATTATCCTGCGCTGCACCGGCGCGTCCTCAGCCTGGCTGAGTCCGGCCGCTGGCCAGCCAACCTGCTTCTTCGGCTTTGTGGTCTATTACGCCGACGATGGCTCGCTGTCACAGGAAGGGCTGCACTTCCTGACAGAAGTGGAAAAACTGCTGGCCGAAGAGGGCGGACGCCCGCACTGGGGTAAGTATTACGACGAAGAACGCTACAACTGGCGTGAGATCTATCCGCAGTGGGATGCCTTCCGCGCCCTGCGCCACCAGCTCGACCCGCAGGGCCGGTTGGGAAACGACTACATCACGCCACTTTTTGACTGATTGAGGAAAGCTATGTTTGCCTGGGTAACACTGTTAACACAACCCGACTATATGGTGGGCGTCAAAGCGCTGCACCGTTCGCTGCAGGAGAGCCATACTCAGTGGCCGCTGGTGGTGATGACTACGCCAGCTATTTCTGATGCTGACTGTCAGATTTTGCAGGATGAAGGCTGTGTAATTAAACCGGTCGACCCACTCTATCCGCGCGCCGATCTGGCTCAGCATTACGCCTCGGCGCAGTTTGGCGAGGTCTGGACCAAGCTGCGTGCCTGGCAGCTTACCGATTATGAGCGCGTGGTGTTTCTGGATGCCGATATGCTGGTCCTTCAGAACATGGATGAGCTGTTTACCCTGGATCTGGGCGATAATCCGCTGGCGGCCTGTCACGCCTGCCGCTGTAATCCTAACCAGATCGCTTCTTATCCGCCGGAGTGGCAGCCAGAGCAGTGTCACTATACCTGGCAGGCACGCGGTGAGCAGGCTCCGGAGAGCGTCGACCTCTACCTGAACGGCGGTTTTCTGGTACTGAAGCCTGACAATGTGGTGTTCGATATGCTGGAGAAGCGCATTGCGGCGATTGATGATCTCAGCGCCTATCCCTTCTCCGAGCAGGATCTGCTGAATGAAGTGTTTGCCGAACGCTGGAAGCCGCTTTCTTATATCTACAATGCGTTAAAAACCCTGCCGTTCCAGCATAGCGGTCTGTGGCAGGGTGATGAGGTGAAGAATCTGCATTATATTCTGGCGAAACCGTGGAATCGCGATCTCAGCCAGTCCGAAAGTGAGCGCGATCGCTTCTATGCGCTGGATAAGCTGTGGTGGGAAAAAAGCGGTCTGATCTGACTGGATACGGGCGGGACACTCCCGCCCTTCCCGCCTGTTCACTCAACCCTGTAGCCCGCCACTTCGCCAGATCCTCTCTTCCTCAGATTCTGTCTTACACCTCGAACCAGCGGCGCTGCTCAGCGGAGTGTGCAATCGCTTCCAGCACCTTCTGCACCTGCAGTCCCTCGGCAAAATCGGGCCACATGCGATCGCCGGCTGCGATGCCGTTAATCAGGTCGCGGATCTCCACCGTTTTTTGATCGTTGAAGCCGATGCCATGTCCGGCTGAAACGCAGAAATTCGCGTAGTCAGGATGGGCCGGTCCGGTCAGGATGGTTTTAAATCCCTGTCGCCCGGCAGGTTCGTCATGCAGATAAAGCTCCAGTTCCGCCATGCGCTCCTGGGTGTAACGCAGCGTGCCTTTGGTGCCGGTGACAACATAGGTCAGGCCCATTTTTGCGCCACAGGCAATGCGTGAGGTTTCAATCACACCGTGTGCGCCATTACGGAAGCGCAGCAGCGCGCTGGCCTGATCTTCGTTTTCAACCGGTAACTGCCGCACAGGTTCTTTTGGATCAGGCCGTGAGGTGATCACCGTCATCATATCGCCACTCACCTCAGCAATATCGCCGACCAGATAGTGGGCCATATTGACGATGTGCGCTGCCAGATCGCCCAGCGCGCCAAGGCCTGCCAGCGCTTTCTGGCAGTGCCAGTCGAGCGGCGTTTCCGGTCTGGCGAGGTAATCCTCGTTATGAGTGCCGTAAAAATGCACCACGTCGCCAATCTCGCCTCTGGCAATAATCTCTTTTGCCAGCTGGCTGGTCGGGTTTTTCATATAGTTGAAGCCAACCAGGGTTTTCACCCCTGCCGCTTCGGCCGCCGCCACCATCTCCTGCGCATCCGCCACGCTTAACGACAGCGGCTTTTCTGAATAGACGTGCTTGCCGTGGCGTATCGCCTCCAGCGCCATTTCTTTGTGCAGGAAGTTGGGTGCGCAGATGTCTACCACATCAATCGCCGGATCGCTGACCAGCGCGCGCCAGTCGCTGGTGGAGCGCGCAAAACCAAAGGTCGCCGCCTGACGTGCCGCCAGCTCAGGATTTACTTCGGCCAGCATCTCCCGCACGATTTCGCCTTTCAGCGCGAATACAGTGGGGGCCTGGGCATAGGCTATCGCGTGGCAGCGCCCGATATAGCCGCTGCCAATCATGCCGATTCTGACTTTGTTCATTTCAACTCCGGATATTCAGTTCAGGGTCAAAATGGAATCTACGTTTCGTTTTGTCTGCTGACAAAGTCAGAATCGAGACTTTGTGACGCCTGTAAAAAACTATCCGGTTAAATCATGCGTACTGCGGTCTGACAAGGGCTTTGCCGCGTCAGAACACCTCATAAACACCTCAGTCTGACATGCCTCTTTTTAACGCAGGAAGCCGCTGAGATGACCCTTCATTCATGGTCCGAATTGCTATTGTGGTGACTATTTCAGCAGTCGCGCAGATTTGTGAAAAAGAGCTTTGACATGATCCGGCGTGGCCGTTACTATGCGCCCCGTTCAAACGATTCCTCTGTAGTTCAGTCGGTAGAACGGCGGACTGTTAATCCGTATGTCACTGGTTCGAGTCCAGTCAGAGGAGCCAAATTCGGGAAGCCTGCTCAGGAAACTGAGCGGGCTTTTTGCTATTCATTTATTTGATAAAATTTCTGCGGCCTGCACATTCGTTTTCCTCCTGCTTCATCGATCTTTTTGTCGTTACCTGACACTTGTAACAAGCAAAACAGCCAGGCCTCAAAGGTTCATTTCTGACACTTAGTTTCTCATTGCTTTCTTCAAAACCTGCAACCTTCGCTTAAAGGGTCATAAATGACCTTTTAACGGCGTAATTTGTCTGCAGCTAAAGAAACTTCAGAGTTATAGCAACAAACAGTTCAAAATTGACCTTTTCCAGATTATATTCGCATTATGTTGTATCAGAAGCGTGCTGAAAATGCAGAAAAGTTCAAAAATGAACCTTAATGAGATTAAATCTTCGCTGATAAGCCTTTCTGAGTCAGATCGGCAAGAGATACTGGCGGAGATTGCTTTCAGTACAGAATCCAAAGAAGTGACAATAAAAGCATACCCACCGGGCACCCGATCGGAGTTGAGTGATTTGACGTTCCAGACGCTGCCACATCTGCTGGTCAGTGAACTTAAACGACAAAATATCACCTATGAAGAGATGGCGATTCAGATTGGTGTATCACTCTCAACATTTAAACGACTGATCGCTAAGCCATCCTCTGCTAAGGCAATCAACCTCTATACCTTGCTTAAAGAACTGGGTGTAAAAGTATGGCTCGAAAAATAGAAGTGTGGCTTTATAACAAACTCGCAGGAACGTTGAGTGAAGAGCAAAGTGGTTATGCGTTCTGCTACCTGCCTGCCTATACCGGCGGTGCAATATCTTTCAGCATGCCGGTAAGACCAGAGCCCTATTTAAGTGAAGAGCTGCATCCTTTCTTTAAAGGTTTAGCGCCGGAGGGCTGGCTGCGAAAACGCTATTCTGAAATTCAAAAAATTGATGATAACGATCTGTTCGGTTTACTGATGAAAAATGGTAACGATATGCTTGGGGCCGTCGTCTTCAGAGAGATAACATGATGAATCCAGAACGCTGTCTGATCACGCTGAACCGGCTTAAAGAATCGGAATCAAAAACCGGCTACTCATCAAAAGGCATAAAGCATCTGCTGGGTAGCCGTGACGTGGCCCTTAGCCTTCCTTTCACGCGCAGTCAGTTTATTCAGGAACTCCCCGAACGTCAGAAAGGGATGAGCATTTCAGGCTATCAGCCTAAACTGTCGCTTCGTCTGGAAAAAGGAGAGCTGGTGGTCGTCAGCAATAACGGCACCTATATTCTAAAACCCTCTCCGGAAGAGTATCCGCATCTTGCAGAGAATGAGCATGCCACGATGTGCGTTATGCAGCGTCTGAAATTTAACGTTCCCCCGTTCGGGCTTATCCCATTCAGACATGATGAAAACCGGCGAGATGAACTGGCGTTTGTCATCAAAAGATATGACCGCCTGGGTTCAGATCACGCGCGATTACATCAGGAACAGTTAGATGGCGCGATGAATCTCAGCGATAAATATGGCAGGATTAATAATAATAAAGCCATCAGTTACGAGAAAGCCGCTAAATTTCTGAACGCCAGAGTGAGCAAAAGTTTAAGGAGTAAGCGCGATCTCTTTTTGCGCATCGTTTATGCGTATGTGCTGGGCAACAATGATTTTCATCTGCGCAATATCGGGATCATTCATCCTGAAACGAGTACACCCTTTCTCGCCCCGGTTTATGACTTTATCAGCGTAGTGCCCTACCCCGCAGCGTTTGGAGAGTATTTAGCTTTGCCCCTGCTGGAACAGGAAGAAAATGACGCAGGAAACGCGCCGGGTATGAATTCAGATTACGGAGAATATCTGGGCGCAGACTTTATTCTGCTTGCAGAAGGTATGGATATTAAGCCCGCTCTGGCACGAAAATGGCTTTCCGAAGTGGTGAGTCATCATCAGCTTGTTATAGACACCTATATTGAAAGTCATATGCCTGAGTCACAGCGGAAAGCCGTACTTGATTATGTTGCCCGAAGAATGACATTACTGGCCGTGACCGAAATTTAGAAGAGATGCAGAACCGCCAATCAGCAGCATATCCCTGCTTATTAGCCATAAAAAAGCCCGCTAAAACAGCGGGCTTTCCGTTTACACCATCAACAGCTATCAGATATCGAACCGATCCAGATTCATCACTTTGGTCCATGCAGCGACAAAGTCTTTGACGAATTTTTCACGGGCGTCGCTGCTGGCGTAGACTTCCGCCGAGGCGCGTAACACCGCGTTGGAACCAAACACCAGATCGGCACGTGTGGCAGTGAAACGGGTTTCACCACTCACGCGATCGCGTCCGATGAATTTCTCATTGCTGCCATCAGTCGCTTTCCATTCGGTACGCATATCCAGCAGATTCACGAAGAAGTCTGTATTCAGCGATCCTGCATTGTGCGTGAAGATACCGTGCTGGCTACCATCGAAATTTGCGCCCAGGGCACGCATCCCGCCCACCAGGACCGTTAACTCCGGCACGGTCAGCGTCAGCTGCTGCGCTTTATCGATCAGCAGGCTTTCGGTGGTGGTTTTGCCGAAGCCGGTGCCGTAGTTACGGAAACCATCCGCACGCGGTTTAAGCAGATCGAACGACTCAATGTCAGTCTGATCCTGACGCGCATCGACACGGCCCGGGGTGAATGGCACGTCGATCGAGATGCCGGCCGCTTTCGCCGCCTGCTCAACACCGACGACACCCGCCAGCACGATGACATCCGCCAGTGAAGCCTTGTGGGCTTCGCGCTGAATGGCTTCCAGCGCAGGCAGAACGCGTGCTGCGGCGGTATTGACATCCCACTCGCGCTGCGGCAGCAGTGCCAGTCGGGCACCGTTGGCGCCACCACGTTTGTCGCCACCACGGAACGTCGATGCTGATGCCCAGGCAACAGAGACCAGCTCGCTGACGCTGAGGCCGGATGCGGCAATCTTCTCTTTCAGCTGGGCGATATCTGCCACGGTTGGGTGATAAACCGGTGCAGGCAGCGGATCCTGCCAGATCAGATCTTCCTGTGGTACTTCAGGTCCGATGTAACGCGCTTTCGGTCCCATATCGCGGTGCGTCAGCTTAAACCACGCACGCGCAAAGGCTTCGTTGAACGCCTGCGGATCGTTGTGGAAACGACGCGAAATTTTTTCAAACTCCGGGTCAAAACGCAGCGTCAGGTCGGTTACCAGCATGGTCGGCTTGTGTTTCTTAGTGGAATCAAACGCATCCGGGATGATATCCGGCGCATCAGCTGCCACGAACTGAATCGCACCCGCCGGGCTGCGCGTCTGGACCCACTCATATTTGAACAGGTTTTCGAAGAAATAGTTACTCCACTGGGTCGGTGTCTGCGACCAGATTACTTCCAGGCCAGAGGTAATCGCGTCTGCGCCGACGCCCGTGCCGTGGCTGTTGACCCAGCCCAGACCCTGCGCTTCAATCGGTGCGGTTTCCGGATCGACACCCACGTGGCTGGCCGGTGCAGCACCGTGGGTTTTACCCAGCGTATGTCCGCCCGCAATCAGTGCCACGATCTCTTCATCGTTCATGCCCATGTTGCCAAAGGTGGCGCGAATTGCCGGGGCAGCAGAGGCAGGATCGCCGCTGTGTTCCGGTCCTTCCGGGTTCACGTAGATCAGACCCATCTCGGTGGCACCCAGTGGCGACTGTGCCAGGGATTCCGGGTGACGGTGTTCCAGCCAGGCGGCTTCTTCGCCCCAGTTCACATCCATATCCGGCTCCCAGACATCGTCACGTCCGGCACCAAAGCCGAAGGTACGGAAGCCGGAGTTTTCCAGCGCAACGTTGCCCGCCAGAATATAGAGGTCAGCCCAGGAGATTTTCTGGCCATATTTCTGTTTAATCGGCCACAGTAAGCGGCGCGCTTTATCCAGACTGACGTTGTCCGGCCAGGAGTTTAACGGCGCGAAGCGTTGCTGACCACGGCCTGAACCACCGCGTCCGTCTACGGAGCGATAGGTTCCGGCACTGTGCCAGGCCATGCGGATGAACAGGCCGATATAGCTGCCCCAGTCAGCGGGCCACCATGCCTGTGACTCGGTGAGCAATCCTTTAATGTCAGCTTTCAGCGCAGAGTAATCTAATTTGGCAAATTCTTTACGGTAGTCGAAGGATTCATCAAGCGGGTTCGAACGGGATGAATGCTGGTTCAGCAGGTCAACGCGAAGCTGGTTAGGCCACCAGTCGCGGTTGGTTGTTCCGCCACCCGGAGCCTGATCAGGCTGCGCTCGCTTGCCCGCGTGAAAGGGACATTTGCTTTCAGGCGCTTCGCGATCGGCTTCAACAATAGGCTTTGCATCTTTTGCATCTTCATCAATGGAATTGCTCATGGTCACACCTCTTTTTGTATTTTCATCGCTACTCTATAGAGGATTTTCAGGAACTCACACCTGTCTCATCCTATAAGATTGATAGCTTATCCCTTTGAATAAGGTTTTTTTCAACAGCTTCCAGCGATGGCGCAACGGCTGTTACGACCCGGAATCATCAACGAAGCGGCATCGATGCTTATCAGACTATTCCGGCACAACCGGTTATACAACCGTCTTATTCATGGCTGGCTGAGCAGCGGTGAGACCTGATATGGCCGCGATCCGTTTCCAGACCGGTGTAATTGCAGGGATGGACGGAGCAGGTGCGAAGCAGAAACGGCAGAAATACGAGAAGAGATAATGATTAAAAAGCGTTACGGATCGCAGAAGTAAATGGCAGGTAACACAGGTTTATGAAGAAACAACAGAGCGCCCGGCTTGCGCGGGCGCCCGACTATAGACTTAACGCCAGCCGAGTTCCGGGGCGACGTACTTCAGAATCGCCTCAATCACATGGGCGTTGTAGGCGACACCAAGCTGATTAGGCACGGTCAGCAGCAGCGTGTCCGCTTCGGCAATCGCCTCATCCTGCGCCAGCTGCTTAATCAGTACTTCCGGCTCTGCGGCATAGCTGCGGCCAAAGATGGCGCGGGTTTTCTCATCAAGGAAGCCAACGGAATCCTGATCGTTACCGCTGCGGCCAAAGTAGGCGCGGTCCATATCATTTACCAGCGCAAAGATGCTGCGACTGACGGAAACGCGTGGCGCATGCGGATGCCCCGCCGCTTTCCATGCCTCGCGGTAGGCGCGGATCTGTTTCGCCTGCTGAATGTGGAACGGCTCGCCGGTCTCATCATCTTTCAGGGTTGAACTTTGCAGGTTCATGCCCATTTTTGCCGCCCATTCTGCGGTGGCGTTGGAGCCGGATCCCCACCAGATACGGTCACGCAGCCCTTCTGAAAGCGGCTCAGGGCGCAGCAGACCTGGCGGATTAGGAAACATCGGCTGTGGATTCGGCTTAGCAAAGCCTTCGCCGCGCAGCACGTCCAGAAACGCCTCAGTGTGACGACGGCCCATATCCGCATCGCTTTCACCCGCTTTCGGTTCAAAGCCAAAGTAGCGCCAGCCATCGATTACCTGCTCAGGTGAACCGCGGCTCAGACCCAGTTGCAGACGACCGTTGGAGATAAGGTCTGCCGCGCTGGCGTCTTCCACCATGTAAAGCGGGTTTTCGTAACGCATGTCGATGACACCGGTGCCAATCTCAATCGTTTTGGTGCGCGCTGCCACGGCAGCCAGCAGCGGAAACGGCGAGCTGAGCTGGCGGGCAAAATGGTGGACACGGAAGTAAGCGCCATCTGCGCCCAGCTCTTCGGCGGCGACCGCTAAATCGATCGATTGCAGTAACACATCCTGCGCGGTGCGGGTGGCGGACTGCGACGAAGGCGTCCAGTGTCCAAAGGATAAGAAGCCGATATTTTTCATCTGTATTTCTCCTGACAGACGATAAACGCCTGTGGGCATGAATCGATTTTTGACAGGAAAAGGTTACGCCCTACGCGCCGCCACTGATAGTCAATATCTTTAAGCGCCATATTCAGGAATTTCGACATAGCTAAGCAGGTTATCCACTTTGTCTTTGTCCGCGCGCTCTTTCACTCTCCAGACTCCCGCTTCTGCTGTCAGGTGAACGATGCACAACGGTTATCTCTCTTTACAGCAGCGAGCCTGGCTGAAACAGCACGCGTGGCTGGCTCTGCTGTTTTACGGGATGGCGGGGCTTGGGTTTTCGCCGCTGTGGTATCTGCTGGCGGTAAGTTATCCGGCGCTGGCGCTGACCAGGTTACGATCCTTTTACGAGCATCGTGCAGCGGACGACCCGCTGGCACGTTCGGTGAATAATGAAGCGGCCTGGCCCTGGCGCATACTGTTCCTGAATCTGAACTACCATTCAGTGCATCACGACCTGCCTGGCGTGTCCTGGTATGGCTTGCGCCCGCTTTATTTGCGCGACCGCGAGCACTACTTTCAGCGCAACCACGGTTTTCGGGTGGCGGGCTATCGGGTCTGGCTCGGTCAGTCATGGGCCAGACCGGTCGGGGTCAATGCCCATCCGGGCCGCTCAGGGGAGAAAACTTATCAATAATCTGCTCGCTTTACCCATGTATGCCCTCCATCCGCCTGCCACGCGGGCATTGATGCAGGCTGTGGTTACGCTGCTGGCGCAGCATGACACACAGGCGCAGCCGGTCTGGCCTGACGATCTGCTGGCCCACTGGCGGGATGACCGGTTGCTGCTGAGCCAGACCTGCGGCTATCCGCTGGTCAGTCAGTTACCGGCGGTTCAGCTGGTCGGCACCTTTCACTATCAGGCTCTGGGCTGCAGCGGGCGCGATTATCGCAGCTGGCTGGTGGCGTGGAATAAACAGGCGACGCTGGCTGATTTCAACGGTCAGCGGGCTGTGGTTAATAGCCTGGATTCGCACTCCGGCTATAACGCGCTACGTTTTGTGGCGGCGCTTCAGGGCGTGACTTTTTCACAGCTGCTGCTGAGTGGCGGACACCGTCAGTCGCTGGCAGCGCTGCGTGATTCACAGGCAGATATCGCTGCTATCGACTGTGTGAGCTGGGCGCTGCTGGCGCGCTATGCGCCAGATGAACTGCACGGCCTGCATATCATCGGTGAGACGCCCGCCGCACCCGGATTGCCGTTGATCACGGCCGCCTCAACGTCAGCAGCCCGGCTGGCGACGTTGCGTACGACGCTGCATCAGCTGGTGAGCGAGCCCGCCTTTCGCGCCGTCTGCGACGACAATCTCATCAGTGGATTCAGCCCAGTGCAGCAAGGCGATTATCAGGAGGTGCTGGCGTGGGAACAGCAGGCTGCCGCGCTGGGCGTCACCCGGCTTTAACGCCGCACGCTAATTCGTCCTTCTGACCGGGAAAATCTGAATTTTCCGCATCTTCGCCCCACTGCTCACGTTTTCCCTGCCTGGTTTTTCACGCACCCCGATACGCTATGCCGAAGGCTAACGCTGGTAAGCGCGCTCGCGGCGTTCTAAGGTAAAGGTTTTAACAAAGGAAATGTGGAATGCGGATTCTGATGGCAGGCGCCGGCGCGACCGGTGGATACTTTGGTGCAAGACTGGCTCAGGCGGGTCAGGACGTGACTTTTCTGGTGCGTGAACGCCGTTATCAGCAGCTGCAACACAATGGGCTGGTGTTGCAGACGCCGCAGGGCAGCGAAAAGATACAGCCGCAGCTGACACAGGCCAGCACCCTGACGGGTCAGTTTGATCTGATTATTGTGACGGTAAAGAGCTTCGCCCTTGATCAGGTGATGGAGGACATTGCGCCAGCCGTCGGCCCGGACACGCTGATCATGCCGATTCTCAACGGAATGCGGCATATCGCCACGCTGCAACAGCGCTTCGGCGAAGATAAGGTGATTGGCGGCCTGTGCAAAATCAACGCCACGCTGGGTGAACAGGGCGAAGTGATCCAGATGACGCCGCTGCACCAGCTCTTATACGGCGCGCTGGACGGCAACAATGATGAACGGCTGCTGCGGGTTGATGCTGCGCTGCGCGACTGTCAGGTTGATACCCTGTTCAGTGATAACATCATGGATGAGCTGTGGGAAAAGTGGCTCCTTCTCAGCACGCTTGGCGCAGTCTGCTGCCTGGCACGCGGCGATACCCGGCAGATCCTCACCGCGCGCGGCGGCGAAGCGCTGCTACAGGGGATCTTTACGGAGATTCTGTCCGTCATTACTGCCGAAGGCTATCAGCCGCGCCCGGCGGTGACGGCCCGCATTTTTGAACTGTTAAACAATCCCGCGACCCCGATGACCTCCTCAATGTACCGCGATCTCACCCAGGGTTATGATATTGAAGCCGATCAGATCATCGGCGACCTGCTGCTGCGGGCGAAACGAAACGGGCTTGCCACGCCGCTGCTGAATGCGGTGGATGTGAACCTGCAGGTCTATCTGCAGCAGCGTTAACAACCGGCAGCGTTAGCGGGTCGGCTGCCGCTACGTTCCCCGCTGGCGTGGCGGTGAACGTGTGGCTGGCAGCAGCAGCACAGCATGAAAATTTGTTACACTCGTCGCTTCATCTATTGGAGAGTTCAATGACTTCCCGCTCCGTGACCCTTGATGATGTCGCTCAACTGGCCGGCGTCTCATATCAAACCGTTTCACGTGTTTTAAATCGTTCTGAACAGGTGTCAGCCCGCACGCGGGAAAGGGTTGAGGCGGCGATGCAGCAGCTCAATTATGTGCCCAATCGGGTGGCGCAGCAGCTGGCGGGTAAGGCGACGCGCACGCTGGGTCTCGCGACCAGCGACCTGGCTCTGATGGCACCGGCGCAGATCGCCTCGGCGATTCAGCAGCGTGCTGCACGGGCGGGTTATCATCTGGTGATTGCGATGGACAGCGGCCACGATGCGGCCGCCACCGTGAATGAACTGCTGGCTCAGCGGGTCGATGGGCTGCTGATTAACCTGCCGCTGGATGCCGATGAAGCGCAGCAGATCCAGCTGCTGTGCGGCGGCAAGCCGGTGCTGTTTCTGGATGTCGAACCGCAGGCGGCGGTGGCACAGTGTCAGTATCCCAATGAGTCCGGCGCACGCGCAGCGGTTGAACATCTGGTGGCGCTGGGGCATCGCCAGATTGGCCTGTTAAGCGGGCCGCTGCGCTCGGTGTCAGCCCGTCAGCGCGAAAACGCATGGCGTCAGGCGCTGGCCGATCATCAGCTAACGCCGCATTGCGCGCTGCGCGGTGACTGGAGCGCACAGTCGGGTTATCAGGCGCTGCTGACGCAGCTTCCCGATGACCTGCCGAAGGCGATGCTGGTGGCCAACGATCAGATGGCGCTGGGTGCGATGCGGGCGCTGCATCAGTATGGCGTCGCCATTCCTGGCGAGATCTCCGTGATTGGTTATGACGATACCGCTGAGAGCGCGTGGTATCAGCCGCCACTCACCACGGTGCGGCAGGATTTACACTATCTGGGTGCGCAGAGCGTTGAACGGATGCTGGCGCGGCTTCAGGGTCAGGAGGCACCAGACAACGCGCTGGAGACCACGCTGGTGATCCGCGAGACCACCGCTCCCCCTGCTGATGAGCGGGTTGATGTGGTGGCGCTCTCCCGTCAGCTACAGGAGATTGCCCGCAGGCTGGCGGGTAAATAATGCTGCGCTGAGACAGGCAATAAAAAACCCGCACCACCGACGTGAATGCGGGTTCGCATGGAGCGCAAAACGCATAAGCGCTCTGTTCTTATGCTTTCGGGTGTTCGCCCACGCCCATTGCTTTGATTTTTTTCGACAGCTCGCGACGCTCTTTCGACAGGTCGGCGTTTTTGATGATGTACTCATCCACGCGGTCTTCATAATCCACACGCATGCTGGCGATGATTTCCTGAATAGCCTCAACGCTCATGCCGGGTTTGATATATTCGCTCAGGTTGTCGAGCAGCAGTACGCGCTTCTGGTTATCGCGGATTTTCTTCTCGTTATCGACAATTTCACGCTGCAGTTTGTTTTTGCGGCGGAACATACGCACGAACTCCAGTACGTCCTGAAATGACTGCTTGGCATTTTCCATGATGGCACCTTTCTTTAAGCCTGCTGACGCAGGGAGAGAGTCAAAACGATCAGCTTAGCGGCTAGCCCGCCAGGTAAGCAATTTTCACAGCTAAATTCAGACTGGCTCTTATCTTAGCGCAAAGAAACCCGGTTTCACATTAAGTCATTGTCTGAGGTGATTATTTGCGCAGCGCCATCCTCATCAGATCGGTCATGCGCTCCAGCTGTTTCGCCAGTTCCAGCGTCAGCCAGACGTAGCCATAGATTGGCGTCTCTTCCAGCCCGTCGCTACCCGCTTCGGCGATCAGTCTGCGTAGTTCGCCGCTGATTTCGGTCAGCTCATGGCTGTTGGCAATCACCTCTTCTGTTTCGCCCTCAATCGCCATCACCGAGAGCGCCCGTAGCGTGTTCTCTGTCATCTGCTGCGTGCGGCGGAGTGCAGGCGCGTTAAGCATTATCAGGTGACTCTCACGCGAGGCCCACCAGGCATTAATCTGCATCTCAATGGTGTAAACCATATTACGATTTATGGTCTGAATCGCTTCAAGCACCGACTTCGGGATGCGGGTCTCTTTGCTGGACGGCTCCAGCAGCGCCCGCATTTTGATCACGCTGGTCAGCAATTTGCCCAGCGGCTTATTAAGGCGCGGCTTTTCGACCAGGTTGGGCGAGAAGCCGGCATGATAGATTTTTGCCATGCCCGCCAGCGTGTCGGAGAGCTGAATGCGCCAGTGTGTGTAGGCGCGCTGCGCCCAGATCGCGGTAAACAGCAGCGCCATCAGCGATCCCAGAATCACATCACCACCGCGCCACAGCGCCACGGTGAAATCGCCGGTTGGCGCCCCCACCACCACGCTCAGCGTAATCCCGATCAGTAGCGCCATGTAGGGATGTTTGCCCAGCGTCAGGTAGCCGCTGATCAGCATGATGATGCCGCACCAGGCCAGCATCACCGGCATGGAGATCAGTTCCAGCTTCAGGGCAATCAGACCGGAAATCGACCCCGCCACCGTGCCACACATGCGCTGCAGGGCGCGCGGAAAGACATTTCCCCAGGTGGAAATCGGCCCCATCACCACCACCAGCGTGATCAGCGGCCAGGTGCCTTCCGGAATACCGGTTGCCCGGACAAAAATAAAGCAGAGTAAAAAGGCGATGGCAATACGAACGCCGTGGACGGATCGGTAATGGCGATAAAACCAGAACTCCAGTTTCGAGATGGGCTTGTCAGGACGCAAAGTGACTTTCCGGTTACGGGAATATGATGGGGCTATCTTAACCCTGAACACGGCGCGGGCTTAGCGCGGGCCGGATATTTCAAAACAGTTTTGACGTTCGCTTACAATTATCAACATCCGCCTCACATACCTGACCGAAAGTCATGAACAACTGAATACGGCTTTTTAACCTTTCGCAGGTATCAGTAACAGGTTCAGGGTATAAATGTGAAAACGGACAGCCCGCAGACTGCCCATCTCTGTACTGCCGGGCGGTTAATCAGAATTTCTGTTTAAGATAGTCCGTCAGGCGGGTAATCACACCTGCTGGTTCTACCGCACTCAGCGCCACCAGCGGATAATGAGCAATCTGCTGATCTTTATCCATCACCTGAATTTCACCAATTACTTCATTGGCTTTCAGCGGCGCTTCCAGATCTTTACGATCGATGACGTACTTCGCCTTCACGTTCTGCACTTCACTGCGTGGCAGTGACAGATAGACATCTTCTGCCGTTCCCACTTCTACCTGATGCGGATTGCCATACCAGACGTTTTCGCTGCCAATCTTCTTACCGGCATGGAACAGCTGAACGGTATCAAAAGTATTCTGGCCCCAGACCAGCAGTTTACGCGCCTGCTCTTCGCGGCCTTTCGGGCTTTTACCGCCCATCACGACGGCGATCAGGCGATGTTTACCCACCACATTTGAGGCAATGATGTTAAAGCCCGCGGTTTCAGTGTGACCGGTTTTCAGCCCATCAACGTGGAGGTTGTTATCCCACAGCAGACCATTACGGTTGTTCTGGGTAATGCCGTTCCAGCTCAGGGTCTTCTCACTGTACATGGCATAGAAGTCAGGCTCACCATCGATAATGGCACGTGACAGCTTCGCCATATCCAGCGCGCTGGAGTACTGACCCGGCGCATCCAGACCATGAACGGTTTCAAAGTGGGTATTCTGCAGGCCGAGCTTCTCAACATAATGATTCATCATGCCAACGAAGTTCGCTTCGCTGCCTGCCACGTAATCAGCCAGTGCAACACAGGCGTCATTGCCGGAATCGATGATCACGCCGCGGCTTAGATCCCGGACACTCAGCTTATCGCCCGGCTTCAGGAACATCAGTGAAGAGCCTTTGAACACAGGATTTCCCGCCGCCCAGGCATCTTTGCCGACCGTGACCATATCGTCACGGCTGATTTTCTTCTGGTCGATAGCGCGGTCGACTACGTAGCCGGTCATCAGTTTGGTCAGGCTGGCGGGATTGCGGCGTTCATCGGGATTGCCCGCGGTCAGCACCTGCCCGGTAGTGGCATCCATCAATACCCAGGAAGCCGCATCAATCGCCGGAGGCGTCACAGGGAAGGGAATCGCATCAGCCTGCGCCAGCGAGGCCCAAAAAACAGTAGCGGTAACGGTGAACAACAAACGCCTTTTCAACACTTCATCCTTAATTGCACGGGAGAGAAAATTTCTAAAACGAAACGGAAACAGCCGCACGTTTTACGGCAAAAGCATTATGAAGGTTTGAATAAATTGAAAAAAAGTATGAACTGGCAGTGACCGGATGAACCGGGTGAGTGAATCCATCCGTCGGCTGACCGCAACAGAAAAGATGCGGTGCAGGTTTCAGGCCACGAAAAGGCCTGAAAGTGGCATACAGACGTAGTGAGAAAATGTGCAACGGCTCCCGGTTCTGGACATCCGCCAACATGGCCGGCTGGGTCTGTTGCGGCTGTCGCCAATGGCTGGCTGTCAAAAAGAAGCATCAGGCAGGCTTTACCCTTAACTTCAGACGCGCAGGAATATGGTTTACCATACAGGACGAGCGCCAGCCGCAGCCATGAGCCGCTATAATGGCACTGTACGGCTGAACCCTGCGCCTGTGCATCAGACATAACGATCACCTCTTACCCTGCTGCGCGCAGAAAGTTACAGAGCGAGCAGAGCCGATTTAGCACGCTCTGTTCATAAAGTCAGTGAACGCAATGAACGGATATGAAATTTGAATAACGACCGCGTACAGCCCACTTTTCTGTTTCACGATTATGAGACCTTCGGTACCAGCCCCTCTCGTGACCGGCCCGCCCAGTTCGCCGGCCTGCGCACCGACAGTGAGTTCAATCCTGTTGGCGAGCCAGAAGTGTTCTACTGCCGTCCGCCTGATGACTATCTGCCACAGCCCGAAGCGGTGATGATTACCGGCATCACCCCACAGATAGCGATGAGCCGCGGCGTAATCGAAGCAGAGTTTGCCGAACGCATTCATCAGCTGTTCACCAACGAACAAACCTGCGTGGTCGGCTACAACAACGTGCGTTTCGATGATGAAGTGACGCGCAATATCTTCTATCGCAACTTTTATGATCCTTACGGCTGGGCCTGGCAAAACGGCAACTCACGCTGGGACCTGCTCGATGTGATGCGTGCCTGCTATGCGTTGCGGCCTGACGGGATCAACTGGCCGGAAAATGAAGAAGGCTTTCCGAGCTTCCGGCTGGAGCATCTGACCAAAGCCAACGGCGTGGCCCATGAAAATGCGCACGATGCGATGTCAGATGTTTACGCCACGCTGGCGATGGCGAAGCTGGTAAAAGAGAAGCAGCCGAAACTGTTTGAGTTTTTGTTTACCCATCGCAACAAAAACAAGCTAATGAAACTGATCGACATCCCGCAGATGAAACCGCTGGTCCATGTCTCCGGCATGTTCGGCGCCGCGCGCGGCAACACCAGCTGGATCGTGCCGCTGGCCTGGCATCCTGATAACCGCAATGCGCTGATCGTGGTGGATCTGGCGGGCGATATGTCACCGCTGCTGCAACTGGATGCCGATACCCTGCGCGAGCGTCTTTACACGCCGAAAAACGATTTGGGCGATCTGCCTGCGGTGCCGGTTAAACTGGTGCATATCAACAAGTGTCCGGTGCTGGCACCTGCCAGTACGCTGCGTCCGGAAGATGCGGCCCGGCTGGGCATTGATCGTCAGCACTGCCTGGCGAATCTGACACTACTGCGTCAGCAGCCTGACGTGCGCGAAAAACTGGTCACGCTGTTTGCCGAAGCTGAGCCGTTCACACCCTCAGAGGATGTGGACACGCAACTCTACGATGGATTCTTCAGTGATGCCGATCGCGCCGGGATGAATATCATTCGTCAGACCGCACCGGCGAATCTGCCTGCGCTTGACCTGAGCTTTGAGAGTGCGCGGATAGCGAAACTGCTGTTCCGCTACCGGGCACGTAACTTCCCCGGCACGCTGGATGATGCCGAGCAGCAGCGCTGGTTGCAGCATCGCCGTGAAGTATTGAATGGTGATCGGGTGCAGGCGTTTATGCAGGAGCTGGAGGGACTGGCTAATCTGCATGAAGCGGATGCAGAAAAGGTTGGGCAGCTCAAAGCGCTCTATCTTTATGCGCAGGAACTGGTCTCCTGAGCAATGAGAAAGCCTGACCCTGCAGGGTCAGGCTTTCCTGTCTTGCTGAATCAGAGCACCGTCCACGCCAGCCAGGTCAGCACAAAACCGCTTAACCCCATTATCGTCGTCAGCACCGTCCACGTACGTAAACCGTCGGCCACCGAAAGCCCCAGATAACGGGTGACCACCCAGAATCCCGCATCATTGACGTGTGACAGACCCAGCCCGCCGAAGCAGGCCGCCAGCGTCACCAGTACCCGTTGCATATCCGTCACGCCGGTCACCGCCTGCGTCAGCAGACCGCTGGTGGTCAGGATGGCTACCGTGGCGGACCCCTGTGACGCGCGCAGCGCCAGCGACAGGATAAAGGCAGCCGGCACCAGCGGCAGATGCAGCGTTTCCAGCGTCACCGCCAGCGCTTTACCCACGCCCGATTCCACCAGCACTTTGCCAAATGCCCCACCCGCCCCGGCCACCAGAATCACGCTGGCGGAGGTGGGAATCGCCCGCCCGGTGAGATCTTCCAGCTTGTCTTTGCTCCAGCCACGCCGCACGCCCAGCAGCCAGGCTGCCAGTCCTAAGGCAATCAGCAGGGCAATCGGCGGCGTGCCGATCACGGTCATGACGTTACGCAGCAGACTGCCTTCCGCCAGCAGGGTGTGGGACAGCGTTCCCAGCACGATCAATATAATCGGGACCACAATCAGACCGCTGATGGTCAGCGCGCCAGGCGGTGCCGGTTCATGCTTCTTTTCCTGCCCCTCTGGCTTCGCCATCTGCAACTGCTCCAGCACCTCGACAGACAAATGGTAATGGCGACGGTTCATCACTTTCGCCACGTAGTAGCCAATGATCCCGACCGGCACGGAAATCGCGATACCCAGCATCATGAGCCAGCCCATATCGGTGTGCAGGATCCCGGCCGCCGCCGCCGCACCCGGATGGGTTGGCAGCGCCACGTGCACCGTCAGCATCACGCCCGCCATCGGCAGGCCAAACTTCAGCGGTGAAACCCGCGCCACCTTGGTGAAGCCATAAATCAGCGGGATGACGATGATAAAGCCCACTTCGAAAAATACCGGAATGCCCAGGATAAAGGCTGCCATGGTCAATGCCGCAACGGTTCGCTTCAGCCCCAGCGTTTTACTGAAGCGTTGTGCCAGGGATTCAGCCCCACCTGAGGCTTCAATAATCGCCCCAAGCATGGCACCCAGCACGATGATGATGGTGATGTGGCCAAGCAGCCCACCCATCCCGGTGATAATCGTCTCCATAATTTTCTCAGCCGGAATGCCGGTCGCAATCGCCACCAGCAGGCTGACAATCAACAGGGCGACAAACGGATGAACTTTGGCTTTGATGACCAGCAGCAGCAGGATCACGATGCTGGCGGTCGCTATGGCTAACAGCAGTGCGGTGGACATAGTAAACCTCAGAAATTGTTATATTTTTTGGGTTTCAGGCGTACATAAATAGCAGGTGCACAGTCAGAAAAGGGCAAGCCGCTCCCGACCGGTGCTGAAACACCGGTTTTTCAGCCCGTTCAATCAGGTTTTTTGCGCCCAGGGTGCAAACCAGCCCAGGCCTTCGGTCGTGCTGCCTCGCGGAATATATTCGCAGCCGACCCAGCCGGAATAACCAACCTCATCGAGCAGCGTGAAGAGATACGGATAATTAACTTCTCCCTCATCCGGCTCATGGCGATCCGGTGCCGACGCAATCTGGACGTGACGATAACGTCCCGCATAGTGTCGAATCAGATGGCTGAGGTTGCCGTCCACCCGCTGTGCATGAAACAGGTCGAGCTGAGTGAACACGTTCGGCCGGTCTATCTGTTCAGCCATCTCCAGCGTCTGATACTGACTGGCGTAGAGATAGCTGGGCTTGGTTACCGGGTTAAGCGCTTCTATCAGCAGGTTGATGCCATGCGGCGCAAAGCGCTCAGCCGCATAGCGCATGTTGCTGATGAAGGTCTCAACGTAGCGCTGACGATTGGCACCGGGCGGCACCGTCGCCGCCATGATGTGAACCTGCGGGCATTTCAGCGCCAGCGCATAGCTCAGGGCATGGTCAATATCTGCCTTTGCTTCCGCTTCCCGTCCGGGGATGGCGGAGACGCCCCACTCACCCGCGGCAACGTTACCCGGCGCGGTATTGAACAGCACCAGCTGCAGCTGGTTATCATCGAGCCACTGTTTTATCTGCGTGGCGGGATAGTCATAAGGAAACAGAAATTCGACCGCCGTGAAACCGGCCTTCGCCGCTGCAGCGAAGCGTTCGGCAAAGGGATATTCATTAAACTGGGTCGAAAGGTTAGCAGCAAACTTCGGCATTATCAGCTCCTGAGTTCTGCCACTTCGGCATCGCTGAGATAACGGATCGGGCGGTCACCCAGTGTAAAGATCAGACGGGCAGTCTCTTCCAGCTCTTCCGTGTTGTCCGCCGCTTCCTGTAAGGATTTCCCTACCACCACCGGGCCGTGATTCGCCAGCAGAAAGGCGCGGTAACGCGGCGCCAGCGCCGCCAGATCGTCGGCCAGACGCCCATCGCCGGGCTTGTAGTAAGGCACGACCGGCACATCACCGACGCGCATTACCACATAGGGTGTAAACGGACGGATGCAGTTGTCCGTATCCAGCCCCTGTAAACAGGAGAGCGCCGTCAGGTAGTGGCTATGCAGATGCACCACTGCGCGGCAGTCAGGATTATTCAGGTAGAGCGCGCGGTGAAACGCAATCTCTTTTGAAGGTTTATCGCCGGAGAGCCATTCCCCCTCAGGCGTCACTTTTGACAGCCTGTCACCCTGTAATTCCCCGAGGCAGGAACCGGTAGGGGTCGCCAGCAGATTGCCATCCGCCAGCAGCATTGAGAGGTTGCCCGCTGAGCCGGTGGCATAGCCGCGCTGAAAGAATGAGGCGCCGAGACGGACCATTTCGTCACGCGCCTGCTGTTCCGCCAGAAGGAAAGATTCAGACATAGGTAAACTCCGTTTGCGCGCGGCGGAAGAAGTCTTCGTCGCCAAAATTGCCCGATTTCAGCGCCAGAGAGAGCGGCTGATGAATGTCGCGCACCCAGGGGACGCCAGGCGAGATGGTCGGGCCGATGTGAAAGGCGGTTACACCCAGGCTCTGCGCCACTACGCCGGAGGTTTCCCCTCCCGCCACAATAAAGCGCTGCCAGCCACGCTGTTTCAGCTCACGGGTGACGGCGGCGAACAGCTGCTCAACGGCTGCGCTGCTGCGCTGCGCACCATAGCGTTGCTGAATCACCTGCAAGTGCTGCGCGTCCGCGGTGGCAAACAGCAGCGGGGCCAGCGTCTGATGACTGTTTGCTTCAACCCAGTCGCACAACTGCCGGGCATACCCTTCTGCATCGTCCAGACAATGTTCAATCTCTGCTTCGCAGGCTGGTGCCAGCTGGCGGTACGCGGCAACCTGACGATTGGTCATCTGCGAACAGGATCCGGACAGCACCACGGCGCGATCGCCACGCGGACGGCCTGCCTGCTCTGCCTCTGCATCCGTCTCAGCCGTCGCCCACTGCCGCGCCAGACCGATGGCCAGCCCGGAACCGCCGGTCACCAGCCGCCTGTCACTGAGTGCTTCACCCAGCGTCAACAGATGCGCCTGATGCAGGGTGTCAGTGACGACGTAATTAATCCCCTGATCTGCCAGCTGGCCCAGCGCCTGACGCACTGTCTCTGCGCCCTGATCGACCTGTTCCGCCGCGATCAGCCCGGCTTTGCCAGTTGCCTGCGACATCATCAGACGCAACAGGTTGCTGTCCTGCATCGGCGTAACCGGATGGTGCCGCATACCGGAATCGGACAGCAGCTGATCGCCGACAAACAGATAGCCCTGATAGACGGTGCGCCCGTTCACCGGCAGTGCCGGGCAGATGACCGTCTGCGTCTCACCCAGCGCATTCAGCAGCGCATCGGTCACCGGACCGATATTGCCCTGCGCGGTGCTGTCGAAGGTAGAGCAATATTTGAAGTAGAAGCGTTCACAGCCCTGTTTCTGCAGCCACGCCAGCGCGGCCAGCGACTGCGCAACCGCCTGATCTGCCGGGCAGGAACGGCTCTTGAGGCTGACCACAATCGCCCGCGCCTCTGTCCTCTCTTCGCTGGCGGGGATGCCGTTAAACTGAATGGTAGTCAGGCCGTTCTGCACCAGAAAACTGGCGATATCCGTTGCGCCGGTAAAATCGTCCGCTATCACACCAAGACGCATCAGCTGTTCTCCCCTGCCTGCGGCAGCGTGATGCCGCTAAAGATTTTGATTACCGCACTGTCATCTTCCCGGCCATAACCGGCGTTGCTGGCTTCGGTAAACATGCTGAGGGCGGTTGAAGCCAGCGGCAGCGGGAAGTGCAGTGACTTCGCGGTGTCGGCCACCAGGTTGAGATCTTTTACAAAGATATCGACGGCCGATTTCGGGCTGTAGTCGCCGTCTACCACATGCTTCATACGGTTCTCGAACATCCAGGAGTTGCCCGCGGCATTGGTGACCACTTCATACATGGTTTCCAGCGGAATACCGGCTCGCGCCGCCAGCGCCATGGCTTCTGCGCCCACCGCGATGTGAACGCCTGCCAGCAGCTGATGAATAATTTTGACGGTTGACCCAAGGCCAATTTCATTTCCCACGCGATAGACTTTGGCAGCCACCGCATCCAGCACCGGCTGCAGTTGTGCAAAGACCGCATCACTGCCGGATGCCATCACCGTCATTTCACCGCTCGCCGCTTTAGCCGCGCCGCCCGATACCGGGGCATCCAGCATCAGTAAATGATATTCAGCCAGCCGCTGTTCAATCTGCTGCGCATCCTGCGCTGAAAGTGTGGATGAGACCATCACCACCGTGCCCGGACGCAGTTTTGCGGCCAGGCCATCTTCACCGAACAGAATGGCGTTAACCTGCTTTGCATTGACCACCAGCAGCAAAACGGCATCGAGCTGATCTGCAAAGGCAGAGGCGGATGACTGCGCATCACGTGCGCCGGCCTGACGTAAGCTCTCCAGGGCTGCCGGGTTCAAATCGACGCCCCAGGTGTTGAGGCCGGCGCGCAGACAGGACTTCGCCGCACCCATACCCATGGAACCTAATCCGATAACGCAGATGTTTTCAGCTGGCACGTTACGCCTCCACTGTTAAATTAAGTGATTATTTGTTTGTTACTGTTAATCCTGCCAGCTTCCCGTCGGTAAAAATGTGTCACTCCTCACAAAAAAACATCACCAGTGTGAACCGGAACAATTTTTAACACAGCCTGTTTGACTATCTGCACCTCGCGTTAACCCGGTGAGTGCAGCTGCCAGCCTTGTATTAGCTGTTATTTTTTGTTCTGGTTGACCGGCAGATACTTTATAATGTGAAAAAATGGTAATTATCAGGGAGCAGATATGATTCCGGTTGAACGTCATCAACAGATCCTGGCACTGGTGGCCGATCGGGGCGTGGTGAGCATTGCAGAGTTAACTGAGCGGCTGGGCGTATCGCACATGACCATACGCCGGGATGTGCAAAAACTGGAAGAACAAGGCGCCGTGCTGTCGGTTTCCGGCGGCGTGCGCTCCGCCGATCGACTGGCGGCTGAACCGTCCCATCTGACGAAAAGCACCCTCTATAACGATGAAAAGCGCGCCATTGGCCGTACCGCTGCCCGTCACATTCCCCGTAATAGCTGCATCTATCTGGATGCCGGGACCACGACGTTAGCGCTGGCACAGGAAGTAGTTGATCGTGATGATTTACTGGTGGTGACCAATGATTTCATGGTGGCGAATCTGCTGATGGAGGCGAGTCAGTGCCGGGTGATCCACACGGGCGGCACCGTATGCCGGGAGAACCGCTCCTGCGTCGGCGAGTCGGCAGCACGCAGCCTGCGCAATCTGGCCATTGATATCGCCTTTATCTCCGCCTCCTGCTGGGGGCCACGCGGCTTGTTCACACCGGATGAAGATAAAGTGATGGTGAAGCAGGCAGTGTGCGACGTGAGCAGCAAACGGGTTTTACTGAGTGACAGTTCGAAGTACAACAGAATAGCGACGTTCCTGGCGTTACCGCTGGAGAGATTTGATCAGGTGGTGACAGACAACAAACTGAGTGATGCAGGGCGGGAACTATTAAGTGCGGGAAGCTGGGAACTGGTGCTGGCGGGGTGAACTGTCGCCGCCTTCCCGATAAAGCCGGAAGGCGGCAACGTTAGCGCAATTAAACTTCTTCGCTGAACTGCGGCACCGGATTACGGAAGCTGCGGGTCACGAATGCCAGGTAGATAATCCCGATGGCGGCCCAGATCAGGCCCAGAACCATAGAACTCTCTTCCAGATTCACCCACAGCGCACCGACCGTCATCGCGCCGAGCAGCGGCAGCAGCAGATACTGAACGTGATCTTTCAGCGTGCGGTTACGCTTCTCACGGATCCAGAATTGTGCAATCACCGACAGGTTCACAAAGGTAAACGCTACCAGCGCACCGAAGTTAATCAGCGCGGTCGCTGTGACCAGGTCAAAGTTAATCGCCATCAGCGCAATCGCACCGACCAGCAGCACGTTGAGCGACGGGGTACGCCATTTTGGATGGATGTAACCGAAGAAACGCTCCGGGAATACACCATCACGGCCCATCACATACATCAGACGCGATACGCCCGCGTGTGCCGCCATACCGGATGCCAGTACCGTGACCACCGAGAAGATCAGGATACCGACCTGCAGCGCTTTACCGGCTACGAACAGCATGATCTCAGGCTGTGAGGAGTCGGGGTCCTGGAAACGGGTGATGTCCGGGAAGTAGAGCTGCAGGAAGTAAGATGCCGCGATAAAGATCACACCGCCAATCAGCGCCGTCAGGAAAATAGCGCGCGGGATGGTGCGTTCTGCATCTTTGGTTTCTTCTGACAGCGAACTGATGCCATCAAAGCCAAGGAACGAGAAGCAGAGTATGGTTGCACCGGTAATCATCGGCACCACGTGCGCATTCTCAGACCAGAACGGACGGCTGCTCACCAGCGTACCAGAACCGACGCCGCTTGCCACACCGTAGATCACCATGCCGGTGATCCCGACCATAACAATGACCTGCAGCACCACAATCACACTGTTGAAGTTGGCGACGGTTTTGATGCCCTTGAGGTTAGAGAGCGTCATAAAGCCGACCAGCAGCACCACGAAGATCCACGACGGGATACCCGGCACCAGCGATTCGAAATAGTTTTTAGCCAGCAGGATGTTGATCATCGGCATGAACAGGTAGTCCAGCAGTGATGACCAGCCGACCATAAAGCCGACGTGCGGACTGATCGCCTTCTGAGCGTAGGTATAAGCGGAGCCCGCAGAGGGGAAGCGGCGTACCAGCTTACCGTAACTCACGGCAGTGAACAGAATCGCAATCAGCGCGAAAGCATAAGCGGTGGCGACGTGACCATCGGTCAGACCGGAAACGATGCCAAAGGTATCGAACAGGGTCATAGGCTGCATGTAGGCTAAGCCCATCATGACGACCGGAAGTAACGTAAGCGTCTTTTTGAGTTGCGCACGCTGCGGTGCGGCGGAGGTATTAAGCGACATGCTTCAGTCCCCTCTGTGCGACAACCTGGCTGGGCTGGGTCACAGGGCAACTGCGCATTAAGCGACAGGGAGTAAGGTTAGCGGTTGACACGGCGCCGTAGTCATCACGAAAACGCGTACCAGCGTTGGCTGGCAGAGTGAAAAACATCCCCATCTTTGTAATCCTCAATCTCACGCTTACGCGTGTTTTCAGTGTTTATCTATCCGGGTGCGTGCCCGGCCTCGGTTAAGTCAGCAAAAACGCTCTGTTAAAACTGGATGCAAAAAAATAACCGGCGCGTTAAGCGTCGGTTATTATCTGATTTTGCAGGCCGCGTATTCTGCCCTAACCCGTGGCAGTAATACAAGCCGTTGGGGCACCTTATGCAAAAAAAAGCGCGACAAAGCAAAGCTGAGAAGCCCATCAGGCGTTTTTCAGCATCCAGTCTATTTCCGTAGACGTAATCAGTCGTTCAAACTGCATCAGTTCATAGTTTTTGCAGCTATGCCAGACGCTGGCAAAGCGTTCGCCCAGTAACTTCTGCAGCGGATAACTGCTGTCAAACTCATACAGCGCATCGCTCTGCCGTATTGGCAGTGCCAGCCCCTCGGCATGGTGTCCGTTGCCGGTGACCGGATTTGGCAATGGCAGCTGCGTATCCAGCCCATGCAGCATCCCGGCCAGGATAGCCGAGACGACCAGATAGGGATTGGCATCAGCGCCCGCCACCCGATACTCAATACGATGGTTGTCGATATCTCCGCACGGCACGCGCAGCGCGACGGTCCGGTTGTTGTGCCCCCACGAAGCCTGTAACGGCACATAGGCTTCAGGGACAAAGCGGCGATAGGCATTCACGTTAGGTGCCAGCAGCGCCATTGACGCGGGCATCAGGTCGATCATGCCCGCCAGCGCACGTTTCATCAGCGGTGAATCACTGCCGTCATCGCAGGCAAAGGCGTTGTGATCGGCGGCATCCAGCATGCTGATATGCACGTGCATCCCACTGCCTGCGTACTCTTCGTAAGGCTTCGCCATAAAGGTGGCGGTCATGCCGTGATTTTCCGCGACCTGACGAATCAGTCGCTTCAGCTGCACCGCATGATCGCAGGCACGCAGCACGTCGCGGGTATGATGCAGGTTGATCTCAAACTGTCCGGGCGAGGCTTCCGCCAGCGCGCCATCAGCCGGTATGCCCTGCTGACGGGCCAGATCGTCAATATCCCGCAGAACATCAGCGAAGTGATCGAGGTTATCGACCGAGTAGACCTGGCTCTGCATATTGCGTTCATCGCTGCCAGGCGAACAGGGCGGCTGGATAAAGCCTTCAGCATCGCGCTTTTTGTCCACCAGATAGAACTCCAGCTCTACCGCTACCACCGGAAACAGCCCCCGGTTACGCAACTGTTGCCACAGCCGGTTGAGGACATTTCGGGGTTCAACGTCAAAGGGAGTGCCATCTTGGTTGCACATGGTTAACAACAACTGAGCAATGTGTCGAGGGTCAGAGGCGGAGGGAACTAACGTACCGCTAACGGGCAGGCAGAGATTATCGGGTTCACCAAGAGACTGGCCGAGTCCCGCTTCTTCCACCGTGTTGCCGAGGATATCCATGGCAAACACTGAGGCGGGGAAATAACATCCTTTTTCCAGCTTAGGCAGCGCAGAGACCGGAATGCGCTTGCCGCGGAACACACCATTTAAATCATTTAACAGAATGTCGACATACTGCGTTTCAGGATGGCGCTCCAGCCAGGCTTTCACCTCAAGCTGGAACGCGCTGGTTCGTTTCTCTTCACTTTGAAGCGTGAAGTCTTCCACTTCTACCAGGTTAGTCATGATTTCACCCGCCCCTATCAGGTTTGCGTAATGCTCAAAATAACAGCCACTCCACTAACATAGCGCCAACATAAAAAGTGTGCAAATGTAACAAATCTGTTTGAAGAACAAACAGCAGATTGCTAGATTGAAAAAATATTGCACACTTAACCGCCAGATGTGCCCTTTCGGTAGATATTTCGACCAGTGATGCGAGGACGTAAGATGGGCATTATTTTTGACAAACCGTTGATTGGCGTAGTGATGTGCCAGAAAGATTTGGCCGGCCATGCGACTCAGACGGTGCATAACAAATATATTGATGCGATTGTCCTGGCGGGTGGCGTGCCTCTCGCCCTGCCCCATAGTCTTATTAATGCGCCTCATCTATCAGAAAACGCTATGGCTGTGCTGGATGGCCTGCTGCTTACCGGCAGTCCCAGCAATATCGAACCCTGGCATTATGGTGAAGCCGGTGAAGAGCCGCACGCCGATCCGGGCCGCGACCGTCTCGCCTTTCAGCTGATCACCTGGGCCACCAGCCATAAAATGCCGATGTTCGGCATCTGCCGTGGACTGCAGGAGCTGGTGGTAGCCAATGGTGGCGCGCTGTGGCGGGATCTCAGTGAACAGTCAGAATTTCAGCGTCATCATGAAGATGAGACGCTGCCACTGGATCAGCAGTATGCGACAGCGCATCCTGTCACGATCGAACCGGATGGCCTGCTGGCAACGCTGCTGGACAGCAGCAAACCGCTTGCGGTCAATTCTCTGCATCATCAGGGCACACGCGAACCGGGGCCGCAGCTGCGCATTGAGGCGCGCGCGCCGGATGGCCTGATTGAGGCGGTGAGTCTGCGTCATCATCCCTTCGCCCTCGCGGTGCAGTGGCATCCCGAGTGGCAGCCGGAAAGCACGGCGGGATCGCAGGCGCTGTTCAGCGGCTTTATTCAGGCCGCCATTCGCTATCACAGGGGAAAAGCAGATGAGTGATGTCACGCTGGCACCGGGACGACGGCTGGCGCAGATTCGGCAGACGATGGGATTGTCGCAACGTCGCGTTGCTGAACTGGCCGGACTGACCCACAGCGCCATCAGCACCATCGAGCAGGATAAGGTCAGCCCGGCGGTCAGCACCCTGCAGAAGCTGCTGAAAGTCTATGGGCTGTCACTGTCGGAATTCTTTTCGGAACCCAAACCCCACGCAGAGCCAAAGGTGATTGTCCGCGCCAGCGATCTGCTGGAAATTGGCAGCCAGGGTGTGTCGCTGAAACTTATCGACAATGGCCGTGCGCAGCGCACGCTGGGCATGCTGCTGGAAACCTATCAACCCGGCGCCAGCACCGGCGAGAAGCTGCGTCATCCGGGCGAAGAGACCGGCACGCTGCTGGAAGGTGAAATTACGCTGGTCATTAACGGTCAGCAGTTTCATCTCTCTGCCGGAGAGAGCTATGTGATTGATACCGGGTTACCGCACAGCTTCACCAACAGGGCTGAAATCCCCTGCCGCATTGTCAGTGCCCACACGCCAGCCAATTTTTAGGCGCATTCCGGAGAATGTTATGAATTATGTGGAGAGTTATTACGCAGCGACCGCCAATCCGCATGCGCCCTGGCCGACCTTACAGGAGAGCATTCAGTGCGACGTCTGCATTATTGGCGGCGGTTTCACCGGTCTTTCGGCGGCGCTGCATCTGACCGAGGTGGGCTACGATGTGGTCGTGCTGGAAGCGGCGCGCGTCGGCTTTGGTGCCAGCGGGCGAAACGGCGGTCAGGTGGTGAACTCCTACAGCCGCGACGTGGATGTGATTGAACAACGCTACGGCAAAGAGAGCGCCCGCATGCTGGGCAGCATGATGTTTGAAGGCGCTGAGATTATCCGCGATCGCATTAAGCGGTATGCGATTGACTGCGACTACCGGCCCGGCGGCATTTTTGCAGCGCTGAATGCGAGACAGATGGCGCATCTGCAAAAGCAGAAAACGCGATGGCAGCAGTACGGTAATCATGACCTTGAGTTGCTGGATGAACGCGCTATTCGCCGCGAAGTCGCTACTGAACGTTATGTCGGCGGGCTGCTGGATCGACGTGGCGGCCATCTGCATCCGCTGAACCTGGCGCTGGGAGAAGCAGAAGCAATTCGTCGACATGGTGGACGCATTTATGAGCAGTCCGCAGCGACAGATGTGATTTATGGCACACCTAACCGGGTAAAAACCGCTCAGGGCGAGGTCAGTGCGACGTTTGTGATCTTCGCCGGTAATGCCTATCTCTCACCCCAGCTGGAGCCGCGCCTGAGCAGGAAAAGCATGCCGTGCGGATCGCAGATTGTGGCGACCGAGCCGCTGACACCCGACCAGGCACTGTCGCTGATGCCGAACAATTACTGTGTGGAAGACTGTAACTATCTGCTGGATTACTTCCGTCTGACCGCAGACAACCGGCTGCTCTATGGCGGCGGTGTGGTCTACGGCGCGCGGGAACCGGCTGACATTGAAGCACTGATCCGGCCCAAGCTGCGCCGCACTTTCCCGCAGTTGCAGAACGTGAAGCTGGACTTCAGCTGGAGCGGCAATTTCCTGCTGACACTGTCGCGTATGCCGCAGTTTGGCCGGATGGAGAAGAATGTCTATTTCATGCAGGGCGACAGCGGTCATGGCGTCACCAGTACCCATCTTTCCGGCAAGCTGATCAGCGAAGTATTACGCGGCGATGCCGAGCGGTTTGACGCCTTTGCCCGCCTGCCTCACCTGCCGTTCCCAGGTGGCCGACGCTTTAAGGTGCCGCTGACGGCGATGGGCGCGGTGTGGTATGCATTGAGGGATCGGCTGGGGGTGTAAAACTAAGGGCCAGGCATTACGTCTGGCCAGCCGGATAACGGTCTTTCTGCAGGGCACATTCTGCCCTGCAGAATAAGATAAATAAGTATGTTGTAACTATGAAGATAGCATAACAAAAGCGCTTCAGCGGGGGCGCCCTGCCCCCACATCAACGACAGCCGCCTGTTACTCCAGTGGCATCTTCACCGGATCGTCATAGCGATACTCAAAACCAAGCTCGCTACAGATGCGCGACCCATCAATCAGCTTGCCGCTGTCTTTTACGGCCTCTGGCGCAAATTGCGGCGGCTGCAGACCAAGCTGGCGCGTAACTGCGGGATAGAAGGTGTCACGCGTCGGATGTTTCGGCGCACTGAGGTTGTACACCCGGCCCCCTTTTGGCGACTGCAGCAGCAACGTAATCGCCTCGACCACGTCATCCAGATGCACCAGATTCACGCCCTGCGAACCATTCGCCACATCCTGCTTACCGGCCAGGAATCGTCCCGGATGGCGCTTTGGCCCGACCAGACCGGACAGACGCACAATATCCACGCTGGTTCCCGGCAGATCGTGCAGCCAGCTCTCCAGCTTAACCAGCGTTTTACCGGCTACCGTTTCTGCGGTCAGCGGGCTGTTTTCCCGTTTAATGCCAGAGCTGCCACCATAAACTGACGTTGAACTGGTAAAGATGATGCGTGGCACTTTATACACCAGCGCGGTATCGACCACATTCTGCACCGCCTGCAGATAAGCTTCGCCACCTTCCGCAGTACGGCTGGCAGGTAACGTGACAATCAATGCATCAACGTTAAAGAGTGGCTCGATATCGGCAGCATCACACAGCAGTTCCGGCGTCAGTTCCAGCTGGAACGCCTCAATGCCGCAGCGGCGTGCGGCTTCAACACCGTCTGGGGTGGTTTTGCTGCCGGTGACCTGCCAGCCTCGCACCGTTAACGCCGTGGCCAGCGGCATGCCCAGCCAGCCCAGTCCCACAATAGCGACCTTCTTCATTTTGACTCCTGACGTGAAACATCAACCCTGACTTCAACGTAGTTTGCCCCCGGATTGCAAACCAGAACAACCTGTTTCAGCGTTTTCCGAACCGCCTGTTTAAAAAAGTGTTGCCAAGTGCTGCCATCTTCGCTAGGTTAATCCCCACAAATGAATATGCATTCATCGACGAGATTATTATGACACGCGTTCAGTTTAACCATCACCACCACCATCATCCTGACTAGTCTTTCAGGCGATTGGTGCTGGAAGACTTTCAAGATCTTCCAGTGGTGTGAACGCAAGAGAACCCCCGGAAGATCGTCTTCCGGGGGTTTTTTTATGGGCTGGCGCAACCACACATTCAGGACAGCATTAAGAGGACAGGAACCATGTTAGACAACACCCGTTTACGCATAGCTATGCAGAAATCTGGCCGTTTAAGTGATGATTCACGCGAATTGCTGGCGCGCTGCGGCGTTAAAATCAATCTTCAGCAACAGCGCCTGATTGCGTTTGCGGAGAACATGCCGATCGACATCCTGCGCGTGCGCGATGACGATATCCCTGGCCTGGTGATGGACGGTGTGGTCGATCTCGGCATCATCGGTGAAAACGTGCTGGAAGAAGAGCTGCTCTCGCGTCGTGCTCAGGGCGAAGACCCGCGCTACTTTACGCTGCGTCGCCTGGATTTCGGCGGCTGCCGTCTCTCACTGGCGATGGCGACCGACGCCGAGTACACCGGCCCCGAATGCCTCGATAAATCCCGCATCGCTACCTCCTATCCTCACCTGCTCAAACAGTATCTCGACAAAAAAGGCGTCAGCTTTAAAACCTGTATGCTGAATGGTTCCGTTGAAGTGGCGACCCGCGCCGGTCTGGCGGATGCTATCTGCGATCTGGTCTCCACCGGTGCCACGCTTGAAGCGAATGGCCTGCGTGAAGTTGAAGTCATCTATCGTTCAAAAGCCGTCCTGATCCAGCGCGACGGCGAGATGCCAGCCGCCAAGCAGGAGCTGATCGACAAGATGATGACCCGTATTCAGGGCGTGATTAAAGCGCGTGAATCGAAGTACATCATGCTGCACGCGCCGAGTGAGCGGCTGGAAGAGGTGATCAGCCTGCTGCCTGGCGCTGAGCGTCCAACCGTTCTGCCGCTGGCAGGCGATGTCAGCCGCGTGGCGATGCACATGGTCAGCAGCGAAACCCTGTTCTGGGAAACCATGGAAAAACTGAAAGAGTTGGGTGCCAGTTCAATTCTGGTGCTGCCTATTGAGAAGATGATGGAGTAAGCCATGGCTTTTTCTACCCCGATTGAGTGGCAGCAGTGCACCCCCGAACAGCAGCAGGCGCTGCTGTTGCGTCCTGCCATCGCCGCTTCTGAAAACGTCACACTGACGGTGCGTAACGTGCTGGAGCAGGTAAAGCTGAACGGCGATGATGCGCTGCGCGAGTTCAGCGCCCGCTTCGACAAGGCGCAGGTTGAAAATCTGCGTGTGACGCCGCAGCAAATCGCAGACGCCAGCGCCCGGCTAAGTGACGAGCTGAAGCAGGCGATGGCCGTCGCGGTGGGCAATATCGAAACCTTCCACAACGCGCAGATTCTGCCGCCAGTGGATGTGGAAACCCAGCCCGGCGTGCGCTGCCAGCAGATCACCCGTCCGGTGAAATCGGTCGGGCTCTACATTCCTGGTGGTTCCGCCCCGCTGTTCTCAACCGTGCTGATGCTGGCGACGCCTGCAGGCATCGCTGGTTGTGGCCGCGTGGTGCTCTGTTCACCCCCGCCGATTGCCGATGAGATCCTCTATGCCGCGCAGCTGTGTGGTGTAGAAGAGGTGTTCCAGGTGGGCGGTGCGCAGGCTATTGCCGCGCTGGCCTTTGGCACCGAAACCGTGCCACGCGTGGACAAGATTTTTGGTCCGGGCAACGCCTGGGTGACCGAAGCGAAACGTCAGGTGAGTCAGCGACTCGATGGCGCGGCGATTGATATGCCTGCCGGGCCGTCAGAAGTGCTGGTGATTGCCGATGAAGGTGCCACGCCTGCGTTTGTCGCGTCCGATCTGCTTTCACAGGCCGAGCACGGTCCCGACTCGCAGGTGATTCTGCTGACGCCTTCACTGACGCTGGCAGAGGCGGTTGCGGACGAGGTTGAACAGCAGCTGGCGCAGCTGCCGCGTGCTGCCACGGCGCGTCAGGCGCTGGAGAGCAGCCGCCTGATCGTGGCGCGCGACCTTGAGCAATGCGTTGAAATTTCCAATCTTTACGGCCCGGAGCACCTGATTCTGCAGACCCGTCAGCCGCGCGATCTGGTGGAGTTGATCACCAGCGCCGGTTCAGTCTTCTTAGGTGACTGGTCGCCGGAGTCCGCGGGCGATTACGCCTCGGGCACCAATCACGTATTACCGACCTACGGTTATACCGCTACCTGTTCCAGCCTGGGCCTGGCCGATTTCCAGAAACGCATGACGGTGCAGGAGCTGACGCCGCAGGGCTTCCTGAATCTGGCCGCCACGATTGAAACCCTGGCCGCCGCAGAGCAGCTGGATGCCCACAAAAATGCCGTTACCCTGCGCGTTGCCGCACTGAAGGAGCAAGCATGAGTCAGGATATTGAGCAGCTGGCGCGTGCTAATGTGCGCGCCCTGACGCCCTATATGTCGGCGCGTCGTCTGGGTGGCAACGGTGATGTCTGGCTCAATGCCAACGAATTCCCGCTGCCGGTGCCGTTTGAGCTGTCTCAGCAGACGCTGAACCGTTATCCGGAATGTCAGCCTAAAGTGGTGATTGAGCGCTACGCCGCGTACGCGGGCTTAACGCCGGATCAGGTGCTGGTCAGCCGTGGCGCGGATGAAGCCATCGAACTGGTCATGCGCGCCTTTTGTGAGCCGGGGCAGGATGCCATTCTGTTCTGCCCGCCGACCTATGGCATGTACAGCGTCAGCGCCGAAACCATCGGCATTGACTACCGCATCGCGCCTGCGCTGACCGACTGGCAGCTGAATCTGCCTGCTATCGCGGAACAGCTGGATGGCGTCAAAGTCGTTTATCTTTGCAGCCCGAACAACCCGACCGGCAACCTGATCGATCAGGATGACATCCGTCAGCTGCTGGCGATGACCGCCGGTAAAGCGCTGGTCGTAGCCGATGAAGCCTATATTGAGTTCTGCCCGCAGGCGACGCTGACCGGCTGGCTGAAAGATTATCCGCATCTGGTGATCCTGCGTACCCTTTCTAAAGCCTTTGCGCTGGCGGGCCTGCGTTGTGGCTTTGCGCTGGCGAATAAGCCGGTGATCGACCTGCTGATGAAGGTGATTGCGCCCTACCCGCTGGCGACACCGGTTGCCGACGTCGCCGGACAGGCGCTGAGTGAGCAAGGCATTGCGCTGATGCGCGAACATGTGGTCCAGCTGAACGACAATCGCAGCTGGCTGCTGGCTGAACTGGCGCAGCTGGCCTGCGTTGAGCAGGTGTTCCCCAGCGAAACCAACTATGTGCTGGCGCGCTTTACCGATTCTCCAAAAGTCTTCAAAACCTTATGGGATCAGGGCATTATCCTGCGTGATCAGAACAAAAATCCGGGCCTGTCGGGATGCCTGCGCATCTCCATCGGCACGCGTGAAGAGTGCGAACGAGCCATCGCCGCGCTGCAAGCCTTTTCTCTGGAGCAAGCATGAGTCAGAAGACCCTTTTTATTGATCGCGACGGTACGTTAATCTCTGAGCCGCCTGAGGATTATCAGGTGGATCGTATGGATAAGCTGGCGTTTGAGCCAGACGTTATCCCGGCGCTGCTGGCGCTGCAGGCCGCCGGTTATCGCCTGGTGATGATCACCAACCAGGATGGTCTTGGCACCGCCAGTTTCCCGCAGGCGGATTTCGATGGTCCACACAATCTGATGATGCAGGTCCTGACCTCACAGGGCATTGCGTTTGACGATGTGCTGATTTGCCCGCACATGCCGGACGATCACTGCGACTGCCGCAAGCCGAAAACCAAAATGGTGCAGGCCTGGCTGGCCGAAGGCGCGCTGGACGCTGCCAACAGTTATGTGATTGGCGATCGTCTGACCGACGTGCAGCTGGCGGAGAACATGGGCATTCAGCCTATCCGCTACGGCGCTGACGGCGAGAACTGGCAGACCATTCAGCAGCGTCTGACCCAGCGTGATCGTCATGCGCTGGTGCAGCGTAACACTAAAGAGACGCAGGTTCGGGTCGAACTGTGGCTGGACCGCGAAGGCGGCAGCAAGATAAATACCGGCGTGGGTTTCTTCGATCATATGCTGGACCAGATTGCGGTGCACGGCGGCTTCCGCATGAACATCGAAGTGAAAGGCGATCTCTACATTGACGATCACCACACGGTGGAAGATACCGGTCTGGCACTGGGAGAAGCCTTGCTGAAAGCGCTGGGCGACAAACGCGGCATTGGTCGTTTTGGCTTTGTGCTGCCGATGGATGAATGCCTGGCGCGTTGCGCGCTGGATATCTCCGGTCGTCCGCACATCGAGTTCAAAGCAGAGTTCAACTATCAGCGCGTCGGCGACCTCAGCACTGAAATGGTCGAGCACTTCTTCAGCTCGCTCTCTTACGCCATGATGAGCACGCTGCATCTGAAAACCAAAGGCAAGAACGACCATCACCGCGTCGAGAGCCTGTTTAAAGCCTTTGGCCGTACGCTGCGTCAGGCGATCCGCGTTGAAGGTAATACCCTGCCGAGCTCGAAGGGAGTGCTGTGATGAACGTGGTGATCATGGATACCGGTTGCGCCAACCTCTCGTCGGTGAAATGGGCGATTGAACGTCTGGGCTATACCCCGGAAGTGAGCCGCGATTCCGATGTGGTGCTGCACGCCGACAAACTGTTTCTGCCTGGCGTGGGCACCGCGCAGGCTGCAATGAATCAGCTGGAAGAGCGTGACCTGATCGATCTGGTGAAAGCCTGTACTCAGCCGGTGCTGGGCATCTGTCTGGGTATGCAGCTGCTGGGACGCGGCAGCGATGAAAACGGCGGCGTGCCGACGCTGGGCATTATCGATGAGCCGGTGTCACGCATGGACACCCACGGCCTGCCGCTGCCGCATATGGGCTGGAACCAGATTACCGCGCAGGCGGGCAATCATCTGTTCCGCGGCATTGATGAAGGATCGTATTTCTACTTCGTCCACAGCTATGCCATGCCGGTCAACGCCAGCACCATCGCTCAGTGTCACTACGGTGAAGCCTTCACCGCCGCGGTGCAGAAAGATAACTTCTTCGGCGTCCAGTTCCATCCGGAACGCTCGGGCAAAGCGGGCGCGCAGTTGCTGAAAAACTTCCTGGAGATGTAATGATTATCCCCGCGTTAGATTTAATCGACGGCAAAGTGGTTCGTCTGCATCAGGGCGATTATGGCCAGCAGCGTGATTACGGCAGCGATCCGCTGCCGCGTCTGCAGGATTACGTAAGCCAGGGCGCGACCGTGTTGCATCTGGTGGATTTAACCGGCGCGAAAGACCCGGCAAAACGCCAGATTGCGCTGCTGAAAACCCTGCTGGATGGCGTTGATGTGACGGTGCAGGTCGGTGGCGGCATTCGAAGCCGTGACGACGTTTGCGCACTGCTTGAAGCGGGTGCGAGTCGTGTGGTGGTCGGTTCGACTGCTGTGAAAGAGCCTGAAGAGGTCAAACGGTGGTTCGCGGAGTTTGGCGCAGAGGCGATTGTGCTGGCGTTAGATGTGCGCATTGATGCCAGTAACCGCAAAGAAGTGGCGATCAGTGGCTGGCAGGAAGCGGCGGGCGTCACCCTGGAAGAGGTGATTACCGATTTTCAGCAGGTGGGCCTGAAACACGTGCTGTGCACCGATATTTCCCGCGACGGTACCCTGAGCGGTTCCAACGTCGCGCTCTATCAGGAAGTGACGGCACGCTTCCCGACGATTGCTTTCCAGTCCTCGGGTGGCATCGGCGACCTCAATGATATCGCCGCACTGCGCGGCAGCGGTGTTCAGGGCGTGATTGTCGGACGTGCGCTGCTGGAAGATAAATTCACAGTTTCGGAGGCGATCTCATGCTGGCAAAACGGATAATTCCCTGCCTGGACGTACGTGACGGCCAGGTCGTCAAAGGCGTACAGTTTCGTAATCACGAGATCATCGGCGATATCGTGCCGCTGGCGCAGCGCTACGCCGCTGAAGGTGCCGACGAACTGGTCTTCTATGACATCACCGCCTCATCTGATGGCCGGGTCGTCGACAAAAGCTGGGTGTCGCGCGTCGCGGAAGTGATCGATATCCCGTTCTGCGTCGCGGGCGGCATTAAAACCCCGGAAGATGCGGCGCGTATTCTTGAGTTTGGTGCGGATAAGATCTCCATTAACTCCCCGGCGCTGGCTGATCCCACGCTCATCACCCGCCTCGCGGACCGGTTTGGCGTGCAGTGTATTGTGGTCGGCATCGATACCTGGTTTGACGAAGCCAGCGGCAAGTATCAGGTGAATCAGTACACCGGTGACGAAGCACGTACCCGCGTAACACAGTGGGAAACGCTGGAGTGGGTGCAGGAAGTGCAGAAGCTGGGCGCAGGCGAGATCGTCCTGAATATGATGAATCAGGATGGCGTGCGTAACGGCTATGACCTGGTGCAGCTGAAGAAAATGCGTGAAGTCTGCAACGTGCCCCTGATCGCCTCTGGCGGCGCAGGCACCATGCAGCACTTCCTGGAGGCGTTTACCGAGGCTAACGTCGATGGCGCCTTAGCCGCCTCGGTATTCCATAAGCAGATGATTAATATTGGTGAGCTGAAGAGCTTTCTGATCGACAACGGAGTGGAGATTCGCGCGTGCTAACTCAACAACAACAGGCTCTTCTCGACTGGGACAAAACAGAGGGCATGATGCCGGTCATCGTTCAGCACAACGTCTCAGGCGAAGTCCTGATGCATGGCTACATGAACCCGGAGGCGCTGGAAAAAACCCTTGCAGAAGGCAATGTCACCTTTTTCTCGCGCACCAAAAACCGCTTGTGGACCAAAGGCGAAACGTCCGGCAACTTTCTGCAGGTAGTGAGCATTACGCCTGACTGCGACAATGACACGCTGCTGGTGCTGGCGAATCCGATTGGCCCGACCTGCCATCTGGGCACCACCAGCTGCTTCTCGCCGGCCGTGCCTGAGTGGACCTTCCTCTATCAGCTGGAACAGCTGCTGGCGTCGCGTAAAACGGCCGACCCTGACAGCTCTTACACGGCACGACTCTACGCCAGCGGCACCAAGCGCATCGCACAGAAAGTGGGCGAAGAAGGGGTTGAGACCGCGCTGGCGGCGACCGTCAACGATCGGGATGAACTGACCAATGAAGCGTCAGATCTGGTCTATCACCTTATGGTACTGTTGCAGGATCAGGATCTCGACTTCAGTGCCGTGATCAATAACCTGCGCGCCCGTCATAAGTAATTGTGCAACATGCTGCTCAGAATTTCGTTTTTATGCGGATTCTGAGCAGAATCCTTCTCAAACTTCATCCCAATCCCGCACAGTAACGGCGACTCAAACCTCAGGGAGAGAAGCGTGACCACCCATGAAAGATTAATCGCCCTGCTCGACCAGCACCAGGCACGCTATCGCCTGATGGAACATGAGGCCACCGGTAAATGTGAAGCGGTCGCGGCAATTCGCGGCACCGAAATCGGCCAGGGCGCGAAAGCGCTGGTCTGTCACGTCAAAGGCAACGGCGTTAAGCAGCATGTGCTGGCGGTGCTACCGGCCGATCGGCAGGCCGATTTGGGCAAAGTCGCCGCAGCAGTCGGTGGACGACGCGCCTCACTCGCCAGCCCGGCGGAGACCGACCTGCTGACCGGCTGCGTATTCGGTGCGATCCCGCCGTTCAGCTTTCATCCCGACCTCAGACTGGTGGTGGATCCCGCGTTGTTTAAACGTTATCCGGAAATCGCATTTAACGCCGGGTTGCTGGAGCGCTCAGTGATCCTGAACACCGAAGATTATCGGGCGCTGTGTAAGGCTGACGTGATAGAGATAACGCAGTAATTGCCATCCCGGCTGCCCGGCGATACTCTGCATAATCACTCATCACGACAGAATAAGAGCAAAATCATGAACATTTTCACTCAACGCCTGCGTCAGACGCTGGCTGTGGCGGTTATGGCAGGCTGCGCGTTTGCAGCTCAGGCGAAAATTGAACAGGTGCGTTTCGCAGTCGATCCGACTTATCCGCCGTTTGAATCGAAAACGCCACAGGGCAAGCTGGTCGGCTTTGATATCGACCTGGGCAATGCGCTCTGCACGCAGATGCAGGCGAAATGCGTCTGGGTTGAAAGCCAGTTTGACGGCATGATCCCGGCGCTGAAAGCGCGTAAGTTTGATGCCATTCTGTCTGACATGGGCATTACCGAAGAGCGCCTGAAGCAGATCGACTTTACCGTGCCGCTATATGACACCCACACCCAGCTGGTTGCCCGTAAAGGCGCGGGCGTGCTGCCCACCGTTGAGTCTCTGAAAGGGAAAACGGTTGGCGTGGAACAGGGAACGGTTCAGGAACGTTATGCGCTGGCGAAATGGCAGCCCTACGGTGTGACCGTGGTGCCTTATGGCGATCAGGCCCAGGTTGAAAGCGATCTGGTTTCAGGCCGGCTGGATGCCGTCTTTACCGACGCGGCACAGGCAGCGATTGGCTTCCTGAAGCATCCGCAGGGCAAAGATTTTGAACTGGCAGGCCCGATTATTCAGGATCCGATTATTGGCCCCGGCACGGCTATTGGCCTGCGCAAAGGCGATACCGAACTGAAAACGGCGCTGGATAATGCCTTTGCCGAAATCAAAAAGAACGGCACCTTTGACCAGATTCAGAAGCGCTACTTCGCCACGGATATCTCTATCCAGCAGTAACCTCGCGGTCGCCCTTTTTCGTCCTCACCGCGATCCGGCACTATACTCTAACTTTTTCAGGACGGCGCGCTGTCGTCCTTTGCCGATTAAAGGACATTAACACGGTATGCATCAACAACATCATCCACTGTTAAGCGCCTCTTTAGGCACCCAGCGTGAAATCATCAGTTTCCATTTTGCTGAGGACAATGAACGTCAGGTTTACATTCAGGCTGCGCTGCATGGCGACGAGCTACCCGGCATGGCGGTTGCGTGGTATCTAAAGCAGCGGTTGCAGGCGCTGGAGTCCGCGGGACAGCTTAAAGCTGCATTTACCCTGGTGCCGGTGGCTAATCCGCTGGCACTGGGACAGCATTGGCACGGCACCCATCTGGGCCGTTTTCATACGCTTTCCGGTCAGGACTTCAACCGCCGTTTTCCGTCACTGGGCAATACTCTGGCAGCCGGACTGGCTGAGAGTCTGACCCAAAGTGAGTCACAGAACAGGAACCTGATCCGCGATGCGATTGATCGTCATTATCGCGATACCGTGCCAAAGACCGAGCTGGATGCGCAGCGCTATACGCTGATGCGGATGGCCAGTCAGGCCGATCTGATGATTGACCTGCACTGTGACTGGGAAGCTGTACCGCATCTCTACACCACGCCTCATGCCTGGCCGGACATTGAGCCGCTGGCGCGCTGGTTAGGCAGTGAAGTGCAGCTGCTGGCGCAGATCTCCGGTGGTGAACCCTTTGACGAAGCCTGTTGCGAACCCTGGCTGACGCTGGCAGAACGATTTGGCAAGGATTACCCGATGCCGCGCGGATTGCTGCCGGTGACGCTGGAGCTACGTGGCGTCCGTGATGTGTCGCCTGAACAGGCGCAGAAAGATGCAGATGCGATTATTTCGGCGCTGCAGGAAGGCGGTTACATCGGCTACAGCGAGCCGTCGATTTCAGTAGAGGTGGCCGCGCCCGTTATCGGTGGTGATGAACTGGTTCCTGCCAACGCGGGCGGGGATGATGTTGTGGCAATCAATGACGGGCCGATTGGCTTGACCGTGCCTGAGGTGGCTGAAGCACCGGGAGAAGCAGGTGTGATTAAAGAACGTCACAGCGAGGGAATGGCGACGGCCTCCCCTGCCCTGAAAAACCCCGCTACGCCGTTATCCGGCTGTGAATACATTCATTCGCCGGTATCAGGGCTGATCCTGCACCGTAAACCGCTCGGTGCCCAGATTCGCCCGGGAGAAGTGGTGGCTGAGATTATTGATCCGATTACGGACCACATCACCCCACTGGTGGCGGAGTATGGCGGAATTCTCTATGCAAGGCACTGGGTAAGGTTTGCGACGGCAGGCATGCTGGTTGTGCGGCTGGCGGGAGATCGGGAGATTCGGAGCGGGGATTTACTGGTGGTGTAAAAAAAGGGCTTCCCGAAAGAAGCCCTGTTCAGTGATTAATCTAACCACTCGGTGTGGAACACACCGTCTTTATCAATACGCTTGTAAGTATGCGCACCGAAGTAGTCACGCTGCGCCTGAATCAGGTTAGCAGGCAGCACTTCTGAACGGTAGCTGTCGTAGTAAGCGATCGCCGCAGAGAAAGTTGGCGTCGGGATACCGTTCTGAATCGCGTAAGAAACCACATCACGCAGCGCCTGCTGATACTGATCTGCGATATCTTTGAAGTACGGAGCCAGCAACAGGTTAGCGATGCCTGCATCGGCTTCATAAGCATCAGTAATCTTCTGCAGGAACTGGGCACGGATGATGCAGCCAGCACGGAAGATCTTCGCAATTTCCCCGTAGTGTAGATCCCAGTTGTTCTCTTCTGACGCAGCACGCAACTGTGAGAAGCCCTGCGCATAAGAGACAATTTTACCCAGATAAAGCGCGCGACGAACTTTCTCGATGAACTCCGCTTTGTCACCCGTAAAAGCTTTAGCCTGTGGACCGCTCAGTACTTTAGAGGCCGCAACACGCTGGGTTTTCAGCGAGGAAAGGTAACGGGCGAAGACAGACTCAGTGATCAGTGACAGAGGTTCACCCAGATCCAGAGAGCTCTGGCTGGTCCATTTACCGGTGCCTTTGTTAGCCGCTTCATCCAGAATGACATCAACCAGGTATTTACCTTCTTCATCTTTCTTAGTGAAGATATCTTTGGTGATGTCGATCAGATAGCTGCTCAGCTCGCCGTTGTTCCAGTCGGTAAAGGTTTCAGCCAGCTCTTCGTTGTTCAGACCCAGCGCGCCTTTCAGCAGCGCATAGGCTTCTGCGATCAGCTGCATGTCGCCATACTCGATACCGTTGTGAACCATCTTCACATAGTGGCCAGCGCCATTCGGACCGATGTAAGCCACACAGGCTTCGCCATCTTCCGCACGTGCTGCAATCTTATCCAGAATCGGTGCAACCAGCTCGTAGGCTTCTTTCTGACCGCCGGGCATGATAGATGGGCCTTTCAGTGCGCCCTCTTCACCGCCGGAAACGCCGGTACCGATGAAGTTGAAGCCCTGGTCAGACAGCTCTTTGTTACGACGAATGGTGTCTTTGTAGAAGGTATTACCGCCATCAATCAGAATGTCGCCTTTATCCAGATGTGGAGTCAGTGAGGCGATAGTCTTGTCGGTCGCTTCACCCGCCTGAACCATCAGCAGGATACGACGAGGTTTTTCCAGCGATTCGACAAACTCTTCAACGGTGTAAAAAGGAGCAAGCTTCTTGCCCTGGTTCTCGGCGATGACTTCGTCAGTCTTTTCGCGTGAACGGTTGAAGATTGAAACAGTGTAACCGCGGCTCTCGATGTTAAGAGCCAGGTTGCGGCCCATCACTGCCATACCTACAACGCCGATCTGTTGCTTGGACATTACATACTCCTGTCTGTGGTCTCGCATGGTGTTACCCGTAACACCAGTTAGTAAGTGATCAGTATGTTAACTCAGGATAGCGGATTAAAGGTAATGAATGGTGCGGTCGCGCATATGAAATTATCTGAAAATAAATCACACGCTTAACAAGGATTTATAAAGCTTTGTATAGCTTTGAATCATTTTATCTGCCGTAAAAAGCGATTCAAAGCGCGCCAGCGCAGCGGCACCGTAGGTCATGGCCAGGTCGGGATTCTGCCATATTTCATCCATCGCCTTTCTTAATGCTACAGGATCGGATGGCGGGACGACTAAGCCGGTGACGCGATCGATATTGATAAAGGTTGTTCCGGTTCCAATCTCACTGGAGATCAGCGGTTTCGAATAGAGTGCACCCTCAAGCAAAGAGATGCCGAAAGCCTCGGAACGTAAATGAGATGGAAAAACCAGACAGGTACATAACTGCAGCAAGGCAGATTTTTCACTATCCTCCAGCGCACCCAGGAAATGGATATTGTCCACACCAAGTTGCTGTGCCTGCGCTTTCAGCTCAGCCTCAATCGGTCCTGCACCCACTACGACGATGGGATAACGGCTGTTTCTTGCCGCCTCAATTAAGATATGCAGACCTTTGTAGTAACGAAACGTCCCAATAAACAGGAAGAAGCCATCCGGAAATCTTGTCTGCCATTTTTGTAAAACGACAGGATCATTATTTTGATAAAACTGTTTATCAAGACCGTAAGGAATAACCTCAACTTTCTCTTTGAATTGCTGCAATACCGGGCTGCTTTCAACATAGTTTGGTGATGCGGCAACAATCCGATTAACACTTGAAAGAAAGCGATTCATTAATGGCGTATAGAGCTTTAAAAGCACCTTCTGCTTCACGATATCAGAATGATAACTCACTACGGATGGCTTGTTGATGCCAGCGGCAAAATGCATAAAGTCCATGAAGGGATACGGGAAGTGATAATGGATAATATCCGCATTCTGGGCTAGTTCCCTGAATTCTTGTATGGCTGAATAAGAGAATGGCGTTGAGGCAAACTCACACTGCGTTTTTACCCGATGAATCTGATGGTTATCCAGCCTGTTTTTTTTATTTTCGAATTGGGGACTATGAGTAAAAACTACAGACTCAATGCCTGATTTAAAACCACCCTCTGCAAGCTGATAAATAACCTGTTCGATGCCACCAAAAGTATCAGGATAGTAGGTTTTGTAACAGTGTAGAACTTTAATCATAAATTTTTTGCGACCTGCTCATAAGCTTCAATGGTTTTATCCGCACACAGTGACCATGAAAATTCGCGGGCACGCGCCAGTCCCGTATTAATCATACGGTGCTTTTCATCAGCGTTTTCAATCATCATATGGATATAAGTCGTCAAAGCAACAATGTCATCAGGTTCATGCATTAATGCTGCATCTCCAGCCACTTCGGGAAGCGAGGTTGCATTTGAGCAAATCACAGGCGTTCCTGATGCCATTGCTTCAAGTACCGGCAAGCCGAAACCCTCATAGATTGAAGGGAATAAAAAACTTGTCGCAGCACTGAATAAAAATGGCAGATCCTTACCGGGAACAAAACCTAAATATTTTAGCCACCCCTCTCTCTCGCCCTTGTCAAAGAGCCTGAAGAGCTGTTCATTCTCCCAACCTTTATAACCACTAATGACTAATGGGAAGGCAGATTTTTCATGGGCGGGCAGACGATCATACGCCTGAAGCAGTGTCAGTATATTCTTTCTTGGTTCAATCGTGCCGGTATACAGAAAGAAACGTCGCCATTTAAGATTGTATTTTTCAAGAAACTGTTGTGTTTCTGCTTCATCACGGGGATGAAAATCTTCATTACAGGCCAGAGGTGCTACGGCAATCTTATTATCTTCAATATCAAAGAAATTCATTAACTCATTCTTTGTGTAATAAGAGTCAGTAATCAACATCGACGCACGCGAAACGGTATTCCTTAACTCTTTTTGCATCAGATGAACACGGCCAGCCGGATGGAACTGTGGCCAGTGGAATACTGACAGGTCATGAAAGGTGGCAATACAATGTTTCACGTGAGGAGGTAGATAATAGTTTGGGCTATGAAATATATGATTCTTAAAATTCCTCAACGCCATCATTTTCATTACCGGAAAAGTCAGGCGATATATTTCACTTACTGTTTTGCTTCTTTGTAACTTACGTTTTAAAGATTGAACCGATTGAGCAGACTCACTCGCAACTGCCAGTGAGTCGCGAGTCTTCGTGCCATGAAGAAACGTCAGCGCGACGTTTTCTCTTTCCTGAAGCTGTTTAGCAAGCTCAAACGCATAACGGCCAATACCAGTTAAAGGATATTTAATACAGTCCGTAGAGTAAACGACGTTTATTGCTTTGCTTCCAGCATCCATTTCAGGGTATCTCTAAGAGGAATTTTAGACGAATTCTCACCGATTAAGCTACTGAGCAAAGTAATATCGCCACAAAGTTCTTTAATTTCATTAGGGCGCACAAAATCAGGATTAACTTCAATCCTGACATCATGGCCTGTCAGGGATTGGCAAAGATCAACGACTTCCCTCAATGAATGTATTTTACCTGAAGCGACATTGACAGTCTGACCAGATGAACGGGAATGAAGTAACGCTGAGTAGCTTTTAACGACGTCACGCACGTCGGAAAAATCACGCCATACATCTATGTTGCCCAGCTCGATGACATCTTTTTTCTCACGAAAATGTTTGACGATTTTCGGGATCAGGAAATTATCTGCCTGACCGGCGCCAGTGTAATTGAATGGCCGGGTAATAATAATCGGCAATTTTCCATAAAACAGACTGGTCATGTACTCCATGGCCAGCTTGCTTACCGCATAGTCATTTGCAGGTCTGGCAGGAACCGACTCTGCTAATTTTCCCGGTGTGTTATTACCGTAAACATTAGCACTGCTGGCGATCAAAATTGCTTCCGGCATTTTTGCTGATTCGCAAAGCGCCTGTAACAGATTACGCGTACCACAAAGGTTTACATTGTAGAACGCATTCGGGTCAGCATGACCAACAAAAGCAATGGCTGCAAGATGAACAACAACGTCAGGCTGAATGCTGTCTACAGCGTTTTTTACCTGTGCTGCATTGGTAAGATCAACCTGAACATAGTGTGAGGAATTCTGGGCGGGAGTTGAACCGAAACCATAAACTTCATATCCGGCAGCGGATAAATCCGCTGCCATATATTGGCCGGTAAAGCCCTTGATCCCAGTGATCAATGCTTTTTTGCCATTAGTCATATCAGAAGGAGAACCCTTGTTTATTGCGGCGCAGATCTTCTTCTACCATCATCGCGCACAATTCTTCGAGCGTGGTTTTTGGTTCCCAGCCCAGAATGTCTTTCGCGCGCTGTGGATTACCAATCAGTAATTCTACTTCAGCAGGACGATAGAACTTAGGATTGACCTTAACCACCACTTTGTTCGTGGCGACATCGATGGCAACTTCCTGATCCTCTTTGCCTTCGAAGCGCAATTCAATGCCTGCAGCTTTGAACGCCATTGAAACGAAGTCACGGACTGTTTCAGTACGGTTGGTTGCCAGGACAAATGTATCTGGCTCATCAGCCTGCAGCATACGCCACATGCCTTCAACATATTCCTTAGCAAAGCCCCAGTCACGCTTGGCGTCCATGTTACCTAACTCAAGCACATCCAGCTTACCGAGTTTAATTTTGGCTACTGAATCGGTGATCTTACGGGTCACAAACTCCTGTCCACGCAGTGGTGATTCGTGGTTAAACAGAATGCCGCTTGATGCGAAGATGTTGTAGCTCTCACGGTAGTTAATGGTCATCCAGTGGGCATACAATTTTGCAACACCATACGGGCTACGCGGATAGAAAGGTGTGTCTTCTTTCTGCGGAATAGCCTGCACTTTACCAAACATCTCTGAAGTAGACGCCTGATAGAAACGAATTTTAGGGTTAACGATGCGAATAGCTTCTAACAGGTTTACCGGACCAATACCGGTAATTTCAGCGGTGGTCAGCGGCTGGTCGAAAGAAACACCTACAAAGCTCTGAGCCGCAAGGTTGTAAACTTCGGTTGCTTTGCTTTCCTGAAGTAAACGAATGCTTGATGACAGGTCAGTCAGATCATATTCGACCAGGTGAAGATTAGGATTATTTTTAATTCCTAACTCTTCAATGCGCCAGAAGTTTACCGAGCTGGTGCGGCGATAGGTACCATAAACTTCATAGCCTTTGTTAATTAAAAGCTCAGCGAGATAGGCACCATCTTGGCCAGTGATACCGGTGATTATAGCAACTTTGTTAGACATGCAAAAATCCTTAAAATAAACTCTGTTTTGTAGAATCGAATGAAACAAGCGTATTGATAAAATCTTTCGTAGTCAAAAATGAGAAGTATTTTTTCTCAGTAAATTTAGCATAGTTGAACAATTCAACTCTTTCGGACTCCGTTGAATCAAGAATAATGATATCCAGTGGATTGAGGAGTTCAGCAAACAACTTCTCGCTATTTAAATCATTTTCGTCGACTTGCTTAATGAGGAGCGAAAAATCACCTGTATGGAAAACATGCTTTACATTATTGGCCGTCGATGCACGACAATAATGCTCTTTAGCCTCACGCAGTTGTTCCAGGCCGGCATTGAAAATAATGTATGTTGCTTTTTTAGAGACATCAAGAACGTCGTCAGATAAAGACATTCCTTTTAGTGGCAAGATCCCGCTGGTAAAAGATTGTGAAAGCACAAGTCTTCTATCAGCCTTACTATAATGTACAGGCTCAACATGTAGGTCATCTGGCACATCAATAATTAGCTGATGAATGAGTGTCGAAACCATTGGGTCAAGTGGTTGCTCTAAATAAGCGCTAACATCAATAAATAGCTTATGTCCAGAGTTCAAAGTAGCCGTATCAGCTATAGCCTGAGAAAACCTATCAACTGATTCATTGCTTAACGCATCAAAAACTTCGGAATCAGACAATATATTCCTGGTGAAATCAGTAGTGCTGTAAGCTTTTTCTATAACATTAAAATACATTTGGGCACATTGTTCAGGAGAGTGCTGATTATCAATAATGTATCGAGCACGATCAATCAGCTTTTCACAATGAACAGAATTAGTCAGGAGTAACTTTAAAGCGCTTACTAGCTCATCATTAGTAAATTCATCAGGTAGAAGAACAACCGCTTCGTTATCTAACTCAGCCATACTTCCATTAGCATTAGCTATCGTGGCAAGTCCATAATTCATGCAATCGAGTACAGTTCCAGAAGTTTCACCTCTTGAAATGGCGCGTAACTGTATTCCTATATCCGCTGCGGATAACCATTTAACATACTCCTGGTCATTAACCCATCCAGTAATACTGATCGCATTTTTGGCAGGTGACCTTTCAATCATGGAACGTATTTTGATCCCATAATCACTTTCTTCAGAGTTATCCCCTACAAAAATGAGTTTTGCGCTATTATTCTCCGCGTAAATCTCATCAAATGCTTCAATTATCCTATGACTCTGTTTAGATGGTGAAGTAAATCCTAAAGATATAATAACATGATCATCTGAATTAATATTCAATGCTTTTCTTGCTAAATCTTTATCACTACTTACCGGTGGGGTACGCAGAAGTGGGATAAACTCAAACTTGCTACGATCCAGATGACGATACCATTTATTACTGAGATTAGCTGAGTATTTTGAATGAAAAATAACAGCATGTGAATTTTCCAGGACAGGAAGATTACATGGATATTTGTTCATTCCTTTTTCATTGTTGATCTGCTTATTATTATACATAACAGCTCGATATCCATGCGACTCATATAATTTGTCATTAAATGAATCCCCATCTGAATCATGCACCGTGGCCCAATGCACACCTCCCGACAGGAAGAAGTCATGTAGCACGGTTACGCCTGGATGCGTTTTCACCAAAGGATACATATGGGCATGGAAACTTGAATTACCTACCTGATATAACACTCTGTCATATTGACTATAAGTATTTTTAAAATCTTCAATATCAACACAGTTGCAGTCAAATAATTTTTTATGCTGCAAAACAGCATCACTATTTGTCACTAAATCAATATCATAAAGTTTACTTAGCTCAGGGATTAACTCTGCACTATAGTATCCTATCCCACTTTTCTCTGGTGGCAGTGGGGAGATGAAAGCTAATTTAGGCTTAACGTCATTTATTTTCGATTTCTTTAAGGGATAGCTATAATCTTTTGAAAGAGCCATCTCCATTGAATCTAAAAGCTTTTTAGCAGAAATGTCCCAGCTAAATTTTTTCACCTGCTTTTCTGAATGGGCAATGATTTTCGCACGATAATCATCGTCAGATAGTACCATTTTTAACTTCTCTGCTATCTCAAGTAGATTGTGAGGATCAAATTGTGCATCTTCATAATCCAATACCTCTGGAAGACTTGAGACATTACTGACAATGACCGGCTTGCCACACTGCATTGCTTCAAGAACTGGAAGGCCAAAGCCTTCATGCCATGATGGGAATACAAAAGCATGGCATAAATTGTAAAACATCAATAGTTCTTCATCAGAAACATAACCAGTGAGTACGAATTCATCGTCAGCTATGCCTTTTGAAATTGCATGCGATCTTAAGGCCGTTTTATCAGCAGCAGGGATGGAACACACAATAACAAGTTGATGCTTGACCCGGAGTGATTTTGGTAGCAAAGCATAACTGTCAATTAACGCGTGAAGATTTTTTCTAAAATCCCACCCTCCGGTATACATTAAAAAGTCATTTCTAATGACATACTTACTTAAAACGGCTTTAGCATCCTCACTACTATAATGAGTTACCTTAAATTTTTCGTCCGCTGCTGTAGAGATATTTTTTACAAATTCAGGATCCCAGTCAAGATATTTTATCGCTTCAGAACCGGCAGATTCAGATATACTAAAGAGATATTTAGCTCTTTTTAAGTAATCAAGCTTATTTTCATACCATCCCTTCAAGATATTGTTACTTAAATACTTTTTAGGATAAATAAGCGGGATAAGATCATATAAAATAACACCCGTCTTAAATGATTCACTTCCATCTAAATAGCTAATGGTATTATCGCCTAACCCTTCAAATATACTCGTAATCAATAAAAAGTCAGGGTTTAATGAGCTTACAAAATCCTTGTATATTTTCTCTGATATTATTCTATTATCATCATTTTCTGATAACAGATAAGATGTCGGTATTAAGGGATACCAGAACTTTACTGCGATACCATCAAGATTAAATATCCGTTGGAACTCTTGAAATGAATCATCAAAAGAGCCGTTAAAAAGTAAAATATACTCATGCCGGACCTTCGATTCAACCATAGCTCTAACTAAAGATAGCGTATAGCGTCCAATACCACGATTTCGACTCGCTGATTGCCATCCTTGCATATCTACAACAATACGCATAATTATTCCTTATCAGTATCTTTGTGAGTAATCTTTTGAGAACGAATTCTGGTACTGATAACTCTTGCTTTTTTTGAATATGAATTCGGTGTATGAATCACTGGCGCAGGTGCACTTTCATAAAAGAATCTGGCAACATGATTAGATAAACCCGTTTTAATTACCAATTCTCGCAGATAAGCTTTAATTTTTGGAAAACGGTTAAGTTCAAGCATAAAAAATCTAATCAATGCTTTTGGTGATTCTTTTTTATTAAAATATTTAATAAATTTATACAGCTTAATAGAATATACTTTTGCCCCCCTCAATGGCTTTGTCACTTTCCATGAGGTGCTTTGATGTATGAGTGATATATGATGACGTAATGCCCAGTTTTCATGATTATTTTCATCAATCTTCTTTTGCAGCCTCTTTTCGCTCTTTTTGAGTGATTTTATTTCCTTTGATAGCCTATTTATTTGGCTATTACGATCCTGAAGCTTGAGATCCTTTTTATATTCAGAAAAAAGAACGAATGAGTCAAAAACATTTGGTGGATTTGAAAAATGAATGGCCAAATCTTGATGTTCTTTTGCAAGATAAAACCTGTTTAGACCATCATCATATACAAAATCATAATTGCACGAAGTGATTAAAGGCTCCCAGTGCTGATGGTTTTTTTGTTGCGACATTGGGATCGTTGCTTCAATGACAATAATCCAAGGACGATTCTTATTCCAGTCACAGCCTTTAATAACGCTACTTTCAAATCCTTCAACATCAATCTTTAAGAAATGAACATCTTGATTATCAGGAATATACTCATCAAATATACAATTTAAAGTAGTGATATTGACTGTATCTTGTGCCGAAATATAACCTTTTCCCTCATGATCATGGCTTACATCATTGCTTAATGTCGACAGCCCAGTGTCACTGATGAAGTTCATTATCCCTTCACCTTGTTGATCAGAAATCGCAAGCTGCAAGTTTAGATCTTCAGCACGTTCGTTTACATAACGTGAATAGAATTCAGGATTAGGTTCAATGTTGATTCCTCTCCATCCGGAATCATAAAAGAACTTCGTAACAGAATCTTCTTCAGGCCAGGCAGCACCCACATCGACATAAAAACCTTTATCAATATGCCTCAAGGCTCTCCATAAAATTAAATCTTCGAAATTTTGAGCATAACTAATAAATTTCATTTTTCTTAATCTCTATGTCAGGGTCGATCCAGGCAACACCTGCAAATTGTTCTTTATGTGCATTAATTACATTAAAAACCAGCGCTAAATCACGCCACTCGTAATTATTAACCAGGTGTGTTTCTGAACTCACTAGCGCGGTCTGAACAGAGTAGCTGCCAACACCGATGTTCATACTGAATTTAAATTCGAAATCATAAATTTCGTCTTTTTTTACATCAAGTATTACCCGGTCTTTTAATAAAGTGTTAGTACCATAAATAACCTGGCCTAATCGGTCTTTAAAAGAGTAACCAACAACGAGTCGAGGGAGGTCTTGATTAACTTTAACACGAATTAACAGGGTTGCGTCTTCACCGACATTTAGATGTTCAGATAGCTCACCCTTTTTGTCATAGATTTCTGTTGCTATAACATTCGCTTCGCCAGTTCCCGATACAGTCTGTATTTTTCCGTCATCAGTTACCTTTTGCTGTATAGATCTTTTTTCTTTATCGGCAAGCAGCGCATTATAGTAATCCATTACTGCTTCTGGATTACCTTCAAACTCTTTACGCCCCTCATTTAGCAGGATAGCCCGATCACAGATACTTTGAATAGCCGCCTTATCATGTGAGACAATCAGTAAAGTGGTTCCCTGACGAGCATAATCTCTAATTCGGTCAAAGCTTTTATGTTGAAAATAGCTATCACCAACAGACAAAGCCTCATCTACAATCAATATATCTGGTCTTACTGCAGTAGCTACGCTAAAAGCTAATCGCATTTGCATACCACTTGAATAGACACGAACAGGTTGATCGATGTAATCACCTATCTCAGCAAAGCTTTCAATGTCAGGCATAAGCTGATGCAACTCTTGTACGGAATAGCCTAGCAATTGTCCTGACATGAAGACGTTTTGTCTACCTGTAAAATCAGGATGAAAACCCATTCCCAATTCCAGTAGTGCTGCAACTCTCCCCTTCAAATTGATTATTCCCTTTGAGGGAATTGTGGTACCTGTAATCATTTTTAGGAGCGTACTTTTACCAGCTCCATTGATGCCGATGATACCAACAGCTTCGCCCGGGTTAACGGTAAAACTAATATCATGAATAACCCACTTTAAGTCGTGTTTTTTTCCGACACCAGGTATAAACCATTCAGCAAGTCGCCCCCAACGGCTGGAGTACTTTTTGTAAGACTTACCTACATTACTGACAACAATTGAGCCCATTATAATTCATCCACCATTTCGCCGACGTTTTTACGAAATAATCGCATACCTAACCCCATGAGCAATATTCCAATAATTAAACTGGGGAGAAGTGAAGGCCAGTCTGGGCTTTTGCCTTGAACGAGGATGTTATGGCTGCCTTCAATAATTGCTGCCATCGGGTTTAACTTTACTAAATCCTGAAACTTTTCCGGTATAATATTGACTGGATAAACTATTGGAGTGAACCAAAACCAGAACTGCATGAAAATCGTTACTGTTTGACCGACATCACGAAAGAAAACATTCAGAACACCAACAACCATTCCTAAACCGATGGCAAAAATAATTGCCACGGCCAAAACAGGAAATATTTCAAAGTAAACGACACCCGGGAAAGATCCCGATAAAACCAGAAAAACAGTAAACAAAAAGAAAATTATCCCGAAATTCACCAAAGCATTACATATTAATGTTACTGGAAGACATATTCTGGGAAAGTTTATTTTCTTAATGATATTCGCGTTATCTATGAAGACGTTTTGACTTCTCGAAACTATCTCGTTGAAAATACTCCATGTAAATGTACCTGCACATAAGTAAATGCTATATGCAAATGCATTGTCTACACCAGGAAGTTTAGCTCTCATAATTTGAGAAAAAATCAACGTATAGACAACAATCATTGATAGTGGATTTATAATGTTCCAGGCAGCACCTAGTAGAGAGTTTTGATACTTCGTTTGAAACTCACGCTTGATATTGCCGTAAATAAAACCTCTATACTGTACTATGGATCTAAATAGTCCGGTCATACTGATCCCTCAGCTTTTATGATTTCTTCAAGCTGTGTGACGATCGTTAAGATGAGAGCAGTATTGCTCTTTGATTCTACATTCAGCCTGAGTAGTGGCTCTGTATTAGATGTTCTGACATTCATCCTCCAATCAGAAAAAGATAAACTCAACCCATCCGTGTTATCTGTCATTAATGCCTGACCTGCATAGCGAGAATGGATGTCTTGTAAAATGCGCTTTGCATCAGCAACTTTGTAATTAATCTCACCACTACATGGAAACGCCTTCATTCTTTCCGAAACCAGCCCGGATAACGTTTCACCTTTCACTGCCAATAGTTCCGCTACCAGCAACCACGGTATCATGCCGCTGTCGCAGTAAGCGAAGTCACGAAAGTAGTGGTGCGCACTCATCTCGCCACCATAGACCGCATCTTCTTCACGCATGCGCTCTTTGATGAAGGCATGCCCGGTTTTGGACATTACCGGAATACCACCCGCTTTGGTCACGACATCAATTGTGTTCCAGGTCAGACGCGGATCGTGAATGATTTTTGCACCTGACTCTTTCTTAAGAAACGCTTCGGCTAACAGCCCAACAATGTAATAGCCTTCAATGAACTCTGCATTCTCATCAAACAGGAAACAGCGGTCAAAATCCCCGTCAAAGGCAATACCCATATCCGCCTGATGCTCATGTACCGCGTCGGAGGTGTCTTTACGACACTCAGGCAGCAGCGGATTCGGGATACCGTTCGGGAAATTGCCGTCTGCTTCATGATGTACTTTGATAAACGACACTGGCGCATTCGCCTGCTTAAAGCGTTTTTCAATTTCATCGATGATATGACCTGCAGCACCATTCCCTGAGTTAATGACAAGCTTCATCGGTTTAGTGAAGTTACTCAGGTCGATGTAGCCCATCAGATGATCGACATAGGCATCCAGCACAGAAATCTGCTTATAACTTCCCCGTTTGCCCTCTTCAACCGGAGCAAAGTCATTCGCTTCCGCCAGTCGCTGGACGTCGCGCAGACCGGTGTCACCGCTGACAGGACGTGCACCTTCGCGAACCAGTTTCATCCCGTTATAGTTCATCGGATTGTGGCTGGCAGTCACTTCAATGCCGCCATCAATGCCTAAATGAAAGGTAGCGAAGTAGATCTCTTCTGTTCCGCTCATACCTATATCGAGCACATCAGTGCCCGCATCGCGCAATCCATCGGCCAATGCCAGCTTTAATGACTCGCTGGTCAGTCGGACATCGCCACCCACCACAATCGTTTTTGGCCGGACAAATTCGCCATAGGCGCGGCCTATGCGGTAGGCAATATCTTCGTTCAGTTCCGTGCCTAGCTCACCGCGGATGTCATAAGCTTTAAAACAGGTCAGTGCTGCCATGATCTTGTCAGTCCTTACTTACTTGCAAACTGTTGTTTAATCAAAATGAGGTCGTCATCACCAAGATAAGAGCCGGACTGAATCTCCAGCAATTCCAGTGGAATCTTGCCTGGGTTTTCTAAGGTATGCGGGTGACCGATGGGAATAAAGGTTGACTGGTTTTCTGTCAGCAACAGGGTTTTATCCTGAATGGTGACCTGGGCTGTGCCTGACAGGATCACCCAGTGTTCGGTGCGGTGATAGTGCATCTGCAACTCAAAGGCTTCACCCGGCTTAACCGTAATGCGGTTCACGTTGAAGCGCCCCGTATTGACGACCAGATCGCAACGTCCCCACGGCCAGTAGGTTTCACGATGACGGCGATATTCGCTGCGGCACTCGCTTTTCAGGAATTCAACAACGCGCTTAACATCCTGAACCTGATCTTTGCGCGCGACCAGTACCGCATCCTTGGTGTTCACAATCACCAGATTTTCAACGCCAATAGCAGCAACCAGCTGATCTTCACTGTTGATGTAACAGTTTTTGGTATTGTGCAGGAAAGTATCGCCCTTCAGGGAGTTGCCGTGTGCATCTTTATCATTCACTTCCCACAGCGCAGACCAGGAGCCCACATCGCTCCATCCGGCCGCCAGCGGGACTACCACTGCAGCGTCTGTCTGTTCCATGACGGCGTAATCGACTGACTCATCCGGACAGGCGATAAAATCATCTTTATTGATGCTGATGAAATCATTACCTTCTTTGACGTTAGCCATCGCACGACGGCAGGCTTCCAGAATATCCGGACGGAATTTCTCCAGTTCCTGCAGATAGCGTTTAGCCCGGAACATAAACATGCCGCTGTTCCAGTAATACTCACCGGATTCCAGATACTGCTCAGCAGTGCTCTGGTTCGGTTTTTCGACAAAGCGCTGAACCTGATAAGGGCCGTTTTCTGCGCCTGGCAGCGCTTCGCCACGTTGAATATAACCGTATCCGGTTTCCGGGCCGGTTGGCACGATGCCGAAAGTCACCAGCTTGCCCTCTTTGGCATAGGCGGTGGCCACTTTGATAGCCTGATGAAACGCTGCACGATCTTCGATCACGTGGTCGGCGGCCAGCACCAGCAGAACGGGATCATCACCCTGCTCTACAGCATTTAATGCTGCCAGCGCGATAGCCGGAGCCGTGTTGCGCCCGACTGGCTCGAGAATAATGTTATGGGACAGCTTGTCAATTTGTCGTAACTGCTCAGCCACAAGGAAACGATGCTCCTCGTTGCAGATGACCATCGGTGCGCGTGCTTCGACGCCGCTCAGACGATTAACGGTCTCCTGCAGCATAGAGTGTTCACCATGCAGACAGATGAACTGTTTTGGGTAAAGTTCGCGGGAAAGGGGCCATAAGCGGCTGCCGGTTCCTCCGGCCATGATTACGGGAAGTAACATTCCACATCCTCTAACAAATTTAAACATGCTATGCATACACGCGGGTCAATTTTGACTCATTACGAGTAAATGGCCACGCTACCGCCCCTGGTTTGCAGCAACCAATGCGCTGTGTGTCGGGAATCTTCCCTTCACAGGTTAGCTTGTCGATGCGCTGATTATATTTTATTCAAACGCATACGGGCTCCGGGATAACTGCAAATACTACATTTTGTGCGGCAAAAATAATATGCCTAATCTTTCATTACCGCCTACAAAACTTAAGGGGAGCTAAACGTTATTCTGGTACTGCATTAAGAAAGGTCATCACAGGCAAAACAACATAATAGCGTATCGGCAATCATGCTTTGCGCCTCTGCTCAGAGTCGGTCTGCACGATAGTGTGATTAAATGCGACCAAAGTCAGACCAGGATAATTCCGTATTCAGTCATTAAACAGTCACAATCTGGCATTAAAGTCAGGATCGGAAGCCGGAATATACAATTCTGCTTAACGCAGGCAAAAAAAAACCCGGCCTAAGCCGGGTGTTTGCATATTTTTTCAACTACCGAAACCCATCCGGGTTCTTACTCTGCCAGTTCCACGTATCGCGCATCATCTCATCGATGCCGCGCGTCACGCGCCAGTCGAGCGTACGGTTCGCCAGTGATGCATCGGCCCAGAACGCAGGCAGGTCGCCGTCACGGCGTGGCTTGATTTCAAACGGAATCGCCTTGCCGGAAGCCTTCTCGAACGCTTTGATCATCTCCAGTACAGAGAAGCCTTTGCCGCCGCCCAGGTTGAAGGCTGTGTAACCTTCAACTTTGTTCAGATGGTCCAGCGCTTTCAGGTGGCCTTCCGCCAGGTCAACCACATGGATGTAGTCGCGCAGGCAGGTGCCATCTGGCGTATCGTAATCGCCGCCAAACACGCCCAGCTTTTCCAGACGGCCAATCGCGACCTGCGCGATATACGGCAACAGATTGTTTGGAATGCCCGTCGGGTCTTCACCGATTTCACCAGACTCGTGCGCGCCAACCGGGTTGAAGTAACGCAGGGCAATCGCCTTAAACTTCGGCTCTGCTTTGGCAAAGTCGCGCATCACGAATTCGGTCATCAGCTTTGAGGTGCCGTACGGACTGGTGGTGCCGCCAATTGGCGTAGTCTCAACGTAAGGAACCGGCGCATCTGCGCCATAAACGGTCGCTGATGAGCTGAAGATAAAGTTCCAGACGCCGGCATTACGCATCTCTTCCAGCAGCACCACGGTGCCCGCGACGTTGTTCTCGTAATACTCCAGCGGCATACGCGTTGACTCACCCACCGCTTTAAGCGCTGCAAAGTGAATGACGGCTGAAATGCTGTTGGCTGTGAACAGGTCACGCAGACAGGCGCGGTCACGGATATCGCCCTCAACGAAGGTCGCTTTCTTACCCGCCAGTTTTTCAACGCGGTTGATCGCTTCGCGTGAGGCGTTACAGAGGTTATCCAGAACCACAACATCATCACCGCGCTGCAACAGCGCCAGTACCGTATGGGAGCCGATATAGCCTGCTCCACCCGTTACTAAAATTGCCATGTGAGCTCCTTTCAATCAGCCGCGCAGAACGCGGTGATTTAATTACTTTTGTTTTGCGAGAATCGTCTGGATAGCTTCGCGGAAATCGCGACCCTGCGCGTTGTTGCGCAGTCCGTAAGAGACGAACGCCTGCATGTAACCGAGTTTACGACCGCAGTCGAAACTGTGACCAGTCAGCAGAGAAACATCAACCGTTTTGTGCTTGCTCAGGCTGGCAATCGCATCGGTCAGCTGGATACGGCCCCACGCGCCTGGCTCAGTGCGCTCCAGTTCTGCCCAGATATCAGCAGAAAGCACATAGCGGCCTACCGCCGCCAGGTCAGAGCTCAGTCCGGCTGTATCTTCAGGCTTCTCAACGAAATCGGTAATGGTGCTGATGTCGCCTGGGTGATCGATCGGCTCTTCTGTGGTGATCACAGAGTACTCAGAGAGATCAGACGCTGGCATATGCTGCGCCAGGACCTGGCTGTGGCCGGTCTCTTCAAAACGGGCAACCATCGCTGCGAGGTTATAACGCATGTGGTCAGCGGTAGAGTCATCCAGCAGGACGTCCGGCAGCACGACAACGAACGGATTATCACCGATCATCGGACGGGCACAGAGAATGGAGTGACCCAGGCCCAGTGGCTGCGCCTGGCGCACGTTCATGATGGTTACGCCTGGCGGGCAGATAGACTGCACTTCGCTCAGCAGCTGACGCTTCACGCGCGCTTCAAGCAGCGCTTCAAGCTCATAGGTGGTGTCGAAGTGGTTTTCTACGGCATTTTTCGATGCATGCGTGACCAGCACAATCTCTTTAATACCTGCAGCAACACACTCGTCAATGATGTACTGGATCATCGGTTTGTCGACGACAGGCAGCATCTCTTTCGGAATGGCTTTAGTCGCAGGGAGCATATGCATACCGAGGCCCGCTACCGGGATTACTGCTTTAAGCTTGGTCATATTTATTCCGTTTAATAAAATGAAGATGTGGGTCGATTATGCAGGATCGGCCGGAAGAGCAAGTATAATCTTTATCTGAAAAGCGGACAGTAACTCTCTGTCATAACTTGGAAATTCGCATTTTGCCCATTGCCAGCCGCGGCATAAACTGAACAAAGACAATCAGTAATCGAATATTGCCACTGTGATCCGGAGCACTATTCGTTACACGGCTGAGACCAGCCATAAATGAAAACGGGCGACCCTGAGGCCGCCCGTTGATATAACGCTTTGGAATCAGAGCCAGCCTTCAAACCACTCTGGCATCACAAACAGATTAAAGTGATTTACCAGCATCATCACGCCAACAAATACCACCGATACTGCCACCCACTGCCGGGCATACGGGATAAACCGAATGCCAATCACCGGCTTGATGAAGAACGGATGCGCCAGTGCAGAGATCAGGATCTGCGAGATGGAGAGCGTCAGTGCGACGTAAAGCACGTTTGGCCAGATAAAGGTGGTTGCCAGCACCGCCAGAACCACAATGCTCGCCACGATGTTCCAGTAGAACTCCACGTTGGTGCGTCCGTTGGCCTGTGAAATCGCCCCGGTAAGACCGCCCATCGGCCGCAGCATACCAAACAGCAACATCAGCGGGATCAGGTGATAAACCTGCTCATGCGATGCACCATAAAGCACACGCACAATAACCGGCGAGAAGATACCAATAGCCAGATACATGGCACTGCTGAACAGCATGATCCCCAGCGTGCCCTTCAGGAACAGCTTTTTCAGCTGCTCGGCATCGTGCTGCTTCTCAGCAAAGCGCGGCAGTGCCAGACGGTTAATCACCGGCGTGACCAGCTTCAGCGGTTGCAGCACCAGCTCTTTCGCCAGTGAGTAGACGCCCAGCATTTCTGCGCCCATGACTTTACCGACCACCAGCGCATCGGCCTGGGTACGCAGCTGGTTAATGGTCTGCGAACCGAGTTGATAGCTGCCGTAACGAATCGCGCCGAAGAAAGTCGCTTTGTCGAACTCCCAGGTTGGCCGCCACGACTTCTCACCCAGCGCAATCATGCAAAGGATGCGGGTAAAGGCGTTGATGAACAGACCCAGAATCGCCGCGGCCACCGTCAGTGAGGTGAACTCCAGCATCGCCACTACACAGAGGAAGGCAAACAGCTTGGTGCCCATCTCAATCTTCGCCAGCGAGACCATCCGCTTGGTTTTGATGTAGTGCGCCTGATACTGCGACAGATGACCCAGCACCAGGAAGTTCAGGCTGGTCAGCATGATCAGCCCGGTCAGCTCTGGCAGGTGATAGAACCAAGAGACCGGAAAGGCGATCAGCAACATGATCAAGCCGGTACACAGGCTGAGCGAGACGTTTACCCAGTAGATGGTGCTCTGCTCACGACGGGTAATGTTCTGGCGATGCACCAGATAACTGCTCATCCCCATATCCTGCAGCACACCCGCCACCGCCAGGATGGCGTTGATGATGGCTAACAGCCCCAGCTCGTGGGTTTCCAGTTTGCGGGCGAGAAAGCTCAGCTGTGCAACCTGCAGCACTGCAGAGAAGCAGGTGCTGCCGAACAGCCAAATCGCCTGTGACTTAAATCCACTCACACCAGTCGCTCCAGAATCTGTGCCAGTTCGCCATAGGCGATATGCTGATTAAATTCAGTCTCAACTTTGTGACGTGCGGCTGCGACGACCGGCGCCACATCCACTTCACCCTGAGACAACTTCAGCAGCGTTTCCGCCAGCGCCTCGGGGTCGTCCTCTTCCACCAGCCAGCCAGAAACATTGTTCTCAATCAGCTCCGGAATACCGCTGTGGAAGGTAGAGACTACCGGCAGGCCGACCGCCATCGCCTCCATCAGGGCAACCGGGATCCCTTCCATATCGCCATCTGCGGCGGTTTTGGACGGCAGCAGGAAGATGTCAGCCTCGCTCAGCGCACGACGGATCTCCTCCTGCGGCTTAAAGCCCGGCATGCTGACACAATCTTCCATTCCCTCGCGGGCGATGAAATCACGCATCATCTCATCCTGATCGCCGTTGCCAATGATGGTGTACTGAAACTGACCGCCACGCTGTTTCAGGATGGCGCTGGCTTTCACCGCCACATCCAGGCCTTTTTTCTCAGTCAGACGCGCCACCGAAACGATACGCAGCGGCGTATGGAACGCCTGGCGCGGCTGGAAGTTAAACTTCTCCGGCTCAATGCCCATACGCGTCACGTGAATTTTCTCCGGCGGGCAGCCCATCTCAATCAGCTTGTTCTCCCACAGATGGCTGATAGGGAGCATCAGCTCACTCTGGCGGAACAGATTCACGTAGTCGAGTTTATGCTCTTCCAGAATGTGACGGCGGGAAATATCAGCGCCATGAAACACGGTCGCCTGTTTACCCTTAAGCACGCCCAGTTCACGCAGCTTGTTTGCCAGTGCACCGGCATAGCCGAAATGCACCAGAAACACATCTGCAGTAAAGGTCTGCTTAGCATTCGCCACAATCGACGGCAGCAGCAGTTTGCTGGACTGCGCGCCATAACGGCGAACATTCAGCGAACGCAGCAGCGACGGCTTCGTCACTTTTGGCAGCACCAGTTTGATACGCTGGTTGAGCTTATCGACAATTGAGATCTTCTCTTCCGGCAGCAGATAGTGGGTCTTCGCCGCCAGACCATACTCATCAAACGCCGCATGCCGGTTCACTAAATCGCCGGGAAAGACTGAAATAATCTCCACCTCGTAACCGGCATCAATAAAATGGGTCACCTGATTTAGTACGAATGTCTCAGAGGCAACCGGGAAACGCATGGTGAAAAAAGTCAGTTTCATCACATTACCCTAATACTTTGAGAATCTCTTCAGTGATCCGGTTGCCAATTTCCCTTTCATTCGCAACGGCCGTGTCGACCTTAAGCTTAATGTTGTCGTAATCGGCAAGAACGGTTTTCACCTTGTCGATCAGCGAGCCGTCCATCAGGCTTTTCACATCGGTTGCCATCTGCGGCAGACCAAGCTGGTTCATCACACCCATCGACTTGTGCTCATAGTTGATCGCCACAGCCGGGGTGCCAAAGTTCATGGAGATAATCGCTGAGTGCAGGCGGGTACCGATGGTCAGATGGCAGTGACTCAGCAGGATGCCCAGTTCCAGGTCGTTAAACTCGTCCATGATGACATGGTAATGTTCTGGCTGCGCCACGTGGTCACGCAGCGTCAGCGCCACCATGCGGTCATCTTTGGCATAGCTGTCGATGCCGGTACAGGTGGAGAACGCGACGACCTGATAGCCTTCAGCAATCATCGCATTGATTACCCGGCCAAAGGCTGCTTCATACTCTTTCTGCGTCACGCCCAGACGTTTATCAAATGGCGCCAGTTCGCGCACGGTGATCGCGATCGTTTTACGGCCATCGATAATGCCCTGCCAGTAGCGCAGGTTGTGGCTCGGGTTCTCCACTTCACGCGCACGCACCAGGAATGCAGTATCCACGCCAGAGGCAACTTTAGAGCTGGTGACGCCATCGCGCTTCATCAGGTCAAGGCTGACCGACTCACGCAGTACCAGGCTGTCGACCCGATCAAAGACAAAGTTCGCCAGCGCATTGACGCGCGGGTTCTGGAAAGGTCCCACTGAGTGGCCAATCAGGTAGATCGGCTTTTTCGCCATCAGCGCACAGAGCGCATGGTCAAACTGGGTCACGCCATAGAGATCGACGAAGAAGGATCCGCCAACCTGAATAATCGCATCATATTTTGCCAGGCTTTCGGTAAAGGCCTTAAGGTGCGGCGGCACAGCGAACGACTTAAAGATCCCGCCTTTGCCCAGGTGCGCCATCATGATATCGGGCATCAGACGGTTCGCCACTTTACGCTTAAACGAACCGACCAGACCTTTACCTGATTTGCTGTTGTGCAGATACAGCGCATCCTGCTGAATATCCTGCTGGAGCAGATAACCGGAGCTGGTTGGATAACGGCTGATAACATCAATGTCTAAATCACTGCGTGCAGACTTCATCGAATCGATCAGTCCACGAAGAATCGCGCCATCCCCGCGATTCCCACACGTATGGTTACCCACCAATAAAATTTTCATAACAACTCCGAATGAATTTTTTTAATTCTGTAAGCCGCCCAGATCCGAAATGGGCAAAATGAACTCTGTTTAAAGTAATGCTTTACGGGATAACGCACCCAAAGGTACTGCTCCTGTTAAACCGGCCGCCTCCATTGTGGCGGCCCTGAAACAAGGGGTTAAGACTTAATCGCGAAGTATGGCAGCGCAACCTGTTTACCGTTGATCACCACGGAAACAAAGCCTTCCGGCTTACTGGTATCGACCTGATCGGCGGAGAGCGGACGGGAAGCCATCAGCAGATCGCCCTGCTCGTTGGCACCCACACCCGCTTTGCCGTTATGCAGGCTGAAACGCTGTGGCGCGCGTTTGGCCGCGTCGCCTGATGGCGGATTGCCCTTCTCCATCTTCGCGTTGACCCGCGCACAGCGGCCGGTCACAAAACGATCTTTACCCGTGGTTTTCACCAGCACGGCCGCCGACGGCGTCCAGCCCGCCAGTTTGACGAAGATACGGACATCGGTGTCATGCTCTGCCACATAGCGCACATCCACAATCGGGCTGCTGCCTTCGGCCGACCAGCTCGCTTCCGACAGATCTTTCTTACGCTGCACGTGGATCACTGCGCGACCGCCGGTGGTCTTGTCACCCATCAGGTTCATCAGCGGCTTATCGCCACTGCCATTACTGAACTGCGACTGACCAAAAATTTCGATCTCCCACGAATCACCCACCGTCGGTGAATAGAGGCTGCCGAGGTCAAACCAGGTCTCCTGGTTCGTATTGTTCTCTAAGCGCCAGCGCGAGGTGATGTAGTTGTATTTCAGGCTGCCATCCAGCGCGACGCCATAAGACTCGACGCGGGTCGATCCCATCTCCCAGATGCTGAGCAAACGATCGCCCTGCATGGAGTTGTCGATCCAGCTGCCCGACTGCAGGCTGGTCTGACGCATATTCAGACGGGTGTTATGCGCGATCAGCGGATTCTTACAATCCTCCAGGCTCAGCGCATCAACGATCCACTGACCGTTAGAGAGATCGCCCGGATTATCACAGTGTTCAATCCAGCCATTATGGATAATCGACTGGCCGCAGCGCGGCAGGTTAAGCACTTTGCCGCCACGGCAGTACTGCGCATTGAAGTTGGATAACTCAATCGCGGTACTGTGGTCCCATTTGCCCTGCTTCTGCCCGGACCAGCCCGATTTGATCACATCGCCACTGCAGCGCGAGGCGTACCACTGGTCGATTTTACAATCCAGAGTGTCCTGCAGGCTGATGGCCGTGCCGCCGACAGCGTTAAAGCGCAGGCAGGCACCCCGAAAATATTGTCCGCCAGGACAGGTATTATGGAAAAATCCCTGCTGGTTTGGACGCTTATCACTGTTGCCGTTGAAATTCAGGTTGGATAGCTCCACACGACGGGCATTCATCTGGAAGACGAAGTCAGACTTACCATCGGAGACGATCGTAGTCGCCGGGAAGTAACCGAAGTTCACCATCGCACCGGACATACGGAAGAAGTTGAGATACTTGTCACCCAGGTTACAGGCGGAAACCATGAAGGTTCCGGCCGGAAACTGAACGCAAATCTGCTGGTTAGCCTGCTGCGACCAGTTGAACATCGCCATAATGGCGGGCGCTGTATCGGTCTGACCATCGGCAATCGCACCGAAATCAAACAGCGTCAGGCGGTTAAAATCATCGACTACGCGACGCCAGGAGAAGCCCTCACCGGCAAAATTTACGCCGCCATCATTCGCAGCGGTCTGGAAGCTGCCGACAAACTCGCCGCCGCCCACTTCCCGTCCTTCATGCCAGCTTTTGAGCTTAACCTTGGCCCCTTCAAACAGCGGGCGGGTTTTGCGTAACTCCGCCACGGACGGGATCTCACCAATCAGCTGATAACCCGCCGGCTGTGCCAGACGCTGACTGAAATCGGCGGCGCCCGGACGGCTGACATCGGCGATGTTAAACAGCGCCTGACCGTCATTGTCCTCGACCGTCATCGAATGCGAAGGATCGGCAATCAGTGCAGCGTTGTCCTGAATAAACTGGGCAAAGTTGCCTTTGTTCAGCGTGATAGGCTGAGCAATCTCAGACACTTTACCGCTGGCATCACGCAGGAAGACCGGGATCTGGTTACCCGGTTTGCTGGCATCGACACCCGCTTTACCAATCCAGAGTTTGCCCTCAAAGCCCTGCCAGAACTGCGGTGGCATGGCGTAGACATTCTCAGGCGTCAGGATAGGCACGTCGCCCTTAGGGATAGCCGACGCATCAACCGGCTTCAGGGCAATACCATTACTTTTTGCAGCGTAGCTGGAAAAGGTGCTCACGGAGAGGGCCCCCACCAGAGCGGAGGCGGCGGTCTGTAAAACTTCTCTTCTTTTCATGCATCAATTCCCGTAGTCAATAAGGCCATTGGTTGGCCATGGCGGTGTCCCTGAGGCACGTCGCAAGTGAGCTTTTCCAGCTCCGGTTAAACCAATGACAGCCAGCTTTGCTTAATCTGGTTACCGTCGAATTTCAGCGCGGTTTGTCGGGTTTTTTCGCTCATGGCATAGAACAGCGCGTCATCAGTGGCAAGCTGCTCCATTCGGGCCAGAAACGTGGCTTTGTCATTCATTGGGACCAGGAACCCATCTTCACCGTGGTTGATGATCTCCTGTGGCCCGGTCGGGCAGTCATACGCCACCACCGGCAGTGACCAGGATTTCGCTTCCAGCAGCACCAGTGGCAAACCCTCATAGCGCGACGTCATCAGCGCCATGTCGCTGTCGCGATAGTAGTCATTGATATTGCTGACCTTACCGACAAACTTCACGCTGTCGGTAATGCCCAGTACGGCCGCCTGGTCATGCAACTGCTGACGCAGTTCGCCATCACCGGCAATCACCAGCGTCCAGTCAGCATGCGTACGGGTGAAGTCGCGCCAGATATCTAGCAGCAGATCAAAGCCCTTCTGGTTATCCAGACGGCCCACCGCCAGCGCCTGACGATGACGGGTCTGACGCTGATAACCTTTGTATACCACCGGGTTGGGGATTGGCTTGCTGGGAATGCGCCAGCGGCTGAACACCTGATGATCTTTTTCGGTCAGAACAATCACGCGATCGTAGTAGCGCAGCAGCAGAAACTTGAGGAACTTGATCGGTTTACTGAAGGAGTTAATGGCGATATGTTCGCAGGCGTAGGCTTTACCCCGCTTCTTCTTCATGGCCAGCAGATTCCAGAAGGCGAACATCACGCTCAGGCGACCCATGCTGATCAGGAAAACGGTATCGAAACCCTCTTCGTTGATGCGGGCTACCGCGCTTTTAATCGGATTGCTCTGCCCTTCGAAGCTGACGATCTCTCTGACATGCTCAAACGGATAAAAGGTTTTACCGCTGCCTTCCAGCGAGTAGATGGTGACGTCATGCGTTTCGCCAAGACACTCTGACATAAAGTTACAGATGTTCTCGGTGCCCGCATACGAATAAGCATCTTTGATCACCAGGACAATTTTTTTCATGAAACGCTATCCACCTCAAATTTTAAAGACAATCCTGCTGACCGGCTTAACGATGCTTAAGGGTAAACAGCACACCATTCACCATATACCAGGCGTAATAGTAATAGATTTTTAAAGGATTGTTTTTATAGATAATTCTTAATAATTCAAGGTGCCACTGAGCGGCTTTGTTCTTATTGCGCGAAAGGGAATCGCCTAATTCGTAATAGTTGACCAGAATCGTCTGAATTACGCGTGCCTGCTTGTAGCGGGTGAATAATTCATACAAAAACAGGAAATCTTCATGGCCTTTGCGCTGGAAGAAAAGTCCCTGCGGGGGACGGCGGAAACAGACGGAAGAAAAACAGACGCGATACTGCTTCTTCACAAAGTTTTCCTGCTGCAGGTACGGTTTGCTGTAGGTAATGTCGTGCTCGGCCTTGCGGGTTTTATAGTGATATTCGGTAATCACAAAATCATCACCGGCCGCGATGGCCGTAACCTGCTGGCTCAGCTTATCGGCATGCCACTCATCGTCGCTGTCGAGAAAAGCGATAATCTCTTCAGTCGCCGCGCGCAGTCCGACGTTGCGGGTCTCTGCTGCGCCCATGTTGACCGCGTTATCCAGAATGGTAATGCGCGGATCCTGACAATGCTCGCGCACAAATTCCAGCGAGTCATCAGTGGACTTATCGTTGACCATATAGAGGTGCCAGTCGGTATAGTGCTGATTGATAACCGATTGCACAGCGCGTAATACCGTCTGACGTGCATTATACATAGGCATGACAATGCCAACGGTTCCAACAGAAGTATTCATCTTCAACCCTGAATTAAACGAAAAGAGAGGTGCTCCTGGTGTCAGGAGCAGAACGAGGCGCGGCGCGCGTCAGGAGAGTGCTTTCTCACCGCCGAAACGTGCTTTGACCTTGTCTTTAACCCGGTTCATAAAATAAGCACGGTTGTCTTTGTTAGTGAGGAAGAAGTAGCGCGCAAAGCTCAGGCTCGCCATCAGCGACTTGCCATCCATTTTGTAGCGCAGCGGCAGCTTAAAGGCTTTGTAGGTGTGGATATCACGCGGGGTAAGATGCGGCTTCATGCTATCGAGCCAGAACATCGAGTAGTTCACCGATTCGCCTTTATGTTTTGAGCCAAACTTAGTGACCAGATGGTAGTTCGCCAGCGGTGCGGCGATCATCACAAAGTCATAGCCCATGCGGTCGGCACGAATGCAGAAATCATAATCCTGATGACGAATGTAGCGGGTATCGAACTGAATTTTCGCCGCGTCTTCGCGCTTCAGCACGATGGTGCTGGTCTGGATAAAGCCGTAACAGCCGAACAGATACTCCGCGACGGTTTCATTTTTTCCCGGCGGCTGCATCGGCATCACTTTCAGGAAGGTGCCATCCTGATAGATATTCACCTGGCTGAAAATGACGAAATTCTTTTTGCCCTGCGCGTCCAGCTGCGCAATTTTTTCGCTCGCCTGCTGCAGCTTGTCCGCAGCCCACTCATCATCGGCGTCAAGGAAGCTGACATAGTCGCCGGTCGCCAGCTCAATGCCTTTATTACGCGCACCGGCCCCGTTGAGCTTAACCTCAGAGAGCACCAGATTGATGTCGAGATCCTGGTAGCGGTCGCTGCGAACCACCTCCGCCAGCGCGGCAGCATCCGCAGATTTATCATCCACGATGATGACTTCGAAATTGCGATACGTTTGTGCTTTAACGCAATCCAGCGTCGTGACAATCGATTCTGACGCGTTATAAGCCGGAATTACGATGGAGAAACGAATGTCCTTCATGGCCAGCACCTCATTAAAATAGTTCAAAAATAATCCGTTCAATCGACACGAGTCGACAAAAAACCGGTGTGCCTACCGTCGTTCGCCCCTGTGTGAATCTCTTCACGCAGGGGCGGACGAGGGGTTAATTAGTGGACCAGCCAAAACTCACGCGCCACTTCATAGCCGGTAACCGCCTGCTTGGTCGAAATGGTGTTGTAGTAAAGGTAATAGAGCAGGAAGAAGACCAGCATGGCGTAAAGCGCGGGCTTCCACGATCGTCTGGCCTGGTAAATCAGCGAAGTCAGGATGATCGGCTCGACCTGTTGCAGATAGTTGGACAGACGCGAACCTGACGGGAAGTTGTACAGGAAGATCCTGATCGCACCGCCGATAGCAAAGCTCAGAATCAGCAGGTAGTTAAGGCGATACTGGGCGTAGTTTTCGCGCTTCAGCTCGTCGGTCAGCATGAAGTAGAAGAAGACGAACACCAGCATGATGTTTTTCAGGTTCGATACGGCCAGGATGCTGCCACCCATCGCATAGGACGGGTCATTGTTATAGCCCGATGCCCTTTCCCCCAGCGATCCCAGATGACCGGCAATCAGGGCAATGAAGCTCGATCCGCCCACCACAGAAAGCGGCAGACTGGCAACAATGATAATGACCGGCCACCAGCGCCAGTCACGAATAAACAGGAACGGCACCAGGGTCACTACCATGACGCCGGTGTTGTGGCTCGTGAATGACAGAATAAAAAAGGTAAACGCCCACCAGTAGCGCTTGAGATAGATCGACCACAGGACGCCCAGAAACAGGGCCGAACTGAGACCAAAGCGAATCTGGTTAATGTCTTTGTTGATAAAGATGTGAGCCGAATAGAGCACCAGCGCCAGCACCGGATAGGGTGACATCTTCCTGAAAAACCAGGTATTGATGGAAACGGCCGTGGCACAGAAAACAAACAGGAAAATGCTGGCATTGTGCGAAACCAGACTGGTGAGCCAGGCCATCGCAAAAATCAGCGGTTCGTAACGGAAAAACGCAACGGTTTTAAGGAAGCCGTTAATTTCAATGCGTCTTACAAAGTCCTCAAAGAAGCTCCGGTACTGAAAATCATCCATGCCGGTGCCGAGACCGCGTATTCCCCCGAAGATAATCAGCAAAACGGCAGCAAAACAGAGCAGCCAGGTCAAAATATAATTTGTGCGTTCGTCTTTTTTCAGCGCTATTTCAAACAGCGAAAGCAGCAGCAAAAAGCCTGATACATACCAATAGGGAGCCATGGTGTGATTCCTTAATTCCACAAGTTCTCATGCCAGCAATATTACGCTTCGCCTTACCGGCTGGCTTTTCAGCGAGCCTGACAGCGGCTATGCGCGCGGGCGTTACCATGCTGGTCATGAATTCTGTTGAGTGACGCTCGCCATGCGATTTATAGAGGTATCGCTTTTGTGGGTTTGGACAGAATAACCTGTGTAAATTGATGCGTGTCGTCATTCAAAGGGACGATAAAAAGGGGCGGTCAGACCGCCCCCTCGTTGTTGCTCAATGATCAGCTTTTGTTGGTCTTACCGTAGTCATAGGCGTAGTAGTCATAGCCATAACCGTAGGCATTGGCGGCTTTGCGCACCACGGCGTTGAGGATCACACCTTTAATCTCAATCCCGTTCTGGGCAAAGCGTTTGAAGCTGACGTCCACTTCTTTGGTGGTGTTGGCTTCGAAACGCGCCACCATCAGTGAGGTGCCGGCCAGCTTGCCGATAATTGACGCATCGGTGACGGCCAGGATTGGCGGCGTATCGATTAACACCAGGTCGTAATTCTTACTCGCCCAATCCAGCAACTCACCCATGCGGCGATGCATCAGCAGCTCAGACGGGTTCGGCGGAACCTGCCCACGTGGCAGGAAATCGAAACCGTACACGCCCTGCTGAATCAGCGCCGGGCTGAATTCGGTTTTACCGGACAGCACGTTTGACAGGCCAGATTTGTTATCCGCGCCCAGCAGTTCGTGGGTATAACCACGACGCATGTCACCATCAATGAACAGGACACGCTGGCCTGCTTTGGCAATCAGTGTGGCCAGGTTGGCACAGATAAAGGTTTTACCAATACCCGGGCTGGCACCGGTAATCATCAGGATGTTGTTTTTGGCTTCCATCATGGCGAAGTGCAGGCTGGTACGCAGGCTACGAATCGCTTCGATGGAGAGGTCAGTCGGATTACCCAGCGCCAGCAGCGTTTCGTGCGGATCGGTTTTCACCTTGCTGCCACGACGCGCCAGTGCTTCGGTATCTTTCTTACGCTGCCAGTCAGACAGTGGAACGCTGGCATAGACATTCATGCCCAGCTCTTCCAGCTGATCCGGGTTCTCGATGCCGTGATGCAGCAGTGCTTTCAGCATAATCAGACCCACTGACACGAACAGACCCAGAATCAGGCTGGCGGCAATGATCAGCAGCTTCTTCGGTGCAACCGGCGCGTTAGCCGTCTGTGCATTGTCGATGATGCGGACATCACCTACGGTGCTGGCTTTACTGATGCCCAGCTCCTGCTGACGATTCAGCAGCTGCATGTAGATCTCCTGACCAGACTGAACGTCACGGGTCAGACGCAGGATTTCCTGCTGAGTCTGTGGCATACCAGAAATTTTCTTGTTTAGCTGAGCCTGCTCACCTTCCAGCGTTTTGCGTTTTTCCAGCAGTGCGCGGTAAGTCGGGTGATCTTTGGTAAACAGCTGAGAAACTTCTGCTTCACGGAAGGTCAGTTCGTTCAGCTGACTCTGCACGCTGACAGAAGAGTCCAGGGCAGATTTCGCTTCTAGTGACAGGTCAACAGATTCGTTCTGACGACGGAAGGTGTTCAGCTTGTTCTCGGCTTCATCAAGCTTGCTGCGCACGGCAGGCAGCTGTGTGCGTAAGAACTCCAGGCTTTTCTCGGCCTGCTCTGACTTGCGTTCAACGTTCTGTAACAGATAGTTGTTCACAATCTGGTTCAGCACTTTGCTAATCTGCTCCGGATCTTCACCCAGATACTCCAGACCCAGCACGCCGGTATCTTTACCTTTGTCTGCCACGGTCAGGTTAGAGAGCACGGAACGGATCGCCTGCAGGTCATTCAGCTTGGTCACGGTGAAGCTGGTGCCTTCATCGGCGTGAATCTCGCTCACCAGCATGCTGATATCACCGTGCGACTCCAGCTGGCCGACTTTACCTTTGAACAGCTCATCGCCATCTTTAGAGACGGTGTAGCTATCCGGACCGTTCACTTCCAGTTCAACGTTACGTTTGTCGATAGTGCGTGGGATTTCCAGACGCGAAATCGCGATGCTGGCTGGTTTGTTGCCCATCAGGCGCGACAGGCCCTTGCCGATGACCGGGAAGTAGTTCTGCTCAACCACGGTATCCAGGCCCAGATCGTCAACGGTTTTGCCAATGACCATACGGGATTCCAGAATCTCGATTTCCGTATCAGAGGCAGGCGTCGGCGGCAGAATGCTGTCAATTTCGTTCAGAACGGTGCTGGCATTCTTCTGCTCAACCTGAACTAATGCATCAGCGCTATAAATCGGTGTCGCAAACAGTGTGTAGAGTGTTCCCGCCAGCATGAAAAAAGCAGTAACGGCAACAATGATCCAGCGATGGTCAATCAGCTGTCCCACAAGATGCGCCAGATCCCATCCATTCGACTCCTCTCCCGGCGCGGTTCTGACCTTATTTTTTATATTCATGGATAATCCCAACTATCGGCTTAATACGTTGACCCATTTCTGGGTAGCGTTTTCCAGTAATCCGTAAATCTCTTCAAAGGCCTCACGGCTTTTTCGGTACGGATCCGCAATTTCTTTTTGATTGAGCCAGTGCCCAAGCAACATGGTTTTGCCACGTGCGGCGGGGTCGATGCGATTCACCTGTTCAATATGTCGCTTCTCCATGACCAGAATCAGGTCAGTGTTGCGGCACATTTCGGCCGTCAACTGCTGTGCCTGATGGCCTTCCAGTGACAAACCCTGCGCTTCAGCAACGGAGGATGCCATTTTGTCGGCCGGGTGGCCGACAAGGGCCCCCAGGCCGGCAGAGCGAACATCTAAATCGGGCAGCGCACGCTTAAACAGGCGCTCTCCGGTCGGAGAGCGGCAGATGTTGCCAACGCAAACGACTAACACGGACGTAATCATGGTCAGACCTTAGTTCGACCAGTTGCGGATACGCAGTGCGCTCTCGCTCACATCGTTGATACCCGCAATGGTTGGCAGTAATTGCGAGATCACACGGTTCCAGCGCGTCAGCGGCGTTGAGGTGACATACACGATGTCATAGGGCTGAAGCTGGAATTCGGTTCCCATCACCATGGATGCCGCATCTTTGGTGTTCAACTGATAGATGTTGGCAATCTTATTGCGATCGGTGCCGCGCAGTGGACGGATAACGAAGACGCCGGTGGCGTCAGAGGTGGTTTGGTCCATCCCGGCCGCGTTGCCCAGTGCTTCCGCCAGCGTCATACCGCTACGGTCCATTTTCAGGGTCGCCTGCTGCTTCACTTCACCCATCACGAAGATTTTCAGATCATCGTTACGCGGAACGTAAAGGATATCGCCCGGATAGAGGAGGTGGTTCTGGCTCAGGTCGCCATTCTGCATCAGTGCCTGCAGAGAGACGCGCTGTTCACGACCGTTGTGCGTCAGCACGACGTTACGCCAGTCAGCATCAGCGGCCAGGCCGCCAGCGGCGTTAATCGCGTCCAGAATCGTCAATGGCACGTTAGTGATTGCCTGCTGACCTGATGTCGTCACCGAACCGGTGACATAAGTTTTCTGCGATTTGAACGAGGCGATGCTCACATCAACCTGTGGGCTTTCAATGTACTGTGCCAGTCGGCGTGCCACTTCGTTACGCACTTCGCCAACAGTACGGCCCGCTACACGCACACGGCCAATATAGGGATAGAAAATAGTGCCGTCAGAATGCACCCAGTTGCCGGTGTCGCTGGCGCTACGGTACTGACCCGCAGGCGTCGTCAGTTCAGGGTGATCCCAGACCGTCACGGTGAGGACATCGCCCACACCGATACGGTATTCGTAGTTCTGAATTTCGTTCTGCAGTGAAGGGTTCGCCTGAGCCACCAGAGGCTTAGGACGCATTTTCTCAACCAGTGAAGGCGTTAACGGGAAGACGTTGACATATTTATCGATGTCAAAGTTGCTATCCTGTTGCTCAATAACATCTTTTCCTGATGTAGAAAGACGAGAACCGGGTTCGACTGTACACCCGACAAGGAATGTGGCGGATACCAGCAAAGGTATCAATTTCATTTTGATTGTAATCATTTAGATCTTCGCTATCAGTTATTTATTGATAGAGGCGAAACCGCCGCTGTGTAAGCGTCCAACAAAAAGTAAATCCTGGCTGACTTAAGCCTTAAGCTCTGAACCTGTCGTTCATTATCCTTGCTCCACTTGTTATAAGTAGTGGCCATCAACCAGGGTGTACCCGAAACGCCTTGCATCATAGCGGACTATAGATGCACTGCGATATCCCTGATGATGGCCGCTATTAACGACACGCCTGACAACGGCACAACACCCCGGAGCGCGCGTGAGCACGCTCATTCCGACTCACGATTAATAGGCACCGTCGCGTTTCAACACCACGCCCACTGTTTTAAACAGAATCGCGATGTCATTCCACAGTGACCAGTTTTTCACGTACCACGAGTCGAAATAGACGCGGGTTTCATAGTCAACATCATTACGACCGCTGACCTGCCACAATCCCGTCATGCCCGGTTTAGCCATCAGGTAATAATCAACATCACCAGCATAACGACAGAGTTCATCTTCAATGACCGGACGAGGCCCGACCAGACTCATATCACCGCGCACCACGTTCCAGAGTTGAGGTAACTCATCGAGGCTTGTTTTACGGATGAAGTGGCCCACTTTAGTAATACGTGGATCATTTTTGAGTTTGAAATCTTTATCCCATTCCGCACGCGCAATCGGATCGGTACGAAGCACTTCTTCCAGCACTTCTTTTGAATTAATCACCATCGAACGGAATTTCAGACATTTGAATTTACGGCCATTCATGCCGACACGTTCATGACCATAAATCGGTGGCCCGCCATCACGGCCAACCAGGAAGCCCAGCACCAGCAGCGCCGGCATCAGCATCAGAATAATCGACAGTGCACCGACAATATCAAAAGCTCGCTTCAGGAAGCGCGAGGTGCGCTTCGCCAGGTTATTCTGAACCCGCAGGATCATCACTTCGTGGCTGAAGATATAGGCCATATCGGTACCGTAAAGCGGTACACCGCGCAGCGTCGGGATGACAGAGACTGAACGGCAGTTGTGCATCGCCAGCGATTTCAGCCACACATCACGATACTGGCTCTGCTCATATTCTACTGCCACGATAAACTGGGTTTCGCTGTTAGTCAGGCTCCAGAGCGCCTGCTCGTCGCGCAGAACCGGAACACCATTCATGATCTCCTGCGGACAGGTTCCGTCAACGTCATAGAAGGCGATGACGTCAAAACCCATAACCTCTTCGCTTTGCAGCGCCTGCCAGGCTTCGTGCGCATTTTTGCTGCTGCCGATAATAATGGTCTGTTTTTTCCACAAGCCATTTTTATTCAGCAGACGTTTAGCCAGCGCGCGACAGGTCGGAATTAAAATCAGCGCCAGTACCCAGGTCAGTAACCAGACGAAACGCGACATCTGCCACTGCGACAGTGCGGTAATCGACAGGTCGATAACAGAAAATATAAGAATGGTACGAAAAACTTCTTTTAATTCGAACCAGAAAGGTTTGCGGTATGTGTAGTGACGCAGCCTTACCCAGAACCAGCCAATACAAATTACCGACAGACAAATGTGTGTGGCAATTTTTAAATTCATTTCTTTTTCAGAAATATCTGCCAGCGGCGAACCTGACTGAACATTAATTAGCATCATCGCCACAAATAACGCTGCGTTGAAACAAATTAAATCTGAACATGCCAGCATTAATTTGGTAATAAGACTTTTAAACGTAAATTCTGTATCGCGCATATTTAACTCTTTATTTTATTTCCTTAAACCCGCAACGGCTATCGCCCGTTTAATCGTTAAGCGATGAAACCTTTCCAGACTGAGCCGTTTCTAAGGGGAGCTCCTGCGGCGTTTACGCCAGTGATCTTAACCATGACACCAATAATATTGTGATGAATACCAACAGATTACTCTGACTTTAATCACCGCCAGCATTGCTCATTTTATCAACGAAAAACGCGATTCAGGCACGCTACCGCCCTTGGCTGTCGCTGCCAATATCGCCGTCATCATTCATATTGCTCCCCGTAACAGGTAACCGTAACGCATCACACAGGTGTTCACAGATGAATTACTGATTCCTTACATTGCGATTAATGCAGAATCGGTACGCAAATTACGACTCTGGGGCAGAGTTTGCTAACTTGTTGCTATACTAGTTATTACTGGCTTGTTTACAAGCAGGTCCCGCCATCCCTGGACTATTTTAGGAAAAAGACTACCAGCAATTAGTATTGATGCCTGACAGGCAGTGCAATCCTTTCTGTACAATTCGGATTAATGCCATACTCGCGGTGAGATAAATCGCATAAGCGCGGCAGGTGAATATCGCTTTCCCGCGACAAAATGACTCAGAATAGTCTCCCCTGAATCCTGTGAATTTAATCAAAGCGTCACACTGTTATGTTCATATTTTGCACAATATATCGGGCTGTGCCGGTTATCACTCCCCTGCCCTGCCATTTGTACGCGGCTTCGCACTCCACTATCATCAGAGAAAACCCAATTTAAGATATTCAGGTGAACAAGGCATGCTGGAGGTAATTGCAGATCCCTCGCTATGGGCGGGATTAGTAACGCTAATCGTTCTGGAACTGGTTTTAGGCATCGACAATCTGATCTTCATTGCCATCCTGGTTGAGAAGCTTCCCGGCCCCCTTCGCGACCGCGCACGCGTCATCGGATTGCTGCTGGCGTTGGTGTGCCGCTTATTGCTGCTGGCTTCGCTTTCCTGGCTGGTTACGCTGAAAGAACCCTGGGTTACGCTGGCGGGCCACCCCTTCAGTGCGCGCGACTTACTGCTGCTGTCAGGCGGGATTTTCCTGCTTTTTAAAGCCACAACAGAGTTGAATGCGCGCCTTGAAGGTCATGATGAAGATGCCAGTCAACAAAAAGGCGGCGCTAAATTCTGGCCGGTGGTGGCACAAATCGTGGTGCTGGATGCCATCTTCTCGCTGGATGCGGTGATTACCGCCGTCGGCATGGTGAATGAATTGCCGGTCATGATGATTGCGGTCACCATCGCCATTCTGCTGATGCTGCTTGCCAGCAAGCCGCTGACCCGCTTTGTGAATAACCACCCTACGATTGTCATCCTCTGTTTAAGTTTCCTGCTGATGATTGGCTTCAGCCTGGTGGCGGAAGGCTTTGGCTTTGTCATTCCTAAAGGCTATCTCTACGCGGCTATCGGCTTCTCGGTAATCATCGAGGCACTGAACCAGCTGGCCCATTTCAACCGTCGGCGTGTGCTGTCAGCGGGTCGCCCGCTGCGCCAGCGCACGGCGGAAGCGGTGTTACGCATGCTGCGGGGTGCAGCGGAACCGGCGGAACTGGATGCGAAAACCTCGTCAATGATTGCTGACAGCGACACCAGCATGCTGTTCAACCGTCAGGAACGGGTGATGATTGCCCGGGTGCTGGGCATGGGTCAGCGCCACGTTAACAGCATCATGACCTCGCGCCATGACGTCGACCATATCGACCTCAGTGACGATCCGGCAGAGATCATGTCACGCCTCGACCGCAATCAGCACACGCGTATCCTGATCACCGATAACTCCAGCGAACCGCTGGGCGTGGTGCATGTCATCGATCTGCTTCACCAGTCGCTGCACCACAATTCACTCGATCTGCGCGCCCTCATTCGGCAGCCGCTGGTCTTTCCTGAACGTCTGACGCTACTGCAGGCGCTGGAACAGTTCCGGCAGGCCCATACTCACTTTGCTTTTGTGGTGGATGAGTTTGGTTCAGTGGAGGGCGTGGTGACCCTGAGCGATGTAATGGAGACCATAGCGGGCAATCTGCCGAATGAGGCGGGAGAGATTGATGCCCGCTACGATATTCAGATTCAGGGTGAAGGCCACTGGATTGCCAACGGCCATATGCCACTGGAAGATCTGGCGATCTATGTGAAACTGCCGCTGGACGAGCAGCGTGACTATCATACGCTGGCAGGATTACTGATGGATAAGCTGCAGCATATCCCTCAGGAAGGGGAAGTGTTGCAGCTGGGCGATTATCTGCTGCAAACTCTGCAGGTGGAAAATCATCGGGTTCAGAAAGTCGACATTCTGCTGCAGCCTGATAGCGATGACAAGGTTTAATCCGTCACGCGGTTTGACAGCATGCGCCCGCTACGGGCGCATGATTTTCTTCAGGTTCTCTTTGTTCTCGCCTTCTTTCTGACGATCAATCCACTGATTTAGCCGGGACTTCGCTTCACTCTGAAGACGGTCACGCAGCACGGCATCCACCGGCAGGGAATATTGCAGACTGTTCCAGTCACCATACATACGCAGCGGAACCGGCTGACTGGAGAGCGTCTTCACCAGCGCATCGTCGCCACGCCAGCCGCTGATTTTCAGTCCCAGCGTGACATCCAGCTGTTGCTGAACCATGTCGACTTTACCCGCGCCCTGCAGGCCCAGATTCTGACCATTGCCATTAATATCGCTGAAGCTGAGTACACCTTTATTCAGTGCGACCTGACCACTGATCGACTCAATGCCGTCATCGACGGCTTCCTGGCTGCTGACTTTATCACTGACCCGAGCCACGGCACGCTGCACCATCTGCTGCAGATTAAGCTGTGCCAGCTTCAGGTTACTGGCGCTGATGGTCGCCCTGCCCTGCCAGCTTCGTTTAGCCGCCTCAACCGTCAGCGTATTGCCCGACAGCTCGCCGTCGAGACTCAGATTTCCCTGCAGGCTTTCCGGCAGTTCAAACGCTTTAAGCAGTGGCTGAATGGCAATCAACCGGAGTTGGGGTTTCAGCCTGACCTGCGTTTCCGGCTGACGAATATCAATGCTGCCGGGAACCGAGAAGCTGCCATTGCCTAGTTTGCCGCTGAGCGTATTCAGCGTCATCAGCCCCAGCTGATTGCTGGAATTTACCGTCAGTCCGGTCAGGTTGAGGCCGCGCCATACCACACTGTCCGCCTGTAATTTCAGCGCCAGGTTCAGGTCATTCAGCGGAGAGTCGGCGTTGCTGCGCTCCCGTGGGGCCGCAATCACCGGCGAACGGGCCACAGTAGCATGCTGCACGCCAGGATTTTCAGAGACCGGTGTACTGGTGAGTAAATTATCAAGATTCAGCGTGCTGGCTTTCAGATCCAGCGCCAGCTGCTCTGGCGGAATAGCCTGTCCGCTGCCCTGCCCGGTCAGGGTACTGTCGTTGGCGGTGAGCTGCAGATTGCTGAAGGAGAACTGCTGGCGGTCGCCATCCCATTCGCCCTGCAGGCTCAGAGCGCCTTTAATTCCCTGAACCGGGATATCGGCACCGGAAAGCGTGTAATCAAGCTGCTGCAGCTGGCCGCTGAGACGATGGGGATATTGCGCGGCATCGAGCTGGCCTTTAAGATTCAGGGTCGCGTTACGCTGATTTCGCATCAGGCTGGTGCTCAGCGACAGGGTCGCCAGCTTGTTCGCGTCCTGTTCCATATTGATGTTGAGATCGCGGAAATTATATTCGTCTCCGCCCGGCTGCTGCCAGATAAGCAGACTATCGGCTACCCGCAGCTTAGCAATATCAAATGACCAACCGCTGGACGCAGAGGCTGGCTCCGCATCGCGCGGCCCCTGGGGCGCATTTTTAGCACGCTGCGCGCTGCTCTCTGGCGTGACCCGCACGATCGCATTTTTCAGCATCACCTGACTGACGCTGAGCTGGTGGGATAAAAGTGGCCATAGCTCGACATCAAGCCGCATATTTTCTGCCGAGACCAGCGGCTGGCTGGCACCTGGCGCGGTGAGACTCATCCGGCCTGCCAGGATACTGAGCTGAGGCCAGACGTGCCAGCGCAGATCGCTGCTGACGTCAAGGCGATAACCACTGCGTTGTTCGACCTGCTGCACCATATAGGCACGAAAGTCGTTGGGATTGACCAGCAGCACCAGCGCGCTCATTCCCGTTACGACCACCACTAACAGGATGGCCAGCGTGGTTATCACTCTTTTCATTACATCCTCAAATCAGTCTTTATCGATACGGCTGGCATCAGCGCCCTGCTGACCGCGATATTTCGCATCTTCACGCCGGTTGTAAGGACGTGCAGCCGGGCCTGAAAGCGGTTCAAAACTCAGCGCGCCGATTAACATGCCGGGACGCAGCGCCAGCGGCAGTTTACCTGAATTGTAGAACTCCAGCACGATACGGCCCTGCCAGCCTGGATCAATGCGGTGAGCCGTCACGTGAACCATCAGCCCAAGGCGCGCCAGCGAGGAGCGACCATCCAGCCAGCCCACCAGATCGTCAGGCAGGGTCACTGACTCCAGCGTGACCGCCAGCGCCAGTTCACCCGGATGGAGGAAAAAGGCTTCGCCATCCGGCAGCACGATTTCATCGCTCATCACCCGGTCCAGTGCCGCGCTCACTTCCTGTTTCGGGCCGCTCAGGTCGATAAAAGCCGCGGTATGACCGCTGAAGGTACGGAACTGATTACCCAGACGCACATCGACCGTGGCACCATTAATGCGTTCGACCGGCGGGCGTGGCTCAATAGCCAGTTTGCCATTGTCCAGACAGGCTTCGATATCGCGATCGCATAATCTCATTGCGGTAACTCCATGACATAAGTGTAGCAAACCGGCATGCGTGCCTGCCGCCGGTCTGCACCACGTCCGGACGGACGTGCGTTATTCAAAAAACTGGTTGATTTTCGCCTTGAGAATATCGATAGCGATACGGTTTTTTCCGCCACGCGGCACAATAATATCGGCGTACTGTTTTGATGGCTCGATAAACTGCAGGAACATCGGACGCACGGTCTTCTGATACTGACTCATTACCGAATCCATTGAGCGGCCACGCTCATTGACGTCACGTTTCATGCGGCGCATCAGACAGATGTCGAGCGGCGTGTCCACGAAGATAGAGAAGTTGAGTTCCTGACGCAGGCGGGCGTCAGTCAACAGCAGAATGCCTTCAAGAATAATGACCTTTTTGGCCTTCAGGTGATGCGTTTGCTGGGTGCGGGTGTGTTCAACATAGCTGTAAACCGGCAGCTCAATATCCTGGCCGGCTTTCACCGACTGCAGATGCTGCAACAGCAAATCATGATCCATCGCACTCGGATGATCATAATTGGTTTTAACCCTCTCTTCCATGGTGAGGTGACTTTGATCTTTGTAATAAGCATCTTCCGGGATCACCCCGATGTGCTCGTCACCTACCTGATCACGGATTTCACGATAGAGCGTGCTGGCAATTAAACTTTTACCGGATGCGGAAGCGCCGGCAATGCCTACAATCACGCACTGATGAGACTTGTCAGTCATACTTTTTTAAGACCTGATAACTGGAGCCTGCCACTGGTCACACATTACGCGGGCAGCGGACGGGCCGAAATGGAGAGGGTGTGTGCGCGCTAAGTATAGGGATTTCGGCCTTTTGATGCCACAAAAATGGCGTCGGCGACTTTTCAGACTTTCTCCTTTGGACGCCACTCATTTCACCGATAAACTAACGTCACACCATACTATAAATAAAATGGCCTGCGCGGCGCGCTATTCTGACGACGCGCGCCGCAAACGTTTCGACCGAATGATGCATCAGGAGTGGTATGCACTGGAAGACTTTGACCTATTTTGGCGACAGCATGCTGTTGATTCCGACAGCGGTGATAATTGCGCTGATTTTGCCGTGGAAGAGTGACAATCGTCTTACGGTCTTTTACTGGATTGTGGCCTTTGGCCTGGCTGGCCTGACCGTCAGCCTCTCGAAAATTCTGTTTCTGGGATTTGGCATTGGCAGCGCCCGCTTTAATTTCACCGGTTTGAGCGGTCACAGCGCCATGTCCGCGACGCTATGGCCGGTCATGTTATGGCTGATTTCCGGGCGCTGGAAAGCCGTATGGCGTATCGCGGCGATTGGCGTTGGTTACCTGATCCCGCTGATGGTCGGTTTCTCCCGTCTGGTGATCCACGCCCACTCTAAAAGTGAGGTCGCTACCGGTCTGCTGCTGGGCTTTACGCTGAGCACCGCGTTTCTGATTTCGCAGCGCCGCACCTCATTAAAAGGCTTCAGCTGGCCGCAGGTGGGTGCCGCGCTGTTAGTGCCGTTTGTATTGATGAGTCACGGTCGCGTCGCAACGACGCAGCAGTTTCTGGAGCGCTTCTCTGCCAGCCTCGCGGGCCTGGAGAAACCTTATACCCGCGCCGATCTTTTCCGCCAGTAATCAACACGCTGGCAATCAATTTTACCGTGCCCGTCAATTCGCCGAATAACGGGCAATATTGGTTTCACCCCTTTTTTCTTTGCCGAATGTGCTAGCATGCAGTCAGAGAATGACTGGTGCCTGATTCGCCGTTGCGGAGCCCTGCACCCTGCCGGAAATCCGCATGACAATAGAGATTCTGTCCCCGCAAAATAACCCGCCATACCGCTGGCTCTCGGCCCTGGTGCTTGGCTGCGTGGTGTTTGTCCTGACACTGTTCTGTCTTGAACTGATCGTTGTCAGTGGGAAGATTTCCCCGCTCTGGTTCCCGACCACCTTAATGACCGTCGTGGTTTTCCGCTGCCCGTTACGACAGCTGCCGCTGCTGCTGACCGCCTGTGTGCTGGGCACTGCGGGGGCTAATGCCATCATCATCGGACCTGCCCTCGCTAATATTAAATTCGCGCTGCTTAATCTTATTCAGGCCGGCGTGGGTGGCATGCTGCTGCGCGCCCTGCTGGATCGGCGCGCGCCGCTGAATTCGCTGCATGACTGGGCAAGGATGGTGTTGTCAACAGGCATCGTGGCCCCGCTGCTCGGCGGCCTGCTGGCGATCTGGACGCTGCAGGTCAGCGGCCATGCCTCGTTTTCCTTCTTCTATACCTGGGTCATCTCCGAGATCATCGGGATGCTGGTATTAGGCCCGATGCTGCTGCTGCTGCCCTGGCCGCTTCGGCGCGCGCAGTTCAGCGAGCTACGGCTGGCCGAATCGCTGCTGACGCTGCTGCTTACCCTCGGTGCCAGTTATCTGGCACTGCGTTTCCTGCCGTGGCCCTTTACCTTTATTGTGGTAATCCTGTTCTGGTGCGCGGTTCGTCTGCCCAAGCTGCAGGCGTTTGTCCTGTTCTTCCTCAACGCCAGTTTTATCTCGATGCTGCTGGCTTTTAATTTGGTCAACGTGGTCAATAATAACAGCGCCCTCGGGCCGGTCTCCAGCTGGCTGCCGTTTCTGCTGGTGTTAATCCCCAGTCACATTATGTCGCTGGTGATGGACGCGTTCCGGCGCGAAAAACTTCACATTACTGACAGCGAAACCCGCTTTCGTCACGCCATGGAGTACTCCGCCATCGGTATGGCACTCGTCGCACCTGAGGGCAACTGGCTGCAGGTGAATCGATCTCTCTGTCAGACTTTGGGCTATCCGGCAGAAGAGCTGAAGCGTCTGACTTTTCAACAGATTACCCATCCCGACGATCTCAGCCTCGACCTGGAACATGCGACCCGGTTGCTGAAGGGTGAGATCGATACCTACACTTTTGAGAAGCGCTATTTCCGTAAAGATGGCGAAATTGTCTGGGCGCGGCTGACGGTCTCGCTGGTGCGCGACAGTAGCTATGCCCCGCTCTACTTTATTGCGCAGATTATTGATATCTCAGAGCTGAAGAAAAGTGAGCAGGTGAACCGCCGGCTGATGGAGCGTATTACGCTGGCCAACGAGGCGGGCGGTATCGGCGTGTGGGAGTGGAACCTGCTGACCGGCGAGATGTTGTGGGACAAGCGCATGTACGCCCTGTTTGGCCTTGCGCCGCATGAGTCGCCCAGCTATGACCTCTGGGTCCATCTGCTCCATCCTGCCGATCGCGAGTACGCCGCGCTGACAGTGCAGCAGGCGATTGAGCTGCGCAGCGCTTTTCATATGGAGTACCGCGTGGTCGATGCCCAGAGACAGCGCTGGGTGCGCACGCAGGCTAACCGGCAACTGAGCAAAGAGGGGCGCATGGAGCGCATGCTGGGCATCTGCCAGGACATCACGCCGCTGCGCAATCTTAATGAGGCGCTGTTTCAGGAGAAAGAGCGCATGGCGATCACCCTGGATTCCATCGGCGAAGCGGTGATCAGCACCGATAAAGAGATGCGCGTCGCCTTTATGAATCCGGTAGCTGAGAAGATGAGTGGCCTGTCGCAGGAACAGGCAGCTGGTCAGCCGCTGAGTGAACTGCTGCATATCACTCAGGGGCGTAACGGCCCCGAAGTCGAGAATCTGCTGTTATGCCAGCTGCCGGCGGAAAAAATCACCCCCGGTCTGGCGGAAGACCTGGTGCTGCATACGCCCGATGGCGGCCATATCGATATTCACTACAGCATCACCCCGCTGCGCTCCGAAGCGGGCCTGGAACAGGGTGCCGTAATGGTTATTCAGGATGTGAGTGAGTCGCGCAAACTGATGAAGCGGCTGAGCTATAGCGCGCTGCATGACACCCTGACCCGCCTGCCGAACCGTGCCAGTTTCGAACTTCAGCTTAAACGTCTGCTGCTTGATGCCGCTGAGCATCAGCATCAGCATGTGCTGGTGTTTATCGACCTGGATAAGTTCAAAGCGGTGAATGACAGCGCCGGACATGCCGCAGGCGATGCGTTACTGCGTGAGCTCTCCGATTTAATGCAGCACCACCTGCGCAGCAGTGATTTCCTGGCCCGGCTGGGCGGTGACGAGTTTGCGCTACTGATGCCCGATTGCGAAGTCGCTCAGGCGAATGACGTGGTACAGCGCATCGTCGCCGCGGTCAATGATTACCGGTTCCAGTGGCTGGGCCGCCTGTATCATGTGGGTGCCAGCGCGGGCGTAACACAGATTTCAGCGGATAACTGCCAGAGCGGCGACGTACTTTCGCAGGCGGATATAGCCTGTTATAACGCCAAACGCAGCGGGCGCGGACGGCTGGTCATCTACGAACAGCATCGTTTACCGCTGCCGGGTAATCATCAGGGCATGGATGCAGCAATGATTGATACGCTGCAGATCGAACTGCCGGCCTGGGCCGTTGCGCCGCCTGAAACACCGCAGGCGGCCTTTATCTGGCTGCTTGAGGTGCAGCTGTTAACGGCTGACGGGCTGCTGGTGGATGAAACCCTGCTGCGCAATAACCTGCCTGACGATTCACTGCGTCGCCGACTGGATAACACTATTCTGGATGTTTTTTTCCGTCACGATGTGCAGAGCCTGAATAACAAAGGCATTCCGGTGATCCTGCCACTCAATGCACAGGTACTGAACGATGCCGTCTTCGTGCAGCAACTCTGTCAGCGCTTTGTTGCCGAGGGTCTCTCTGACAGCTGCTGTGGTTTCGCTTTCCCTGCCGCCAGCGTGCTGAGCCAAGGCGATCAGCTTCATGCCGCGCTGATGCAACTGCGGCAGTGTGGCTGTCGTATCGTGTTGCAGCATTTTGGCCGTAATCTGGATGCCTTCAATCTGCTGAGTGACGAAGTGGTTGATTATCTGGTGCTGGCACCTGAACTGGTTGCTAACGTTCATACTAATCTGATGGATGAGATGCTGCTGACCATCATTCAGGGCCTGGCAACTCAGCGCAGTATCTCGGTGCTGGCCGGTCCGATTTCAGTACCCTCTGTGCTCAGCACGCTGGCTACCCTTGATGTGGATGGCGTCTGGGGCAGTGCCGTGGCCGAGCGTCAGCCGTTGCGTTCTCTGGCTGAAGATCGCATCTTCGCTATCCGTTAATTCCCGCGCTGCCTGCTTGCCACCCTGCTGAAGCTGCGCTAAAGTCGCCCCCTTTTTTCCGGCATGGGGGCGAAAATGTTCATAGGATTCGATTACGGCACGGCTAACTGCTCTATAGCAGTCAGCGAAAATGGCACGCCACGTCTGTTAACGCTGGAAAATAATCAGCGCCTGCTGCCGTCGATGATCTGTGCGCCGACCCGCGAGTCGATCAGCGAATGGCTTTATCGTCATCATCAGGTGGCGACACCGGACAGCGAAACCACGGCGCTGCTGCAGCGTGCCATGCGTTATAACCGCGAAGACGATATCGAGGTCCAGCCCAACAGCGTGCAGTTCGGCCTCACCGCACTGCAGCATTACATGGTCGACCCCGAGGATGTCTGGTTCGTTAAATCCCCCAAATCGTTCCTCGGTGCCAGTGGCCTGAAGCCGCAGCAGATCGCCCTGTTTGAAGATCTGGTCTGCGCCATGATGCTGCACATCCGCCAGCAGGGTGAAAGCCAGCTTGATCAGGCCATCGATCAGGCGGTGATTGGGCGGCCGGTCAACTTTCAGGGCTTAGGCAGCGAGGAGTCTAACCAGCAGGCAGAAGGCATTCTGCTGCGCGCCGCTCACCGCGCCGGTTTCCGTGACGTGGAATTTCAGTTTGAGCCTGTCGCCGCCGGACTCGATTTCGAGGCGACTCTGAAGCAGGAAACGACAGTTCTGGTAGTGGATATTGGCGGCGGTACGACCGACTGCTCGATGCTGCTGATGGGGCCAAAATGGCGTGATAAGGCGGACCGCCGTGAAAGCCTGCTGGGTCACAGCGGTTGCCGCGTTGGCGGGAACGACCTGGATATTATGCTGACGTTTAAGACTCTGATGCCGTTGCTGGGACTGGGCGGTAACACCCTGAAAGGCACCGCGTTGCCTGCCCTGCCGTGGTGGAACGCCATCGCCATCAATGATGTTCCGGCGCAGAGTGACTTTTACAGTCCGGCCTGCGGTAAGTGGCTGCGGGATTTAGTGCGGGATGCTGAACAGGGTGACGTCGTGGCTCGCCTGCTGAAAGTGTGGCAGCAGAAGCTCAGTTACCGGCTGGTGCGCGCGGCAGAAGAGAGCAAAATTGCGCTGTCAGCCAGCCCGGCGCATACCGCTTCACTCGACTTTATTGCCGCGGCACTTGAGACAGAGATTGGGGTGGGTCAACTGCAGGACGCCATCAGTCAGCCGCTGGAAAAAATCCTGGAACAGGTGCAGCTGGCGCTCGCCACCAGCCAGATCCAGCCTGATGTCATCTATCTGACCGGCGGCAGTGCGCGTTCGCCACTACTGCGCGCAGCGCTGCAGCAGACGCTGCCGGACACGCCGATTGCGGGTGGCGATGATTTCGCCTCCGTCACCTCAGGGCTGGCCCGCTGGGCGGAAGTGATGTTCCGCTAATCGTACTATGCCCTGCTCTGTAATAAAAAACGGCACCTTTGAGTGCCGTTTTTTGCAGACAACGATGAGCTGGCTCAGGGAGCATACGCCTTTCGCAAAGACGCAAAACCCGCCCTCCATGGCATGCTCAGCGCGGGCGATTACGCACCTCATCCCTGAGGGGCGCCCGTTGCCACGCCAGCGCTTTGCGTTGTTCAAAAACGCTCCCGGCGTTTTTGTCCATGGGCCGCGATGCTTTGCTACAGGCGCATGCTCCCATCGCTTTAAGTTTGGGAGCTGTCTGCCTGGCATACCTGAGTTCCTTTTTGACTGTAAATCAGAAGGCGATATTGGCGCTGATACCGCCGATAAACGCATCTTTCACTTCGCTCACCGCGCCCGGTGCCACCACATACTGCAGGTTAGGTCGCAGTGACATCCAGTTGGTCACTTTGGCGTTGTAGTAAACCTCATAGTTGTACTCTGACCCTTCCTGAATCGGCAGATAAGTCGGGCTGTCGAAGCGGCTCTCACCATTGGCCTGATTTTGCTGACGCAGTGAGCGGGTATAGTCGCTGTTCACGTGTATACGCGACGCGCCCACACCAATCTCATCCTGCGGACGGGCATCGAACGGCCCTGTCCAGGTAAAGGCGATAGACTGATAGTTATCGGTCTTCGAGGTCTTATGATCGTTCATCACCGCCTGAACACGCACGCCCAGACCACGGTTCACATCGCCATCCTGCGCAGTCAGCTGTTGCTGCAATAACAGATAGCCACCGTAGGAATGCGCCTGATCCTGATAGCCGCCGTTGCGCCAGCTGCCATAGACATCGCCATCCACTGACGAATAGTAATAACCGATGCGATAATTACCCGGTAATTTCTCCGGCCCGAACGTCGGTTTCCAGCCCAGTTCAACCGGCACGAGATTGCCCTCGGAGTTGCTGGTATCCAGACGGAAGCCATCGCCGCGGTCGTAGTTAGCGCGGTTCTGATTATAAAAACCGACCTGGAAGAAGACATCCGGCGTGATATTGAACTTAACCCGGCCGCCCCACTGCGACACCGGCCAGTTGAACCAGCGATCGCCACGCCAGTTACCCGCCTGCCCGCTGCCCAGCGCCAGGTTCTGGAACAGATTGCCATCGAAATTATCGAAATCTTCACCCACCGTTACCCGTCCGGCTTTGATATCGACCACATCGTTGAACAGCCCTTTGCGCAACCAGAACTGCGTCAGACGCCAGGTCTGACCGCGACCATAAACTTCCTGCACCGAGGAGAGCATACCGGTGCGCTGATCGGCGATCTGGTCGGAAAGATTCTGCCCGTTACGGCTGGTGACGGTCATCTGAAACTCAGCATCCTGCCAGTCCAGCAGCTTTTGCAGATCGAAATTGGTGCCGAACGTCCACTGATCGCTGTAGCGCATGGTGGTGTTGGTATCGGCTCCGCCGCCTAAGTTAGCAGCGCTTTCCATGGTGTAGTTGACGTCAAACTTGATACCGTCGTCCTGCAACTGCGTTCGGTAACCACCCCAGTCACCAAACATCCATTCAGAGTCCGGACTGAAAGCATCAGCGGCTATGGCCTGTGCGGAAAACATGGCCATGATGAGAGTGCCGGTTACCACACGGCGCAGCGGAAAACGCTGTTCTGCGAGTCTGTTTTTCATCTTGCTTATTCTTATGTAAGTTACGGAAAGTGACGGGCAAAGGATAATGCTGGCTAACATTCGTTTATTGTAAATACGTGCGCATAATTTCCTGAAACATCAGTTTATTAACGCATTTGTGATCGGGATCGCTGAATGGTTACTCTTCGGGCAGGATGCGCACTTTTTAACAGGCACAAAGTAAAAAGGGGCGCTAGCGCCCCCGTGATTAGCGGCTGGCCTGGTCCAGTTGATCAATCTGCGCCGGGGTCAGCGTGAGTTGCGTCGCGCCAGTCAGATCGTCTAGCTGCTTCAGTGAGGTAGCACTGACAATCGGTGCAGTGATACCGGGCCGGGCAATCTGCCAGGCCAGCGCCACCTGCGTCGGTGTCACCTGATGCGCATCGCTGATCGCATCCAGCGCGTCAAGGATCCGCAAACCGCGTGGGTTGAGGTATTTGTCTACCACACCCTGACCCCGCGCGCTTTTACTGGCATCCGCTGCATCACGATATTTGCCACTGAGAAAACCGCTGGCGAGTGAGTAGTAGTTGATCACGCCTAAACCGTGCGCCCTGACCACCGGCTCCAGCTCCGACTCATAGGGCTGTCGATCATAAAGGTTGTATTCCGGTTGCAAAGTTTCGTAACGCGCCAGCCCCTCCGTTTCACTGATCTGCAATGCTTCCTCAAGCCGCGCCGCGCTATAATTCGAGGCGCCAATAGCCCGCACTTTCCCTTCGCGGATCAGGCTGTCAAAGGTGCTCAGGGTCTCCGCCAGCGGCGTGTCCTGATCGTCACGGTGCGCCTGATAGAGGTCGATGTAGTCGGTCTGCAACCGGCGCAGTGAATCTTCGACCGCCTGACGGATATATTGCGGCTTCAGCCCGGTTTTTTCCGGCGACAGTTCCATGCCGACTTTAGTTGCCAGCACGATCCGATCGCGTTTACCGCTTATTTTCAGCCACTCACCAATAATGGCTTCCGACTCACCGCCCCTGTTACCGGGTGCCCAGCGGGAATAGACATCGGCGGTGTCGATAAACCACAGCCCTCGATCCACCAGCGCATCCAGCAGAGAAAAGGAGGTGGTTTAATCCACTGTCCAGCCAAACACGTTGCCGCCAAACGTCAGTAACGGCACCGTAATACCACTGTCACCCAACTGCCGGGTTTGATTCTGACTCATTATCTGCTCCTGATTTGCCTGACAAACGGTCTGTTTTTTAGCATAGCAAAGTCATTTCACGCCTTGAGGAGGATTGTGCTGCGATTAATGCAGGAACAGGCATAATTACCCCGCCCTGACAGATATCCTTATTTCCTTCAACTTCTGCCCGTCAGAGGCGACTACACTCTTTCGTTTGCAGGCTACCCATTTCATGCCTGCGCCTGGGACTATGTCACTGCTGGAGAGCATCAACAATCATGAGCACCCGACATCCTGTTATGAAGAAAACCCTGATCGTGCTGGCCCTGATCGCCGTGAGCGCTGGCGGTTACTACGCCTGGCAGCGCAATGCCCAGCCGCAGAGCAGCAGCCAGTCGGATTCGCCAGCGCCACGTGGCGGCAAAGGTGGGGGTGATGGCACGCGTCGTCCCCTCGCACCGGTTCAGGCGACAACCGCCACCCGCCAGAGCGTGCCGCAATTCCTCAACGGACTGGGAACGGTGACCGCCGCTAACACGACCACGGTGCGCAGTCGGGTCAATGGCGACCTGCTGGCTATCCACTTCACCGAAGGCCAGCAGGTTAGCGCAGGCGATCTGCTGGCAGAAGTCGACCCGCGGCCTTATCAGGTGGCGCTAACCCAGGCTCAGGGCCAGCTGGCGAAAGATCAGGCGACGCTGGCTAATGCCCGTCGCGATCTGGCACGCTTCGAGAAGCTGGCAAAAACCTCGCTGGTGTCGCAACAGGAGCTGGACACTCAACGCTCACTGGTGAGTGAAACGCTTGGCACCCTGAAAGCGGATGAGGGCGGCGTCGCCAGTGCACAGCTTAATCTGACCTACAGCCGGATCACCGCGCCGATTGCTGGCCGGGTCGGGCTGAAACAGGTGGATGTGGGCAACTATGTCACCAGCGGCGACACCACCGGTATCGTGGTGATCACTCAGACGCACCCGATTGATGTGGTTTTTAACCTGGCAGAAAACAGCATCGGTTCGATTCTGCAGGCGCAGAAAAGCGGCCAGCCGTTGCTGGTGGAGGCCTGGGATCGCAGTAATCAGAATCTGATCGCCAGCGGCAAACTGCTGAGCCTCGATAACCAGATTGATGTCACTACGGGCACCATCAAAATCAAAGCGCGTTTTGATAATCAGGACGACACGCTGTTCCCTAACCAGTTCGTCAATGTGCGACTGAAGGTCAACACTCTGCAGGATGCGGTGGTCATTCCGCCTGCCGCATTGCAGATGGGTAATGAAGGCCATTTTGTCTGGGTGGTCAACAGTGACAACAAGGTCAGCAAAAAAAGCGTGATGGCCGGCCTGCAGGATAGTGTAAAAGTGGTGATCAGCGCTGGCCTGGAGGCGGGTGAACGCGTGGTGACTGACGGGCTGGATCGCCTGACCGAAGGTGCGAAAGTTGAGGTGGTCGCGCCGCAGAGCAACGCACCGCGCGCCACCCGCGCGACCCTGCCGTCAAAAGGAGAGCGTGAGTAATGCAGGTCATGCCTCCCGATCACAGTGGCGGGCCGTCACGCCAGTTTATTCTGCGCCCGGTCGCCACCACGCTGTTGATGATTGCGATTCTGCTGGCCGGGATACTGGGCTACCGCTTCCTGCCGGTCTCGGCGCTGCCCGAAGTTGACTATCCGACCATCCAGGTGGTCACGCTCTATCCGGGTGCCAGCCCGGATGTGGTCACCTCCTCAGTCACTGCCCCGCTTGAGCGTCAGTTTGGTCAGATGTCCGGCCTGAAACAGATGGCGTCGCAAAGTTCCGGCGGTGCCTCGGTAGTGACGCTGCAATTTCAGCTGACGCTGCCGCTGGATGTGGCCGAGCAGGAGGTGCAGGCAGCCATTAACTCCGCCACAAACCTGCTGCCCAACGACCTGCCTAATCCGCCGGTCTACAGCAAAGTGAATCCTGCCGATCCGCCGATCATGACGCTGGCCGTCACCACGCGCAGCATGCCGCTGACGCAGGTGCAGGACATGGTGGAGACGCGTGTTGCACAGAAAATCTCTCAGGTCAGCGGCGTCGGGCTGGTGACGCTTTCGGGCGGCCAGCGTCCGGCTGTGCGGGTGAAGATGAATGCGCAGGCGCTGGCGACACTGGGTCTGACCAGCGAAACGGTGCGGACGGCCATCAGCAATGCCAACGTCAATTCTGCCAAAGGCAGCCTGGATGGCCCGACCCGCTCCGTCACCCTGTCAGCCAATGACCAGATGAAATCGGCAGAAGACTATCGCCAGCTGATCATCAGCTATAAAAATGGTGCGCCGGTACGTCTGGGTGATGTGGCGACGATTGAACAGGGAGCAGAAAACAGCTGGCTCGGTGCCTGGGCCAACCGCGATGCGGCGATTGTGCTCAACGTTCAGCGTCAGCCTGGCGCCAATATCATCGCCACGGCGGATAATATCCGTGCCATGTTGCCCGCCCTGACCGCCGCCCTGCCAAAGTCGGTAGACGTTAAACTGCTCACCGACCGCACCACCAATATTCGCGCTTCAGTGAACGACACGCAGTTTGAGCTGATGCTGGCGATGGCGCTGGTCGTGATGATCATCTACCTGTTTTTGCGCAACGTGCCCGCCACGCTGATCCCGGCGGTGGCGGTCCCGCTTTCGCTAATCGGCACCTTTGCGGCGATGTACTTCCTCGGCTTTTCAATTAATAACCTGACGCTGATGGCGCTGACCATCGCCACCGGCTTTGTGGTCGATGATGCCATCGTGGTGATTGAAAACATCTCACGCTATATCGAGAAAGGGGAAAAACCGCTGACCGCCGCGCTGAAAGGGGCCGGAGAAATTGGCTTCACCATCATCTCCCTTACCTTCTCGCTGATTGCGGTGCTGATTCCGCTGCTGTTTATGGGCGACGTGATTGGCCGCCTGTTCCGTGAATTTGCCGTCACGCTGGCGGTGGCGATTCTGATTTCAGCGGTGGTGTCACTGACCCTGACGCCAATGATGTGCGCCAGAATGCTGAGCGCGGAGTCGCTACGTAAACAGAACCGCTTTTCGCGGGCCAGTGAAGCGATGTTTGATCGTATCATCGCCCTCTACGGTCGTGGCCTGAGCCGGGTGCTGAATCATCCCTGGCTGACGCTGTCGGTAGCGCTGGGCACCCTGGTCCTGACACTGCTGCTGTGGATGGTGATCCCGAAAGGCTTTTTCCCGCAGCAGGACAACAGCATTATTCAGGGTACGCTGCAGGCCCCGCAATCGGTCTCCTACGCCAGTATGGCGCAGCGCACCCGCGATGTTGCCTCCATCATCATGAAAGATCCGGCGGTTGAGAGCATGACCTCGTTTGTCGGCGTGGATGGCACCAATGCTTCGCTGAACAGCGCGCGGCTGCAGATCAACCTCAAGTCGCTGGATCAGCGCGACGACCGCATTCCTGCTATACAGCAGCGCCTGCAACAACAGGTCAGTGAGGTGCCGGGCGTGCAGCTGTGGCTGCAGGCGGTGCAGGATCTCACCATTGATACCCAGGCGAGCCGCACACCGTACCAGTTCACGCTGCAATCGGGTTCACTGTCGTCGCTCAGCACCTGGGTTCCGGCCCTGCTGACCCGGCTCGGCACCCTGCCACAGCTGCGCGATGTCAGCAGTGACTGGCAGGATCAGGGGCTGGAAGCCTATGTCAACGTGGACCGCGACAGTGCCAGCCGCCTCGGCATCAGCATGGCAGACGTCGATAACGCGCTGTATAACGCCTTTGGGCAGCGACTGATCTCCACCATCTATACCCAGGCGAATCAGTATCGTGTGGTGCTGGAGCAGGATAATAACGCCACGCCAGGGCTGGCGAGTCTGGATGCGATTCGCCTGAACAGCAGCAGCGGCGGCGGCGTGCCGCTGAGCGCCATTGCCCGCATCGAGCAGCGCCACACGCCGCTGAGTATTAACCATCTCGACCAGTTCCCGTCGGCGACCTTCTCGTTTAACGTGGCTGAAGGCTATTCGCTGGAAGATGCGGTAAAAGCCGTGTCACAGGCGGAAGCGCAGCTTGGCATGCCCGCCGAACTGATGACTCAGTTCCAGGGCAGCACGCTGGCCTTTGAGGCGGCGCTCAGCAGCACGGTCTGGCTGATTGTGGCGGCCATTGTGGCGATGTACATCGTGCTGGGCGTGCTTTATGAGAGCTTTATTCACCCGATCACTATTCTCTCGACGCTGCCCACCGCGGGTGTCGGCGCGCTGCTGGCGCTGATGCTCAGCGGCAATGAGCTGGATATCGTGGCGATTATCGGCATCATCCTGCTCATCGGCATCGTGAAAAAGAACGCCATCATGATGATCGACTTTGCGCTGGCGGCGGAGCGTGAACAGGGTATGAAGCCGGCAGATGCCATCTATCAGGCCTGCCTGCTGCGTTTCCGCCCGATTCTGATGACCACGCTGGCGGCCCTGCTTGGCGCGCTGCCGCTGATGCTCAGCACCGGTGTAGGTGCCGAGCTGCGTCATCCGCTGGGTATTGCCATGGTCGGCGGGTTGATTCTGAGTCAGGTACTGACGCTGTTCACCACGCCGGTGATCTACCTGCTGTTTGATCGGCTGGCGCATGCCACCCGTCGCCGCTTTGGCCGCACGGAGGCCGCAGAGTGAAGTTCTTTGCCCTGTTCATCCACCGGCCCGTTGCGACGACCCTGCTGACACTGGCCATCGCTCTGGCGGGTATGCTGGGTTTCCGGCTGCTGCCGGTTGCCCCCCTGCCGCAGGTCGATTTTCCGGTGATCGTCATCTCGGCGTCACTGCCGGGTGCCTCACCGGAGATTATGGCGTCGTCGGTGGCCACGCCGCTGGAGCGCTCGCTGGGACGCATCGCGGGCGTCAGTGAAATGACCTCCACCAGTTCGCTGGGCAGCACCCGCATCATTCTGGTGTTCGATTTTGATCGCGATATTAACGGCGCGGCGCGCGATGTGCAGGCCGCGATCAATGCAGCGCAGAGCCTGCTGCCCACCGGCATGCCGTCGCGTCCCACTTATCGCAAAGTGAACCCTTCGGATGCGCCAATTATGATCATGACGCTGACCTCGGATACCTTCAATCCCGGTCAGCTCTATGATTATGCCTCGACCCAGCTTGCACAAAAGCTGTCACAGATCGAGGGTGTGGGCGACGTCACCGTGGGCGGCAGTTCGTTGCCTGCGGTGCGTGTGGCGCTGAATCCGCAGGCTCTGTTTAATCAGGGCGTGTCGCTGGATGCGGTGCGCACCGCGATCTCGAACGCCAACCAGCGCCGACCGCAGGGCGCACTGGACGACGCGCAGCAGCGCTGGCAGTTGCGTACCAATGACGCGCTGCAGACCGCCCGTGAGTATCAGCCGCTGGTGGTGCACTACAACAACGGTGCAGCGGTGAAGCTGTCAGACGTGGCGACCGTCGAGGATTCAGTGCAGGACGTGCGTAACGCCGGGATGTCGCGCGGTAAACCGGCGGTGCTGCTGTTGATCCGCAAAACCCCTGAAGCCAACGTTATTGATACGGTTGACCGGATCCGTGCCGAAATGCCGCTGCTGCATGAGGTGATCCCCGCCGCCATCGATCTGCAGATTGCTCAGGATCGCTCGCCCACCATTCGCGCCTCGCTGCATGAAGTGGAACAGTCTCTGTTAATCGCCGTAGCGCTGGTGATTCTGGTGGTGTTTGTTTTCCTGCGCTCCGGTCGTGCCACGCTGATCCCCGCCGTCGCCGTGCCGGTTTCGCTGATCGGCACTTTTGCCGCGATGTACCTGTGCGGCTTCAGCCTGAATAACCTGTCGCTGATGGCGCTGACCATCGCCACCGGCTTTGTGGTGGATGATGCGATCGTGGTGCTGGAGAACATTGCCCGCCACGTCGAAGCGGGCATGAAACCGCTGGCCGCCGCGCTGAAAGGGGTACGGGAAGTCGGCTTTACCGTGCTGTCGATGAGCCTGTCGCTGGTTGCCGTGTTCCTGCCGCTGCTGATGATCGGCGGGCTGATTGGCCGTTTCTTCTCTGAGTTTGCCATTACGCTGTCGGTGTCGATCGTTATCTCACTGTTTATTTCCATTACCCTGACACCGATGATGTGCGCGTATCTGCTGAAGCCGCACGGGCCGCGCAGCCAGCCACGCCGGCGCGGTGCGGGCCGGCTTCTGATGGCGATTCAGCAGGGGTATGGTCGTTCGCTGAATGGGGTACTGAACCATGCTCGCTGGGTCATGCTGCTGTTTTTCGCCACCATCTTCCTGACCGGCTGGCTGTTTGTTCATATCCCAAAAACCTTTATGCCGGAACAGGATACCGGGCGGCTCTCCGGCTTTATCTCTGCCGACCAAAGCATTTCGTTTCAGGCAATGCGCAGTAAGCTGCAGGATTTTATGGAGATTGTTGGTGCCGATCCCGCTGTTGACAGCGTAGTGGGCTTTACCGGTGGTATGCGTACCAACAGCGGCTCAATGTTTATCTCCCTGAAACCGCTGTCAGAACGCAAAGAGAGTGCCGTGGAGATCATCGCGCGGCTGCGCACAAAGCTGGCAAAAGAGCCAGGTGCCAGCCTCTACCTGAATGCGGTGCAGGATCTGCGGGTCGGTGGCCGGGAGTCGAATGCCGGTTATCAATATTCACTACTGTCGGACGATCTCGCCGCCCTGCGGACGTGGGAGCCGAAAATCCGCGAGGCGTTCTCTGCCCTGCCGCAGCTGGCGGACGTGAACTCCGATCAGCAGGATAAAGGCAGCGAGATGGCGCTGACCTATGACCGCGAAAGCATGGCGCGGCTCGGTATCGACGTCTCTCAGGCCAATGCCCTGCTGAATAACGCCTTTGGTCAGCGTCAGATCTCTACCATCTATCAGCCGCTTAACCAGTACAAAGTGGTGATGGAGGTCGATCCACGCTACACCCAGGATATCAGCGCCCTGTCGCAGATGTTTGTCATTAACAGCGAAGGCAAAGCGATACCGCTGTCGTGGTTCGCCCACTGGCAGCCAGCGAATGCGCCACTGTCGGTCAATCATGAAGGGCTGTCGGCGGCGTCGACCATCTCGTTCAACCTGCCAGAGGGTGTGTCGCTGTCACAGGCGTCGGAAGCGATTGAACGCACCATGACGGCGATCGGCGTGCCATCCAGCGTGCGTGGCAGCTTTGCCGGAACCGCGCAGGTCTTTCAGCAGTCGCAGAGCAGCCAGCTCTGGCTGATGCTGGCGGCGATAGCGGCGGTCTATATCGTGCTGGGGATCCTCTATGAGAGCTATGTGCATCCGCTGACCATTCTCTCAACCCTGCCCTCGGCAGGTGTGGGGGCGCTGCTGGCGCTGGAACTGTTCGATACCCCCTTCAGCCTCATCGCGCTAATCGGGATTCTGCTGCTGATCGGCATCGTGAAAAAGAACGCCATCATGATGGTCGACTTTGCGCTGGAGGCCGAACGCAACGGCCAGCTCAGCGCGCGTGAGGCGATATTCCAGGCCTGCCTGTTACGCTTCCGGCCCATTATGATGACCACGCTGGCGGCGCTGTTTGGTGCGCTGCCACTGGTGCTGAGCAGCGGCGACGGTGCGGAACTGCGCCAGCCGCTGGGAATGACCATCGCGGGCGGCCTGGTGATGAGTCAGCTGCTGACGCTCTACACCACGCCGGTGGTCTACTTGATGATGGATAAGCTGCGGCGCAGAAAACGCCCGCTGGCAGCCGCGCAGCAACCGTAATGGGTCTGGCGGCGACCGACGGCGGATGTGACGCCTTAACCGGGGGGATTGATGACTACGCAAAACACTAACGTCCGCTGGCAACTGTGGATTGTTGCCATTGGTTTTTTTATGCAGACGCTTGATACCACCATCGTCAATACCGCGATCCCGTCTATGGCACATGACCTGGGCGTCAGCCCGCTGCACATGCACTCGGTGATCGTCTATTACGTGCTGACGGTGGCCGTGATGCTGCCGGTCAGCGGCTGGCTGGCGGATCGCTTTGGCGTGCGCAATATCTTCTTCTGCGCGATTGTGCTGTTCAGCCTGGGTTCGCTGCTGTGTGCCCTGTCCGGCACGCTGGGTCAGCTGGTGCTGTCGCGCGTGGTTCAGGGGATTGGCGGGGCCATGATGGTGCCGGTAGGTCGCCTGACGGTGATGAAAATCGTGCCGCGCGAGCAGTATATGTCCGCCATGACCTTTGTGACCCTGCCCGGCCAGATCGGCCCACTGCTGGGTCCGGCGCTGGGCGGTGTGCTGGTGGAGTACGCCAGCTGGCACTGGATCTTTCTGATTAATATCCCGGTCGGCATTGCAGGGGCTATCGCCACCCTGATGCTGATGCCCAATTACAGCATGCAGACGCGCCGCTTTGATTTCGGTGGTTTTATCCTGCTGGCCACCGGGATGGCAGCCCTGACACTGGCGCTGGATGGTCAGCGCAGCAGCGGCGGTTCGCCGTTGCTGCTGGGTGCCATGATCCTCACTGGCATGTTTTCTCTGCTGTTTTACCTGATGCATGCGCGCGGCAATGATAACGCCCTGTTCAGTCTGAAGCTGTTTGATAATCGCATTTACTCTCTTGGCCTGCTCGGCAGTTTTACCGGCCGCATCGGCAGTGGCATGCTGCCCTTTATGACGCCAATCTTTCTGCAGCTCGGCATGGGCTACAGCCCGTTTCACGCCGGTCTGATGATGATTCCGATGGTGCTGGGCAATATGGGAATGAAGCGCATTGTGGTGCACATCGTCAATCTCTATGGCTACCGTAATGTGCTGGTGATGTCGACCATAGCGCTGGCGCTGGTGGTCCTGCTGTTCCCGCTGGTGGCGTTCATGGGCTGGGTCTGCCTGCTGCCGCTGGTGCTGTTTCTGCAGGGCATGGTCAACGCCATTCGCTTCTCTTCAATGAATACCCTGACGCAGAAGGAGTTGCCCGATGAGCTGGCCTCCAGCGGCAACAGTCTGCTGTCGATGATTATGCAGCTGTCGATGAGTATTGGCGTCACCGTGGCCGGGCTGCTGCTGGGCGCGTTTGCCCAGGAGAGCGCGGCAAACAGCGCAGCGGAGCACCAGATGTTTATTTATACCTACCTTTGCATGTCGCTGATTATCATCCTGCCCGCGCTGGTGTTCTGGCGCGTCCCGCCACAGGTGAGTACCAACGTTGATCTGCGACGCCGGAGAAAAAAATGAGAGTTAACCTGCGCCTGGGCATCGGGGCCAAACTGTTTATGGCGATTTTCGCCACCTGCATGCTGGTGCTGATCACCATGCACTGGGGCGTTCGCCTCAGTTTCGAACACGGCTTTGTCGACTACATTAAGCGCGGCAACGAGCAACGGTTAAATCTGCTCAGCGATGCACTGGCCGATCAGTATGAGCAGCATGGGAACTGGGATTTTCTGCGCCACAACGATCGTCTGGTCTTTACCATGCTGCGTTCGCTGGAGCAGAATCCCGACAGCAACAGCCAGCTGCCGCCACACGGCTGGCGCACCCAGTTCTGGATCCTCGATCAGCAATATAAAGTGATGGTCGGACCGCGTGCGCCGGTACCCCCGGAGGGGACGCGCCGCAACATTACCACCAGCACCGGCAAAGTGGTCGGCTGGGTCATCGGTTCGCCACCGGAGCGGTTGACGCGCAGTACCGATATTAACTTTGATCAACAGCAGCGGCGCACCAGCTGGATTATCGTGGGGCTGTCAACGCTGCTGGCGGCGCTGGCGACCTGGCTGATGGCGCGAGGTCTGCTGGCACCGGTTAAGCGGCTGGTCGATGGCACACATCATCTGGCGGCTGGTAATTTTGCTACCCGCGTTGAGGTCAGCAGCCGGGATGAGCTGGGCCAGCTGGCCGGTGATTTTAACCTGCTGGCCAGCTCGCTGGAGAAAAACGAAAGCATGCGCCGCGCCTTTATGGCTGATATCTCCCATGAGCTGCGCACGCCGCTGGCGATCCTGCGCGGTGAACTGGAAGCGATGCAGGATGGCGTACGCAAACTGACGCCGATTGCTATCGCCTCGCTGCAAAGTGAAGTCGTGGTGCTGACCAAGCTGGTCGAAGACCTGCATCAGCTGTCGCTGTCGGACGTGGGTGCCCTCGCCTACCGCAAGCAGGCGACCGATCTGGTGCAGCTGCTGGAAGTGACCGCCGGCAGCTTTGCCGAACGTTATCGCGCGCACGGCCTGACGCTGAAGCTGAATCTGCCCGACAACGCTCCTTTCTTCGGCGATCCCGACCGCCTGATTCAGCTGTTTACCAACCTGCTTGAGAACAGCCTGCGCTACACCGACAGCGGTGGACGGGTTGAAGTGACGCTGAAGTATGAAGCCCCCCACTGGCACATTGAGTTTGATGACAGCGCACCCGGCGTTGACAGAGAAAATCAGGTGCAGATTTTTGAGCGCTTTTTCCGCACCGAAGGCTCTCGCAATCGCGCCAGCGGCGGCTCGGGCCTGGGCCTGGCCATCTGTAAAAATATCGCTCACGCGCACGGCGGCGATATTCATGCGGCGCACTCTGATTTAGGTGGACTGAAAATCGCGCTACACTTGCGCTATGTTCCCCCTGTTTAGACGCTTATGAGCCATGAAAACCACGACCCGCTGATTCTGGTGGTCGAAGATGAGCCGAAACTGGCGCAGCTGATGATCGATTATCTGCACGCCTCGAACTACCGTACCCATCACATCGCCGACGGCAATGCGGTGCTGGAGTATGTGCGCCAGACGCCACCCGACCTGATGCTGCTGGATTTAATGCTGCCGGGCACCGACGGCTTAACGCTGTGCCGCGAAATCCGTCGTCATTCCGAACTGCCGATTATTATGGTCACCGCCCGCACCGAGGAGATTGATCGGCTGCTGGGGCTGGAGCTGGGCGCGGATGACTACATCTGCAAACCCTTCAGCCCGCGTGAAGTGGTGGCGCGGGTGAAAACGATTCTGCGTCGGGTCAGACGTTCAGCGGAAGAGCCGCAAAGCGCTTCGTTACTGCGGGTTGATGAGAGCCGCTTCTTTGCCAGCTGGCGCGAAAAGCCGCTGGATCTTACCCCGGCGGAGTTCCGGCTGCTGAAAACCCTGTCGCTGGAGCCGGGCAAAGTCTTTTCACGCGAACAGCTGCTCAACCATCTCTATGATGACTATCGCGTGGTCACGGATCGCACCATCGACAGCCATATCAAGAATCTGCGGCGCAAACTGGAGATTCTTGACAGCGAGCAACCTTTTATACGTGCCGTCTACGGCATGGGCTATCGCTGGGAAGCCGACGCCTGTCATTTGATCTAGTTTGATCCCGATCAATTTACTTCCCTTTTCCCTCTGCCTACAATTCCGCACCTTTTGCAGGGCTTAACAGCCCTGCCGCAGTCGCTTAAGGCGGCATACTGACCTGACATCAGTGAGAACATCATGAAACCCGAACTGCTTTCCCCCGCCGGCACGCTGAAAAACATGCGTTATGCCTTTGCTTATGGCGCCGATGCTGTCTATGCCGGCCAGCCACGCTACAGCCTGCGGGTGCGTAACAACGAATTTACCCACGAGAACCTCGCGCTGGGCATCAACGAAGCGCACGCGCTGGGCAAAAAATTCTACGTGGTGGTGAACATTGCGCCACACAACGCCAAGCTTAAAACCTTTATTCGTGACTTAACGCCGGTGGTAGCGATGCAGCCTGACGCGCTGATCATGTCCGATCCCGGCCTGATCATGCTGGTGCGTGAGGCTTTCCCGACGATGCCGATTCACCTGTCGGTGCAGGCCAATGCGGTCAACTGGGCCACGGTAAAATTCTGGCAGCAGATGGGGCTGAGCCGGGTGATTCTGTCACGCGAGCTGTCACTGGAGGAGATCGCTGAGATCCGCCAGCATGTGCCGGAGATGGAGCTGGAAGTGTTTGTTCATGGCGCGCTCTGTATGGCCTATTCCGGTCGCTGTCTGCTGTCGGGCTATATGAACAAACGCGATCCGAATCAGGGCACCTGCACCAATGCCTGTCGCTGGGAGTATAAAGTGGCAGAAGGCCAGCAGGATGACGTGGGGAATATTGTCGGCATTCATGAGCCCATCCCGGTACAGGATGTGACGCCCACGCTGGGCATCGGTCAGCCCACTGACAAGGTATTTCTGCTGGAAGAGAAGATGAAACCCGGCGAGGTGATGAGCGCGTTCGAAGATGAACACGGCACTTACATCATGAACTCGCGGGATCTGCGCGCAGTGGCACACGTGGAGCGGCTCAGCGGGATGGGCGTGCATTCGCTGAAAATTGAAGGACGCACCAAGTCCTATTACTACTGCGCCCGCACCGCTCAGGTCTATCGCCGGGCGATTGACGATGCTGCGGCCGGTAAGCCGTTTGATCCCTCACTGCTGCTAACGCTGGAAGGCCTGGCCCATCGCGGCTATACCGAAGGTTTCCTGCGCCGCCATACCCATGACAGCTATCAGAATTATCAGCAGGGCTTTTCGGTCTCGGATCGCCAGCAGTTTGTCGGTGAATTTACTGGCGAGCGTCGGGGCGAATGGGCGGAAGTGGCCGTGAAGAACAAGTTTATGCTGCACGACAGCGTGGAGATCATGACGCCTGAAGGCAACCTGAATGGCCAGCTGGATGCGCTGCAGAATGCGCGTGGCGAACCCACTGAGGTTGCACCCGGCGATGGCCATCGCGTCTGGCTGCGGGTGCCGGAAGAGGTCGATCTGCGTTTTGCGCTGCTGCTGCGCAATTTTGATCACGGCGAAGATACCCGTGATCCTCATAATCGTTTACCAACGGAAACAATTTGAGGAAATCAGAACAGGATCACAGACCCCTGCGCAGCGCTGCTTTATAGTCCCGCCTGCTGCTAACGAGTAACAACAAACGGCAGATTTACCAGGAACCACCTCATTTACCCGCCCGGCTCCCCCGTGCGGGTTTTCTTTTTTCTCTCTTTCGCCAATAATTTACTGCTGGCAGCTGTGCTATACATTCCCTTCTTATTCTGTAGATCTTCAAGGAACGCAAATGGACAATAAACCGCTTACGCTGCTCATCCTGAATGGGAAAGGCGCGGGTAATGATGATCTGCGCGAAGCCATTACCACCCTGCGTGAAGAAGGCTTCAACATTGCGGTGCGTGTGACGTTCGAAAAAGGCGATGGCGACAGGTACGTCAGAGAGGCGATCGCGCTGCAGGCGGAGACCGTCGTAGCCGGTGGCGGCGATGGCACGATCAATGAGGTTGCCACTGCGCTGGTGGCATCAGATGCCGATCATCGCCCGGTGCTGGGTATCCTGCCACTGGGAACCGCCAACGACTTTGCCACCAGCGTCGGTATTCCGGAAGAGATGGAACCGGCACTGCGACTGGCGATTCAGGGCAAAGCGCATGCCATCGATCTGGCCAGAGTGAACCAGAGCCACTACTTCATCAATATGGCGACGGGCGGATTTGGCACCCGCATCACCACAGAAACACCGGAAAAGCTGAAGTCGGCGCTGGGCGGTGTCTCCTACTTTATTCACGGCCTGATGCGCATGGATACGCTGAAACCCGATACCTGCGAGATCAGCGGTCCCGATTTCGCCTGGCAGGGTGATGCGCTGGTTATCGGTATTGGTAACGGGCGTCAGGCGGGCGGCGGTCAGCGCTTATGCCCGGGTGCACTGATCAACGATGGCCGGCTTGACGTCAGTATTGTTACCGCGCAGGAGCTGCTGCCGACACTGCTGCACTCCCTGACCGGCGACGATGACAATCCCGGCATCGTCACCACACAGCTGGAGTCGCTGACGATTCGCTCTCCGCACGAGATGACCTTTAACCTTGATGGTGAACCGCTCTCCGGACGCGAATTCGTGATTGAGGTGATGGCGGGCGCGCTCAGCTGTCGCCTGCCGCCGCAGTGTGAACTCCTTTCCTGAGCATGATTCAGGGGGCGAAAGCCCCTTCAGATTACTGACAAACTCACAGCTGAACGAATTTAGCAGCAACGCATTAGCTTAAAGCGTAGGAAACACGGGCAGAGGAGGAAAGCGTCCCGCGTCAGGGACGACGCGGGCCGAGCATGCCAGGGATGGCGGCTTTTGCGACTTTCCGATCTGACTGTGTTCCCTTCGTCGGCTGGGTCTTACAGCCAGCAGGGGCAGACGCTGTCAATAATCTTAAGAGGGCAAAAGCCCCTTTTTCACACTGGCCGCCCGTCGTTTTACTACCACGCCGCCCTTTTGTCGCCAAATAATTCGCCAGTTCATTACCCTATTTTGCCCCAGAAAACAGTCTGTGACTGGCTTCACAACTCTGTCAGACTAGCTTGTATGGTAGTATTAAATCGCGTACTTTTTCGTCATTGAACGCTGACTGATAGGCAACCAGGATGAAAATTGTTAAGGCGGAAGTATTCGTAACCTGCGCAGGCAGAAACTTTGTCACCGTGAAGATCACCACCGATCAGGGGCTGACCGGCGTGGGTGATGCCACGCTGAATGGCCGCGAACTGCCGGTCGCCTCCTACCTGAAAGATCACATCTGTCCGCAGCTGATTGGCCGCGATGCGCATCAGATCGAAGACATCTGGCAATACTTCTATAAAGGCGCTTACTGGCGTCGTGGCCCGGTTACCATGTCTGCGATCTCGGCCGTCGATATGGCGCTGTGGGATATCAAAGGTAAAGCCGCCAACATGCCGCTCTACCAGCTGCTGGGCGGCGCTTCACGCACCGGCGTGATGGTTTATTGCCACACCACCGGCCACTCCATCGAGGAAGTGATGGATGACTATGCGAAGCACAAAGAGCTGGGGTTCAAAGCGATCCGTGCGCAGTGCGGCGTACCAGGCATGAAAACCACCTACGGCATGGCAAAAGGTAAAGGCCTGGCCTACGAACCTGCGACCAAAGGTAACTGGCCGGAAGAGCAGCTCTGGTCAACCGAGAAATACCTCGATTTCACGCCAAAGTTGTTTGAGGCGATCCGCGACACGTTTGGTTTCGATGAGCATCTGCTGCATGACATGCACCATCGCCTGACGCCGATTGAAGCGGCACGTTTCGGCAAGAGCGTGGAAGATTATCGTCTGTTCTGGATGGAAGATCCGACGCCTGCTGAGAATCAGGAATGCTTCCGTCTGATTCGCCAGCACACCGTCACGCCGATTGCGGTAGGCGAAGTGTTCAATAGCATCTGGGATTGTAAGCAGCTGATTGAAGAGCAGCTGATCGACTATATCCGCACCACTATCACCCACGCGGGCGGCATTACCGGGATGCGTCGTATCGCTGATTTTGCGTCACTCTATCAGGTGCGTACCGGCTCGCACGGTCCTTCGGATCTCTCCCCGGTCTGCATGGCGGCTGCGCTGCACTTTGACCTCTGGGTACCGAACTTCGGCGTGCAGGAGTACATGGGCTTCTCGGAACAGATGATGGAGCTGTTTGATGCTAACTGGACCTTTGACCAGGGCTACATGCATCCGGGCGACAAGCCGGGCCTCGGCATTGAATTCAACGAGAAACTGGCGGCGAAATATCCCTATGAACCTGCCTATCTGCCGGTCGCCCGTCTTGAAGATGGCACCCTGTGGAACTGGTAAGGAGAACCCCATGAAAAGTGTCGTGATTGAACAGCCAGGTGAACTGGTATTAGCTGAACGTCCACTGCCACAACCCGCGGCGGGCGAAGTCCGGGTTAAAGTGGCCTATGCCAGCATCTGTGGCTCTGACGTGCATATCTGGCACGGTCATAACCCGTTCGCGAAATATCCGCGAGTGATTGGCCATGAATTTTTTGGCGTGATCGATGCGGTGGGTGACGGTGTCGACGCGGCACGACTGGGCCAGCGCGTCGCAGTCGATCCGGTGGTAAGCTGTGGGCACTGCTATCCCTGCTCGGTAGGCCGTCCAAATGTCTGTACCACCCTGCAGGTGATTGGCGTGCACCGCGACGGCGGCTTCAGCGAGTATGCGCTGGCCCCGGCTAAAAATGCCTGGCACCTGCCGGACGCGATTCCCGATAAGCTCGCCAGCCTGATCGAGCCTTTCACTATCGCAGCCAACATTACGGCATTTCTCAAACCGCAGCCGGGTGATGTGGCGCTCATTTATGGTGCCGGTCCGATGGGGCTCACCGCCATTCAGGTGCTGAAGGGCGTCTATCAGGTGAAAACGGTGATGGTGGTGGATCGCCTGCCGGAACGTCTGGCGCTGGCTGAGCAGAGCGGTGCCGATCAATTATTCGATAACAGCGAAATCCCGTTAGCGGCTCAGCTTGAGGGCGTGCAGCCCACGCTGATTATCGACGCGGCCTGCCATCCTGCCATTCTGGCAGAAGCCGCCGCCCTCGCCTCCCCGGCCGCGCGCATCGGTCTGCTGGGCTTCTCCGGCGAATCGTGCAGCATTACCCAGCAAAGCCTGACCAGCAAAGAGCTGTCGCTGTTTACCTCACGTCTTAACAGCAACCGCTTCCCGCAGGTAATTGAATGGATGGAAAAAGGGTTAATCCAGCCAGAGAAGCTGGTTACCCACTACTTCCCGCTGCAGGAGATTGAACGCGCGATGACCCTGTTCGAAAAAGATCCGCGCACCTGCTGCAAAGTGGTCCTTCAGATGGGTTAATGCCCGCTGAACACCAGGTGTCCTCTGCCGGTGTGTACCCGCCGGCATAATTAAAACGATAAAACAGATCACGGAGTTTGTATGTTCAAGAATCTGCGCTGGACCCTCGTTTTGCTGCTGTTCCTGGTTTACATGATCAATTACCTCGATCGTGTTGCCCTGTCGCTGACCGTGCCGCTGGTTGAGAAAGATCTGGCGATTAATGCTGAGCAGTTCGGCATGATCTTCGGCAGCTTCTTCTTCGGCTACGCCCTGTTTAACTTTGTCGGTGGCCTCGCCACTGACCGATATGGCCCCAAAATCGTGCTGGCCGTGGCCGTAGGTGCCTGGTCCATTTTCTGCGGTATGACCGCGCTGGCTACCGGCTTCTGGTCGCTACTGATCCTGCGGGTGCTGTTCGGCATGGCTGAAGGCCCGATCTGCTCTTCGGCTAACAAAGCGATTAATGGCTGGTTCCCGAAGAAACAGGCCGCCACGGCGATGGGCCTGCTCAGTGCCGGATCACCGCTGGGCGGCGCGGTAGCCGGACCGATCATTGGCTATCTGGCGCTGGCCTACGGCTGGCGTCCGGCCTTTGTGATCGTCTGCTGTATCGGCCTGGTATGGATGGCGTTCTGGCTCTTCTTTGCCGCCGATAATCCGGTGAAGAGCAAACTTGTCACCGAAAAAGAGCGTCTGCTGATTGATCGCCTGAAAGCTACCAGCCCGAATGATGAGGTCGACCTGTCTGAGACACCGCATTCGTTTGGCTACTATCTGCGCCAGCCGATTATCCTGGTCACGGCGTTTGCCTTCTTCTGCTACAACTACATCCTGTTCTTCTTCCTGAGCTGGTTCCCGGCCTATCTGGTGCAGGCGCACGGCCTGGATATCAAATCAATGAGCATCACCACCATGATCCCGTGGATCGTCGGTTTCGTTGGCCTGGCGCTGGGTGGCTGGATCTCTGACAGAATCTTCAATATCACCGGCAAACTGTTGTTGTCCCGCAAAATTGTGCTGGTGGTCTCACTGCTGGCAGCCGCGATTTGTGTGGCACTGGCGGGTACGATAAAAGAGGTGGTTCCCGCCGTGATGATGATGTCGGTGTCCATTTTCTTTCTCTACATCACTGGCGCGATCTACTGGGCGATTATTCAGGACGTGGTGCACAAGAGCCGTATTGGCAGCATCAGCGGCTTTATCCATCTGGTTGGGAGCCTCTCCGGCATCATCGGGCCGATCGTCACCGGCTTTATTGTTCAGCACACCGGTAAGTTCGATAGCGCCTTTATCCTGGCGGGTTGTGTCGCCGCGCTGGGGGCTTTCCTGGTGCTGTTTGTGATTCGCAGTCCAAAACCTGAGGATAAACCGGTTTCGGTCTGAGTGTTGTTCTGCTAACAGAATGATGATTTTGGGGCGCTTTGCGCCCCGTTTGCCATAAGGACGGACTATGTTACAGATTGATCGCCTGCCCGCTGAGGTCCGGCGCCCCGCTTACGACCGCAGCCAGTTGAAAACCCGCATGGTGCATATCGGTTTTGGTGCGTTTCATCGTGCCCATCAGGCACTCTGCAGCGATAAGCTGGCTGAACAGGGCAGCGACTGGGGATACTGCGAAGTAAACCTCAACAACGGCGCGCTGATTCAGGCCCTGCGTGAGCAGCATCTGCTCTATACCCTGACAGAGATGGCTGACGATTCCCTGCATACCCGGGTGATTGGTGTCATCACCCAGGCGCTGCACGGCAAAAGTGACGGTATTGAGGTGGTGATTAACGCCATGAGTCAGCCTGAAGTGGCGATTGTCTCCATGACCGTCACTGAAAAAGGCTACTGCCATCAGCCCGCCAGTGGCAATTTAAATCCCGCTCATCCCGATATCGTCCATGATCTGCAGCATCCGGATGCGCCGCGCTCGCTACCGGGTCTGATTCTGGCCGCGATTCGCCGCCGCCGTGACCAGGGGTTACCTGCCTTCAGCGTGATGTCCTGTGACAACATGCCGGAAAATGGTCACGTCACCCGCAACGTGATTGTGCAACTGGCCCGGCAACAGGATCCGGAACTGGCAGAGTACATTCAGCAGCACATGACTTTCCCCTCAACCATGGTGGATCGCATCGTCCCGGCGATGACCGATGCGGCGTTTGCGGCCCTGAGCGCGCGGCTGGGTTCAAGCGACCCGGTTGCGGTTGAAGCGGAACCCTTCTTCCAGTGGGTGATTGAAGATAACTTCGTCAATGGCCGTCCGGCGTGGGAAAACGCGGGCGCAGAACTGGTCAGTGATGTCCTGCCCTACGAAGAGATGAAACTGCGCATGCTGAATGGCAGCCACTCTTTCCTGGCATACCTCGGCTTCCTGGCGGGTTATGAGTACATCAGCGATTGCATGGCCGATCCCCATTTCCGTGCCGCCGCCCGTTCCCTGATGATCGATGAGCAGGCACCCACATTGCGCACCCATGGCGTGGATCTCAATGCCTATGCCGACTCGCTAATCGCCCGTTATGAAAATCGTGCGATTAAACATCGCACCGGACAGATTGCCACTGACGGCACACAGAAACTGCCACAGCGTCTGCTCGATAGCCTGCGCTGGCACCTGCAGCGCGACAGTGACTGCGATTTGCTGCTGCTGGGCGTAGCGGGCTGGATGCGTTATGTCGGCGGTGTTGATGAACAGGGCCAGCTGATTGAAATCCGTGATCCGATGAAAGCGCAGCTCGCAGAGTGCGTTGCCGCCAGCGAAGAGGGTGAGGCTCGCGTACGGGCATTACTCGGCATCCGCGAAGTATTCGGCGAGGATCTGGCACAGAAGGGTGACGTGGTCGCCCGGCTGACTGCCTGGTATCAGCAACTCACCACCCAGGGCGCACGAGCGACAGTGCATCAGTACCTGAACCGCAGCTAATGCTGCGGTCACAAAGCACTGGCGCCGACGCAGTACCCTGATTAGACTGACACTTTCCCATCGCGCTGGCCTATGCCAGCCGTAATATGGATATTGCTGCATGTCGATCGCCTATACCATTACTACCAGCGAACCGGTAAATCAGCAGATTTACCGTTATCTGCGCAAAGATATTGTCACCTGCGCCATTCAGCCAGGTTCGCTGCTCTCTGAAAAAGAGGTCTCCGCACGCTTCAACGTTTCGCGCCAGCCGGTGCGTGAAGCGTTCATTAAGCTGGCTGAAGCCGGACTGGTACAGGTATTGCCGCAGCGCGGCACCTTCGTGCGCAAAATCTCCGCTAAGCGTGTCGCGGATGGCCGTTTTATCCGTGAGGCGGTGGAAGTGTCGGTAGTGCGGCGGGCAGCGGTGGAGATTGACGATCCCGCCCTGATGGCGCTGGAACATAATCTGCAGTTGCAGCGCATGGCCGCCGGGCGGCATGACAGCCAGGCTTTCCTCACTCTGGACGATGAGTTTCATCGCCTGATCGCTGAAAGCATTGACTGCAAGCTCGCCTGGGAGACGGTGGAAAACATCAAAGCGGCCATGGACCGGGTGCGGTTTCTGACGCTGAGTGAAGTCTCACCACCGGAGAGGCTGATTGAGCAACATGAAGAGATTTATGCTGCGCTTCGGCGCCATGATGCCGATGCCGCCGAAGCGGCGATGCGTCGTCACCTGCAGGAGATGATCTTCTCAATTACCCCGATTGCCGAGCGCAACAGCGCCTGGTTCGAAGCGCCCTGAAACTGCCCGCACCGCCTGAAAACCAGGTCGATGCGGGCCTTCGCCTTCACCACCATTGATGAAAATGGTGCACCGGTCCAATCCCCTTCCCGACCTCCAGCAAATCCGCCTGTAACAGCGCCTGCTGCAACCAGCTTTTGGCTTCCCCAATTGTCTCTGCCCAGTCAGCATGGCGCGGACGTAACGCGGCTATGGCGGCCGACAGCGTGCAGCCGGTGCCATGGGTATGACGGGTATGCACGCGTGGCGTGCTGAATCGCTGTTCCACTGAGTGTGTAATCAGCCAGTCCGGACTCTCCGTCGCAGCCAGATGACCGCCCTTCATCAGCACCGCCTGACAGCCGAGTGCCAGCAAGGCCCGCCCCTGCTCGCGCATCTCCGCCTCATCGGTGGCGATAGCGCAATCCAGCAACGCCGCCGCTTCCGGCAGATTTGGCGTGATGAGCGATACCTGCGGTAGTAACCGCTCCCGTATGCTGGCCACAGCGTCTGGTGAGAGCAGCGCATCGCCACTTTTCGCAACCATCACCGTATCCAGCACTACGAACGGGATCTCAGCACGCCTCAGCCGGTCAGCAACTTGTTCCACAATGGCCGTTTCAGACAGCATGCCGATTTTTGCGCTGTCGACGCGTACGTCATTCAGCACCGAATCGAGCTGGGCGGCCACAAAGTTTGGTTCAATGCGATAAACCGACTGCACGCCCTGGGTGTTCTGCGCCACCAGCGCGGTAATCACACTGGTGCCATAAGCGCCCAGCGCGGAGAAGGTTTTCAGATCGGCCTGAATGCCTGCGCCGCCGCTGGGATCGGTACCGGCAATCGTCAGAGCGTTAATGCGCTTCATACTCCACCTCCAGCGTCCAGAGTGCATCAATAAATGCTGTGGCAAAGCTGGCCGGCCCGGCTGCCTGCGCCGCCGCCTTTCCCCCCGCCCGTGCCATGACCTGACAGGCTGCCGCAACGTTCATCAGCCGATCGCCTGGCAGAGCACTGAATCCCGCCACTACAGCAGAAAGTGCGCAGCCGGTCCCGACCACGCGTGTCATTAACGGGCTTCCACCGGTTATGGCGAGGATTCGCTGACCGTCGGTGGCATAGTCAACTTCGCCGGTGACAATGACCAGCGAGTGCCAGGTCTCAGCGAGTTGCTGTGCCGCATCAAGTGCTGCATCCGCCTGATGCAGCGTATCGACACCGCGTCCGCCGCTGGCCTGCTGTGCCAGCGCCAGAATTTCTGACGCATTACCGCGAATCACTGCCGGTTGCTGGCTGAGCAGTTGATGACAGAAGTCACTGCGCAGCGTCAGCGCGCCGACGGCGACCGGATCGAGTGTCCAGGGGGTACCCGCCTCGCAGGCGGCGGTGACGGCAGCCTGCATCGCCTGCTGACGCTCGCGGGTTAAGGTGCCGACGTTAATCAGCAACGCATCGGCAAAGCGGCTGAACTGTGCCGCTTCGTCAGCATCAATCACCATTGCCGGTGAGGCGTTGAGTGCCAGCAGGACGTTGGCAGTGAAGTTCTGGACCACGTCATTGGTCATGCAGTGCACCAGCGGTGACTGACGGCGGAAAGTGTGCAGAACGGGCACGAAGTGCGCGGCGGAAAGGTGTTGAGATTGATGTGTCATCGTAGCTCCCAACCGGCGAACAAGAAGGCGAATGCGGTCAGGCATCAGACTTCCCTACGCTGGCATTATCCAGATCAGGTCGGCGGGTGTATCTCAGCCCTGTATTAAAGGGGCACCCCGAGTCGTGTAGATTACATTTCTTTATTAATTAGTGAGTTATGTAAGTTTACCTGTTTGTATAAGGTTGTTTTTACGAACCTCACTATTGAGCATTGTACCCCAGCCTGTACCCCATTTTGTACCCCACAGGAAAACAAAAACCTTGATTATTCTTTACCCATGTAAAACGGTTATAGTTAGAAACTATGGACAGAATTAATCATTATTATCGCCAAATGAAGTTTTGAATCATGTTTAGAAAAATAAAGTAGATGCCCTACTTTATTCATTACTTACCGCTATGTAATTACCTTCAACAGAAATAATCTGTGGAGACAGTAATTAACTGTTATTTTTTCATGAAACAAGGATTTTTTGTGACCTATACTAAAATCTGAAAACCAAATCTTATACACATAGGTATTAAAATGAAAGTAAAAGATAATTTAGAAAATGAAATATTATCTAATCTAAAAAGACTGGAAGAAGAATATGATGAAGCGATGTATTTCAACAATTCCCCACCAGATATGAGTATTGTTGCAACAAAATGGCTGCAACAATATCTTAGCAAAAGAAAAAATTATGGAGAATAACAATTGAAGAAAAGGGAAATACGTACCAATAGAAAGACGCTGAATAAATCAGTTCGTAAAAAAACAATTGCATCAGAAATATCACTTACTTTTGATCAATATGAAAACATTCTATGTAGCGATATGACCTCAGCACGAATATGTAACATATTAAAAGTGCGATTACCAAAAGGATACATAGAGAAGCTAAGAAGTAACAAACTCACGAAATACAAAAACTGGTATCAAAAAGTAAAACTTAAGCATTTACACAGCCCCCAGTTAAAAAACTAACCCCCCAAAAAAGGTCGACTCACTCGCATGAATCGGCCTTTCTAAATTTATCAATATGGAACGTATACAAATGATTAATCCTAAATCTATTTTTACCAAGTTAAAGTATGTATCTACTGAGTGTGGTTCAGGGAAAACTACTTCATTATGTAATATGATCAATCGGGCACTTAATATAAAAGGTAGCACTGAAAATTTTATTATCGTACAAAACACACAGAAACTCGCTACAGATACAGCTAAGAATTTTAATAACTGCAAATTACTGATTAGCGATTTAATGCCCAGAAATAAAAACGTCATAAATGAAGTTCTTGATTTCCTCAAAACACCTGTCGAGCGGGTTCTCATTATTAGTGATAAAACATTCTTTAGAATCCCCATAGATATGTTAAATGGGTGGCAAATCTGGCTTGATGATGTGACTAATTTCCATTCATTCAAAAACGTTAATGATGATAATCATAGAATCAAAGAAATTATATATCATGATTTTATGCAAGAACATGAGTTTGTCGATGAAGAAGAAAAACAGTACTTAACGGCAAAAAAGAAAGCAGTCAAAGGAGGTTTAATAAACAAAATTGCACAAGAACTTTCGGTTATCAATGAGAACGATATTTTCATTATGAATAGTGACTACTTTAATGACCCTGAGAAAGTTCAGTTAAGTATCCTTGGATGGAAAGAGCTTCGAAAGTATATTGGGTTGCCAATAACTTTTATGGGAGCAAACTTCGAAAATTCATTGATTTATAAGGTAAGATCAGAAATATTTGAGCAAATCAATCTGGATGATCTACAACAACGAAAAGTACCTTTAACTGAACGCCTCAAAGTATACTACTTCTCAGAAAATATAAAATTATCAAAAAAATGGAAGGATAGAAACCCCGACAAACTCCAGCGTGTTATGATTACCTCTCTGAAGTACTCGACGGTCAGAAGTACTACTGGACGAACAACAATACCGATAAACAGAAGCTGCATGAGGCTTACAGAATAAGCCCTGATGCAAGAGGGCATAACGACTACAAAGATCGACATGTATGTGTCTGGCTTGCCTGTATGCGTCCTGATGATACAGAAGCGAAATTGTGCGAGTTACTGTTGAAGATTACAGGTGACGATATCCATCAAGCGAGAGAGTACGAGAGCCTACACCAGTTCGCTTTAAGAGGGATATCCCGTCAGTTCGACAGTACTGAAACGCAGATTGTCTACGTTTTCGATAAATGGCAGGCGGAGTCACTGAGTACACATATTGAGCATGTTCCTGGGGTGCTCGATAGTGCTGCTCCTGGTGTACCCGGCAGGCCGAAGGGAGCCAAAAACGATAACAGACTGCCTGCACTGGACGGTAAAAAATCAAAACGTTTCAGCCGCTGGATAAAGGATAATCCGGGGCTTGAAATGGATTCGTTCCATGAGTTTCTAAACAGTAACACTAACCACGATCTCAGTACTGAAGATAAAGACGCCATGTTGAGCCGATTCGAAAAGGCAGAGCACAAAAGAGACGCAAACTCAGTCCGCAACACCGACATGAAAAGCAATACTATGTCCAAAAATAACCCCTTATAATATATATTTAAGAGAAAAAACCGGACATCAATGAAAGAGCGAAAGCGAATGAACTGCCTGGAAGCAGGAGCTGCGAAGCAAGCGAACTGTTTCGGGTAGTTAGTGAGAGTACTCACGCAGTGAGTACTTGATATCTATCCCGTTGTTTATATATATAAAATAATTAAACAACACCCGCTTTGCGTGTACTGTTCGCTGGATTCGGTTCTACTGCTACGTTCCCTTCGGTCTCTGGCAGAGCGAACCTAATCGCGTTTTTTGTTCTGTCAGTAAGTACATAACTAACTGTTATTTCGTTACTTATTATAGAAAATAATTTCTTTGTGTACTTAGCGGGGCATCTGTTGTTTCAGTCACTGGAAAGCTTGTCAGTACTGACCAGAGTGAAGCGACCCCGATCTGCTCTACCCCCTTCATGATGGTGTTTCGGACAAAACGCACAGGAAGCCCCTGGACGCGATATTCGTTACTGACATACCTGAATGTTCAAAATCCATAAAACACCGTAGCGAAGCATCGAGAGCGTCTGCGTGATGGAATCGTCAGTACTCCCACCTTGAAATCAAATACATAGACAGTTTCATGTCCTACGAATCCCCTTGATCGATTTTACCTATTGATTTGTATCGAATTAATAGAAATTGATAGTTTACAACGATCAATTTACAGATGATTGATCGTTAATATCAATCATTATTGAGTGTGCGTGTTAATCTCGAATACCTGAATACGGAAGGATTTATGTCCGTACTTTTGGCCTGAAAAAAGCTAACGGGAGTGACAAAACTGTGAGAGTTGTACAACTGATAATTTATGGATTTTTGGGAGTCTTTCTTTGTCTTACTGGGATTGAAAAGTTTGGTGATTTCTTCTCTGCTGGAACTGGCTTTTGGTCGGTCGTTATGCTTTCCGTCGCTGGATTGTGCCAGCTACTGGCAAGTACTGCCGCGATAGGCTGGGCTGTTTTAGGTTCTGGTTCACTACGAGCTAAGTATTTACCCTATAAACTCGTTAATAATTATACGGTTCCAGTACTGGTCATTGTGCTTGCCTTCGTGGCAAGTACTGCCAGCTCATCAAGTTATGAGGCCAGAGCACAAAAACTTGGCTTTAAAGATGGCAAAGAGTTTGCTATAGCTCATGAAAATAATATTGTAAATCCTACTGATTACGCAAAATACTTAACAGAACAGAAAGCTAAGGCGGCAGAAAAGGCCGCTCATGAGGCATTACTTGCAGCAGAAAAGGAACAAAAAGCAAAAGAGGAAGAGGCTGAATGCCTACGCCGTGATAATCCCGAATGCTATATATCGAAACATGAGCGTGGGGATTATATGTGTGCAAAAGCTGTCGAAGGTTCAGCTAAGTACGAATTTAAATGGACTGATGGTATTACAGAACCAAAATTCTCTTCTCTAAGTTGGTACGATAAAAACAGGAGATTAGTTACTCTTAACGGGCATCGGGCACAGGCTCAAAACGGTTTCGGTGCGTTCAAAAATATACAGTACTCCTGCACATACAATGCTGATACTGGTGAAGTATTAAGTACTAACCTTCAATAAGGAATATTAAAATGAAAAAGACTTCTATTGCAGCAATGTTATTTTTTGTTTCTGTTTCGTCAATGGCGGCAGTACCTGAAGGAAAAACTGAAAAGCCCTTTATTATTGGCAATGAAGTAATTTGTTTGAAAGAAATCCAGAAGCAAATTACCCCTTATCTCAGGTCTTTTGAAGAAGAAAGTGGTGTTAAATACCAGTACAATGTTAAATCTGGTCTGTCGTATAAGGACGCTGTAGGGCTACGGTTACAGATCAACCGTGTGGATTCGGGGCTGCATGTGCGTGTAGCCGATCTTGATTACTACTGGCTACAGGAACGGGACAATATGTGCGAACCTGAGTACATGATACTTGACCGTTCTCTATGATAACGGTGTTGAACAAGGTCGCGTAAGCGGCCTTTTCCGTAAAAGTTGATGAAAGTCTCGTTTAGATATGCTAAAACTCAATATGATCGTTATAGATATTAAGTACTATGAATATGGAATCAATTAAGGGAATATAATGGATAATGAGTTTCGCTACCAATCGAATGATTACGAAAGGCAATCGCAACGCTTTGTACTTCCACTGTTTATTAAAGATGAGCTTGGTAATTATAACCAGTCTTCAACAGCAACTCTGGTAAGAGTGAATCATGTCCATCATTATGCAATTTTTGCAGCACATGCACTTGCAGGAGGAATTGATATAAATGACGTATTTTATTTTTCTTCGGATGGTTCGTTTTATCAATTGATTGAGCATTCTTTTGGTTTCAAGGTTTTTGAAAACGATGACATCGTATTGGTTGATTTTTTCAATCAAAGTTTTGATTTAAAGAATTACTTTAATTTAGATAGTAATGATATCCCTAATGGAATTTCATTAGACTTTTTTTGTTGGACGGGATTCCCATTGAGCCAATCCAAGAAAAAGGAAGTTCACAATACAAAATCACCTAATAGTTTAATAGCTGAAATGGTACATAGCGATGAATCTGGTAATTATATAAAGAAAATTAAATATCTGACTATTGCATCTAAAACTATATCTTTTGATCATTATTTCATCAAAGGTTTTCATAGTCGTAAAGAAATAGAATTAAAATATAAAGGTAAATTATCAAAATCACCATCACTTGCAGGTATGAGTGGGGGAGCAATGTATTTTACAAACTTAGAACAAAAAATCGCTAATACATTAGATGATACATTTGTATTTGCTGGCATTGGCATAGAGCATAGAGCTGATGATTCCATCGTAGGAGTCAGCAGATACAGGGTACTTGAGTTGATAAAATCATTTGATGAATCACATCCGGTTCATTTCTCCCTTGTTTAAATTAATAAAAATGAATAGAGGATTATAACAACAGTCCTCTATTCATTTTCATAACAAAGAACAAAAAAATCATCGATATAATGCATCGGCTATACTCTTTAATAGAATCATGTATTTCTTTGAGGGTAACTTGCTGAAGTGAAAGTGTCTGTCATCAGCATCATTTGATTTCCTTTAAGGGGTGCGAATGGAAATGCCACATAGTCCAAATTTCCTTGAGTCATATTAAAATATAATTTTTCGTCCCCAATTTTTAATTTGGATGCATGTGCCGGATATGTTCCTTCATCTTTAAATGTAATCAAAAAAGCCATGGGAAAGAAGTGCATACAACTACAGTGGCATAGACGACCATCGTTGAAAAATGAAGTTAGCTGAGCAGTTATCTGTGTTCTGTTAGGATAAAACCAATAATAGAAATCATGAGTATCTTCTATTTTCTTATTCTTCCCTAAAACAAATTTTCTTAACGGTGTGTAATATTCACTATCAATAAGAGCATTTTTGCATACTTCCACGGATGTTGCTGCGAGCAGATGACCCACTATTGCACGCAAAAAAGGTACTGCATTGAAAGGCGTAGAAATTACATTTCCGTAAAAATAAATACCAGCTAAATATTGCCTAATCAGATTTATGAAGTTCTCGATGGGAACCTTGATCTCATGATCCAAACTCCCAAGTATGTTGCCATTACAATTCTTGCATATGGTTTTAAATGTCGCTCCAGCGTGAGCATTTATTGGTTTTATTTCATCAGACGAATAATGTTCAGACACTGTTTTTTGAAACATTGGTTGAATATTCGTTGCACAACGAGGTGGCACATGATCTTTACTCAATAGACCATATGAACCGCAAATGACGCAATGCCCCTCACTAATTCTTGTATGTCTCAAACGTTCGGAAATTTTACCCATAAGATACCTCGGAATAGCAATCTTGACTGATTTTATCGCAAATGGATAACCTATGCTTTTTTATCTTAATTACCTTTACAACCTTCCCGTTTAAGAATGTGGCTAAGGCACTCGCCTTTAGTGCAAAAAACAATCAAAGCCCAAACCACTCATTTTCTGACAAAAAATTTAAAGGGATCGTTTACTCAGATAAAAGTACAATCAGTTTTAATCTGGCTGAATTAAAATTTCGTTCGCCTTATCAGGCTCAACCCCTCTGACAAAATGCCATGAACTCAGATATCGCTATCGGGCTTTCCACTAACCCGGCATCGACAAAAAAATGCACGATAAAAAATCTCTTTTAGGTACTCCCTATCGATACTCGGCCTTCTCGTCTCACATGGTATCATTTAGATGTTGCAGTCACTCAAATGAGACTGTATCATTCAGTTAATTCAAATGATACCTAACGAAGAGCGAGGATAGGTGTATGATTTTTGGATACGCGAGGGTGTCAGCAAAGGATCAAAATCTCGAGCGTCAATTGGCAATACTTGAGCTGGTGTGCGACAAAATCGTTGCAGAGAAGGAATCAGGGAAGTCCACCAGCGAAAGACGAGAATTGTTGAATTTGCTTTCTCACCTTCGCGAAGGTGACACACTTATCGCCCACTCCATTGATAGACTTGCACGAAATACTCGCGATCTGTTGGAAATGATTGATAACCTTATTGAGCGTGGAATTGTCGTTCGCTTTCTTGCAAACTCAATGAGTTTTGACAACTCCCCACAATCACGCCTGATCCTGACTATGATGGGTGCCGTCGCAGAATTTGAACGGGGTATGATTGCATCACGCCGTAATGAAGGAATTGCTATTGCTAAAAAGGCTAAAAAGTACAAGGGCAAGCAAAAGAACAAAGAACTGCACAGTAAAATTATTGCGATGCTACAGGCCAAGAAGAATACACCTGACGAAATCGCAAAACTTTGTGATTGCGGGAGGGCTACAGTGTTTCGTGTGAAGAAAGAAATGCTCGCCAGTCTTAGCGGCAATGAACGCTGATATAGCGGAAGGAGGAAAAGGAAAAAGGCTTGCAGTTTAGTACAGTTCAAATCCATTCGATATCTAAAACAAGCCTGTAAATAAATCGGTGCAACTTACCACAGTATATTAATTTTTGCATTGCGATTAATTATAAAGTATAGCAATAAACAATCAAGGCAGCTCGCAACACTAAATCAAGCTTAAAAAGCATATTAGGCATGTCGCAATTTAGTATTTTTTAAACAACTATATTAAGATAAATTAAATAAGATGGTTTATAACTTAACAACTTAAATCTTATAGCCTATTAAATTTTTTTAGCAAAAAATTATTAGTGATTACCTTTAATTTTTTGTGAAAATAATATTTAATCATTTAAAACAGGTTGAAATAATTAAGCCCAGAGAGTTTTCCTTTGGGCTTATAGTATATTTTACTGTTTTTTCTTTCTGGTGATGAAGGCCTTGCCGATGATTGCTGCATAAGCAACACATGCCTCAAGACCTTTTTTATCAGCAAGCTCTATGAGAAAGTGCCCTATTCTTTTTTCATCGAAGCCTTCTCTAATTAGTAGAGTTGTAACTTCATCGAGATCTAACTCATTGCTTTTTTTAATTTCATAATCGAAGCTACCTTGTACCTCACGCTCAATTGGTTTAGCTAACTTGGTAGCAGTGATATTTTCATTTTTAGGCATTGGTTCACTATTGCGAAGCTCTGGTATCTTAATAGTTTTCAAGTCGCCAATCTTGCATTTTATTAAAATCGTTTGACCAAAACTTAGTTTTAGCCACTGCCAACAGTGTGTTTTCGTTTGCCAGCTTTCCTTTTTTAAAGGATTAGCATGCCCAAGTCCTAATACATAATAGTTACCAGAATCACTTTTTACCAAACTATCACTCTGAGTTTGGGGTGCAAGCCATTTATTAATTTTTGGGTAGCTAAAATTATTAACAGCAATGCCTTCAGAAATATGATTGAGGCGAATCGATTCATTTATAATATATTCACTATCCTGAATATCCCATTTGGGTATTTCATTATAGCAACCAATAATTGCTCCAGCCATACTTGCAATAGAATCTGTATCAGTGCCTAATTCATTGACACAAGTTACCATTGCATCATATGGCGATGACTCTCTGAAAAGATGACATAAAACGGCACTTGCGATAGCTGTGTTAGTTGCAGTACCCCTTCTTGCTTCTTTGTTGCAATCCAAAACATCTATTGCAACCTTATACTTTTCTGAAGGATCGTTAATTTTACTGGTAGCATTAATTACTTTAGACAGATAATCTTTTGTTTCAATCCTAATACTTTCAATTTCATCAGATAATTTTTTTTGGCTAATACTTTCCCAATTTGGCAGCCAGAAATTTTTCAATTCATAGATACTGTTTATTCTTTCAGGGATTGATGAAAAGTCTTCAATTATTTTTTGTAGGTCAGAAATATCCGCTGGCCGTTCATTTAATAATGCAAATTTTAGAGTGTCAGCATGCAGAATCGCTCCACAAACGGCTAATAAATTACCATGCGTTACAAGGGAATCTTTGATAACTGAAGCAATGTAACTTCTTTTAGAAAGATCTTTACAGCTCCAAACATGAGGTTGTATTCTCATGGCTGTACCATTACCACCAGCATTAATATATTCGATTCCATTGGTTTTATAAAAATTTGAAAACCAAGTAGTATCTTTTCGCATTAGATTGCTGGCTGCCCATTTTGTCGCCCGCCCAGCTCCAAGTGCATATGATAACCATACAGGAAGCTCAATTTTTGCGAATGACTCAATATCAAATTCGCCATTATCCCGAATAGCTCTTGATACAGCTAATCTTAGCTGGGTGTCATCAGAATATGTACCAGCAGGAAGGCTAACTGTTACACCAGTGTACCCCCCAATCTTTCTATTCCAACCGACGGGTTTAAGCAAGTAAGTGTCTCCAACTCTGTGCCTTAAACCATTCTCATCAGTAAGCTCTGAAATCCATCCGATAGCATCACCAGCGGCCGCCCATAGTGCAGAGTTTATGGTTTTTTGTTCTCTGAGTAAGTTCATTTTACCCTCTTGGAATTATGTTAGGCACACCAGAAAATTTCTCTGGTGAAAGAATAACATTTACGTGCTGAAAACCCAAGCTTACTAATGTTCCATGGATCGAAGCTGCTTGCTCTCTATCTTGTACATAAACATACCTCAAGTATTCCATGCTAAGTGGATTTGGGTATAAAATTTCGGCTTGCTCACAAGTAGGGAGATGTTTAGGTCTTCCATTGCGATTTATTGTGTTGCCAAACCAGCGTACAATTGTCTCATTAAACATTGCTTGTAGCCCTACAAGCCCAGCTGTCCTAACCACTCCAGTATATATGTTATTTGTCGTTGTGAAGTAGACACCAGGGTGGGTTAATATTACCGAATCAAAAGACATTATGCACCACCATCGATCTAAACATGTGAATCTATTTCTGGCAGATCTAAAATAGTGCGTATTAATTTCACTTATAGATAAATTAATATAATCTAACCAATCTTCATCTTTATTAAATGTTTCTTGTGCTTCCTTACGCTCAGTTGATACAGGCGTAGCGATATGACTTAAATATTGCTCCTCATCTAATGCCTTTCGCGAAAGCACTAATCTTTGGCTTGCACAACCTGTTAATCCTCTTTCGGTTGTAAAATGTAGAACTTCAGTAATGGCATTTTCTTCAATATACTTTTGAATACTCATTTAAAGATTTACCTCATCAAAAGTTCCGTGCGTAAAATAATCTACTAAATCTGACTTTTCAGATTCTTTATAGCCAATGACTATAGATTCTTTAGCTCTGCAAATTGCCATAGCAAGCAGCCTTCTTAATTGCTGCAACTTATCATCATGTTCATTATCTTGATGCTGCATATTCGCTGTACTAAGGCCCAATATTATGACATGGTCGAACTCAAGCCCTTTTGCTGAATTCATCGTAGAAAGTGCTATATTTTCTGGGCCTGTAGGCCAAACTCTATTTTTAGTAATTGTTATATAAGGCAGATTATGAGCTTTTAATTTCTTTTCAACTTCAGAAAACCAATTCCCACCCTTAGGCTTGAGGAAAGCGACAGATTCAGCTTCTAAATTAACGTTTTGTTTAATGTAATTAATCGCATATTCAAGCTGCTGAGAATATAATCCTTTACAGACTATCGGCTTTGGCCCATGTCTTGTCGTCTGCCTAAAGTCGCTGATACTTCCATCATCGTCAACCGTTAATCCATGAGTTATTGAAGCTGCGAAAGCTGCTATTTCAACAGTATTCCTATGGTTTTCATTTAATCTGAAGTAAGCTGCATTTCTCATATCCAATCCAGTTTCCGTCCATGTGAACCCTCTTGGATATAGCCGTTGTACAGTATCTATTACGAATGTAAGATAGAAATCCTCTTTGAGATGGTTTAATATCGCTCTTATTTGATTTGCTGAAAAGTCTTGAGTTTCATCTACAACAATTATATCATACTCTAAGCATTCGCTATTAATCATTTTTTCACATTGAGTATGCCAATCATCTCCTTCTTGAGCCGCAAGGTACGACTCATACTCTCGTACAATATCAATTAACTTTTGCCGTGTTGGCCTTGTTACTTGTGGTGATAAACCTCGGCCAGTTCGTTCGGCAGTTAAATAACGATCTAAATCAGAAGAACGAAATCTTCCTCGTAAATAATCAATTTCACCAAGGATAAAATCTGTTTCATAACCCAATTCTGTACATTTTATTGTTAAGTATGCATCTCGATCATTATCATTAATGAGCGGCGTGTTAATATGGCGTCTCGTCCAATTAGCAAAAGTATCGTTTTCAACTTGCACTGGCATGGCTCCAGCTTGGATACTGTTATTGAGTAACCCATCAATATATCCTGACAAAGTTCTATTAAAAGAAAGAACTAAAGCTTTAATTGGACTTTGATCGTTATCAATTTTTCGTCTAAAAGATAATGCATTTACAATTGCAGTTAACCGAAGCAAGGCACTTGTGGTTTTACCACTACCTGCTGCTCCGCGTATGACTACAACCCCAGAAATATTTCTACTAACTATTGGTAATTGCTCACGTGTTGCCTGAGGATTCGATAGTATTTTCACTGTTATATCCTTGTAAATGATTTCTGTTATACATTATTCAAGCAGTAACGAATTGATACAAATCCGCTCAATACTCAATATATCAGAATCATCTTATTTTCAAGGATTAAACATAAGAAATTCTACTTTAAAAAAGTATTGACTTTTAAAAAATTAGTTCTCAAATCTATTTTATTACGTAATCACGATACATTGAACTATGTTTTCCATCTGATTCGGCTTAGTGCGAATTAAATCCATTTAATCTCATCAATTACATAGCTAATATTTACCAGAGGAAATGTATGGATGTATCGCTGCGTCACTCCACCACTTTTCTCATGACCTACCGTTTGTTGCAGATGCAAGATGTTCTTTACCCACCCAGCCATTGCTGTAGAGCAAACAGAGTGACGAATGCTGTGTAGTAACCTTCGCTGTCCGAAGTCATCTAAGTAAGGAATGCGAAGCTGATTACGCACCTCCGCAAATTCTTTACCAATTTTTGTCATGTTCGTACCCGCCACTTCTGAAAAAATCCGCTCTTTCCATTGCCGATCAACATAATCCATAAACCCCCATTCGATAAGGTTAGGGTGTATTACCACTTGCCGGGTAGCATTTTCGGTTTTCCCCTGCCCTCCTTCTGCAATCAAGAAGTAATACCGCTGGCTATCCTCATCGTATTTGATTTGTGATTTTTCCAGTTTGGCAATCTCTCCTCTCCTGGCACCTGTGTATGCCAACAACAACGTAATCCATTTCAGCCACCCATCCGGTTGCTTGAGTGCCCAATCTACAATCTTCTTCATCTCCGCCGAACTGTACGCACCGAACCTTGCTTTTGATGGTGCCGCCACTACGCCATCAGTTGGCGACTTAGGTAAAATACCTTTGCTATCGGTGAGAAAAGTTTTGAACAAGGATTTGTAGAGCTTCAGATGCTTATGGATAGCTTCGACGCCCACCAGCTCATTAGGTGGCACTTCATCACAATCTATCAACTGCCGAACCTTCATCGAGCGATACGGTTGAACAATACGTTTAGGTAAATTCTCAACAACTTCCATCACCTGTCTAATGTCCTGTTTGGTGATCGCAGTTACATCCGTATTTTCCCCCAACACTACAAGCAAAACTTCAATGTAACGTTCATTCGCCATTGAGATCGATTTAGTCCAATTCCCCCCCTTTTCGGCTTTGTACATAGCCCAAGCATCAGAGAGATTTAATGCGTTTTCCGGCTCAACTTGTGCCGATGGCTCCCCAATTTTAGGGGATACAACAAGCGGCAGACTGGATAACAGCGGAAGTGTCACAGTCCTACGTTCTGACACGATCAGGTTTGAGATAAACGCATCAAACATCGGAGTCGGAGTTGCTAATGATTTAACAAATGGGATGTGCGGAGTGATGTTAATCATCAAAGCAGAGGCTTGGTGATAGCTATCAGTAAGGAGTGATTTTTTATACATCCTGCCATTTGAAAGCCGGATCTGTAGATAGTAATTACCGTTTCGTTGAAACGTGTATGGTAGGGTTTTGTACCTCATGGTTACGCTCTTTTTGTACCTTGGGTGCATTACACACGGACAAAAAGAAATGTAACCACATGAATACTAATCAGAATCTTGACTTCCCTACGCTGGCATTATCCAGATCAGGTAATACGGGTATTTCTCAGCCTTCACAAAGAAGGGCACCCCGAGTCGTGTTACGGCTTGCAGCATAGGCAAGGCGTACCGTTAAAGCAAGCCTGGAAAATAATCGGAACTGAAACAATTCACATGATCCCGATCAACTCTCAGCAGTACAAAAAAAGGCTTAATGCTGCGGGTTAACAGGATACCTCTTTATAGGTAGCCCTGTTTGTTACCCTGACGGGTAATATTTCCTGCCGGGATTCTGGTGACCTTATAATAATTAACCTGCCCGCAGCATCATCGTAAAAAACACTTTATTTCAGTGAGTTAATAAACTTCTGGAGCGGAACTTCATACTATTCAGGATGTATGATGCGATTATCAGCGCTTATTCCTCACCGCCATCGATGGCAGGATATTATTATTGAACGTCGGGGTGCTATCGCGCCAAATGGCAGATCTTATCTTTCAACGTATATCTCCGCACACTGTGCCGGCTGCGGCGAAATCGTTCATCGCGTCTATTATCGCGATATCAGTGACAGACAGGCACGCCGCTGGTTAGGCTAGCGTCCCTGCTGCACTCAATCCGGACACCGTTATAGTTAACAGTCAGTTAGCAATTTGTTAGTCTGGTAACTCATCATCGTCTCACCAGACTCTCTTTATGCCACTGCTGTTTGAAAGCCTAAGCCATCAAATTTATCTGTCAGCTCCGCTGTTTATCCTGATTTTGCTGGGATACTGCCTGACGCGCCTCGGAAAATGGCCCGCCAGCATCAGTGAAGGGATGAACCGCTTTGTGTTTAACGTCGCGCTGCCCTGCATGCTGTTTCGGGTGATGAGCACCTTCTCGCAAAGTCCGCCGGTGGATGCGCGTCTGCTCCTGGCCTTCTTCGGCAGTTGCCTGCTGGTGTTTATCGTGGGCCGGTTGCTGGCAACAAGGCTATTTAATCTGGATAGCGTAGCGGCTTCGGTGTTTGCCCTGGGCGGTATCTTTTCTAATAATGTGATGCTGGGGATCCCGGTAGCTACGGTGCTGCTCGGACCAGAAGCCCTGCCTCCGGTGGCACTGGTGCTGGTGTTTAACAGCCTGATCCTCTGGACCTTACTCACTGTTTCGGTCGAGTGGGCAAAACAGGGCAGCTTCTCGCTGGAGGGCGTGTGGCGCACCCTGATTGGGGTAGTAAAGAATCCACTCATCATCGGCATTCTCAGCGGAACGGCCTGGAGCTTTCTGCAACGTCCTTTGCCGATGCTCGCCGCGGAACCGTTAAAGATGCTGGCTTCACTGGCCGCGCCCCTGTCGCTGGTCACGCTGGGCATGAGCCTGGCGCACTATCGGGTGCGGGACGGACTTAAAGAGAGCTATACCATCTGCCTGCTGAAGCTGGTCCTGCAGCCGATGACGGTATGGGCGATTGCCTGGCTGACCGGCTTGCCGCCGCTGGAGAGTAAAGTGGTGGTATTGCTGGGGTCGATGGCGGTCGGCGTTAACGTCTATCTGATGTCGCAGAAGTTCAATGTCATTCCTGGCCCGGCGGCGGCGAGTATGCTGTTTTCAACGGTGTTTGCGGCGGTGACGACGCCAGTATGGATGATGCTGATGACGCTGGCGGGATACTCATAAAAAAGCCCCTCAGCACGGGTGCTGAAGGGCTGCTGTCTGGCTGACGAAACGTTACTCAGCCGACTTAGTACGAATCAGATAGTCAAACGCACTCAGTGAGGCTTTGGCACCTTCGCCGCTTGCGATGATGATCTGTTTGTACGGCACGGTAGTGCAGTCGCCCGCTGCAAACACGCCTTTCAGGCTGGTTTCGCATTTACCATCGATAATGATCTCACCCATTTTGTTGCGCTCAACCGCGCCTTCCAGCCATGGGGTGTTCGGCAGCAGACCAATCTGAACGAAGATACCGGAGAGCGGCAGCTCGTGCGTAGTCTGCGTCGTACGGTCAATATAGTGCAGGCCGGTCACTTTGGTGCCGTCGCCTTTCACTTCGGTGGTCTGCGCGTTCAGGATTACATCAACGTTCTTCAGACTGCGCAGTTTATCCTGCAGCACCTGGTCGGCACGCATCTCACCAGCAAACTCCAGCAGGGTAACGTGTTCAACGATACCCGCAAGGTCAATGGCCGCTTCAACACCGGAGTTACCGCCGCCGATCACCGCCGTGCGCTTGCCTTTAAACAGCGGACCATCGCAATGCGGGCAGTAGGTGACGCCTTTGGTGCGGTACTCTTCTTCACCCGGCACGCCCATGTTGCGCCAGCGTGCGCCAGTCGCCAGGATGATGCTGCGTGATTTCAGTACTGCGCCGGAGGCGGTTTCGATGGCGTGCAGTCCGCCCTCTTTCGCAGCCGGAATCAGTTTGATGGCGCTCTGGCTTTCGATGACGTCCACGTTGTAATCATCAACGTGTGCGCGTAGTGAACCTGCCAGCTTTGCCCCTTCGGTTTTCGGCACGGAGATATAGTTTTCGATATCCACCGTGTCCAGCACCTGGCCGCCAAAACGCTCGCCCAGCAGACCGGTACGGATACCTTTACGTGCTGAGTAAACCGCTGCCGCTGCGCCCGCCGGGCCGCTGCCGATAATCAGTACTTCGTAAGCGTCACGCTTGTTCAGCTCTTCCGCTGCGCGTTTATCGGCGTTGGTGTCTACTTTGCTGACAATTTCCGCCAGGCTCATGCGGCCCTGACCAAACTCTTTACCATTCAGGTAAACCGCTGGCACGCCCATCACGTTACGTTCCTGAATCTCGTTCTGGAACAGGCCACCATCGATAGCAGTGTGGCTGATGCGCGGGTTAATCACCGCCATCAGGTTCAGCGCCTGAACCACGTCCGGGCAGTTATGGCATGAGAGTGAATAGTAAGTTTCGAAATGGAAGTCACTGTCCAGCGCCGCGATCTGATCCAGCAGGCTCTGTGCTTCCTTCGACGGATGCCCACCGGTCTGCAACAGTGCCAGCACCAGTGAGGTAAATTCGTGACCCAATGGAGAACCGGCAAAGCGCGGGCCGCTGTTCGAACCTGGGTTGGTAATCAGAAATGAGGGCTTACGCACCTGACGATCGTTCTCTTCGCGGAAGCTGACTTTGTCAGACAGGCCGGCGATATCAACCAACAGTTCACGGATCTCGGTTGATTTTGCACCCTCATCCAGGGTGGCGATCAACTCAACAGGTTTGGTTAATTTCTCAAGGTAAGCCTTGAGCTGCGTCTTCAAATTTGTGTCGAGCATAGTGATATCCTGGTCAAAAAATCGGGTGCCGCAGCACCCGATTGGAGAAAGATCGAAAGGGCGAAGCGGAATTAGATTTTGCCAACCAGGTCCAGAGACGGAGCCAGTGTTGCTTCACCTTCTTTCCATTTAGCCGGGCACACTTCACCTGGGTGAGAAGCCACATACTGAGCCGCTTTCACTTTGCGCAGCAGATCAGAAGCGTCACGGCCAATACCTTCAGCAGTGATTTCGATGGCCTGGATAACGCCTTCCGGGTCAACGATGAACGTACCACGGTCAGCCAGACCTTCGTCTTCACGCATGATTTCGAAGTTACGGGTCAGCGCGCCAGTCGGGTCACCGATCATCGCGTACTGAATCTTCGCGATGGTGTCTGAAGAACCGTGCCAGGCTTTGTGGGTAAAGTGGGTGTCGGTAGAAACGGAGTAGATATCTACGCCCAGTTTCTGGAATTCTTCGTAGTGGTCAGCCACGTCGCCCAGTTCGGTCGGGCAGACGAAGGTGAAGTCAGCTGGATAGAAGAAGAACACACTCCATTTACCTTCAACGTCTTTCTCGGTTACGTCGATGAATTCGCCGTTTTTGAATGCTGCGTTTTTGAACGGCTTGATTTTGGTATTGATAATAGACATCTGTGGCCTCCGTTAAAATATGTGATGCAGGTTACATAATTTTCGGGCCAACATCTAATACGCGGTCGTTATCAATCTGATAAACGAAAGCTATCAAACGCTGAGAGCCTGATGCTCTCAGGCCCGGCAGGCAGTGTACAGCGATTTTCGTGACATTTAACCCGCTTTATCTTTTCGCCCGTCTTCGCGAATCACTGCTAGTTTTGTAAGACCAGATTAAAAGGGAGCTGACCTGTGGAGATTCGTCCGTTTGCGGAAGCCGATCGTCCTTTCCTGCGTACGCTGTTTCTGGCGGCGCGGCGACACAACTGGCGCTGGCTCGACGGCAGCGAGTGGCAGCTGGAAGATTTTGATGGCGTGATTCTGGGAGAAACCGTGCTGGTTGCGGAAGCTGAGGGACAGCGCGTCGGATTTGCGGGGCTGCTGGAAAACGACAACTTCCTGCACAGTCTTTATGTCGATCCTGACTGGCAGGGACGGGGCGTGGGCAGCGCTTTACTGGAAGCCGTTGAAGCGCGTTTTACCTCAGCGGGCGCGCTGAAGTGCCTGCAGAAGAACAAAGCGGCGCAGGCCTTTTACCTGAAACATGGCTGGAAGATGATTTCACAAGGTGAAGGCGAGCACGGCGGCTACGTGTTGATGCACTACCCACTGGCCTCACACTATGCCAGCGGGTCGGGTCAGGCTTAAAGCGCGCGGAAGGCGATATCGCCAGGGATCACATCGCCCTGCCAGTAAAGCTGAGCCGCAACGCGTCCGGCCAGCTGGCGATAGAGTGCGGTAAATTCGCTGTCGGGACGGCGAATTACCGTCGGTTCACCTTCATCAAGATCTTCGCGCAGATCGATGTGCAGCGGCAGCTGGGCCAGCAATTGCGTCTGGTAATCCTCCACCAGTTTCTGCGCGCCGCCGGTGCCAAAGATGGGCTCGTGGAAGCCACACTGACTGCAGATATGCAGGCTCATGTTTTCCACCACGCCCAGCACCGGCACATTGACCTTTTCAAACATCACCAGCCCCTTGCGGGCATCAATCAGGGCGATGTCCTGCGGGGTAGTCACCACCAGCGCGCCGGTGACCGGCACGTTCTGTGCCAGCGTCAGCTGAATGTCGCCGGTGCCGGGCGGCATATCCAGCACCAGATAATCCAGCTCCGGCCACATCGTTTCATTGAGCAGTTGCATCAGTGCTTTGCTGGCCATCGGCCCGCGCCACACCATCGCATTGTCGTCCGTCACAAGATAACCGATAGAGTTGGTGGCCAGACCGTGCGCCATAATGGGCGCCATATGGGTACCATCCGGCGAGGTCGGGCGTTGATCCTGGGTGCCGAGCATGTTCGGTACTGACGGGCCATAGATATCGGCGTCCAGAATGCCGACACGCGCACCTTCGGCTGCCAGCGCCAGCGCCATATTCACGGCGGTGCTGGATTTACCGACGCCACCTTTGCCGGAGCTGACCGCAATAATGTTTTTAACCCCGTTAACGCCCGGCTGGTTTTTCACCCGCTTCAGGGTGGCGATCTCGTGGCTGAGCCGCCAGTCGATGGCTCCCGCGCCGGTCTGACGCAGCAGATCGGCGCTGACCTGCTCTTTGAGGTCGTCAAACCCGCTGGCCCAGGCAAACGGCATCAGCAGTTCCACATGCAGCGTTCCATCCAGCTGCGCCACATGATGCAACGCCTTCAGGGCGGTGAGATTCTGCTTAAGAGTCGGATGCTCAAAGCTTCTCAATACGCCAGCCACGATGGCGCGCAGGCCCTCTGGCGTATGCGGTTCCCGGGATTGTACAGTCATCCCCTGCTCCTTATTTCTGCTGTGCTTACGCTGTGTTTCAGCGATGTATTGTCAATGATATCAGATGCGCGTGGATCTGCGGCGACTGACAGGGGTGAATCCCTTGTGTTTACGCAGGAGAAGCCTTCAGTTACCATCTAAGCCCGTTTTTTCAATCAACAGAAAGCTACGCAAACTATGACTCAAGTCGCTAAAAAAATTCTGGTAACGTGCGCACTGCCTTACGCGAACGGATCAATCCATCTCGGCCACATGCTCGAGCATATCCAGGCGGACATTTGGGTGCGTTATCAGCGAATGCGTGGCAATCAGGTTTACTTCATCTGCGCCGATGATGCGCACGGCACGCCGATTATGCTGAAAGCTCAGCAGTTGGGCATTTCTCCGGAGCAGATGATTGCAGAAATGAAAAGCGAACATGAAGCCGACTTTGCCGGTTTCAATGTCAGCTATGACAACTATCATTCGACGCACGGCGACGAAAACCGTGAGCTGTCCGCGCTGATTTACGGCCGTCTGAAAGAGAACGGTTTTATTAAGAACCGCACCATCTCCCAGCTTTACGATCCGGAAAAAGGAATGTTCCTGCCGGACCGTTTTGTGAAAGGCACCTGCCCGAAATGTAAGTCGCCTGACCAGTATGGCGACAACTGTGAAGTCTGCAGCGCGACCTATAGCCCGACTGAGCTGATCGATCCGAAGTCGGTGGTCTCTGGCGCGACACCAGTCCTGCGCGACTCCGAGCACTTCTTCTTTGATCTGCCGTCGTTCAGCGCCATGCTGCAGGCCTGGACCCGCTCTGGTGCGCTGCAGGATCAGGTGGCGAACAAAATGCAGGAGTGGTTTGAATCGGGCCTGCAGCAGTGGGATATCTCCCGCGATGCGCCTTATTTCGGCTTTGAAATCCCGGACGCGCCAGGCAAATATTTTTATGTCTGGCTGGATGCGCCTATCGGTTACATGGGCTCGTTCAAAAACCTGTGCGACAAGCGCGGCGACATCGACTTCGACGAATTCTGGCGTAAAGACTCGACGACCGAGCTGTATCACTTCATCGGTAAAGATATCGTCTACTTCCACAGCCTGTTCTGGCCAGCGATGCTGGAAGGCAGCAACTTCCGCAAGCCAAATAACCTGTTTGTACACGGCTATGTCACCGTCAACGGTGCCAAGATGTCGAAGTCGCGCGGCACCTTTATTAAGGCCAGCACCTGGCTGCAGCATCTTGATGCCGATAGCCTGCGTTACTACTACGCGGCAAAACTCTCTTCACGTATCGACGATATCGACCTGAATCTGGAAGATTTCGTCCAGCGCGTGAATGCTGACATTGTTAACAAAGTGGTTAACCTGGCGTCACGCAACGCGGGCTTTATCACCAAGCGCTTTGACGGCCAACTGGCGTCTGAACTGGCCGATTCGGCGCTTTATCAGACCTTCGTTGATGCGTCAGAGAAGATTGGTGATGCCTGGGCAGCACGCGAATACAGCCGTGCTATCCGTGAAATCATGGCGCTGGCTGACCTGGCGAACCGTTTTGTCGATGAGCAGGCTCCGTGGGTGGTGGCGAAGCAGGAAGGCCGTGATGCCGATCTGCAGGCGATCTGCTCAATGGGCATTAACCTGTTCCGCATTCTGATGACCTGGCTGAAGCCGGTACTGCCGTCACTGAGCGCCCGTGCAGAAGGCTTCCTCAACTGTGAACTGAGCTGGGATGCCATTGCGCAGCCGCTGCTGGATCATCAGGTTGCGCCGTTCAAAGCGCTCTACAGCCGCATTGAAATGGCGAAAGTCGAAGGACTGATTGCAGCCTCGAAAGAGGATGCCGCTGCCGCCAGTACACCGGCTGCCACGGGGCCGCTGGCCGATGCGCCGATCGGTGAAACCATCACCATTGATGATTTCGCCAAAGTCGATATGCGCGTCGCGCTGATTGAGCAGGCTGAACGGGTGGAAGGTTCGGACAAGCTGCTGCGTCTGCAACTCGACCTTGGCGGCGAGAAGCGTCAGATCTTCTCAGGTATTCGTGCCGCCTATCCTGATCCCGCTGTGCTGGTCGGTAAAATGACCATTGTCGTGGCCAACCTGGCACCGCGTAAAATGCGCTTTGGTATCTCTGAAGGCATGGTGCTGTCAGCGGGTCCGGGCGGCAAAGATCTGTTCGTGCTCTCCGTCGACAGCGGTGCTGTACCGGGTATGCCGGTTAAGTAATCGCCTGCCGACGCTTAACAGGTTAAGCGCAGTGACGTTCTGAACCCTTCGTGCCCTATTACTGGCGCGAAGGGTTTTTTTCCCTTCGCATTCTCACCGCGACTGCCCCGCTTCCTTCTGCTGAAACGCTCTGCCCGTTGCTGCTACTCCGCGGCATAAATGTGATCGCTAGCACGCTAAGCGGTTAGTGCGTATGATGAAGCTCAGTGAAAACAGGAGCCTGCCATGCTCACCGTGCTGTCTGTCTGCGGACAATATCTTCGCGCCTTTATCATCATTTATCTCTGCTTATACGCCGGCATCGGCATCGCTTCGCTGCTGCCCATTAAGCTGCCTGGCAGCATCCTGGGAATGTTAATTCTGTTCGCCCTGCTGGCGTCGCAGATCCTGCCGGTGAGCTGGGTAAAACCGGGCTGCCATCTGCTGATTCGCTATATGGCGCTGCTGTTTGTGCCAATCAGCGTCGGGGTAATGGGCTACACCGATATCCTCACCGCACAGTTTGGCCCGATTGTTGTCTCCTGTGTCGTCAGTACTTTCCTGGTGCTCTCTATTGTCGGCGTCAGTGCCCACCAGCTTCACAGCCGCCGTCCAGCCGGAGAATCAGTCGATGAGTGACATGTGGTGGTCACTGCCACTGACGCTGGCGGCCTTTTTTCTGGCGCGCAAGCTGGCGGTACGGCTGAAAATCTCGCTACTTAATCCGCTGCTGGTCGCGATGGGGATGATTATCCCGATACTGCTGCTGTTGCAGCTTCCTTACTCGCGCTATTTCGCCGGCAGCCAGATTCTTAATCAGCTGCTGCAACCGGCGGTGGTCGCGCTGGCACTGCCACTGTATGAGCAGATGCATCAGATTCGTGCCCGCTGGAAATCGATTATTGGCGTCTGCTTTATCGGCAGCCTGACCGCTATGATCTCAGGCACCGCCATTGCCCTGTGGATGGGCGCGACACCCGAAATTGCCGCCACCATCGTGCCTAAATCCGTGACCACGCCCATCGCGATGGCCGTTTCAGGCTCGCTGCACGGCATTCCCGCCATCAGCGCAATCTGCGTGCTGATTGCGGGTGTACTGGGTGCGGTATTCGGACACACGGTGCTGAATCTGCTGGGCGTGAAATCGAAAGCGGCGCGCGGACTGGCAATTGGCAATGCGTCGCATGCGCTGGGCACAGCGCGTGCCGCGGAACTTGACTATCAGGAAGGGGCATTCAGCTCACTGGCACTGGTGATCTGCGGCATTATCACCTCTCTGCTGGCACCCTTTATTTTTCCGCTGCTGATGCAGTGGTTTGGCTGAAAGTTTGCGAGAGATCTCGCAAAGTTGAAACATGCAATACGGGTTACATTGTCAGAGCGATGTGGATCACATATAAACCGATGACTGGCACATCGCCCTGCTGAATTTAATGAGGCTCACATGCATTCCCGTTTCCTCTCTGCTTTCGAGGCATTGCCGTCAACGCTGCAAATTGCACTCGCTCCCCTGCTGGACGATCCCGACTTCCACGCGGTACTCAGCGCCGACCAGGTCGCCGCACTGCAGCAACAGACGCAGATGGATGCCGATACGCTGGCACTGACGCTGCTGCCGCTGGCGGCCTCCTGCGCGGTAGCGACGGTGTCGCATTTTAATGTCGGGGCGATTGCCCGTGGCGTCAGCGGCAACTGGTACTTCGGGGCCAATATGGAATTTGTCGGCACGCCGATGCAGCAGACGGTTCACGCTGAGCAGAGCGCTATTACCCATGCATGGCTGCGCGGCGAGCGCCAGCTTGAGACCATCACCGTTAACTACACGCCGTGCGGTCACTGCCGTCAGTTTATGAACGAGCTGAACAGCAGCACACACATTCGCATCAGCCTGCCGCAACGTGCAATCAGCACCCTGGCCGATTATCTGCCGGATGCCTTTGGCCCGCGCGATCTCGACATCACGACCTTCCTGATGGACGAGGTGGATCACGGCTATGTGGCCGATGGAGATGACCTGGTGCAGGCTGCGGTTGCCGCCGCCAATGCCAGCCATGCGCCCTACAGTCAGTCCCACGCTGGTGTTGCGCTGCTGACCGCTGATGGGTTGATAGTCGCTGGTCGTTATGCGGAAAATGCCGCGTTTAACCCAAGCTTCCCGCCCCTTCAGGCGGCACTGGTCCTGCTGAACATGCAGGGCGGCGATGTTCGTCAGATAAAAAAAGCGGTTTTAGCCGAAGTGGAAAATGCCACGTTAAGCCAGTTCGCCGCCACGCAGGCGACGCTTGAGACATTTGGTTGCGGTGAGCTGCTGCAGGTAACGCTGAACAAAGCATAACCCGCTGTCAGAGAGGCCACAGTTTTGTGAGCTTTTATTAACAAACGCTGTACTTCTGTGGGAAATTTCATAGGATCTGGCGCCAGAATTCACGTCATTACAAATTACTCTGAATAATTCAGGTTACAGGATAGCAGCACGGTCGTGACTGTTTCTGCAGCGGTTACCCTGCCGCTGCCGGACCTGCAGTCTGAGCTATAACGGGTGAGAAAACTGGCGCTACCTTTCCGGCGTGACGCCAGACAACACTGCAACCGGAGCATTACCGCATGGAACTCGACTACGAAAGTAAACGCCCGCTGTATATCCCATATGCTGGCCCGATTTTGCTGGAATTTCCCCTGCTGAATAAAGGCAGCGCCTTTAGCATCGAAGAACGTAACGAATTCAACCTTAACGGTCTGCTGCCAGAAGCGGTGGAATCGATTGAAGAGCAGGCGCAGCGTGCCTGGCGTCAGTTCCAGGACTTCAAAAACAATAACGATAAACATGTCTACCTGCGTAACATCCAGGACACCAACGAAACGCTGTTTTATCGCCTGCTGGATAACCATCTCGAAGAGATGATGCCGATTATTTACACCCCGACCGTGGGCGCAGCCTGCGAACACTTCTCTGAAATCTACCGTCGTGCGCGTGGCGTGTTCATCTCCTACCCTAACCGCGACCGCATCGAAGATATGCTGCAAAACGCCACTAAGCAGAATGTGAAGGTGATTGTGGTGACCGATGGCGAGCGCATCCTGGGCCTGGGCGATCAGGGCATCGGTGGGATGGGTATTCCGATTGGTAAGCTGTCACTCTATACCGCCTGTGGCGGCATCAGCCCGGCTTACACCCTGCCGGTGGTGCTGGATGTCGGCACCAATAACCAGCAACTGCTGAACGATCCGCTCTATATGGGCTGGCGTCATCCGCGCATTACCGGCGAAGAGTATGACGAGTTCGTGAACGAATTTATTCAGGCCGTTAAGCGCCGCTGGCCGAAAGTACTGTTGCAGTTTGAAGATTTCGCCCAGAAGAATGCCATGCCGCTGCTGAACCGCTATCGCGATGAAGTCTGCTGCTTTAACGATGACATTCAGGGCACCGCCGCCGTAACTGTAGGAACGCTGATTGCCGCCAGCCGCGCAGCCGGTAGCCGCCTGTGCGAGCAGAAAGTGGTGTTTCTGGGTGCCGGTTCCGCGGGTTGTGGTATCGCTGAACAGATCATCGCGCAGATGAAATCAGAAGGCCTGAGCGACGAGGAAGCCCGTGGCCGGGTGATGATGGTGGATCGCTTTGGCCTTCTGACGGACAAGCTGCCTAACCTGCTCGATTTCCAGAGCAAGCTGGTGCAGAAGAGCGAGAGTCTGCAGCACTGGGATGTGACCAATGATGCAATCTCGCTGCTGGATGTGGTGCGTAATGCTCAGCCCGATATTCTGATTGGTGTTTCCGGCCAGCCGGGCCTGTTCACCGAAGAGATCATCCGCGAGATGCACAAGCACTGTAAGCGCCCTATCGTGATGCCACTGTCGAACCCGACATCACGCGTGGAAGCGACACCGGCCGATATTATCGCCTGGACTGACGGTGCCGCGCTGGTCGCAACCGGCAGCCCGTTCTCGCCGGTGAGCTGGAACGGTAAAACTTACCCGATCGCGCAGTGCAATAACTCCTACATCTTCCCGGGCATTGGTCTGGGTGTGATTGCCGCAGGTGCAAGTCGTGTTACCGATACGATGCTGATGACTGCCAGCCGCGCGCTCGCCGACTGCTCTCCGCTGGTGAACGAAGGCGAAGGCCCGGTGCTGCCTGAGATTAAAGATATTCAGGGCGTGTCGAAAATCATTGCGATGGAAGTGGGTAAAGCCGCTCAGCTGGCGGGTGTCGCCGTGGTGACCTCAGAAGATGTGTTGTCACAGGCTATCGCCAACAACTTCTGGCTGCCGCAGTATCGTCACTATCGTCGTACCTCGATTTAATCTTCCCGCTGCCGGATCGCCCTTGATCCGGCAGTGTTCAAAAAGAGTACAGCCAGCCAGCAGTAACTTGCTTCGCTGCGGCTGCTCAAGTAGCCTTGTCCCATCTCAACATTCTGACATCGAGTCTCCAGCCGCATGCTGAAACGCGTTCTCATTGGTCTGCTTTTCATCATCTTACTGATGGTGGCAACGGCGCTCGGCCTTGATCGCTGGATCAGCTGGAAAACTGCGCCTTTTATCTACGAAAATGTCGCTTCCTTGCCGCATCGTCAGGTAGGTGTGGTTCTGGGCACGGCTAAATATTATCGTACCGGCGTCATCAACCAGTATTACCTTTATCGTATGCAGGGTGCGCTTAATGCCTACAACAGCGGCAAGGTCAATTATCTGCTGCTGAGTGGTGATAACGCGCTGCAAAGCTATAACGAGCCGATGACGATGCGCCGCGATCTCATCAAAGCCGGTGTCGACCCGGCCGATATCGTGCTCGATTATGCCGGGTTCCGGACGCTGGATTCGATTGTGCGCACTCGCAAAGTGTTTGATACCAACGACTTCATTATTATCACGCAACGCTTCCACTGTGAGCGCGCGCTGTTTATCGCCCTGCAGTCGGGTATTCAGGCGCAGTGTTATGCGGTGCCTTCACCGAAAAACATGCTGAGCGTGCGTTTCCGCGAGGTCGGTGCCCGGCTGGGCGCGCTGGCGGATCTTTTCCTGCTTAAGCGCGAACCCCGTTTCTTAGGCCCGCTGGTGCCGATTCCTGCTGTACGCGACGTCCCTGAAGATGCGCAGAGTTACCCGGCGGTGACGCCGGAGCAGTTGCTGGAGCTGGAACAGAAGCTGCGGAAATAAATCTTCGACTAAGAGGGGTGCTGGTGCAGTGCCTGCCAGGCATGCGCTAGCTCAGGGAGCATACGCCTTACGCAAAGACGCAAAAGACGCCATCCCTGGCAAGCTCAGCGCGGGCGATTATGAACCTCATCCCTGAGGTGCGCCCGTAAACGTGCCAACGCTTCGCGTTGTTCAAAAACGCTCCCGGCGTTTTTGTCCATGGCCCGCTATGCTTTCCTGCAGGCGTATGCTCCCATCGCTTCAAGTAGCTTAGCCGTCCGTTTGATCTCTATGAGTCAAAGGTGATTCTGACAGCAACGACTAAGCTCAGCGCGCAGGGAGCAGGGTCAGAAGAGGAAAGCGTCCCGCGCCAGGACGGCGCGGGCCGAGCGTGTCATGGACTGGCCTTAGCGTCTTTCCGATCTGACCCTGTTCCCTTCGCAGACGCTATCTCACAGTTACCCGGCACTACCCCCATAAAAAAAGCGACCCGAAGGTCGCTTTTTTAGCGTTAAATAAAACTTACTTCTTACGTGAATATTTCAGTGAATCCAGCGCAACGGCGAAGATGATAATGCCGCCTTTAATGATGTACTGCCAGTAGGGGTTGACGCCGATGTAGGTCAGACCGTAATTGATAACGGTGAAGATCAGTACACCGGTCACGACGCCTGCCACACTGCCCACACCACCAGCGAAGGAGACGCCGCCCACCACACAGGCCGCAATCGCATCCAGCTCATACATAAAGCCAAGGTTATTGGTGGCAGAACCGATACGACCGGCTTCCAGCATCCCGCCAAAGGCGTAGAACACACCTGACAGGGCATAAATCATGATCAGGTTTAAAGGCACGTTCACGCCTGATACTTTCGCCGCTTCCGGGTTACCGCCGATAGCAAAAATGTTTTTACCGAAGCGGGTTTTGTTCCACAGAATCCAGACGAAAATAATGGCAATGACGGCATAGAACGTGATGAATGAGAGTTTAAAATCACCAAAGCGTAAAAAGCCCTGAGTAAATTTCGAGAACCCTGCATCAAAACCGGCAATCGGCGAGGCACCCACAAAGTCGTAATAGAGTGAGTTGATACCGTAAACGATAATCATAGTGCCCAGCGTGGTGATAAATGGCGTTACCTTCAGGTAAGCAATAATCACACCGTTGACCAGACCAATCACACCACCGATGATGCACACGGTCAGGATAACCAGTGGAATCGGCACCGTATCCAGCGTCGGGAAGACTTTGTTCGCGTTATCCATCGCCTGCAGCAGCGTCGCGGCGACGACCGCCGCTAAGCCGACCTGACGTCCGGCTGACAGGTCAGTACCCTGGGTCACAATCAGCCCCGCCACACCCAGTGCAATAATAATGCGCACGGAAGATTGGGTCAGAATATTACTCAGGTTCATCAAACTTAAAAATGTCGGGTCCTGGAAAATAATAATAGCCAGCAATACCAGCAGAACGACATAAATGCCGCCCTCTTTTAACCAGGTTAGCGCATTCTTTTTTGTAGTCGCTTTCATGTTAACAGCCCTTGCTTCATTAAAGGTGTAATGACGCTAAACGCAATATTTCGTTCTGCGTGGTCGTTTTGGTATCAACTATGCCTGCTACCAGACCATTACTCATTACCAGAATACGATCGGTAATGCCTAACAGCTCCGGCATTTCGGAGGAGATAATAATGATGCCCTTTTCTCTTTTCGCCAGTTCAGCAATCAGCTGGTAAATTTCGAATTTCGCACCAACATCAATACCGCGTGTTGGTTCATCAAGCATCAGGATTTCAGGCTGGGTCAATAACCAGCGGCCAATAATCACTTTTTGCTGGTTACCGCCCGAAAGCGAACCAATTTGTGTATGATGACCTGGGGTTTTTACGCGCATTGAATCGATAACCCATTGGGTATCACTCTTCATGCGTTTATTATCCAGCAGTCCCATACTACTTTTATATTTTTTGATATTGGAAATCAGTGAGTTAAAACCAATATCCAGATAAGCATAAATACCAGTCGAACGACGCTCTTCAGTCACCAGCGCAAAACCGTGATTAATCGCTTCGTTGGCGCTGTGATTATTAATCGGTTTGCCATGCAGTTTAATGGTGCCGCCCGATTTCTCGCGAATGCCAAACAGCGTTTCGACGATATCGGTACGTTTAGCGCCCACCAGTCCGGCAATGCCGAGTATCTCCCCTTTACGCAGATCAAATGAGATGTCGCGAATCGATGGCTGACGCAGTGACGTCAGATTACGCACCTCAAGAATCGTCTCGCCTGGCACATTGGTACGATCAGGGAAACGCTGGTTCAGTGAACGGCCGACCATCATGGCGATGATCTTATCCATATCCAGCCCTTCCAGCGGCTGAGAGGTGATCCACTGACCATCACGCAGAATCGTGATCTCATCGCAGAGCTGGAAAATCTCTTCCATCTTGTGCGAGATATAAACAATGCCGCAGCCGCGATCTTTCAGCTTACGGATGATCGTGAACAGGTGATTCACCTCTTTCTCGGTTAATGAGGAAGTCGGCTCATCCATAATCACAATTTTCGCGTCATAGGAAAACGCTTTGGCAATTTCAATCATCTGCATCTGTGATACAGAAAGATTGGCAACTTTATCGCGCGGATCGATATCGATATCCAGCTCGTCAAAAATCGCTTTAGTGTCCTGGTACATTTTATCCTGATCGACAAAGAAGCCTTTGCGCGGATAACGCCCCAGCCACATGTTGTCCATCACGGTACGCTGCAGAACCAGGTTTAATTCCTGATGCACCATCGACACGCCATTTTCCAGCGCCTCTTTGGAGCTTTTATAGTCGATCTCTTTACCCTGAAACAGGATACTGCCGGTGTCTTTTTTATAAATACCAAACAGGCATTTTAATAAGGTGGATTTCCCGGCACCGTTCTCGCCCATTAATGCATGAACAGAGTGAGGCCGCACTTTTAAATTGACATTATCTAACGCTTTAACGCCGGGAAATGATTTTGAAACATTCGTCATTTCCAGCAAATATTCTCGCTGCGCGGTCGTGTTATCACTGGCCATATTTTACCTGGCTAAAAAACGGTGGTGACATAAAAAAGGCGCGACAGCAGTCGCGCCCGTAATCGATCTTATTTCGAGAACTGAGACAGATTTTCTTTATCAACCGGCACGTAAGGAACGCGGACGATCTTATCGACCATTTTGAAGTTCGTTCCGTCAGTTGCCGCTTTGCCGTTCGCCAGGTTGTTGGCAATATCCAGCGTCGCTTTCGCCTGGTTTTCCGCATCGTTCAGCACGGTCCCGGCCAGCGCACCGGATTTCACCAGCGCCAGCGCTTCTGGCAGGGCATCGACGCCGAAGACCGGAATGGAGGTCATGTTGTGTGCTTTCAGCGCTTCAACAGCACCCATCGCCATCGCATCGTTGTTGGCAATCACGACTTCAATTTTCTTCGCGTTCGGGCCTGACAGCCACGCATCCATCTTATCTTTGGCCTGTGCGGTGTCCCACATCGCCGTATCCATCGCTAACTGCTGCGTCTTCAGACCATCTTTGTTCAGAGTGTCGATGACATATTTAGTACGGGCTTCAGCATCTGGGTGGCCCGGCTCGCCTTTCAGCAGGACGAACTGAAGGGTGCCATCTTTGTTCAGATCCCAGGCTGGGGTCGCTTTCCAGTGCTTCTCGATCAGCTGACCCTGAATGATGCCAGACTCTTTGGAGTCGGTGCCGACATAGTAAGCTTTGTCATAACCGGCCAGAACTTTAGCATTCGGTTCTTTGTTAAAGAAGACAACCGGCACATCATTAGCACGTGCTTTGTCTACGATGACGGCAGCGGCAGCCGGGTCAACCAGGTTAATCGCCAGCGCTTTCACGCCTTTTGCCATCAGCACGTCCACCTGATCGTTCTGTTTGGACTGGTCGTTCTGCGAGTCATTCATCAGCAGCTGTACGCCACCGATTGTTTTCGCTTCTTTCTCGATATCTTTGCGCACCATTGACATGAAGTTGTCATCATATTTGTAAATGGTCACGCCGATACGGGTGTCAGCTGCGTGAGCGGTTGCACCAAACATCATGCTGGCAACCAGTGCTGTAAGCGTGAAAACCTTCTTATTCATGGTATCTCCGGTTTTATTATGCAGGGTCTTTTTAGCGCTGCCGCGAAACGTGCGGGAGTGCAATCGGTAAAACAGATCGGCGCGGCGGTTAACGTAACGAGGATGTTAAGCGACTAACGCCATCTAAAACCTGACTTCCCTGTGCCAGAACGCTTCCATGAAGAGGGTATAAACCCTTTAACCGGCTACTGAGACCACAACTGATGCCGTTAAACTGGCGTTACATAATGTTTCAGTCCGGTAAGACGCTGCCATCATAGTGAGGGCAATGTTAATTAACTGTGAATACAATCACAGATTGAAAACGGTTACATGCCTGAATCGCCTGAATTAGTGACGGACTCCACATTTTGCCGCTGCGCCACCGAATGACGCCGCACCAGGGTTGGCATAAAGATGTGCGTTGCGGTGTCATCAAGCAATCCGGCTGCGCCCTGCAGTGCCAGCTCAGTGGCTATTTTTGCCATAGATACAATGGGATAGCGCACTGTGGTCAATTGCGGGTCGGTGTAACGGGAAATCGGGATATCATCAAAGCCAATGACAGAAAAATGCTGTGGCACCTGGATGCCGTTGTCTTTCAGCGCAGTGAGTGCGCCAGCCGCCATGCCATCGTTATAAGCAAACACCGCAGTCAGGCTGAGGTTGCGCCCCAGTAGCTCCACCATCGCCGCTTCGCCCCCCTGCATATCTGGCTCTGCGCTGGCAATCCAGCTCTCCTGCGGCCGGATGCCCTGCTCTGCCATCGCCTGCATCCACCCTTCACGGCGCTGCGCGACATCTTCGATGGGATGGCTGGAGCAGAGATAGCCAATGCGGCTATGTCCCTGTTGCAGCAGGGTTCTTGAGGCCATCAGCGACCCGGTGACGTTATCCAGACTAACGCTGCGGTGTTCAAAGCCGGGGACGACCCGGTTAATCACCACCATGCCGGGCACGTGCTGCATAAAGTCCGCCAGCTCCGCGTCCGGCAGCGTTTTCGCGTGAACCACCAGGGCGCTGCAGCGCTGCCGGATCAGCACCTCGATAGCATGACGTTCTTTCTCTTCCTGATGCCAGGAGTTGCTGATTAAAACATGCTTGTGCACGCGCTGCGCCACGGTATCCACTGCTTTAACCAGCGCCCCGAAGAAGGGATCTGAGACATCCATCACCACGACCCCGATCGTATCGCTGACCTGCGTCGCCAGCGCCTGGGCGTTAGCATTAGGGCGATAGCCCAGCGCCTCAACCGCCTGCAACACGGCGTCGCGGGTGTCAGAGGTCACGGCATTGCTCTGATTAAGGACGCGCGACACGGTCGCCACTGACACGCCAGCCTGACGGGCAACATCACGAATTGTTATCATGCAGCAGTTCCAGAAAGGAAAAATAGGGCATCACGCCGGGTTGAACATCGGCGCTATTCTGTCAGGGGCAGGAGGCATACAGCGTGAATTACGTCACATCAATGAAAACGGTTACATACAATTCTGCAACCTTTGTGATGGCGGTCATTATCTGGCGTTGTCGGTAATGCGTGATTTGCCGGCTGAGAGCAGCGTAAGTCGCCGCCACAGCCATTCCAGCGGACCCTGGGCGAAGAAATGTAACCAGATGAATGAAAACAGGATATTGATGAGCCACACCGCAGGCACCATTATCACCAGTTCCAGCCGGGTGAAGTGCATATAGAAGCCAGCGCGATAGAACAGCGTGGTGCAGATTAGCGTCTGAAGCAGGTAGTTGGTCAGCGCCATACGGCCCACGCACTGGATGGCGTAGCTGATGCGCCAGCGCGCTATCTGTGGCCAGTATGCCAGGCAGAGCGCGGCATAGCCGAGGCTAATCAGCGGGCTGGCAAGATCGCGCGGAGCCTGCAGGTAAAAAGCCGTCCAGCGGAATTCCCAATGTAGCAGCCATTGGGCTGCCACACCGGCCACCGCAATGGAGAAGCCCATTGTCAGCAGCAGGGCCGCCGCCTGACGATAGTGGCGGAGGGGAAATTCCCCTGTCAGCCAGCCGCTGCGCAGCAGTGCGCCACCGATCATCATTAATCCCGCCAGCTGCCAGCCATACTGCGCCGCCAGCGCCATCAGCCCTGACGAGAGGTGGTCCAGCCGGTTCTGTATCGCTTCCCAGCCGCCGCTCAGTTTCCAGTACTGCTCGTATTGCAGATCGGCTGCGCCCGGCAGCCAGGATCGCGTCGGTTCGGGATCGGAGATCGAGCCAAACACCAGCAGCACGCCGCAGCCCACCAGATAGAGCAGAATGCCGGTATTAATCAGGCTGCGGGTTGAAGGCACGTCACGCAGCACACGCCAGACCACCAGCCCGATGATGCCGTAGTCAAGCAGGATGTCGCCCTCCCAGAGAAAGACACCATGCAGAAAACCGATGAGTACCAGAATGGATAGCCGGGCTGTCAGCCAGCGACTGCCGCGCGACAGCTGCATTTGCAGACCTGCGCCAAACAGCAGTGCAAACAGGGTGAGGAATTTGAGCTGAGCAAAGGCGTCAGAGAGTGCCCAGGTCCAGACATCGGAGAGGCTGACGCTGCCCTGCCAGGCCGGATTCAGGTAGGCAGCAGAAGGCAGGCCGAAGCCCACAATATTGAGCAGCAGGATGCCGAGAATGGCACATCCACGAATGAAATCCAGCGCGTGATAGCGTTGTTGCATGCGGCACCCTGCATTGACGACGCGGGCAACATCATGTGCCCGCCGTTAACTCAACTATGGCGTACCGCGCGCAAAAATTCCTGGCGGGTATTCTGACTGGACTTGAACAGGCCACCCAGCGACGTCGTGGTGGTGGCGCTGGTGGCATCTTTTACGCCACGCGCTTTCACACAGTAATGCACCGCATCAATCGAGACCGCCACATTATTGGTGCCCAGCAGCGTCTGCAGGGCAACCAGCACTTGCTGAGTCAGACGCTCCTGAACCTGCGGGCGCTGGGCGAAGAACTGCACGATGCGGTTGATTTTCGACAGGCCAATCACCTTTTCCTTAGGAATATAGGCGACCGTGGCTTTGCCATCGATGATGACAAAGTGGTGTTCACAGGTGCTGGTCAGGGTGATATCACGCACGGTCACCATCTCATCAACCTTCATTTTATTCTCAATGACGGTGATTTTCGGGAAGTTGGCGTAATCGAGACCGGAAAAGACCTCATCCACATACATTTTGGCGATGCGATGCGGCGTTTCCATCAGGCTGTCATCTTCAAGATCCAGATTCAGCAACTGCATGATTTCCGTCATGTGCCCGGCAATGAGGCTCTTACGCGTTTCGTTATCTATGTCGCGCGTCGGTGCACGTAACGGCGTTTCCAGTCCACGTGCCAGCAGCGCTTCGTGAACCAGGGCAGCTTCCTGACTTAGGGTACTCATCTACTCTTCTCCGGCTGGTATTGCGCCCGCAAGCTTTTGCCTGCGGGCCCTGTAATCAGGCGCGTATTGTGAAACTTTCTTTGCGGCGAATCCAGCAATCAATCAAATTGGTGATGAAAGCTTTTCACTCAATTCTTCGCCAGACCAGCAGGCCCGCCCAGACAAGGCTGGCCCCGGCCACCCACAGCGCAGGCTCCAGCCGGTGTAACAGGGCAGTAGAGAGAAAAGAGAGCAGCGGACCGACCAGCTGTCCCACCGCGTAGCCGGTCGTCAGCAGGCCAGCCATGTAACGCAGATGGTTGGGTGCCAGTTCACGGGCGCAGAGCAGCGAGAGCTGCACCACGCTGAGGAAGCCGCCGCCGACCAGCAGCGATCCGGCCAGCAGACCACTAAAGCCGGGCAGCAGTGCCGCAGCAAAAACGCCCAGTGCCTGTGCCCAGAGCACTATCGCCAGGCGGACGTGACTGTGCCCCCAGCGCCGCGTCAGAATCCCGAGCACGATGCCGATCATCGCCGCGCCGCCAAATATCGGCCAGACAAACTGCGCGAAGATACCGTCAGGAAAACGCGTAGCGGCCATCTGCGACAAAAAGGTGGCGGGCAGGATATAACCAAAGCCCGCCAGACTGTAACTCAGCACCAGACGTTTCAGGTTGCGATCCAGCACCAGCGGCTCAGGTGCCTGATCCGGGCGATGCAGTTCCCCCCGACGCGGCAGGTTACGCGTAATCAGCGCAATCAGCAGCAGTGCCAGCGCACCGTAAGCGGCCCAGGCCAGACCGGCGGAGACCTGCCATGTGTGCAGCGCCACCCCCAGCAGACCGCTGACAAAAATGCCGCAGCCCGGCCCGGCAAAGACGGCCGCCGACAGCCCTGCCCGACCATGCCGATGCAGCTGTTCGTTACTCCAGGCCGCCACCAGCACCATCGCCCAGCCACTGGCCCAGCCAATCACAAAGCGTATCGCACCGTGCAGCCACGGTCCGGTTGCCAGTGCCGAGAGCAGCGTCAGAATCACTGCGCCCCACACGCCCGTCTGCAAACGCAGCTCGACACGCCGGTGCGCGCGCATGGCATCAAACGAACCACACAGATAGCCAAGATAGTTGAGCGCAGCGACCAGGCTGGCACTGGTAAGCGTCAGCTGGTGCGCCTGAATCATCAGCGGCACCTGCGGCGTAAAGGCGAATCGCCCAATGCCCATCGCCACAAATAAACTTAAAAACGCGCTGAGCGCGACGCGTAACGCCATTGCTGAACTCCTGTTATTCTGCCCTGAGATCTCTTCTGACTTGCTAACAGCATGCAGGATGATTAAACTCACGGAAAGTGAATAATATTAACCAACTTGTTTACGGGAAGAGAAGATATGGATTTGGTTCAGCTGCGTATGTTCTGTTCCGTCGCCGAAACGGGTTCCCTGGCGCGCGCAGCCGAACAGCTGCATCGCGTTCCCTCTAATCTCACCACGCGGCTGCGCCAGCTGGAAGAAGAATTAGGTGTGGATCTCTTTATTCGTGAGAAGCAGCGCATTCGCCTGTCACCCATGGGCCATAATTTCCTGAATTATGCGCAGCGTATTCTGGCATTAAGCGAAGAAGCGATGAGTATGACCCGCAACGGCGAACCGGCAGGCAACTTTGCGCTGGGCTCCATGGAGAGCACCGCAGCGACCCGCCTGCCCGGTCTGCTCGCCGCCTATCATCAGCGCTTCCCAAAAGTGGCGCTGTCGCTGATTACCGGCACCTCGGGCGAAATTATTGACCGGGTTCGCGAAGGTACGCTAGCCGCCGCGCTGGTGGATGGGCCGGTTTCCCATGACGATCTGAATGGCTGCATTGCGTTTCGCGAGGAGATGGTGCTGATCACCGGGCTGGATCACGCGCCGATTACCACGGCGCGCGATGTGCAGGACGACACCCTGTTTGCCTTCCGCAACAGCTGCTCTTACCGGGTGAAGCTGGAGAGCTGGTATCGCGACAGTCAGACCGCGCCCGACAACGTGATGGAGATTCAGTCCTATCACGCCATGCTGGCCTGTGTGGCGGGTGGTGCGGGTGTTGCGATGATCCCGGCCTCGGTGCTGAAGCAGATGGCGGATCGATCGCGGGTACAGGCGCATACCTTACCTGCGGCTTATCGCGACACCGCCACCTGGCTGATGTGGCGACGCGACGCCTTTACCCCCAATGTTGAAGCGCTGAAATACCTGATTATTGAACAGTTTGACGATCGCCCGCTCAACGATGAGCTGATCCACCCATTACAGGCGGCGGAATAAGCGTTTCACGCTATGTTTAAAACCATAACCACACGACGCCATCGCGCGTCACAATCTGACTGGAAGAGGGATTGCATGAACATGATCAAAACCCGTGCCGCTGTTGCCTGGGCTGCTGGCGAACCGCTGAAAATCGAAGAAGTGGATTTGATGCCACCGCAGAAAGGCGAAGTGCTGGTTCGCATTGTCGCGACCGGCGTCTGTCATACCGACGCCTACACTCTCTCCGGCACCGATCCGGAAGGCGTTTTCCCGGCGATTCTCGGCCATGAAGGCGGCGGCATCGTGGAAGCCGTGGGCGAAGGCGTGACCAGCGTAGAAGTGGGTGACCATGTCATTCCGCTTTACACCCCGGAGTGTGGCAAATGTAAATACTGCCTCTCAGGCAAAACTAACCTCTGCCAGGCGATCCGCGCCACCCAGGGTAAAGGTCTGATGCCGGACGGCACCACCCGCTTCTTTAAAGATGGCAAACCGATTTTCCACTATATGGGCACCTCGACCTTCTCTGAATACACCGTGATCCCGGAAATCTCACTGGCGAAAATCAGTAAAGAGGCGCCGCTGGAAGAAGTTTGCCTGCTGGGCTGTGGCGTCACTACCGGCATGGGTGCAGTAATGAACACGGCTAAAGTGAAAGAAGGCGACACCGTCGCAATCTTCGGTCTCGGTGGCATTGGTCTGTCGGCGGTCATCGGCGCGAAAATGGCGAAGGCCGGCCGCATTATCGCAATCGACCTCAACACCAGCAAATTCGATCTGGCGCGCAAACTGGGTGCCACCGATCTGATTAACCCGAAAGATTATGATAAGCCGATTCAGGATGTAATTGTCGAGCTGACCGACGGCGGCGTGGATTTCTCGTTTGAATGTATCGGTAATGTCAACGTGATGCGCTCTGCGCTGGAGTGCTGCCACAAAGGCTGGGGCGAGTCTGTGATTATCGGCGTCGCGGGTGCCGGTGAAGAGATCTCTACCCGTCCGTTCCAGCTGGTAACCGGTCGCGTCTGGCGCGGTTCCGCCTTTGGTGGTGTGAAAGGCCGTTCACAGCTGCCGGGCATTGTGCAGGATTACCTTGATGGTAAATTTGCCCTGAATGACTTCATCACCCACACCATGCCGCTGGAAGAGATCAACGACGCCTTTGATTTGATGCACGAAGGAAAATCGATTCGCTCGGTCGTGCACTTTAACAGGTAATCAGGAGGCGTTATGGCATCCACTCTGGAGCTACTGGAAGAACACCGTATTTTTGGCGGCTGGCAGCAGCGCTGGCGTCATCCGTCGGCCGTGCTGAACTGCCCGATGACCTTCAGCATCTATCTGCCTGATCCACACGGTGATGCGCCGCCGCCGGTGGTCTGGTATCTGGCCGGGCTGACCTGCAACGATGAGAACTTTACCACCAAAGCGGGCGCGCAGCGCGTGGCGGCGGAACTGGGTCTGGTACTGATTATGCCGGATACCAGCCCGCGCGGCGAAGGCGTTGCCAACGATGAGGGCTACGATCTGGGTCAGGGCGCGGGATTTTATCTCAATGCCACTCAGCAACCCTGGGCCACGCATTTCCGCATGTTCGACTATCTGAGCAACGAGCTGCCCGCCCTGATTGCGGACAACTTTAAGGTCAGTGAGCGTCAGTCGATTATGGGTCACTCCATGGGCGGACACGGCGCGCTGATGCTGGCGCTGCGTCTGGGTAACCGTTTTGCCTCGGCGTCTGCGTTTGCGCCGATTGTGAACCCGATGCAGGTGCCGTGGGGTCAGAAAGCATTTCAGGCCTATCTGGGCGATGACCAGGCGGCGTGGCGGGAATATGACAGCTGCCAGCTGATGGCGGAGGTGTCGCATCGTCTGCCAGTCTTGATCGATCAGGGTGACAGCGATCAGTTCCTGGCCGATCAGCTGCAACCGGAGCGGTTAGAGGAGATCGCCAGAGAAGTCGGTTTCCCGCTGACGCTGCGTATTCAGCCGGGTTATGACCATAGCTACTTCTTTATCGCCAGCTTTGTGGAAGATCATCTGCGCTTCCATGCACAGCATCTGCTGGCGTAAATCATCAGGGCCGCAATTGCGGCCCTGAACTTTTCTGCATCCTGTACTGCCGCAAACACTGGCGCAAGACCCGGCCAGCCTGATTCTCAGACCAGTGCCGGTCCGGTCAGCCCGTCGATCATCACCTGCGGAATGCCGCGCGAGCAGTGTTCGATACGGCCATTGACGCCATATACTTTCGCCAGCGTAGCCGGCGTAATCACCTTATCTGGCTGCCCTTCCGCTACCAGTGCGCCCTGCTTCAGCATCAACGCGTGTTGCGCATGACGCAGCGCGATGTTGATGTCATGCACCACCACCACCGTCACGATGTTGCGCTGGGCTGTTTCGCGGCGGACCAGATCCATTACGTGGAACTGGTAATTGAGATCCAGCGCGCTCAGCGGTTCATCCAGCAGCAGTAGCTTAGGGCGCCGGATCAGCGACTGCGCCAGCCCGACCAGCTGCTTCTGACCGCCGGAGAGCTGATCGAGGTAACGCATTGCCAGATGGCCAATCCCCAGTTGTTCCAGCAGATGCATGATTTCGGCTTCGCTGCTGGCGCTGTGCAGTCCACCCGAGGCGCGCTGTGCCACAATGATTGACTCCAGCACATGCAGATGCACGCCCGCAGGCAATGACTGCGGCAGATAGACCACGTTCTTCGCGCGGCGGGCAAACGGCTGGGTCATCAGATCTTCACCGTTAAGCCACATCTCACCCTGACCTTTATTCAGCCCGGCCAGCGCACGCAGCAGCGTCGATTTACCACAGCCATTCGGCCCGAGCAGCACGGTGATCTCACCGCGTGGCAGCGACGCCACGTTGAGATTTTCAATGACTTTATGTCTGGGATAACCGGCACTGAAGCCTCGTAACGTCAGACCCTGTTCCATCACACTGTCCCCCGATGACGCAGAATAATACTCAGGAAGAACGGCACGCCAATCAGTGAGGTGACAATGCCGACCGGGATGATCACACCGGGGAGCAGGTTTTTCGAGGCGACCGACGCCAGCGACAGCACCAGCGCACCAACCAGCGCACTGGCGGGCAGATAGAAGCGGTGATCTTCACCAAACATCATGCGAGCAATATGCGGTGCCACCAGGCCGATGAAGCCGATCGGGCCAACAAACGCCACCGCCAGCGCCGAGAGAATGCTGATACGCAGCAGGGTGGTGAGACGCAGACGGCGTACATCAATACCAAAGCTCACCGCACGATCTTCACCCAGACGCAGCGCCGTCAGCTTCCAGCTGCTCATCATCGAGAATGGCACCAGAATGGCCAGCGCGACGGTTAATACGCCGAGCCTCTCCCAGGAAGCACGCGCCAGGCTGCCCATGGTCCAAAACACCAGACCCTGCAGGGTATCTTCGCTGGCGATGAACTGCATCATTGAGACCAGCGCATTAAAGGTAAAGACCAGTGCGATACCGAACAGGACTACGCCCGCCGAGGAAACCTGTGTCCAGCGGGTCACGGCATCCAGCATCAGCGCGGCAAACAGCGCAAAGACAAAGGCATTGGCTGAGATTAACCACTGATCAGGAATGCCGGGAATACCGATGCCGAGAATGATCGCCAGTGCAGCACCAAACGCCGCCGCCGAGGAGACACCCAGCGTAAACGGGCTGGCCAGCGGGTTGTTCAGGATGGTCTGCATCTCTGCACCAGCCAGGCCCAGCGACAGCCCTACTACCAGCGCCATCAGCGCATAGGGCAAACGAATGTCCCAGACAATAACGCGTGTGCCGGCATCCACGCTGTCGGGGCTGAGCAGCGTATTCCACAGCGTATCTAGTGAGAGTCCGGCCGGACCCAGCGTAAAGTCGAGGATCAGCGAGGCGACAATGGCCACCATTAATACACCAATCCAGATCAGGCGGCGGCGCAGCACCTGATGGTAGTTTTGCATGGTGTGGTGAAGCGTCTCTTCCCCCGCCAGCAGCGAAGTTTCGGTAGTCATGTTTGAACCCTGTGTGGCTATCACGTCAGAAAACGCAGCCACAATAGTGCAGGTGATAATAATTATCAATTCGTGAAGATAAGCGAGACGTGAAAAAAGGGTAAAAACGGTGTTGTTATGGGCAGGATACCGGCAGACACAGCGCGTTGAGGTTGCAGATGGGGCACTTGCTCAGGGAGCATACGTCTTTCGCAAAGACGCAAAAACGCCATCCCTGGCATGCTCAGCGCGGACGATTACGCACCTCATCCCTGAGGTGCGCCTGTAACCAGGCCAACGCTTTGCGTTGTTCAAAAACGCTCCCGGCGTTTTTGTCCATGGCCCGCTATGCTTTGCTTCAGACGTATGCTCCCATCGCTTTAAGGCCGGCAGCAGCCTCAACGCGCTGTGTCAGGCATCTGACTCAACAGCGCAAGCGCACAGAGCTAATCTTTATGAACCGGGAACTCCATCTCGCTGTACTTCACGAAACGGCTGCCGCGCGTCAGCTTGTAACCAAACCAGATAATCAGGAACAGCGGAATACCGATATAGGTTGCCGCTACGCCGTACCAGTCGATACTGTCGTTAAGGAAGGCCTGATAGTTCTGACCCAGCGTGATGATCAGGCAGAGCACGAAGGCAAAGATCGGCCCCAGCGGAAAGAAACCGGAACGGTATGGCAGATTGTTCAGGTCACGTCCCTGGGCGACATAGCCGCGACGGAAGCGATAGTGGCTGATGGCAATACCCAGCCAGGCGATAAAACCGGTCATGCCAGAGGTGTTCAGCAGCCACAGATAAACTTCCTGGTTGCCAAATTTTGAGGTCAGGAAGCACAGCCCGGCCACGACGGTCGTCGCCCATAAGGCATTGCGCGGTACACCGCCCTTAGAGAGCTTCGCGAAAATGCGCGGCGCTTTACCTTCAGAGGCCAGGTTGTACAGCATACGCGTTGAGGCATACATACCGGAGTTACCGGCAGACAGCACCGCCGTCAGGATCACCGCATTCATCACCGCTGCCGCAGAGAGCAGACCCGCGTTGCGGAACACCAGAGTGAACGGGCTGACGCTGATATCGTCAATGTCGTTGTGCAGTAATTGCGGATCGGTGTACGGCAGAATCAGGCTGATAATCAGGATGGCGAACACGTAGAACAGCAGGATACGCCAGAAAATCTGCCGCACGGCGCGCGGGATATTTTTTGCCGGGTCTTCAGATTCGCCCGCCGCGATACCGATCAACTCGGTGCCCTGGAAGGAGAATCCCACAATCATCGCCACACCAATCATCGCCGCAAAGCCGCCCGCAAATGGCGCATCGCCCACCTGCCAGTTCTGCCAGCCCGCATGCTCCGCACCGCGCATGATGCCGGTGATCATCAGCACGCCCACGATGATAAAGATAATGACGGTGGCCACTTTAATCAGCGAGAACCAGTACTCCGCCTCGCCAAAGCCTTTTACTGAGATGTAGTTGAGCAGGAATATCAGTCCCAGGAACAGCGCGCTCCAGATCCAGCCCGGCGTGTCAGGGAACCAGTAGGTCATCACCAGTTGGGACGCCACCAGGTCAACCGCGATGGTCACCGCCCAGTTGTACCAGTAGTTCCAGCCGAGTGCGAAACCAAAGCCCTCTTCGACATATTTTGCGCCGTAGGTGGCGAAAGAACCGGATACGGGCATGAAGGCGGCCAGCTCACCGAGACTGGTCATCAGGAAGTAGACCATCAGGCCGATCAGCATGTAGGAGAGCAGTGCCCCGCCAGGGCCAGCCTGAGCAATGGTCGCGCCAGAAGCGACAAACAGGCCGGTACCAATGGAGCCGCCAATGGCGATCATCGTCAGATGACGGGCTTTTAACGCACGTCGTAATGCAGGTTGTTGTGTTGTTTTTGAGTCATTATGCATGTGTTAACGCTACGCTGGGTAAAAATGAGGCGCGATTGTAGCAGCCAGACCGCCTCTGTATAGCTGATGCCATGCTGTTATAAGTTAAGTTCATGATCGCGCCCGAATTATTAGCAATCACTCACGGCAATAGGACAAAAAGCGCGTCAGTGCCTTTGAAATATGCTTCTGTCGGTGATGGATGCGATAGAGCGTCCGGGTCAGACGCGGCAACGGAATCGTCAGTTCTGTCAGCGTCCCCGCCTCCAGCAGATCGGCAATTACCCGACGCGAAAGACAGCTTATGCCCATGCCATGCCGTACGGCATGCTTGATCGCTTCGGAGTTGCCCAGCTCCATTCCCAGCTGAAAACTTGGCAGGTGAGACAGCAGCAGATAGTCGACGATTTCCCGGGTACCCGAGCCGCGTTCACGCAGGATCCACGGCGCTTCTGCCAGGGTTTTCAGCGTTACCGGCTGTTGCAGAATGGCGACGTCTGGCGCGGCAAACACCACCAGCTCATCTTCAAGCCAGGGTTCACTGACCAGTTCGGTCATATGGCACGGCCCTTCAATCAGGCCGACATCCACGCGGAAATCGGAAACCGCCTGAATCACATCCTGACTGTTGCCGACGCTCAGCTCCAGCGGCAGACCGGGAAAATCGCGACGCCAGGCCGCCATCATGCCCGGCAGCAGATAGTTACCAATGGTGCTGCTGGCGAAGATGCGGATCGCGCCGTTATCCTCTTTAAACAGCTGCTCAATTTCGCCCGCCTGCTCCAGCAGCCCGACCGCACGCGGATAGAGCAGTCGCCCATGCTCATTCAGCACCAGCCGTTTGCCGACCCGATCAAACAGCTGCACCCCGAGCTGACTCTCCAGATCGGCCAGCGCCGCGCTGACCGCCGACTGCGACAGCGCCAGCAGTTGCGACGCCTGAGTGGTGGAGCCGCTCTTCAGCACTTCGGTGAACACTTCGATTTGCCGCAGCGTAATGTGCATTGTCGCCTCTTAACTCAGTGAGTGCCTGACAAGATAAATGATTAACGCCAGCCAGATTAGCCCGATGACCACCAGCCAGCCTGCCATCTTTTTGCCGCGCGAACGCTGGGACTGCGCGCGTTCGCTGCTGGTGATGCGCACCTCTCGCGGCAGCAGACGCAACAGGATCATGACACCCGTAGGAATAATCACCGCGTCATCCAGCAGACCGACAAACGGGATCACATCCGGGATGAGATCGATTGGGCTGACACCGTAGGCGACCAGCCCCAGCATGCCCAGCTTGTTCCACCAGGGCGTGCGCGGATCCCGAAACGCGAACCACAGCACGAATACATCTTTTTTGATCAGCGTCGCCCAGCGGCGCAGACGCGAAACTATCATGATTGCTGCCTTATCGTTTATTCTGGTCAATTATAAATATATTATCTATTTCACTTTTAAGCCAGTCACCCTCATGATCATGATTCAACCACGAGGAGTGACCACCATGACCGAACTGAGCATCCCTAAAACGCATCATCCCGTTGCGCTCTGGTTCCCTGGTCTGCTGCTGACTGCCGCGATTGCCGGGGCTGCCAGCTGGCTGGCGCAGCAACCGGCGATTGCAGCAGCAGGACTGGGTTCACTGACTCTGGCAATTATGCTGGGCATTCTGGTCGGTAATAGCGTCTATACGCCGCTGGCGTCGCGCTGCGACAGCGGCGTGGCACTGGCTAAACAGAAGCTGCTGCGGCTGGGGATCATCCTGTTTGGCTTTCGCATTACCTTACAACAGATTGCTGACGTCGGTATCAGCGGCATCCTGATTGATGCGCTGACGCTGAGCAGCACCTTTTTTGTGACCTGTCTGCTGGGCATCCGGCTGCTGAAGCTGGATCGCGATACCGTCTGGCTGATTGGCGCAGGCAGCAGTATCTGTGGGGCTGCGGCCGTGCTGGCGACCGAGCCGGTAGTGAAAGTTGCGCCATCAAAAGTCGCGGTGGCTATCGCGACCGTGGTGCTGTTTGGCACGCTGGCGATCTTTATTTATCCACTGCTCTGGCCGCTGGCGCATCACCTGTTTCCGGGGCTGAGTGCCGCGCAGTTTGGGGTATTCACCGGCTCAACCATCCATGAAGTGGCGCAGGTCGTGGCCGCCGGGCACAGCATCAGCCCGGAGGCTGAGAACAGCGCCGTGATTGCCAAAATGCTGCGGGTGATGATGCTGGCGCCGTTCCTGCTCTGCCTGAGTGCGGTAATCCGCGGCAAACGCAACGCGAGCCAGGCGCGTCAGCCAGTGACCTTTCCCTGGTTCGCCCTGCTGTTTATCGCGGTCGCACTGTTTAACTCGCTGCAACTGCTGCCTGCTGCGGTAGTGGCCACGCTGAATGAGGTGGCGGGTCTGCTGCTGGCTATGGCGATGGCCGCCCTGGGCTTAACCACCCGTTTTGGCGCGCTGCGTGAGGCCGGCGTTAAACCGCTGCTGCTGGGCGCGCTGGTATTTGGCTGGTTAATCGCAGGCGGCGGCACCATCAATCTGCTGGTGCAACATTTCATGAGCTAGTGGCATCGGGTATCATGCCGCTTCACCCGTGCATAGCCCCAGGAGAAAGGCATGAAATATATTGGCGCACACGTGAGTGCGGCAGGTGGCGTGGATCAGGCTGTGATCCGCGCCCATGAAATAGAAGCCACCGCCTTCGCCCTCTTTACTAAAAATCAGCGTCAGTGGAAGGCTGCCCCGCTCTCCACCGAGGTGATTGATGCTTTTCGCGCTGCCTGCGAGACGTACACATTCAGTCCGCAGCAAATCCTGCCGCACGACAGTTTTCTGATTAACCTCGGTCATCCGGTTGAAGAGGCGCTGGAGAAATCCCGCGCGGCTTTTATTGATGAACTGAAACGTTGTGACCAGCTCGGCCTGACGCTTTTGAACTTTCATCCCGGCAGCCATCTGCATCAGATCGAAGAAGAAGCGTGCCTGAAGCGGATTGCAGAGTCGATCAACATCGCCCTCGATCAGAGTCAGAACGTCACCGCGGTGATTGAGAATACCGCCGGTCAGGGCAGTAACCTGGGTTTCCGCTTCGAGCATCTCGCCACCATTATTGAGCACGTCGAAGATAAGTCGCGCGTCGGCGTCTGCATTGATACCTGCCATGCATTTGCCGGCGGTTATGACCTGCGCACCGAAGCGGATTGTGAAGCGACGTTTGCAGAGTTTGAGCGCATTGTCGGCTTTAACTATCTGCGCGGCATGCACCTGAACGATGCTAAGAGCGCCTTTGACAGTCGCGTTGACCGCCATCACAGTCTGGGTGAAGGGAATATCGGCAAAACGGCCTTTAGCTGGCTGATGAAAGATCCCCGGTTTGATGGTATCCCATTGATTCTGGAAACCATTAATCCTGATATCTGGAAAGATGAGATTGCCTGGCTGAAAGCCGAACAGCAGGGATAGAAAAAGGGAGCCAGTTGGCTCCCTCAGACCGCTGACAAACCAAAAACCGGTTGAACCTGGCAGCATCGTATTAACTCAATGCGCAGGGAAGCAGGGAACAGGGTCAGAGGAGGAAAGCGTCCCGCGCCAGGGACGGCGCGGGCCGAGCGTGCCATGGATGGCGGCTTTTGCGTCTTTCCGATCTGACCGTGTTCCCAGTGCCAGCTCGGTCTAACCGCCACCAGGCCCGACTTTGTCAACTGGAATAACAGGGAGCTATCCGGCTCCCTGTTATTTTCACTTCAGCAGATTATGCACTTCTGCACATCAGGCTTTCGCCAGCTGCTCTTCCGGACGTTTCAGAACCGCATAGCTCAGACCTGCAATCGCGGTGCCGATGATAATCGCCATCAGATAGCCGACAACCGGGGTGATTGCGCCAGGGATTAGCAGGACAAACAGACCACCGTGCGGTGCCATCAGTTTCGCGCCAATCGCCATGGAGATCGCGCCGGTAACCGCACCGCCGACGATACAGCAAGGCAGAACGCGCATCGGGTCACGGGCTGCGAACGGAATCGCGCCTTCAGAGATAAAGCAGAGCCCCAGAACCAGTGCCGCTTTACCACCTTCCTGCTGACCTTTGTTGAATTTACGACGGGCAACCAGCGTAGCCAGACCCATCGCCAGCGGTGGCACCATACCGGCGGCCATGATGGCGGCCATCGGTGCATACGTCTGCGAACTCAGTAAGCCAACGCCAAATGCGTAAGCCACCTTGTTCACCGGACCACCCATATCAGTACACATCATGCCGCCCAGAATCGCACCCAGCAGGACCGCATTCGCCGTACCCATGTTGGCCAGCCAGTGCGTCAGGCCATTCATGATGCCTGCAACGGGTTTACCCACCACGTAGATCATCAGCAGGCCGGTGATCAGGCTGGCAAACAGCGGAATAATCAGTATCGGTTTCAACGCTTCCATACTCTGCGGCAGTTTAACTTTGCCGCTGATCAGCTTCGCCGCATAACCGGCAATAAAGCCTGCGATGATACCGCCTAAGAAGCCTGCGTTGATGCTGGTGGCGATCATACCGCCAATCAGACCTGGCGTCAGGCCCGGACGGTCGGCGATGGAGAAGGCGATAAAGCCCGCCAGTACCGGTACCATCAGGGCAAAGGCGCTGCCCCCACCGATTTGCATCAGTGCCGCAGCCAGTGTGCCCTGCTCTTTAAAGGCTGTGATACCAAAAGCGAACGACAGGGCAATGCTCAGACCACCTGCGACCACCATCGGCAGCATGTAAGAAACACCGGTCAGCAGGTGACGATAAGCCCCCGCGCCGCCTTTCTTCTCTTCTTCACGGGTATTGCTCTGTCCGGCAGCCGCCGCTTTATACGGCTTCGCTTCTGCTTCCGCTTTATCCAGTTCCTGCGCGGTTTTCTTCAGCGCCAGACCGGTTGAGGTACGGTACATCGGCTTACCGGCAAATTTCGCCAGATCGACTTCGATATCAGCAGCGACGATTACCAGATCGGCAGCAGCCACTTCTTCCGGGGTAATCGCATTACCGGCCCCCACGGAACCGCGGGTTTCAACTTTCACCCACCAGCCGCGGCGGGTCGCTTCGGCCTGAATCGCCTCGGCAGCCATAAAGGTGTGCGCCACGCCGGTCGGACAGGCGGTAACGGCAACCACGCGTTTCGGCGCGCCAGCCTGAGCCGGTGCCGCAGCAACTGCGCCAGCCGGTGTGGTCACTGCAGCGGTTGCCTGCCAGGTTCTGGCTTCGGCTTTCGCCCGGTTCAGGAAAGTTTCCGGCTCGCGGACTGCCAGCTGGATATCGCCCAGCCAGACCGCTTTACCGTTCAGCACCGCATCGTCCGGCACGTTTTTACCCAGCACGATCGCCAGTTCAGCGTCGGCAGGGTTATCAGTCAGAGTCAGGCCCGCAGCAGGTGCGGCCGCAGCCAGACGTTGTTGCGCCATATAAGCGGAAGCCAGTCCCAGTACAGGGTCTTTAATCAGCAGCGTTTTCATTATCGCTCTCCTGCTGTCAGTTAACGGGTTGTAAGTCGACGCGCGCCATCATTGCGGCCAACTGAGTACGATCGGAAACGCCGACATTGCTCTGGCTGACGGCCATCGCCGCCACGGCAGTCGCAAGACGCAGCGTGTGTTCGCTGGATTCGCGCATCAGCAGGCCATAAATCAGGCCGCCAACCATGGAATCACCTGCACCCACGGTGCTGACGACTTCACACATCGGTGGTTTAGCAATCCATTCACCCGAGGCGTTGACCCACAGCGCGCCTTCTGCGCCCAGCGAAATCACCACATGGGCGATGCCCTGCTCGCGCAGTTCGTGCGCAGCACCAATCACATCCTGCAGCGCTGGCAGTTTGCGACCGGCCCAGATTTCCAGCTCACGGCGGTTAGGTTTAACCAGCCACGGTGCGGCTTTCAGGCCTGCCACCAGCGCTTCGCGGCTGCTGTCAAAGATGATGCATGGGCAGTGGGTGCGCAGTTCGGTCATCCAGCGGGTAAAGGCATCGTGATCGACACCTTCCGGCAGGCTGCCGCTGACGCAGACCATATCGAACTGGCCCAGCCAGGTCAGCGAGTCGGTGGTAAAACGATCCCAGTCCTGACCCGTTACCTGAAAACCGGAGAAATTCAGATCGGTGACGTCCCCGGTCTGTTCAGTGAGTTTAACGTTGATACGGGTACGGCCAGGTACCACCTGGAAACGGTTAGCAATGCCCAGCTCGCTGAACAGCTGCTGGAAGCCGTCCTGATTCTCTTTACCCAGGAAGCCACCCACGGTGACATCAATACCCAGGTCTTTAAGAACTTTGGCGACGTTGATGCCCTTGCCCGCAGCATGCAGCCCGGTGGTTTTCACCAGGTTCACTTCACCGCGTTCAATTTCAGGGGTATAGCCCACCAGGTCATACGCCGGATTCAGCGTAATGGTGGCGACGCGTCTGCTCATGATGCCCCCTCGCCCAGACCGCTGGTGATCGCTTCTTCAATCGCGTTCAGCGCCTGCTGTGCATCGTCACCGCTGGCGGTGAAGCGCAGGCGATGGCCTTTCTTCACGCCCAGCGCAACCACTTTCATCAGGCTGCGGCCATTAGCCGGTTTACCGCTGCCGTCGAGGTTGGTCACGGTGATGTCGCTGTTGAACTGCTTTATCACGCTGACCAGCGCGGTGCCCGGACGGGCATGCAGGCCATGTTCGTTACGGATGGTGTATTCGGCGGTCAGTACCTCAGCCTGCTCATCGACTTCGCTGGTCAGCAGCGCGTAGACGCCTGCCGCATCGGCTTTCAGCAGACGATCGGCTTTGCCCTGCTGCAGTAATGCGCTGAGGTAACCCAGCACTTCCAGCGGACGCTCATCGGTCGCCGACACGCTGATCAACAGTGCAGCTTGTTCGCCCTGATGATCGAAAGCATGTTCAGCACGGCTGATAGCCACACCGCTGCGCAGGTTGCCAAGGCTGCTGTCGCTAAGCCAGATGCCCTGCCCCAGATTCAGCGGCGTCGTTGAAACCACCTCCGCCACGTAGCTGGCATCCACCACGCCCGCGGACTGCAGCCGACCGGCGTTCATCGCCTGCAGGGTGATCAGATCGCTGGCGGCTACGTTCAGCGTAATTAATGAAGTGTCGAAGCTGAATTCAGCGGCTTGTTTCTCGCCCATCAGCAACGCACGAAGATCGTCAGCAGAGGCGGTTTTTAGCTGTTCGGCAATGGAGTCATCGCTCAGAACATGCGTCAGCTGACGCAGCAGCGCCAGATGTTCATCTGACTTAGCAGCAATCCCGATAGCGACATAGGCGGTCTGATCCTCGCCCCAGGCAATGCCCTGCGGGAACTGGAACACCTGAACACCGGTTTTCAGCACCAGATCGCGGGTATCGGTGGTGCCATGAGGGATGGCGATGCCGTTGCCAAGAAAGGTGGAGGTCTGCTGTTCGCGCGCCAGCATGCCGTTGACGTAGCCTTCCGTCACATTGCCTGCAGCGGTTAACGCGGCAGCAACCTGACGAATGGCTTCTTCTTTGTTCTGGGCGCTGGCTCCGGTATGGATGGCCTGCAATTCGAGCTGGAACATAATTCTCCTCGCTTGCTGAGATTGAATCGTTTCAGCCAGTGGGGATTTTTTTACGCCATGCTGTTGAAAACAGGTGGCGCAGTCACCGCTGAAACGTTTCAGGGATTGTGGTACAGCAACTTTTCGGAAGCAAGAAAATGCGCAAATAGCGTTACAGATTTTTGAGGTTACGCACATTTCGGAGTGGTTAAGAGGAATAAAAAGTGAACAGGCTGACGCAGTTGCTGTAAACCAGAGATGACCGGACCAGAAATTTCAGCAGCGTCAGCGCTTCAGGGCGCGGTATCCGCTTCGAGTTGCAGCAGCCAGGTCATCGCCTGATGGCGGGAATCGCCGCACATGCTGTGTGTGGGTTGCAGACTTGCGCAGACAGCCGGACGCAGTGGTGAGCCAAACAGTTTGCAGCGAAGTGTGTCATCAAGCTGAATACAGGGCGTGTTGGCGGGCTTGCCGTCCGGCATACCCGGAATCGGCGAGGAGATCGAAGGTGCTGTGCAACAGGCACCGCATTGGCTACGGCATTGCATGCTGTACTCCGGCAGAGAAAGTCGCGGTGACAATAGCAGTCCACCGCGCTGATTACCACGATAGCCGCGGCCTGACACAAAATTTCGCATCCACGATATTGCCAGTTTTCACCGGCGCGAGTAACGTTGCGCGCACTTCACTCTTAAGATAGCGAGAACAGCAATGCCAAAAGCCAATGAAATCAAAAAAGGGATGGCCGTCACGCACAACGGTAAACTGCTGCTGGTTAAGGACATTGATGTTCAGAGCCCCAGCGCACGCGGTGCCGCCACCCTGTATAAAATGCGCTTTACCGATGTCCGCACCGGTTTAAAAGTCGAAGAGCGCTTCAAGGGCGACGAGATTATTGATGCGATTTCACTCAGCCGCCGCAGCGTGACCTTCTCTTATATAGATGGTGACGAATACATCTTTATGGATGATGAGGATTACACCCCCTATTCCTTTAAACAGGAGCAGATTGAAGAAGAGCTGCTGTTTATCCCTGAAGGCGGCATCCCTGGCATTCATGTACTGACGATGGAAGGTCAGGTGCTGGCACTGGAACTGCCACAAACCGTAGACATGGAAATCGTGGATACCTCACCCGGTATTAAAGGCGCCTCTGCCAGCGCCCGAACCAAACCGGCCGGCATGAGCACGGGTCTCTCTGTCCAGGTGCCGGAATACCTCAGCAACGGTGATCGCATCCGTATCCATATCGCTGAACGCCGCTACATGGGTCGTGCAGACTAACCGGCAACCTGCTGCCCATCGTGATAATGTTATAGTATTACATTATCACGCTATTCTCTGGCAGGAGTTGGTCTTATGACACGCGTTAACCTGATCACCGGTTTTCTGGGCAGCGGCAAAACCACGCTGCTCTGCCATCTGCTGGCCGCCAGGCCTGTCGGGGAAAAGTGGGCAGTGCTGGTCAACGAATTTGGTGAGATTGGGATCGACGGCGCCCTGCTGGCCGATCGCGGTGCCACGCTGAAAGAGATCCCCGGCGGCTGCCTGTGCTGCGTTAATGGCCTGCCGATGCAGGTCGGGCTGAATATGCTGCTCAGGAGCAAGCCCGATCGGCTGCTGATCGAGCCAACCGGCCTGGGTCATCCGCGTCAGGTGTTGCAGATGTTAAGCGCGCCGGTTTATCAGGCGTGGCTGCAACTGAATGCCACCCTGACGCTGCTGGATGCACGCCAGCTGGCCGATCCCCGTATCGTTGCCAATGAAAACTTCCGTGATCAACTGGCTGCCGCCGATATTATCATCGCCAACAAGCGCGATTGCTGGGATGAGGCGGACCGTCAGCGCCTGGCTGACTGGCAGCAGCAGATGCAGTTTCCGCGTCCATTAATACAGACAGAATTTGGTCAGGTCCCCCTTTCCCTGCTGGATATGCCGTATCAGCCCCGCGATATTCCGCTGCCGCATCATCATCATCCTGCAAATCCTACCAGCGGTCTGGCGGCGTTACGTCTGGACGGCGAAGCGCGCTGGCGTCGGGCGCTGAATCACGGCCAGGGTTACAGCGCCTGCGGCTGGCTGTTTGATGCTGATACGCGGTTCGACAGCAGCGCGCTGCTGGAATGGGTGCGGCAGGCAGCGGTCGATCGTATTAAAGGTGTGATGCGCACGCCAGAAGGCACAATGCGTATTAACTGCCAGGCAAAAGCGTTGCAGAGTGAAACCCACGCCACACTGCCACCTGATAGCCGCATTGAGATCATTCATTCTCAGCAGGCTGACTGGAATCGGCTACAATCGGCGTTGTTGAAGTGCCGTTTACGCTAAGACAGGTATTGTCGGCGGTTATTTTTTTAAATGAGTTTTAATTATGCGCGCAACCCGCCTTATTACTATCCTGCTGCTTAATGCACTGGGTTTAGTGCTCTTTCTTTCGTGGTATCTACCGCCAGAACATGGTTTCTGGTTCGGCATTGATAAAACTATATTCTATGGCTTCAACAATCAGATGGTGAGCCATCCGCTGTTCGCACTGATCGTCGCTATCACCAATTTTCGGGGTTTTGATGCGGTGTCATTGCTGGCCATGGGCCTGCTTTATCTGTCGATCTGGCGACGCGAAACGCCACAGGCGCGGCGGCGGATGCTGGCTATCGGCATCACTATGCTGCTCACCGCCGTGGTGCTTAACCAGCTGGGCCACCTGTTGCCAGTGAAACACTCCAGTCCGACGCTGTTCTTTGAGAACGTACATCGCGTCAGCGAACTGACCGGCATCCCCGCTAAAGATGCCTCGAAAGACAGCTTCCCTGGCGACCACGGTATGATGCTGATCATTTTCGCCTGCTTTATCTGGCGTTATTTTGGTTTCAGCCGTTTTTTAATTGCCACCGCTATTGTGGTGATATTTTCACTGCCGCGCATCATGGCGGGTGCACACTGGTTTACCGATATTGCCGTCGGTTCAATGTCAGTGATATTAGTGGGGCTGAGCTGGTGGCTATTAACGCCGGCCAGTGACGTGCTGGTTAACTGGTTTTATCGCAAATTACCGGGTAAATATAAGCCCGTGACGTAAATGTTAAGCGCGGACGATTTAATCGCCCTGATCTTAACCGTCCGCGCTTATAAAAAACAGCCCACCACTATTAGCCTGCTAATTAAATTTACGAAAAGAAAAGGTTATGACACTGCCGACAGGTTAAATAGCCACCACTATCCTCTGTCAATTAAGAAAACGCTAAAAACAGAGGCTATGCCCTGAATTGACGCCCCTTTTACTGCCTGTTCTCATCATCATTTCACCACAATTGTAGCTAAAGTAGTCAGTATGTTACGGTTTGATTTCACATCAAAAAAACCTATATAAAATTGATCAAAAGCACTCGCCACGGCGTCTGTAATCAGTTAATCTCAGTCGCAGTGAGGCTGCAGCGGCAGAAAATTCGGATTTTTTACCGTTAAAATGTGTCCATTAACACATTTTAGTAATTAAGGATTTGTCTCAGGCTGTTTCGCTTATTAATCTCCCTGTTTTGTCATCTGGCTGGCGACAATTTTGTCGTAAGGAAATCGAAGGAAAACCCGAATAATGGTCAAGTCTCAACCAATACTGAGATATATCTTGCGGATCGTGCCCGCACTGGCGCTGGCCACACTCCTCTCAGCTTGTAGCAGTACCCATAGCAGTCAAAACGCGAATAACGAGAATCATGAAGTTAACAACCACAATGGTTTTTTACTTCAGGCGTCTCAGGATGAGTTTGAAGAAATGGTGCGTAACGTCGACGTTAAGTCGCGCATCATGGAACAATACGCCGTCTGGAAAGGTGTGCGCTATCGCCTCGGTGGCGATACCAAACGCGGGATCGATTGTTCCGCCTTTGTACAACGCACTTTCCGCGATCAGTTTGGCTTAGAATTACCGCGCTCGACCTCTGAGCAGCAGGACACCGGCAAAGAGATTACCCGCAGTAAACTGCGTCCAGGCGATCTTGTGATGTTCCGTGCCGGTTCGACTGGCCGTCATGTGGGTATTTATCTGGGTAACGATAATTTCGTTCATGCCTCCACAAGCAGTGGCGTCATGATCTCCAGTCTCAATGATGACTACTGGAAAAAGCGTTACCGTGAAGGACGCCGTGTATTGAGTCGTAACCCGACCTGATTATCACCTTCGATCTTCTCTCAGCCAGAGAACATGAAACGCTGCTTACGCAGCGTTTTTTTTCGTGCCTTATTCTTAGCGACAGTCGTTTTATCAGATAAAAGCATTGTATTTCAGATTAATAACGAGACATTTCGGACACTCTCGTTATATTCTCGGTCGCTTAAACCGAAGCAGTCGAGTGCAATAACATAATAATAATTTGATCAGGGGACGTTCCTCATGCCACTGTCGGGGGCGCTAAGGCGCCATGCCACCTATCCTCGCCGAATCGCATGGAGTAGTGCGATGGCCGGTGGCGTATTCTTTCTTCTGTTTGCCGCTCTGTCACTTCACCAGACCTGGCAGAAGCGCGAACGACAGCATCAGCAACTGCTGGAGAACAGCCGCACAGCATTACAGCAAACGCTTTCCAGCCTGCTCAACAGCACCCTCAGTCCCCTGCTTCCGTTCACCCACACTGCCTGTCATACCATTAATCATGAACTGACCTCGCGCGCCGCGTTTGCCGGTAATCTCCGCGCCATCCTGCTGGTTAACGACGGCAATGCCTTTTGCTCCTCAGCCACCGGCAGTTTTAGCCTGCCGCTGAATGTGATCGCACCTGATAGTGATGTCTCACGTGACATCGATCTGCAGCTGATGTCAGGCACGCCGCTTCAGCCAAATAAACCGGCGCTGGGGTTGTGGATTAAAAATCCTGGCAGTAAGCAGTCAGGTGTCTTCGCGACGCTGAATATCAGTCTGGCTCCCTACCAGCTGCAGGTCTCCGGGCATCCGGAAATTACCGGTATGGCGCTGAAGGCGCAAAAGAGTGCCTTAACCAGCTGGCAGCCTGGCGTGATGGAAAATAAAAGTCTGCCGCCGCCGCTGTATCAGCAGGCGCTGACGGGCTATCCGCTGCAGTTTGTGTTGTTCGGTTCGGTTCTGACGTTCAGTGATTATCAGAATATCCTGCTGTGCAGCCTGCTGCTGTCACTGCTGGTTTCCGGCGGCTGCTGGCTGCTGTTATCTGTTTATCAGCGTCCGGGGAAAGAGCTGATTCGGGGCATGAAGCGCGGCGAGTTTCACGTTGAATATCAGCCGCTGGTCACCTCCCATGATGGTCAGCCTTATGGTATGGAAGCGTTACTGCGCTGGACCCATCCGACCGAAGGCCCGATCCCGCCCGATGTGTTTATTCAGTATGCCGAGTCACAGAACCTGATTATTCCTCTGACCCGGCATCTGTTTCAGCTGATTTCACGTGATGCGCACCAGCTGTGTCATACCATTCCCCGTCATGCCTGCCTCAGCCTCAACATCTCTCCGCTGCATCTGGCTGACAGCTGTTTCCGGCAGGATGTGCTGCGCTGGCTTGATACCATGCCTGCGGCTCATTTTAATTACGTGTTTGAGATTACCGAGCGCGCCATGATGCGCGATGAAAACGTCGGGGAACTGTTTGACTGGCTGCATCAGCAGCATATCAATATTGCCATTGATGATTTTGGCACCGGCCACAGTGCGCTGATCTATCTGGAACGTTATGCGTTTGATTACCTGAAAATCGATCGCGGCTTTGTCCAGAGTATCGGCACAGAAACCCTGACCTCGCCAGTGCTGGACACTGTGCTGCAGCTGGCGAAGAAGCTGAATCTGAAAAGTGTGGCGGAAGGGGTAGAAACCGGCGAACAGGCCGCCTGGCTGATTCATCGTGGCGTGACTCATCTGCAGGGTTACATCTTCAGCCGTCCGCTGCGACCGGAAACGCTGATAGACTATTTCCGGCGTCATAACGCCTGAGACTCTCTGGCCCGAATCGCGCCGGACATTTAACGGGAGAGAACATGCTATTTCGCCTGGGATTTCTGCTGCTGTGCGGCCTCTTCAGCACTCCGCTGCTGGCTGCCACGGTCCTGCAAACGTTCGCCTTCACACAGGCCGGCGAAGCGAAATATCCGCCCGGTTTCAGCCATTACGATTACGCTGACCCCCACGCCCCAAAAGGCGGCAGCATTACCCTGGCGGTGGTGGGCACTTACGACAACTTCAACCGCTACGCCTCACGCGGCAATCCGGGCATCAACACCGGCACGCTTTATGACGGCCTGTATACCAGCTCAGACGATGAACCGGGCAGTTATTATCCGCTGATTGCTGAATCAGCACGCTACGCCAGCGATTTTACCTGGATTGAGATCCGCATGAACCCCCGCGCCCGGTTCCATGACGGCACATCAGTCACCGCCCGCGACGTAGCGTTCACCTTTCAGAAGTTCATGGCCGAGGGCGTGCCCCAGTTCCGCGTCGCCTACCGTGGCGTGACCGTCAGGGCGCTGAACGATCTCACGGTCCGCATCGAGGCACAGAAACCGGATAAAGATCTGCTGCTTGGTTTACTGACGCTACCGGTTATTCCCGAGTCGTTCTGGCGCGATAAGAAGTTCAACGAGCCATTAAGCGCACCACCGTTGTCGAGCGGACCTTATCGCATCACGCGCTGGAAGCTGGGCCAGTTTATTGAGTTCAGCCGGGTAAAAGATTACTGGGCCGCCGATCTGCCGGTGAATCACGGACGCTTTAATTTTGATCGTATGCGCTATGACTACTATCTGGATGACAATGTGGCGTTTGAAGCTTTCAAAGCGGGTGCGTACGACTGGCGTGAAGAGACGTCGGCGAAGAAATGGGCGACCCAGTATCGCGGCCGCAATTTCGATGATGGCAGCATTGTAAAAGAAACCGCGCCCAATGAAGCCGCTATCGATACCCGCTGGCTGGCATTCAATAATGAAAAACCGCTATTCCACGATCGCCGCGTGCGCCAGGCGTTGTCACTGATGTTCGATTTCGAGTGGATGAACAAAGCGCTCTATTACGGTGCCTGGCACCGTGCCAGCAGCTATTTCCAGAATACAGAGTATGCTGCTCACGGCGTGCCGGATGCACATCAGCTGGCGCTGCTTGAACCCTGGCGCGCGCAGCTGCCACCTGCGCTGTTCAGCCAGCCTTACCTGCCGCACAAAACCGATGGCAGCGGCTATAATCGCGCCAGTCTGTTAAGCGCGTTTGAGCTGCTGAAACAGGCGGGCTGGCAGATTAAAAATCGCCAACTGGTCAATGATAAAACCGGTCAGCCGTTCACCGTCGAGCTGCTGTTGCGCAGTGGTTCTAACAACGACTGGGCGTTACCGCTGCAGCACAACCTTGCGCGGCTCGGCATTACGCTGAACCTGCGGCAGATCGACAGCTCGCAGTATCTGCGGCGCCTGCGTGAAGGCGACTACGATATGATCGCCACCGTTTATGGGGCAATGCCGATCCCGACCTCCAGTCTGCAGATCCTCTGGCAATCCGACTACATCACCTCGTCGTGGAATACCGCGCGGGTCAAAGACCCAATCGTCGACCACTTTGTGAAACAGATTGTGGCGCATCAGGGCGACCCTGCCGCGCTGCGGCCGCTGGCACAGGCGCTGGATCGGGTATTGCTGTGGAATGCGTATATGATCCCGATGTGGTACAACGCTGAACAGCGGCTGGCATACTGGGATAAGTTTTCACACCCTGCCCGAAAACCTGCCTACAGCACCGGGCTGGAAAACGGGTGGTACGACACAAACAAAGCCGGACGCCTGCCGGCCAGCAAACGCTAAGGAGATGACCGTTGGCCGCATACTTTCTGCGCAGATTGCTGCTGATTATCCCGACCTTATGGGCGATCATCACGCTTAACTTCTTTATCGTGCAAATTGCGCCTGGCGGACCGGTTGATCAGGCGCTGGCAAATATTGAGTTTGGTCAGACCACCGGCCTGCCCGGCAGCGGCGCGGAGAACGCCAGTTCACGCGCCAGCGTCAGTCATCTTAATCCCGCCGATAATCAGTACCGTGGCGCGCGCGGGCTGGATCCCGAAGTAATTGCGGAGATCAAAAAGCGTTACGGCTTCGATAAACCGCTATGGCAGCGCTACGGCGAAATGCTGTGGAACTACCTGCGTTTTGACTTTGGCGACAGCCTGTTTCGCAGCGCCTCGGTGATCGGGCTGATTAAGGAGAGCCTGCCGGTCTCCATCAGTCTGGGATTATGGAGCACGCTGATCATCTATCTGGTGTCGATCCCTCTGGGGATCCGCAAAGCGGTGCGCAACGGCAGCGCCTTTGATATCTGGAGCAGCGCGTTTATTATCATTGGCTACTCCATTCCGGCTTTTCTGTTCGGCATCATGCTGATCGTACTTTTTGCCGGTGGCAGCTATCTCGACTGGTTCCCGCTGCGCGGGCTTACGTCTGCGCAGCACGACACCCTGCCCTGGTATGGCAAAGTGCTGGATTACTTCTGGCATATCGCCCTGCCGGTACTGGCAACGGTGATTGGCGGCTTTGCCACACTGACGATGCTGACGAAAAACGCCTTTCTGGATGAGATCCGCAAGCTCTATGTGGTGACCGCGCGCGCCAAAGGCGTGCCGGAACGCCATATTCTCTATCACCATGTATTTCGCAATGCGATGCTGCTGGTCATCGCCAGCTTTCCCGCCACGTTTATCAGCATGTTCTTTACCAGTTCAGTGCTGATCGAAGTGATGTTCTCGCTCAACGGACTCGGCCTGCTCGGCTATGACGCAACGCTGCAACGTGATTATCCGGTGATGTTTGGCACGCTCTATATTTTCACGCTGATCGGTTTGCTGATGAATATCCTTAGCGATCTGACCTATACGCTGGTCGATCCGCGCATCGATTTCGGGAGCCGCTCATGACGCTCTCTCCGCTGAATCAACAGCGCTGGCAGCACTTTCGCCATAACCGGCGCGGCTACTGGTCACTGTGGATCTTTCTGGTCATTTTCCTGCTGTCGCTGTGTGCCGAACTGATCGCCAATGACAAGCCGCTGCTGGTGCATTACCAGCAGCGCTGGACGGTGCCGCTGCTGTTTGACTACAGCGAAACCGACTATGGCGGCGTACTGGCGACAGCGGCGGATTATCAGGATCCCTGGCTGCGGCAGCGCATTGCGCAGAACGGCTGGGCATTATGGGCTCCGATTCGCTTCAGCGACAGCACCATCAATTTTGCCACCAATGTGCCGTTTCCCTCTCCGCCTTCTGCGCAGAACTGGCTCGGCACGGACGCCAACGGTGGCGACGTACTGGCTCGTCTGCTCTATGGCACGCGCATTTCCCTGCTGTTCGGTGTGCTGCTGACACTTATCTCCAGTGTCATCGGGATTGTGACTGGCGCAGTGCAGGGTTATTTCGGCGGCAGAATTGATCTGATTGGGCAGCGAATGATTGAAGTCTGGTCCGGCATGCCTGCGCTGTTTCTGTTGATCCTCCTCTCCAGCGTCATTCAGCCCGGTTTCTGGTGGCTGCTGCTGGTCACCGTCGCGTTCGGCTGGATGAGCCTGGTGAGCGTGGTCCGGGCCGAGTTTTTGCGAACCCGAAACTTTGATTACATCCGCGCAGCACAGGCGCTGGGCGTCAGCGATGGCCGGATTATGCTGCGTCACATGCTGCCTAACGCGATGGTGGCTACCCTGACCTTTCTGCCGTTTATTTTGTGCGGATCGATCACTACGCTCACCTCCCTCGACTTTCTCGGTTTCGGTCTGCCGCTGGGTTCGCCCTCGCTGGGCGAGCTACTGCTGCAGGGCAAAAATAACCTGCAGGCGCCCTGGCTGGGCCTGGCGGGCTTTTTCACCCTGGCGATCCTGCTCTCGCTGCTGATTTTTATCGGTGAAGCGGTGCGCGACGCCTTTGATCCGGGCAAAGGAGCCTGAATGACGACGCCACTGCTTGCCATCAATCATCTCTCGATCGCCTTTCGTCAGGGCGAGCAACTTCGCCAGGTCGTGAATGACGTTTCACTGCGCATTGACGCGGGCGAAACGCTGGCGCTGGTGGGCGAGTCGGGTTCCGGCAAAAGCGTCACGGCGCTGTCGGTAATGCGACTTCTGCATGAGGCTGCGGTGATTTATCCCCGTGGAGAGATTCTGTTTAACGGTGAAGATCTGCTGCGCGCCCGCGAGCAACGACTGCGCGCGATTCGCGGCAACCAGATCGCAATGATTTTTCAGGAGCCGATGGTATCGCTGAATCCGCTGCACACCGTGGAGAAGCAGCTGTATGAAGTGCTGTCGCTGCATCGCGGGCTGCGTCGTCCGGCGGCACGCGGTGAGATTCTCAGCGTACTTGAACGGGTCGGTATCCATCAGCCTGACACCCGGCTCAATGATTTCCCCCACCAGCTTTCCGGCGGGGAACGCCAGCGGGTGATGATCGCCATGGCGCTGCTGACCGAGCCACAGTTGCTGATTGCCGATGAGCCGACCACTGCACTGGATGTGACGGTACAGGCGCAGATTCTGACGCTGCTGCGTGAACTGCAGCGGGAGCTGAATATGGGCATGCTGTTTATCACCCATAACCTGAGTATCGTGCGTCAGCTGGCGGATAACGTCAGCGTGATGCGTCAGGGTCACATCGTGGAACAGAATCGCTGCCAGATTCTGCTGAACCAGCCACAACATCTTTACAGCCAGCAGTTGCTGGCCGCCGAACCGGAGGGAAAACCACTGCCGCTACCCGCAGACGCGCCGGTCATTCTTCAGGTCGACCGGCTTCAGGTCAGTTTTGCGCAGCGACGCGGACTGTTCCGGCGGCAGACCGGCGAAAAGCAGGTGCTTTCCGGGCTGAGTTTCAGCCTGCGGCGGGGTGAAAGTCTGGGTCTGGTGGGCGAGTCCGGGTCAGGTAAAAGCACCACCGGCCTGGCGCTGTTGCGGCTGATTGCCTCACGTGGCGAAGTCTGGTTTGACGGCCAGCCGCTGCATCAGCTGTCGCGCCGGCAGCTTCTGCCACTGCGTCAGCGCATTCAGGTAGTGTTTCAGGATCCCAATTCCTCGCTCAATCCGCGTATGACTGTGCAGCAGATCATTGCTGAAGGTCTGGCGGTGCATCAGCCCGAACTGAACAGTGTACAGCAGGCGCAGCGGGTGATTGCGGTGATGGAGGAAGTGGGACTGGAAGCGGAAAGCCGGCATCGTTATCCGGCCGAATTCTCTGGCGGTCAGCGACAGCGTATTGCTATCGCACGGGCACTGATTCTGGAGCCGGAGCTGCTGATACTGGATGAACCCACCTCCTCGCTGGATCGCACGGTGCAGAAGCAGATTCTGACACTGTTACGCCGCTTACAGCAGCAGCGTCAGCTCAGCTATCTGTTCATCAGTCACGACCTGGATGTGGTTCGCGCCTTGTGTCACCAGCTTATTGTGCTGCGTCAGGGGGAGGTAGTGGAACAGGGAGAGTGTGAAACGTTGTTTGCATCACCGACGGCTGTTTATACCCGCGAGCTGCTGCAGTCGGCGCAATTCACCCTGCGATAAACGTTTCCGCAATCGCCACGCCCTGATTTTTCAGGCAGCAGTTAGTGGCGCTTTCGTCGCGACGCTGAATAAACAGGCAGGGCTGCCCTTCGCACTCGGCCACTTTGCAATCGACCTGAATATCCGCCAGTACCTCTTTCAGCTGCTGCAGGATCTCCCACGCCGGAATGCCGTCATGGCTGATCAGACGCAACGCCACGAACTCTTGCTCATCCAGCGTTGTGTCATCGGATTCAATGGCACTATGGTGATCGCTGGCCCAGCGAAAACGCTGTGGCAGACGATGCACAATTGAAAGTTGCAGCATAGGTTACTCTCCCCGATGAGTTTATGTCGCAACACCGACCTGCCCGGCTGAAAACGGGTTGATCCCCGCAGAGTCAGGACAGGGATGACTGGCCCATCCATGCGGATTGCAGAAGCGCATTTTTTGCGACTTACATCGCACTTCAGCCTATATGTACCGCGTTCACACGCCGTTAACAATCATTTTAGACGCATTGTGGTTACTTTTTTAACTAAAGGTTTTCACAAGTAAGAAACAAAACCGGCGAGATGAGCATCACTGCGGACAGCGGCGGGGAAACCACTGCGCCCGGTTAACGGGGCGCAGTGCGGGAACGTGAAGCGTAGAAAAAGAGCAGCAGAGAGATTGTTGCGCAGAGCGCGATAGTGCCGACCATCGGCCAGGCGCTGTTAAAACTTAGCAGCGACAGCAACGCCCCCACAAAAGCGCCGACGCCAAAACGCAGCGTGCCCGCCAGGGACGAGGCCGTGCCCGCCATGTGCGGGAACTCATCCAGAATCACCGCCATCGCATTCGATGAGACCATCGACACGCAGCCGATAAACAGTGCGATCCCCATCACCAGCGGCAGGAAACCGAGGCTGAAGGCGCTGACCAGCAGCAGCCAGATCCCCATGCAGAACTGAATCAGCAGGCCCAGCCGGAACATCGCCACCGGACCAAAGCGGCGCACGGCGCGGCTGTTAATCAGCGTCAGCAGAAACAGAAATACTACGTTGAGGCCAAAGTAGTAGCCAAAGTTTTGCGGTGAAACGTGATTCAGCTCGATGTAAACAAAAGGGCCGGCATTGAGAAAGGTAAAGAGTCCGGCAAAGGAGAAGCCGCTCGCCAGCATATAGCTGAACGCGCGTTTGTGGCGAAACAGGGTCACGAAATTGCCCAGCGTGGTGCGCAGGTGAAACCGCTGTCGCTGCTCCGGCTTAAGGGTTTCGCGGATCTGGGTGGTGACCAGCACGGTCGTTACCAGCGCCGCGCCCGCAAGTGCCCAGAAGATGGCATGCCAGCTCCAGAGCACCAGCAGCCAGCCGCCGATAATTGGGGCCAGCAGCGGCGCAATGGTGGTAATCAGCATCACAAAGGACATCATGCGCGAGAAGTCCTCTTTCGAGTAACTGTCACGCATCAGGGCATTAATCACTACACTGGCTGCGGCAGCCGACAGCCCGTGCAGGAAACGCATCAGAATCAGCTGGTCGATGCTCTGCGACAGCGCACAGGCTGCGGCGGCACAGGCGAAGATCAGGGTGCCGAGTGCAATCACCGGCTTACGCCCATAGCTGTCTGCCAGTGGCCCATAGATAAGCTGGCCAATCGCGAAGCCGAGAATATAGAGGTTGAGCGACATCTGCACGCTACCGGCTGACACACCGAACTCACGCGCAATCTGCGGCATCGCAGGCAGATACATGTCGATCGACAATGGCATCAGCATGGCTAACAGACCAAGGATGACAACCAGTCCTGTTGGCGAATTCTTTTCCTTACGCACACCCTCTCCTGCACAAATGAATCAGGTATGGGCCGCCTGGCCCGCCCGGTTATTTTGCCTGCAGCTCTTTTGGCAGACCGATGCTGGCGATCTCGTCTTCCGTCAGCGCCCGGTATTCGCCCGGTTCCAGATCGTCGTCCAGCGAAATGTTACCGATACGCTCACGATGCAGCTCAATGACCCGGTTGCCGACGGCGGCAAACATCCGTTTCACCTGGTGATAGCGGCCTTCACTCAGAGTCAGCCGCACGTCTGTGGGGGTAATCACCTCCAGCTGTGCCGGTTTCGTCAGGTCCTTCTCATTGTGAAGCTGCACGCCTGCGGTAAACTGCGCGGCCGTATCGTCACCGATCGGCGATTCCAGGGTGACGCGATAGGTTTTCTCGCAGTGATGACGTGGCGAGGTAATGCGGTGTGACCACTGGCCATCATCTGTCAGCAGCACCAGCCCGGTGGTGTCAATATCAAGACGCCCTGCCGCGTGCAGTTTGAATGACACTGGCTCTTCGATGAAATAGAGGATAGTCGGATGATCGGGATCGTCGGTTGAGCAGACGTAGCCCTGCGGTTTGTTCAGCATAAAGTAGCGTGGGCCGGTGAGCATCTGCAGCACGTTGCCATCATAGGCGACTTCGTGGTCGGGCAGCAGTTTAAACGCGGTGTCGCGTACCACTTCACCGTTGACGGTGACACGCTGACCACGGATCTCGCGATGAGCGATAGCGCGGCTGATTTCCAGTTGCTGAGAGATGAATTTGTCGAGTCGCATGAATTCGTTTTGCCTGTTACTGCGGAGGGAATCTGAAACGGCCTGGTTAACCGTTGAAAATGTGCGGGAAGTATAACGTGATCCGCGCCAGCCTGACAGCGCGTTTACCGCCCTTTCATGGCATAATTACCACCAGTTTTATAAAAGTGAGCAACATGTCTTTTACCTTACGCCCCTATCAACAGGATGCGGTGAATGCCACCGTGGCGCATTTCCGTCGCCATCAGGAGCCTGCCGTTATTGTGCTGCCAACCGGTGCCGGAAAAAGTCTGGTGATTGCCGAGCTGGCACGGCTGGCGCGTGGCCGGGTGCTGGTGCTGGCACACGTCAAAGAGCTGGTAGCGCAGAACCACAGCAAATATCAGGCTTACGGACTGGAGGCCGATATTTTTGCCGCCGGCCTGCAGCGCAAAGAGAGCCAGCGCAAAGTGGTGTTTGGCAGCGTACAGTCGGTTGCGCGCAATCTCCACCAGTTCGACAGCGCCTTCTCGCTGGTGATCGTCGACGAGTGTCACCGCATCGGCGATGACAAAGAGAGTCAGTATCAGCAGATCTTCAATCATCTGCGCCAGCACAATCCTCAGCTCCGTTTACTCGGCCTGACCGCCACGCCGTTCCGGCTGGGTAAAGGCTGGATTTATCAGTTCCACTATCACGGTATGGTACGCGGCGACGAAAAGTCGCTGTTCCGCGACTGCATCTATGAACTGCCGCTGCGCTATATGATCAAGCATCAGTTCCTGGTGCCGCCGGAGCGGCTGGATATGCCAGTGGTGCAGTATGATTTCAGTCGCCTGACGGCACAGTCTGACGGTCTGTTCAGCGAAGCCGATCTGAATCGCGAACTGAAACAACAGCAGCGCGTAACGCCCCATATCATCCGGCAGATTGTAGCGTTCGCTGAAGATCGGCTGGGGGTGATGATTTTCGCCTCAACGGTAGAGCATGCGCGGGAAATTCTGCAGCTTCTGCCTGAAAACAGCGCGCTGATCTCCGCCGAAACACCTGCTCGCGAGCGTGATGCCCTGATCCTGGCCTTTAAAGCGCAGCAGTTGAAATTCCTGGTGAACGTGGCGGTGCTGACCACCGGGTTTGATGCCCCGCACGTGGATCTGATTGCGATCCTGCGCCCGACCGAGTCGGTGAGCCTCTACCAGCAGATCGTCGGACGCGGACTCCGGCTCTCGCCCGGTAAGACCGACTGTCTGATTCTGGATTATGCCGGTAACCCGCATGACCTTTTTACGCCCGAGGTCGGCGCACCTAAAGGGGCCAGCGACAATCAGCCAGTCCAGGTTTTCTGTCCCGCCTGCGGTTTCGCCAATACCTTCTGGGGCAAGGCGACCGCCGATGGCATGGTGATTGAGCATTTTGGCCGACGCTGCCAGGGCGTGCTGGAAGATGATGAGGGTGATCGCGAACAGTGTGATTTCCGCTTCCGCTTTAAAAGTTGCCCCGACTGCGGCGCAGAGAATGATATTGCCGCCCGGCGCTGTCATCAGTGCGACAAAATTCTGGTCGACCCGGACGATATGCTTAAAGCCGCGCTGAAACTGAAGGATGCGCTGGTGCTGCGCTGTGGCGGCATGACGCTGGAACAGGGCCGCGACGCCAAAGGTGAATGGCTGAAGGCAACATATCATGATGAGGAAGGCACCAGCGTCAGCGAACGGTTTCGCCTGCAGACTCCCGCCCAGCGTAAGGCGTTTGAACAGCTCTTTATGCGCCCGCATCAGCGCGCGCCCGGTGTACCGCTAGGCTGGCAGACCGCCGCTGACGTGCTGGCGTTGCAGCCATTGCTGCGACATCCCGACTTTGTCGTGGCGCGCGCCAAAGGCCAGTTCTGGCAAATCCGCGAGAAAATGTTCGATTATCAGGGTCGTTATCGCCGCGCCAATGAGCTGCGTTAATGGACTACGCAGGCGCTCCGGAACCCGGCTGGCGGGTATTTCGTTTGCTACCACCCGGCATAACGGCTATACTGCCGCCCGCTTTTGCATGTGCATCAGCGGGATTGAATAACCTGCCTGTTACTGGGTCGCCTGTAGCAGGATTAAATAAAGAGATACAGTAATGTTCACTATCAATGCAGTAGAACGTAAAGAGCAGGGTAAGGGTGCGAGCCGCCGCCTGCGTACAGCAAACCGTTTCCCGGCCATCATCTACGGTGGTTCTGAAGCGGCTGTTGCCATCGACCTGGATCACGACTCCGTAATGAACCTGCAAGCTAAGCCAGGTTTCTACGACGAAGTGCTGACCCTGTCAGTTGACGGCAAAGAAACTAAAGTGAAGGTTCAGGCTGTTCAGCGTCACCCGTTCAAGCCAAAACTGTTCCACATCGACTTCGTTCGCGCTTAATCGCGAATGACGTTGAAAAGTAAGAGGGCCGGTTGAAAAACCGGCCCTCTTACTTTGTCACTGCCAGGCGAAGATTATTGCCCTGGACAGGAAATGAAAGTCGGGCTAAGCCCGGCTTTTTTATTTGCTGCTGGTCCGACGCTGGAGCTGATCGCGCAGATTAGGTGGTGTGCCCTTAATCGTCAGGGTGTCTGTGGCCGGATCCCAGAAAATGCGTTCACCCAGCAACATCGCATCAAAGTTCAGGGTCAGTCCCCCGCCGCTTCCCGCAAACTTCGTCAGCTGGCGCAGCGTGCTGCGATCCGCCGGGAAGCTCTCTTCCAGTTCGTAGCCCTGCTCCTGGGTAAAGGCCTGGAAGGTTTTTTCGCCCAGCGGAGGCAGTTCACTCGACAGATCTTCCAGCGCAATCTCTTCGCCCGCCTGCAACTGCTCGTTGCAGTAGCTGTACACCTGCTGGCGATAGTTCTGCCGCTCCTGCTTATCCAGTTCCGATTCGTTGCAGTAGTCATCGACCGCCTGCAACAGACCGCGGTTCTGCGCCTTAGTGTCTAATCCCACTTCGGCTCCGAGGAAGTCCATAAAGAAGTCAGCGACCTTACGACCAACGCGGCCGCGCAGGAAGGTCAGGTAACGGGTCGATTCCGGGTTGGTTTCCCATTCGGTTAAGTCGATACGCGCTACGATGTCCGCATGATTGATATCGAGATAATGCGTGCTGCTGATATCCAGCTGCTCATTGACGCGCATGCTGGACTGGCTGTTCAGCACCGCAATCAGCAGATACTCCACCGCCAGATAGCGATAGTGAATAAACAGCACCACGCCGCCTTCCGCAAACGGGTATTTTGCCAGCTCATCGCGCAGACGACCGGTCGCGGCACGGCTAAAAGCGAGAAAATCATCGTTGCCCTTACGACAATTACGCAGCGCTTCTGCCAGTTCACTCTCAGCGTTGAACAGGCCATAGGCTTTGCTTTTGGCGCTGTAAACCCGGTGTAACTCCTCCACCATCGCGTTGACCGTGTTGGTAGCAGGCAGTAGCGAATCGCGCAGCGCCAGTTCAAGCTGGTTTTCATCGCGTTTAATTAACTGATGCAGGGCAATCTGGTCGATATCCAGACTCATGGTAGACTCTCCTTTTAGCACAGGCGCGTATTCAAACACCGCCAGCATCGGCTTTCAACTCCATGCTGAAAGCGAACGCGTTACTTTCGATAAAATTGCGGTAAAAAGTGCGCTATTCCGGTAATATATCGCCTTTTGAAATGAGCTTAGACGACGATATGGCACAATCATCACGCTACAGTGACGAACGCGTGGAACAACTCCTCGCGGAAATGGCCCAAATCCTGCACAAGGACAAAGCCCCCACCGATCTCTCCCTGATGGTTCTGGGAAATATGGTGACCAACTTAATTAACAGCGATGTCGCTCCGGCGCAACGTCGTTCACTGGCACGCTCTTTCGCCGATGCCCTTCAGGCATCTGTGCGCGACGACAACGCTCATTAATTGGCTTATTTGACTTCATAATATGGTAACCAACCGGCAGCGCTACCGCGAAAAAGTCTCCCAGATGATCAGTTGGGGGCACTGGTTTGCTCTGTTTAATATCTTATTCGCGCTGATTTTAGGCAGTCGCTACCTGTTGGTCGCCGACTGGCCTTCTTCGCTGGCGGGGCGTATCTACGCCTATACCAGCTGGGTTGGCCACTTCAGTTTTGTCGTGTTTGCCGCCTATCTGCTGATTATTTTCCCGCTGACCTTTGTGGTGATGTCGCAACGGCTGATGCGGGTGTTATCCGCGGTGATTGCGACGTCCGGGCTGACGCTGGTGATGGTCGATAGTGCGGTCTTTAGCCGTTTCCACCTGCACCTGAATCCGGTGGTGTGGGAACTGGTGATTAACCCCGATCAGAGTGAGATGGCGCGTGACTGGCAGCTGATGTTTATCAGTGTGCCGCTGATTTTCCTGGTCGAGATGCTGTTTGCGACCTGGAGCTGGCAGAAGCTGCGCAGCCTCAATCGCCGTTCATTCGGTAAACCTGTTGCTGCTCTGTTTATCAGCGCCTTCTTTGCCAGCCACCTGATGTATATCTGGGCCGATGCCAACTTCTATCGCCCGATTACCATGCAGCGAGCCAACCTGCCGCTCTCCTATCCAATGACCGCCCGCCGCTTCCTGGAGCGTCACGGCTTGCTGGATGCGCAGGAGTATCAGCGTCGGCTGGTTCAGCAAGGCGACCCGGAAGCGCTGGCCGTAGAGTATCCGCTGAGCGACATTACTTTCCGTGACGCCGGGACACGCAATAATCTATTGGTGCTGACCGTCGATGGTCTGAACAACGCCACGCTGGCCAAAGCGCTGCCGCAACTCAATCAGTTTGCCAGCGAGAACGTGCGTTTCACCCAGCACTACAGCGCGGGTGATACCCCGGAGAAAGGCTTATTCGGCCTGTTCTACGGTATCTCTTCCAGCTATATGAACGGCATTCTGGCCTCCCGAACGCCGTCTGCCCTGCTGGGTGCATTGAGTACCCAGGGTTATCAGTTCGGCCTGTTCTCTTCGGAAGGCTTTAATCCGCCGCTCTACCGCCAGGCGTTGCTGACCGATTATTCACTGCCAGCCACCAATAGTCAGCCCAACGCCAGCACCGTGGCGCAATGGCAGAACTGGCTGGAGAAACAGAAAGATTCACAGGCGCCCTGGTTCTCATGGGTCGCCCTGAACGGCCCTGATGTGACTGGCGACAGTGCCAAAGCACGTCAGCGTAGCTATCTGCGTCAGGCTCCGGCTGTTGATGAACAGATTCACGCGGTGCTTAGCAGCCTGCAGGCACGTGATTTGCTGAAGAACACCGTCGTGGTGATCACCGCGCAGCGTGGTCTGGCGCTGGACGGCAATCCTGACAGTGCCGGAAACCGCCAGACGTTGCAGGTGCCGTTAGTAATTCACTGGCCTGACACCCCCGCGCAGACTGTCGATCGCCTTTCTGATCATCAGGATGTGATGGCGACGCTGATGCAGCGCCTGCTACATGTGCGGACGAATCCGGTGAATTACTCGCAGGGTGAAGATCTGTTTGCAGCGCGTCGTCACCATGACTGGGTCGCCAGCAGCGAAGAGAATAAACTGGTCATTACCACACCTCAGGTGACGCTGGTACTCAACAACAATGGCAGCTATCGCGCTTATGATGCGCAGGGCAACGCGCTGAAAGATCACAAGCCAGAGCTGGCATTGCTGTTGCAGGTACTCACCGAGGAGAAGCGGTTTATCGCTAACTGATTAATTATCAGGCAAATAGTTTGCGGGTATCTTGCATTCATGACGATAACCAGTAGACTTATCTTCCAGTGTTCGGCACGTAGCGCAGCCTGGTAGCGCACGGTCATGGGGTGTCCGGGGTCGGAGGTTCAAATCCTCTCGTGCCGACCAAATTACTCTGACAGGTCAAAGGGTTAATCGAAAGGTTAGCCCTTTTACTTTATGGCTGCTCTGAATCTCTACAGCGCTTCTGGTTCTATGCTCTTGCCCTGACCCTTTTTGTCCGTTATTGAGCGCAATAGCGCTACGCTCTCTTATATCGCACCTTTACAACAGGCGCTGCTTTCGCTTCGCATTAATCGTCTGACCTGCCCGCTATAAAAAGCCCCGGGCGAACCCCTGGGTTAGCGGTTTGCTTCGGATAGCGGCTTAAGATGTGAGTGACGAACACGCAGCTCCCCCTTTCTCCAGTGGCCGTCCGGCACTGCTTTACCAGAGATTAGCCGATTAAGCGCCTCTTCAATCAGAAGATCCAGACGCTGGCTATACGTTGTAAGCTGCCAGCCTGGCGCTGCGGCTTCATCAATATCGTCAAAGCCGACGACGGCGATGCCCGGCTTCTCTGCCCTGTCCCGCAGGGCCGCCATCACGCCGAGTGCCAGTTCATCGTTTTCGCAAAACAGCGCATTGATGCGTTCAGACTCAGAGGCCTGCTGCAGCCAGGCGTTTATGCAGCGATAGCTCAACTGTCGGTCATAGCATTCCGTACTGAGTTCAAGCGTCAGCTCAATGCCCGCAGCGCGGAGTTCATCACAAAAACCCTGTTTGCGCTGCAGGTGTGCACCCGGTCCGGCCATATAGCCAAATTGCTTGTGTCCCTGCGCGATTAACAGACGCGCAATTGTCCGTCCGGCCTGATACCCGTCAACATCTACAACATCAATCTCCTGCCCTTCCGTATTACGGCAGACCTGCACCAAGGGGATATCGTGCATTTCTGCAGCAATCGCCACGAATTCAGGTGTCAGTACGGTTCCAAGAAACAGAATGCCGTCCACCTGCAACTGATCGGCCAGTGACATCACGGAATAATAATTATTGCCGGTAATATTCAGTAGCAATGCCATGTAACCGCGCTGCTGAAGCTGGCGGGTCACTTCATCCAGCATCATCATGGAATGCGGATTTTTCAATTCATCAATGGCCACACCAACAATATGGGTGTGCTTTTGTGATAGTCCACGGGCCAGCAGATTGGGCCGATAGCCAAGCTCACTGGCAATAGCCAGTACCTTGTTACGGGCTTTCTCAGAAATCGAGGCATCAGGGATAAATGCCCGTGACACTGTCCATTTAGAGACACCAGCGCGAGCTGCTACATCGCTGGCCGTTACTTTTTGTCGTTTTAAGGGTTTATCGCTCATTCAGCGCCTGGTTAAGTATTCATTGAAGTCATCAGACTTAATCATCTGATTATAATGGCTTTTAACACTGACAGAATCTTCTGTATGGATAAGAAAAATAATATGTCAGGAAAATTTTAAAAATGCACCCGGTTGCAAATATTTTGTGATCCCGCATTAGTAATTGTCTAAAACATGATTGACTAAATTTAACACCTCTTACACATTCTTAGCATCTTCAGCGCAACTGTATTTCCTGAATGCACTCTTAACGTCATTTTTGCACCCGGGTGCAAAAATAGTAAACGGTGCGACTCAGGTGCAGAGAAGTCACACCGGGCAGGAAGCTATAGCTCTTCGCAACAGGGACTGACTGACATCCATTCCACAGGATCCGATGATGAAAAAGATACTGAATGTGCTGCTACTGATAACAGCCATGCTCTCTTCAGGCATACAGGCAAAAACGGCCCGGATCGGTGTAGCGCTGGCCAATTTTGACCTTAACTTTGTCTCTATACTGCGCACGCAGATGGTTCATGAACTGGATGCACAGGGCATGAAAGGACAGTTCTCAGACGCCAGGGGTGACGTCGAGCTTCAGATACAGCAGGTTGATGATTTTATTAACCAGGGTGTGGACGCCATCATTCTTAATCCGGTCGATACCCAGGGCGTATTACCTGTGATAAACGCCGCAAAGCGTGCCGGTATCCCCCTGGTTTTTGTTAATCGCAAACCTGAAGTGCCGCTGACCGGGCAAATGGCCTATGTGGGTTCTGACTCAGCCCTCAGCGGGAAAATGCAGATCGAAGCACTGGCTAAAATCATGAACTATCGGGGCAACATCGCAATTGTGATGGGGGCACTGTCGAATGAGGAGGCCCGCGAGCGCACGCGTGCGGTAGAAGAATTTGTGGCACACCATCCCGACATGAAGGTCATTGAGAAGCAGACCGCCCGATGGCAGCGCAATGAAGCCGTGGATGTCGTCTCAGCCTGGCTTCTCAACGGCACGCCGGTGAATGCCATTGTTGCCAATAATGATGAAATGGCCATTGGTGCCATCATGGCTCTGAATCAGGCGAAGAGAAAAGATGTCCTGGTGGCAGGCATCGATGGAACGCCAGATGGCCTGCAATTTATCAAAAATGGTGAAATGGTGGTGACGGTTTTCCAGGATGCCAGAGCGCAGGCGACAGGTGCCGTGAGCGTGGCCGCTGCACTGATCCATGAGCAGAAAACCGCAAACTATCACTGGATCCCCTATCAGACCGTCACCCAAACGAATTACCCGCAGTTCAGTCAGCAGCAACAAAAATAGCCTCTGAATTTACCCTCAATTGCACCCGGGTGCATAAAATCGAAAGGAGTTATTATGTTAAACGGTGAGAAAGTGATTCCCCGCCCGCTACGCTGGGCAATGATCGGGGGCGGTCGCCTCAGCCAGGTTGGCTATAAACATCGTTCAGGCGCCCTGCGCGATAACACGGCCTACCAGCTGGTTGCCAGTGCATTTGACATTGACGCTGCGCGGGGGCGTGAGTTCGGTATCAATCTTGGTCTGTCAGCGGAACGCTGCTATGACAACTATCAGCAGCTCCTGACAGAAGAGGCAAAGCGCGACGATGGCATTGAGGTAGTCACAATAGCGACACCTAACGGTACGCATTTTGAGATTACCCTGGCAGCCCTGAATGCCGGCATCCACGTTATCTGCGAGAAACCGCTATTTTTCACCTCCGCAGAGGCCCGGGAAATAAAAGCTCTGGCGGCGGAAAAAGGCCTTATCGTTGGCGTGACATACGGCTTCTCCGGCCATCCATTGCTGATGCAGATGCGCGCGATGATCGCCAAAGGTGAGATTGGCGATGTTCGAATGGTTGAATTGCAATATACCCACGGCTTCAGTGCGAATGACAATGCCGATAAGTTCAGCGATGCACAGAAGTGGCGCGTTGATCCAAAAATTGCAGGGCCTTCTTTTGTACTGGGCGATATCTCAACACACACGTTTTACATTTCCCAGCTTGTTCTGCCGGATTTAAAAATCAAAAGCCTGCTGTGCGATCGCCAGAGTTTTATTCCTTCACGAGCGCCGCTGGAAGACAACGCGATGGTGCTGATGCACTACGAAAACGGCGCTGTTGGCCGCATGTGGGCTTCCGCCATCAACGCCGGTTCGATGGACAGTCAGAGTATCCGCGTCATCGGCTCAGGCGCCAGCCTGGAGTGGAGCGATTATAACCCGGGTGAACTGAAGTTTGAGGTGCAGGGTCAGCCGAACCAGATACTTCACCACGGCATGCCCTACCTTGATGAAAGTGCGCTGGCGGATGAACGTCTGGGCGCACTGCATACGGAAGGTCTGGCAGAGTCCTGGGCCAACATTTACCTGAAGTTTGCCCGAGCCATCATCGCAACACAGAACGGCGACCGCCGCACACTGGAAACGCTGGTCTACCCCGATATTAATGCGGGCGCCGAAGGCGTGCGCTGGATCGAAAACTGCGTGCGCTCGGCAGACAACGGCGCCAGCTGGGTTGATTACCAATAAGGACAGACTATGAAACTCTCTTTCTGTACAGACAGCCTGGGCCACCTCCCCTTTGAGCAGATGCTGGATAGATTGCTGGAGCTGGGCGTGACTGGCGTTGAAATGACGACGGGCGGCTGGTCCTCTGCGCCGCATGTGCCAACGACCGCCCTGCTTGAAAGCGCCTCAAAACGTCAGCAGTTTCTTCAGGCTATCGAAAGCCGCGGTATGTCGATTGCGGCACTGAACGTATCGGGCAATCCGCTCGACCCGGGTGAACTGGGTCAGCGCCACAAGCACGATAGTGAAAATGCCCTGCAGCTGGCGGGTGAACTGGGCGTGAAGAAGATCGTGATGATGAGTGGCCTGCCACCGGCAAGCCCGGAAGACACCATTCCAAACTGGATCACCTACACCGTCAGCTGGCCACCCACGCTGAAAAACTGCCTGGACTATCAGTGGAACGAGGTCGCCATCCCTTACTGGCAGGGACTGGTGGAACGGGCAAAAACCTGTGGCGTTGAAAAATTCGCGCTGGAGAATTTCAGTTCCATGCTGGTCTGGAACCCGGAAACGCTGTTCCGGCTACGGGAGGCGGTTGGTCCGATGGTCGGTCTAAACCTCGATCCCAGCCACCTTATCTGGATGGGGGCCGATCCGATTGCCGCCGCCCGCGCACTTGGCCCTGCGATTCACCACTGTCATGGTAAAGACGTCCGTCTTGAGCGCGGGCTGGTTGAGATCAATGGCCTGCTGGAAACCAAACCGGTTGAAGATGTCGCTAATCGGGCATGGAACTATGTCGCCGTAGGCTGTGGTCAGGATCTTAAATGGTGGAAGGCGTTTTTCTCGGTTGTCCGCATGATGGGCTACAACGACTGGGTCTCACTGGAAATGGAAGACTTAACCATGTCAGTCGACGCGGGGATAACCTCATCCATTGCAGCCCTGCAGCAGACCATCAGTCAGTAAGAACGCCACCGGCTTACTTCCGTCGAAGGTTAACTTTACGCGCGCCCTCGTAATACGCTCTATACTCAATAGCGAGTGGGTAACAAGAGGAGAGTTCATGACAGTCATCGAAAAAGACGATCCAACCGAAGCACCTGAGTCCGGCGATAAGCAACCTTCTCCGCCAGACGAAAAGTAACCCACAGGGCCGCGGTTAACGCGGCCTTTCTCTGCCACTACTTCCCATGGCTTAACATTCAGATTAATCCCGAACGGGGTTACCATTCTTCATGAAATCATCAGGTTAGTACTTGTATAAAAGCCTGACCCGCTTCACAAAAGTAGCCACCCGCTGCGCTTTTTCATCAAACCGAAACAAAAATGTCACAGAAAATAATTATCCTGAACTCCCCCAGAAATTGACGGATAATTTTTATGGCGATCAAAGCGAAAAGCCTGAAAGATGCAGAAGCATTACTGCATTCAGGCATTAGCAAAGTGGAACTGGCGTATGACATTGGCAGCGACGATTTCTTTCGTCTGGCGAGCCACTGGTGCGACCGCGGTGCACGCATCAGCAGGGGTCACCACCATTTCGTTGTTTCTCTCAAAAGTTTTGCCATTCCTCCCAATGACTGATTGCGGTGGGCTGCTTGCCCTGAACCATCGCGCCTGATTAAATGCCTTTTTGAGTTCTGATGATGGTTTCGCATGCGCTATCCCGACCTGCCGCTGCCGCCTGTTGCAGGCGGCTTTATCCTTTCCTGTCATCTTAACCACAGCGATCCTTTGCTGGCGGTGAGTCACTTTGACCCACAAAAATATCATGACGCGCTGGCTGTCGAATGGGGGATTCCGCTGCCCGCCCGACTGCAGCTGGCGGTTAATAAGAGACGTGCAGAATATCTCGCCAGCCGGTTACTTACCCGGTCAGTAATGGCAGAACTGGGCATTGATGATTTCATTTTGAGTAACGCTCCGGACCGATCTCCCCTCTGGCCCTCAGGCATTCAGGCGTCACTGTCACACAGTAGTGGTGTCGTCGTAGTGGCGGCTACCCGTCAGCCCTGCGCCGTTGGCGTCGATGTCGAGCAGTTGATGTCGGAGACCACGGCACAGGAAACGGCAACGCTGCTGATGAACGAGCAGGAACAGATTCTGTTGCGGACGCTGCCCGTCTCCTTCAGTGCGGCCGCTACCCTGCTCTTCTCTCTCAAAGAGAGCGTATATAAAGCGCTATGGCCACAAGTGCATCAGCCGATGGACTTTCTGGATGCGGCACTGGTGTCCGTAGATTTCGCGCAGCAACGTGCCACGCTGAGCCTGACTCAGCACTTCAGCAAGCGTTTTCCGGCAGGCGCATTATTACAGGCGACTTTTTTATTGCAGGAGAATCAGGTCGTCACCCTGGTCACGCATCGGCTTTAAAAAACCGGCTAAACAAGGGTATTTAGCCGGGGTAAACACAGACGAAAAAAGACGTTTCAGGATGGCAGAAACCGACGTTTCTGCTGATTGCTAAAGTAGCCTGTCTGACGCGCAGCACGCCAGTGCGCTTTTCTGCTAAGTTTTGCCAGCTGCCGTCAAAGCCCGGTGTCGGTGCGCGTTACCGAGTCGAGCGTGGCGAGATCGCGCTCATTACCGGTCAGCTCCGTTAACTGGCCTTCGCGCATCTCCAGCAGCCGATCGGCATGAATGAAGTAATGATCGTCATGGCTGATGGCAAACACCGTTTTACCCGCCTGCTGCAACCACGGCAGCAGCTCGCGATAAAAGATGCGGCGAAAATGAGGATCCTGATCGGCCGCCCACTCATCCAGTAACAGCACATCGCGCTCTTCCGCCACCGCCAGCAGCAGCGCCAGTCGCTTACTCTGCCCTTTAGATAGCCGCAGGTTCAGCACTTTGCTGCCTTCAATCTTCAGCTTGTCCTGCATCTTCAGGCGCTCCAGCCACTGCTGAACCAGCGCCGGATTGGCCGCAATCCCGTCCCGTCCGATTAACCGGTCAAACAGATGCAGGTCGGTAAAGACCGCCGAAAACTGGCTGCGCCACACATCCAGCTCGTCAGCCGCGATCGCTTTACCATCCAGCAGCAGCGTGCCGGACTGCGGCTGATAAAGTCCGGTCAGCAGCATCGCCAGCGTTGATTTCCCGCTGCCGTTGCCGCCAATCAGGAACACCAGCTCCCCCCGGCGCAGCGTCAGGTTAATTGGCCCCACCTGGAAGCCATTATCACCATAGTGAAAAGAGACGTCGCGCAACTCCAGTGTCTGCCAGTCAGAGACGGCAGATGGCGCGTGAAACCCGGACTGATAAGGTGCAAGGTCAAAAGCGTTGAGCTTACGGAAAGCGACCTGGGCACTGAGCAACGTCGGTAATGCACCCACCGCCGAGAGCAGCGGCGTGCGTAAGAACAGCAGCGTCAGGGAAAAGGTGGCGGCGACGGCGGTATTAGCCCAGCCCAGGCTGTTCGCCATAAAAAAGACCATGCCGATGGCGCCTAACGTCATGATATTTGACCAGTTAACCGCACTGAGATGGAAGGTATCCGCGCGTACAATATGGTGACGCCAGGCGCGGGCATCTTCCTGATACACGGTGTCATAGACCTGCTGTGCACGGGAGCGGTTAAGCTGCAGCTCTTTGCGTCCTTCAATCACCGTCTGGTAATCGCGATAGAGGTTATCTTCGATTTCCCGCAGCTTTGCCATGTGCTGATAGACGCGTGAAACCAGCATCCAGCCACCCACCAGCGTGACACCCAGCCAGAGACTGGTCACCAGTAGCATTTTTGGCGACAGCCAGGCGAGATAAATTGCCGAGCCAAGCGTAATGATGACACCCTGAAACAGCTCTGGCAGGCGTACAAAGGCCAGCGTAATCGCCCGTACATCGCTGGTCAGTCCCGCCAGCAGCTGCGCACTGCCGAGTTGCTCGATACGTTCAACCCGGGAATCAAGGATACGTTTAATAAACTCGCCGCGCAGTCGCCAGACAAACTGATGGCCGAGCATCGTCAGCGCCAGCTGCGAGGCCAGCGTCACCGCCATCAGCACCACCAGCTGCAACAGAAACTGCGGCAATACCGCAAAGGAGGTGTTAATGGCGACAATCATTTCGCGATTGATGAAGGCGATCATGCCAATACCCAGCACGGCGCTTAACAACGTCAGCGCAATCACCCCGATAAAAGGCCAGCGGAACTGGCGAAAAACAACGTTTAACAACGTCATGCAGGCAATCCATCAGCTAAAAACAGCCTGCAGTGTAATGGGATGCCAAATGATAGCAATAGTTATTCTCACCACGCCATGACCGGCGTGGCGGGTCAAAAGGCGCGGCGAAACGTCAGGTTATAACGCCAGGGACCGGCAAGCGGATGAACGCCTGGCTTCAGCGGCAGGATGCCGTGATAACGCAGGCGCGACGGCCCGCCCCACACCACAATATCGCCATGTTCCAGCAGCACACGCTGAGTTGTGTCGCCGCGCTCGAAGCCGCCAAACTGGAAAACCGCAGGCAAGCCCAGCGACACCGAAACGATAGGCTGGCGCAGATCTTTCTCATCTTTATCCTGATGCAGCGTCAGCTTCGCGCCCGGTTCATAGCGATTAAGCAGGCAGGCATCCGGATTAAAGTCAGGGAATCCTGCCTCTGATGCCGCCTGCTGTGCCAGAGTACGAAACAGCGGCGGCATTGGTGGCCATTGACGTCCGTTCAGGTTGTCCTGCTGCTGATAATTGTAGCCACGTGAATCCACCGACCAGCCAAAATCGCCGCAGTTGGTCATCGCCACCGACATGCGATGACCGCCGGGCGTAATGCGATGGGCAAATGGGTTTTGTTCCGCAATCGTCATGATCTGCTGATAAAGCGCTTCGGCATCTTCACGCGCGCGACGCCGCAGGATCACAGCACCTTCAGCCAGCGGCTCCTGCCAGGGTTGCTCTTCACTAAAAAGATCTAACATCAGGGTTCTCCGGATTTGTCGGGAATCAGGAAGGCAGTAAACTGCGGCGACATCCAGCTGACAAATTTATCGCCCTGCTTACTGATCAGATAGACCGCCAGATGCTCTTTTATCGCCAGCGCTTTGGCTTTTTCAGTGCCGAGTACCATCAATCCGGTATCCCAGCCGTCGGCTTCCAGTGCCGTGGTGGCGATCACCGTGGCGGAAACCAGTTTATGCGCAATGGGCCGTCCGGTAACGGGATCGATCACATGTGAAATGCGCTTGCCGTCCAGTTCATAATAGTTGCGATAGCTGCCAGAGGTGCTGATACCGTGTCCCTGCAGATCAACGCGCGCCTGAACCGCATTTTCGCGATCGGTCGGTTTCTGAATCGCTACCCGCCATGGCTGCTGCTGCGCATTCAGACCACGACTCAGCACCGCGCCCCCGACTGACACCAGATAGTTGTTGATGCCAAGCTGTTCCATCAGCCGCGCCAGATGATCGGTAGCGAAGCCCTCGCCCACCGTTGAGAGATCCACATAAAGGTCAGGCAGATCTTTCTGCAGCCACTGCCCGTCTGCGCCCTGCACCACCCGCAGATGCTGCAACCCGGTCTGCGCCCGGGCGGCAGCGATCTGTGCCGCATCCGGCGTATGACCTGGCTGCTTTGTTGGGCCAAAGCCCCACAGGTTAACCAGTGGCCCGACGGTAATATCCATCTCCCCACCGGTTTTACGGCCAATTCGCAAAGAGGTGGTGACAATATCCGCCATGTTTTCACTCACCGGCTGCGGTGACAGATCCCGGCTCTGGTTGAAGCGCGATAACACAGAATCGGCTTTCCAGGTTGAGAGTTCAGCATCGTCCGCGTCCAGCCGCTGCTGAATGCGCTGCTGCAGCTCCGCTTTACGTTCGCTCTCCACTCCCGCCAGGCTCACACGCCAGACGGTTCCCATCGTTTTTCCTTCCAATACCAGTGCGGTTGTTGCCGCTGGCTTATCACACGCTGCTAACATCAGCACTAACATCGCCAAAGACAGCAGATTAATCTGAGAATTCATCTTCCCTCACTTGTAACACTTTATTCATCTCTGCTACAAAGCATAAACCTCGGGTAAATTAGCTTAAATAGCGTTGAATATTTTTCTGAACCACGAGAACATTTACCGGTCATCTATCCTGACCCCGCCTCACGACAGGCGATAAACATTAATTCAAAGTAAGGAGCTACAGATGATTTATGCGATTCTCGTTATTGCCCTGGGTCTGTTTGTTTACGGAAGTTACAAAGTGGTCGAACAGCGCCGTCATCGTCATATGACGCCTTCCCGGCCGCGCCATTAACAGGACTGGCTGCACCTTATTGGGGCAATGCCTCTCTGACGCGCGCGGCAAGTGTACCAAAACGGGCGCGCCGTCTGTGGCTGTGAGAGCGGTAAAGCTGGCATGAATTCTGCACTGTTGAAACAGTGTTTATCTCTGAGAGGTGCAGAATGAAAAATTCACAGAAGTGGCCATCAGCATGGCATCACTGGCTAAGCTTTTCAGCCTTTACGCTGGCAGGTGTCGCATTTGAAGGTGCGCGATTCGGCAGTGTTGTATCGTCGGTAACGGCAGCTCCGGAATCGACAACGTGGCGAAAGGCTGAAGCGCTCAGCCCGGAAGGTCATGCAGGAGCGTAGCGGTAACTGCGCTCCCTGACAACTCAGAACGTTTAGAACTGGTAAACCAGACCCAGTGCCACCACGTCGTCGGTATTGATACCGGCTGCGTTGGTGAACGCGTTGTCGTCCAGCAGGTTGATCTGGTAATCAACATAGGTAGACATATTTTTGTTGAAATAGTACGTCGCGCCAACATCGATATATTTTTTCAGATTCTGTTTGCCCCAGTTCTGAACATCGGTGCCGCGTGAGGTGACATAGGCCAGGGATGGACGCAGGCCGAAGTCAAACTGATACTGAGCCACCAGTTCCCAGTTATCCGCTTTATCCGCATAACCATAAGCTGAAGAGGCGTCACTGCTGTCACCAAAGCGGGTCGCATTGTAAGCACGCGAGTACATCGCTGCCAGATAGACGTTGTTCGCGTCATATTTCAGACCGCCTGTATACACTTCCGCTTTATCGCCGCGGCCAAGAATACCAGACGTTGCGCTGTTCTGATCGTTAGTACGGTCGGACTGGAAAGCAGCTGCACCAATGCCGAAGCCCTGACCCAGATCATAGGTGGTGCTCAGACCCCAGCCGTCGCCGTTCTGGCCCAGTACGTCGCGACCATTAGGTGATTCGCTGCTGTTGCCATTCTTGCCCTGATACTGGACTGCAAAGTTCCAGCCATCCACCAGACCAAAGAAGTTATTGTTGCGGTAGGTCGCCATGCCGTTACCGCGCTGATACATGAAGTTATCCGCGCCATAGGTATCGCCACCAAACTCGGGCAACACGTCGGTCCATGCGCCGATGTCGTAGGCTACGCCGTAGTTACGACCGTAGTCGAACGAGCCCGCATCCCCAAATTTCACGCCGGCAAAGCCGACACGGGTGAAGCTGTCAGCAGTGCCCTGAGACTCGGCATTGTTCAGTGCGGCCTGATATTCCCACTGGCCGTAACCGGTCAACTGATCGCTGATTTCGGTTTCGCCTTTGAAGCCGAAGCGAACGTAGGATTGGTCGCCGTCAGAGCTGTCGTTATCAGAGAAGTAGTGCAGACCGTCAACTTTACCGAAGAGGTCTAATTTGTTGCCGTCTTTGTTATAGATTTCAGCTGCGTTAGCTGATCCTGCTGCAATCAGCAATGCAGGGATCACCAGGGAGAGAACGCGACGTTTCATTTTATTACCCTCTGTTATGTGCCTTTATTATTTGCCACTGCGAACTGAATGATTAAAAATTCAGCCGGCAGGCCATTGTTATTTTATAACGGGCAATAATCCACCAGGAAAATGCTACTAAATTTCCAAAACTGTTTCACAGATCGAAACAGTTATTTCTTAATGTAAATATCGGGGAACTAATAACCAGCACGGATCGATAAAAATCGGCGCACGAATCGTTAATCTTAATTCGTATTCTTTTTTATCAAGAGGTTGCACCAGAGCCTTATGAAGCACTGAATGATAAAACTTTTGCGGCATCTGGTAATAGAATAGACCCCGCTATCATCATTTATTCCATTATTACCTTCATTCTCCCCGAATGAGATGTACAACTTATTATTTCCCGCCGGACAAATCGTCCGGCATTTTTTTGTCTGAAATTTGCCGTTCCGTTATATCTGCGTAAACTTTCTTAAGCGGATTAAATTAACTTCACCTCACTTCCGCACAGAGTGTTAAATTGCGCACGCTTTGCACCCAGAATGATGAAATATCCGCCATGTTAATTAATTACCGTAATTAAGCAGACGGATAGTGGGGATGGTGCTGATTTTTAGCGCTCGCGCAGCGATTCTTTGACTTTATTCAGCGGTTTAATCAGATAGTCCATGACCGATTTCTGACCCGTTTTAATCTCCACGTTGGCCACCATACCCGGTACAATCGGGAATTTTCGTCCGGCACGGTTGGTCAGCTCCGCTTTCTGGGTACGGACGTAAACACGATAGTAATATTGATCGCGTTTTACCTCATCCTGCAGGGTATCGGGCGACACCGTTTCAACTTCGCCGGGCAGGTCGCCATAGATAGAAGAGTCATAGGCGGTCACTTTTACGGTGGCGGCCAGACCAGGGCGGATATACGCGATATCGCGTGGGTTGATGCGCGTCTCAATCAGCAACTGATCCTCCAGTGGCACGATTTCCATCAGCTTACCGCCTGGCTCCAGTACGCCACCAACCGTGGTGACCTGAATATCTTTGACGATGCCGCGTACCGGCGAATAGAGCGTAGCACGCGTCAGCTGATCCTCTTTACCCGCAGCAACCTGCAGTTGTGCATCCAGTTCGGCATTGTTTTTCACCTGCTCTTCATGGGCGCGCACCAGATAGTCGTTACGTGCCTCATCAATTTTACCGCGCAGATCGCTGACCTGACGGCGCAGACGAATCACCTCGACCTGCCCTGCCGCGCCCTTAGCCACCAGCGGTTCCGTCAGCCGCAATTCATCCTGTACCAGTTTCAGCGACTGCTGCAGGTTACTGATGGTTTCGGTGAGATTACGACGACGCGACGCGTAGAGCTGCCGTTCGCGCGTGACCAGATTCGGCTCCTTCAGGGTTTCGGCGCTGAACGTCAGCGGCGTGCCCGACAACTCCGCCTCAAGCCTTTCGGATGAGGCACGCAGCGTGCGCACTTTGGCCTGCGCTTCGCCGAAGTTGGACTGGAAGCGCGTCGGATCGAGCGTCGCCAGCACCTGCCCTTTCTCAACAATATCGCCCTCATGCACATTCAGCTGTTTAACGATGCCGCCATCCAGGCTGTCAATCACCTGCGCGCGGCTGGAGGGTGTTACTTTACCGGTGCCGACGGTCACCTCATCCAGAATGGCGAAGTGCGCCCAGATGAGAAAAATCGCCAGCGCGGCGGTGCAGAGCCAGATAATTGCCGATGTCCGGCGCTCATGACGGGCAAGATCTTTATCAACAATAACCAGACTCATGCAGCATCTCCTTTCCCTGGCGTCGCTGGCGTCGTCGCACGGCGCAGGATCTCTTCACGCGGACCATCGGCCACAATCCGACCGTTATCCATCACCACAATACGATCAACCATCTTCAGCAGCGCCGGACGGTGCGTCACCAGCACCAGCGTACGGCCACTGATCCAGCCCTGTAGCTGACGGATCACATGCTCCTCCAGCTGTTCATCCATGGCCGCAGTCGGCTCATCCAGCAGGACGACCTGCGGCTGCCGCAGGATCATCCGGCTCAGCATCACCATCTGACGCTGCCCGCCTGACAGCCCGCGTCCGCCTTCATTGATAATGCGATCCAGACTGGCGGCATCCTGCTGGACCAGCGACAGCGCGCCGCTGATACGCAGCGCCTGCAGCATCTCCTGCTCGCTGGCATGTGGATTACCCAGCATCAGGTTCTGCCGCAGCGTGCCAAAAAAGAGACGGGAGTCATGCGACAGCCAGCCGAGCTGGCGGCGTAAATCGACAGGATCGATACGCTCAATATCGACGCCATCGACAATCACCTTACCCTGAGTGGCCTGCGCCTGACCGGCCAGGATCTTCAGCAGCGTCGACTTCCCTGCCCCGACTTTGCCCAGAATGGCAATCTTCTCGCCGGGCTTGATCTGCAACTGATGCACGTTGAGCACATTCTTTTCATTCTCTTCGTCATAGCTGTAATGCACATTGCGCAGATCGTACTGGCCGGTAAGCGTCGGACAGTGCGCCAGTGTCGCGGCTTCAGGCTGATCGAGCGGCTTTTTGAGCAGCTCATCCAGCCCTTTCATCGCCATTTTGGCGTGCTGCCAGCGCGAGAAGACCATGGTCAGTTGCATCAGCGGGGCAATAGTGCGTGAGGAAAGCAGGCTGCAGGCGACCAGCGTACCGGTGGTGATTTGCGAATCAAGCACCAGATAGACACCAAACACCAGCATCCCTGCATAGGTAAGCTGCTGCACGGTCGATGCCCAGCCGGTAAGGCGTGCGCCCCATAACCGCTGCTGATTGCTGATTGAAGCGCTGACTTCGTGGGTCTGTTCCCACTGACGCTGGAAATAGGGCTCTGCCTGCAGCGCTTTGATATCCTCAATCCCTTCGATGGTTTCCACCAGCACCGCATTGCGCAGCGCGCCCTCGCGCAGCCCCTCTTTGGCCAGCCGTGCCATCGGGATCTGCACCAGCAGGCCGGGAATAACGATCAGCGGGATGGCCGCCAGCGGGATCAGTACCAGCCAGCCGCCCACAAACGACATGATGAACAGGAACAGGATGACAAACGGCAGATCGGCCGCTGCACCCACCGTGGTTGAAGTCAGCAACTCACGCACCTGGTCGATCTCACGCAGCTGCGAGATAAAGGAGCCCGTCGATTTTGGCCGCGCCTCATTACGGATGCTCATTGCCCGGGCAAACAGCATCGCGGAGACTTTGAGGTCGATGCGTTTACCCATTAAGTCTGACACCTGAGTTCGCATCAGCCGGATCACATACTCAATGGCTGCGGCGATCAGCACCCCGACAAACAGCACCCACAGCGTGGATTGCGACTGCGCCGGAATCACCCGATCGTATACCTGCATCGAAAAGAGAATACCGGCCAGCGCCAGTACATTGCTGATCACCGAGGCCAGCGAGATCTCGGTAATACGGCGACCCATGCCGCGAAAGTTTTTCCAGAACCAGTGTGGCTCATAGGGCTGAACGAATTCGTCGATGCGCGCATCCCTGCCACGCGCCGCCACGCCAATCACCCCGACATCGCCCTGGGCGCGCGCCAGCAGTTCCGATAAGGCGCTTTCACGCACCACATCACCACCTTCACTGAGCCAGTAGCGTGCGCTGCCGTCGGCATCGATGTTCTCCAGCACCGCCACGCTGGCATTTTCCAGCACCAGCACTACCGGGGTGATCTCCTGACGCCAGCGCAGTTTGTTCTGCGGCACCATGGTCAGATGCAGTCCCAGCAGCCCGGAAAGCCGCTCCAGCTGCTGCGACACTGGGAGATGTTCAAACCAGCGCATCTGCTGACGCAGGGTTTTGCCATCGGCAGGTTTACCAAATCGCGCGGCCACCCGCAGCATGGCGGCAATCCAGTTATCGGTATTCAGGGTTGATGTACTCATTATTAATGCCTTATCGCTATTGCAGCGAAGGAAGGAGATCACCGCTGCTTTGCTGGCGATTGATACCCATGATATCGAGCAGATTGTCTACCGCGGCGGCATAGCGCACGGTGGCGTCCCAGCCATCGTAAAGCGCGGTAATGCGCGAGCTGTCGGCCTGAAACACATCCTGTTCCACGCTCAGCAGATCGTTCAGGCTGCGCTTACTCAGACGATATTCATCGGCGTAGACATTACGGGTATGGTCGGCGCTGGCCAGCTGCACTTCTCCGGCGGCCTGCCGGTGCTGTGCCCCGATCATGTCGGCATAGGCAGTCGAGGCGTTCTGATTGATGGCAAGTTTGGCCTGCTGCACCGCAGCCTGTGCCGCTTCGCGATCGCCCTCCGCTGACTCAGTTTTGGCATTCACCATGCCGCCCTGATAAAGCGGCGCTTCCACCTGCAGCTGTACTTCATCATCCCAGTAAGACGAACGATCGTTTTCATAGCGGGTCCGGCCTGCCTGCACTTTGATGGTCGGCCAGTGACCGGACTGTGCCTGGCGTACCCGCTCACGGGCGGCTTCCTGTTTAGACTGCGCGCTGCGTACTGCGGCGCTGCTTTCATAGGCAATTTTGTCGAGGGTGATCTGCTGTTTCAGCAACGCCTGGGGCAGTTCGGGCAGCGTGGCGGGCACGACACCGGTCAGCACGGTCAGCTGCGCGGTGGCGGAACGAAGCTGGGCGCGATATTGCTCCAGCGTGGCCTGCATCGCGGCGATGCGGGTTTCCGCCTGCAAAACATCTGACTGGGAATTGAGCCCGGCATCGGCGCGCAGTTTCGCAATATCCCGCACCCGCTGCAGCGAGGCGATATTGGTGTGCGCCGTTTCAGACAGCGCCTGGTAGCGTTTGACTTCGAGGTAGGCCTGCAGCGTATCTTCCGCCACGGTCGTCATCGAATCGAACAGGCCGAAACGATAAGCCTCTGACAGGGCATGCTGTTCATCGATGGCGCTGCCGGTGCGGCCAAAGTCGTAAAGCAGCTGGCTGAGCGTAATGCCGCCGGAGCCATTATTGTTCAGACTGCCAGCGGAGTCGGTCTGGTGAGAGCGTCCCGCGGCGCCCTGCAGTGAGATCTGCGGATACCAGGCGCTGCGGGCGGCATCCAGATCCCCCTCACCGACGTGGATCTGTGCCGCCGCTTCCGAGATTTTCGGATTGCGGGCAAAGGCCCGGAGAATGGCGTCGCGCAGCGTTAAGCTGGCAATCTGTTCTTCGGTTGGCGCGGCGCGCCAGTTAAATTCGGCTTTCGGTAACAGTGCGGCAAAGGCCGCGGGCACTGCCACGCCACTCAGGGCGCACAACAAAAAAGTTAATCGCGCTTTGTTCATTATCCATACCAGCAGGGGTTCTTATCATCATGGTGTTTTTCCTGGTGAACAAAGCGAGCAAAAAGGGTTACGACTCAGAGCCAGACAGCATTACTGCGTTATTTTATTTATGTTTCGCAAGCTGGACCCTAAACGAACTTTAACATTATTAGATCATATCCCGCGCTTATTCCTGCTAAAAACAGATGAATTCCTTAATACTTCTCCTGAGTGGACGAAAAATAACCAAAAAAGTAATCCATGCCAATCCAGACAGGCTTAACAAACCTGCCCGGAAGGTAGTGATTTTACTAATGTGTTGGCGTCAGACTATCGGCTGTGCCGCAGGATGCAGCAGCAGATGATCGGCAAGGGTGTAATAAACATCGGAGAAGAGATGGCTCTCATGCGGAACGGCAGAAGCCGTGGAGGTGTGTGCCACGTGCGCGGTCTCCCCCTGCCGGGTCAGAGTGACGGTTTCCAGCAGGTGATCCACCGTCTGATCCGCCATCAGGCTGGCCGTTTCGGTATGCGATACCACCTGCACTGTCTGGCTGGCCGTGGCCAGATTACCGGCGCTGTCTTTACCGCTGACCGTCATCTGGTATTCACCATCATCCAGCGGTGCCAGCTGTCCGGCCAGAATGGTCAGCGCCCAGCCACCATCCGCTTTTACGCTAGCGCTGTAATGCTGATCGCCCAGCGTTAATTCTACCAGGCTGCCCGGTTGCAGATGACTGGAGCTGCCCTGGATCAGATGCCAGCTGTTCACATCGGCAGCATCAATTTTGTTGTCATCAAAGGCGGTGTCCAGCGTCAGAGTTGGCCGCTGATGCACGGCCACGGTAAAAAGGGAGTTCCAGTTCTGCGTGTCGCTGTTGCCGTACTGATCCTGGCGATGAAAAGTAGCGGCGACCGGACCATCCGGCAGCGCCATCAGCTCGCCGGAGGTAAGCGTCACCATACCCTGCGCATCAGGCTGGTGGGTTTTGCCGTTGATCTCCAGCGTGTTGCACCCCTCAATGTAGAAGCTCAGATCGTGCTGCGCCTCCTGATAGTTAAGCGTCATGTCATCGCCCAGATCCATTTCGGTGTAGATCGGAATAAAGCCGGTGTGGATATTCAGTTCATGCGTGGCATCCGTGTAGTTATTGGCCCCGTCGATCGACCAGGCGCGGATCTCGCCGAGGTTGATAAACGCGTTTACCTCTGCCGCCGGGATCACCACCTGCCAGTGGCCATCCTCGTCTATTGTGGCAGCATAATCTTTCTGGTTAGCACCGGTGATCACCAGCCGGTGACCCGGCATCACGGTAGAGAGCGCGCCGCTCAGCAACAGATCCTGCTGGGTTTCCGCCAGATTAATGACGTCGTCCGACGTGACCTTATCAAAGGTAATTTTTGGCAGGCTGCTCAGGTGGGTAATCAGTGTCAGGTCGTGATAGTCGGTTGCGATTTTTCCATTCGGATCGGTCGCCGTCACTGTAAGGCTATAGACACCATCCCGCAGCGCCTGCATATCGCTTTCCTGGAAAGTGCCATACCACTTGCCGTCGCTTTCCATGTGGGCAGTGGTGGTCTGCGTGCCCAGGGTTAATTTCAGTAATGACCCCGCCGGCAGGTGTGTTGCGCTGCCGCTGATTTCAACGCCGTAAATGCTCTCAGCAATATTCACAGCGTTGTCGCCACTGACCGTGTCGACTGTCAGGGTCGGTTTGATGGTGCGATCAACATAGAGACCAAAATCGACGTCGGTAGTGGTGCTGTGGCCCGCTTTATCGGTTATGGTCAGCGCCAGGCTGTGATTGCCATCCGGCACGCCTTTCAGGGCATCAGCCGGCATAGAGGCGTTCCAGTAGCCCCACTTGTTAACGGTGCTGTGCCAGCTCTGGTCGTTAAACGTCAGCGTGACCGTTGAGCCCGCTTCGCCTTCAGCCCGGCCACGCAGATGCACCGGCTTTTGCGCCTCCCAGGCGGCAATGACGCCATCTCTGGCAAGCGGTTCATAGGGGCGCAGAGCAGCGGGTGGCGAACTTTCCACGCGCTGACCGCCAGGGCACTGTAATTGAGCGGACTGCTATGCGGTGACTCCGCAGAGAGAGGGGTAACGGGCAGATTAAGACTCTGTGTTGCGACTGGCGTAATAGCGGGCAGCGCGCTGTCGGTGACGGCAAAGTCGCTCACCGCCGTCTGGAAAATGGATTTGAACCGGACGGAACGAAGCGTATCGCGTGTTGACATAGGTAACCTCAGTTCAGAACAGAAACGCAGACCAAAACGCCCGGATAAACCGGACGTTAAGACTGACGATGGGTAGTGGGTCAGCTGACGCTGCCCGTTTCCGCTGGTCGGAACTGATTACCCGCAGGTAACAGGGATGGTGAAAGAAGACGCTGATAAAAGCGACAAATGGAGCCAGAATGCTGATTTACGGCGTCACGCCGTTTGCTGCGCTTACCCTAATCTTTCATTCTGCTAATGAATAGTGGCGATAATCTGGAAAGTGAAATTATTACGTGACTAAAACAAAAAAAGCGGATGCTTACGCACCCGCTTCTCAGAACGACCTGACAGATGTTGCTGTGACTACGCCACGTGGACCTGCAGGTTCTGCTGCACCAGCACATCACCCAGGGTATTTTCACTGCTCAGCGTCGAGTTGTGGTAGATCTCAAAAACCCGGCCTTCCACCGTGCGCTCACCGGTCACTTCCCAGATACCACCGTTGCTGTTCGCCAGTGTGACCTGACTGCCATCTGCGCCTTTGATCAGCAAATCATCACTTTGTTTGTCCGTAATAGTGAGGGCCTCATTGAGATCGAGTTTCACAGAGTTGGTGCCGGTTTTACCCAAATCAAGCACTTCAATGTGTTCAACTTTCAGGCCCAGCGCAGTGAGATCCAGATTGAGATACTCACCATTAAGCACCAGTGTATCGGTGCCTGCGCCGCCATCAATATGGGTAAAGTTAAGGTCGCTGACCGTGACGGTATCCGCACCGCTGCTGCCGGTCACCGAAGCGCCCTCTGCCGTACTGCCATCGGCCAGCGTAATCACGACGCCGCCAATGGTGTAACCCACCTCCTCTGCCGGTGCCGCCGTCACAGCGGTGTCACTGGCTACCACGGTTTCACTGCTGCTGACCGGCGTTACCGTATCCGCTTCAGTAATCAGCGTCGAGGCCACGGCTACATGGGCGCTGTTATCGTCGCTGCTGGTGCTGGTGCTGGTCTGCTGCGTTTCCACGCTGGTACTGGCGACGGTAGCGCTGTCATCCACCACCGAAAAGAGTGCTACCGACTCGGTGGCCGCCAGTGTTACCGGCAGCAATGAACCCAGCAACAGGGTATTGGTGGTGGTGTAGCTGTTACCGGCCACGTCAGTGATGGAGACTTTTGCCAGCGTGTTCAGTGACAATAGCAGGCCGCCCACCGACAGCAGTGACGATGAGAAGTTAACCACGTAACGCCCCAGCGCATCGGTCGTGGTATTCAGCGTCGGTCCGTTGCTGCCGTTGGCCAGCAGCAGCGTCACACTGACTTTCGATCCCTGAGCCGCATTCAGCGATCCCCCCTGAACCACCAGGCCGGTAAGCAGAGAACCGACGATGCTGAGTACCGGATCAACCCCGACCAGCGGCTGATTATGTGAGAGCGCAGTAAAGCTGCTGGTGCTGGTCGCGGGATTGCCCCCAATATCCGCTACCGTGACGGTCAGCGGATGGCTGCCATCTGCGATCCCTTTCAGCGTCGCTGACGGCACGCTGATGCTCCATGCCCCATTCGTGCCAATGGTCGTGGTGAGGACATTGCCTGCAACGTTAACCGTTACCGTGCCGCCCGCTGCATTGGTGCTGGTTCCGCTGATGGTTTCAGCCGTATTGGCTTCCGCGATGTTGAGATAACCATCGCCACCAAAGAAACTGTTTACACTGACGGTCGGCGTGGTGTGACTTACCACACCCAGCGACGCCGAGGTGGAACCATTGGTGCCTGCGCCGTTGATGACGCTGGCCGTCACGGTCTGCAGACCATCCGCAATCGCGGCGAGGTTAGCCGCCGGCACAGAGAGACTCCAGTTGCCGTTGCTGCTCACCGTGGTGCTATAAGTCTGGCCACCCAGCGTAACGCGTACCACCGATCCTTCGGCGTTGCTGGCAGTGCCTGAAATAGTCTGCGCGGTTTTGACATCCGCAGCACTCAGCGCATTGTCACCAAACAGTGAGGTAATGGCGACCACAGGCGTCGACTGACTGATAACGCTCAGTGTTCCACTGCTGTTCACCACGTTACCGTAGGCGTCCGTGCCGGTCACCGTCACGGTTTTACTGCCGTCAGTGATTGCGGCAAGATCCGCTTTCGGAACGCTGATGCTCCAGTTGCCGCCACTCACCACTTTGGTGGTATAGGTCAGGCCGTTCAGCGTGGCGCTGACAGCAGAGCCTGCTGACAGACTGGAGGTCCCGCTCAGGGTCTGGTTCGAGGCCAGATCGGCTGCGCTCAGAACCCCGTCGCCGAATACCGTATTCACCGTCAGGGTTGGTTGCACCAGTCCCAGTGACACGCCCGCGCTGGTACTGCTGACATTGCCGACCGGATCGGTGACCGCCGCGCTGACGGTAAAGTTGCCGTTCAGCAGCGTCGAGAGCACAGCTGGTGAAACGGTGGTGGAGAACGTGCCATCAGCGTTGACCAGCGCAGTGGCCGTTGTGTTGCCAATCGCCAGCCTGACGCTGCTGCCCGCAGCCACGCCGGAGACCGTGCCGCTGATGGTCTGGGTCACCAGCGACTCCGCCAGGTTCAGCACGCCATCACCAAACAACGGATTGAGCGTTACTTTCGGCAGATTGTGAATACCCACCAGCGCGCCGGCGGTGGTGCTGCTGGTGTTACCGGCGCTGTCGGTGACGCTGACGCCAACGGTCAGATTACCATCCGCAATGCCCTGCAACAGCGCAGGCGTCAGTGAGACGTTAAAGTTGCCGCTGGCATCCGTTGCCGTCACAAACTGCTGAGAACCCACCGATACGACGACACGCGATCCCGCTTCTGCACCGCCAACGACGCCGCCAATCACCTGTGTGACCAGCGCATCCGCCACGTTCAGCAGACCGTCACCAAACAGCGGATTTACCGTGATGGTTGGCAGTAGCGTATCGACGCGAATACCGGCGCTGGTGCTGGCGGTATTTCCCGCTGCATCCGTTACTGACGCGCCGACCGTCAGATTACCCTGCGCCAGGGTGCCCAGGATATCCGGCGTCACCGTGGCGCTGAAGGCACCGCCCGCACCCACGGTCGCGGTCAGCTGGCTGTTGCCCACCGAAAGCGTCACCACACTGCCCTGCGCAACGTTGTTCACCACTCCGCTGATTACCTGGCCGGTGGCGATATCGGCCAGATTCAGCACGCCATCGCCAAACAGAGAGGTCAGGGAAATGGATGGTGCCTGAGTAAAGATGCCAATCGACGCGCTATTCGAGGCGACGTTACCCGCCGCATCCCGGACGCTGACGCCCAGCGTCAGATTGCCATCCAGCAGTGAGGTGAGATCGCTGCCCGGCAGGCTAACGCTCCATGCTCCGCCTGCCTGCACGGTGGTGTTGTATGTTTTACTGCCAAAGGTCACCGTCACCTGTGAACCTGCAGCCGCATTACTGATTACGCCACCCACCAGCTGTCCGGCTGCCGCTTCCGCAATGTTCAGCAGGTTATCACCGCCAAACAGCCCGGTGAGCGCGCCCACCACCGGCACCGCGTCGACAATCGCCGTCACGGTTTCCCCCACGGAGCGGGTGTTACCCGCCGCATCGGTCAGTGTAACGTTAACCGCAAGATTGCCATCGGTGACCAGATCCAGCACCGCAGGCGGCACCACAATGGCCCATTTACCATCCTGACCCACAGAAGCAGAGAGCGTGCTGCCGCCCAGTACCACCGATACCGTGGCCCCGACACCTGCCGACGTCGCAGTTCCCGAGATGGTCTGCGCCACCGTGGTATCCAGCGCACTGAGCGTGCCGTCGCCGAATACCGAATCAACCACTAGCGTCAGCGCACTGTTAACCACTTTGTTGACTGTCAGCGTGGCGTTGGTCTGATTTCCTGCACTGTCATTGACCCGCACGCCAAACACCAGCGCGCCGTCAGTGAGGCCCGACAGGACATTCGGTGCAAGATCGATGCTCCAGCGGCCATCTGCGCCTACCGTTGCGGTAGCGATCGGCGTGGCATCGCCCAGGTAGAGGCCGATGGTCTGGCCTTCTGCGCCCTGTGCGCTGCCGGTCAGTACCTGACTGACGGCCAGATCAGCGGCGTTAAGCACATTATCGCCTGCCAGCGCGTCAACCTGGACCAGCGGCGCGGCGGTATCCACCGTCACCTGCTGTGTTGCAGTCGTCACGTTACCGGCGACATCTGCCAGCTGCGCGGTGATCACCGGCGTGCTGCCATCGGTCAGTGCCTGCATCGCGCTGGCAGGAACGGTGGTGGACCAGGTACCGTTACTCTGCACCACCGTGCTGTACGTCTGGTTATTAAAGGTCACAACCACCGTACGGCCTGCTTCAGCGACATCGGCGGTGCCGCTGATGGTCTGGCTGGTGGCACTTTCATTACCATTGACCTGGTTGTCACCCGCAAAGGCATTGATCGACAGGGCCGGTGGCGTCAGATCAATCAGCACGTTACCGCTGACGGTGACAGGGGTCGTACCGTCAGTGGCATTCACCGTGATGGCGACGCTGCCGTCCGCATTGCCAAAGGCGCTGACCGGCAACGCAGCCGTTGACCAGTTACCTGCCTCATCCAGCGTGGTGGCATAAGTCACACCATTCATCACCACCGTTACCACCCCGGCTTCACCAAGGTTAGCCGAGGTGCCGCTCAGGACGACGCCACCCGCGACATCCTGGGTGCTGATGATGTTGTCGCCCGAAACCGTGCCCAGCGTCACCAGCGGGCCTGGCGGTGGCGTCAGATCCACCGTCACCGCGACGGTGCCGCTGGCGGTGTTACCTGCCAGGTCAGTCACTGCCAGCGCCAGGGTTGTGGATGCGCCAAAGGTGGCCATCTGCTCTGGTGCCAGCGTCACGCTCCAGTTGCCGTTACCGTCAACCACGGCGGTGCCGAGGGTCGTGGCATTCAGCGAGACCGTGACCACTGCGCCCGTCTCTGCGCCCGTTGCCGTGCCGCTGAGGATCTGCGGCTGAATGCTCTCGGCGTAGTTCAGTGCGTTGTCGCCGGCAAAGGCGTTAGTGCTCAGTACCGGTGGCGTGGTGTCGATCACCAGTGAGCTGTTAATCGTCGTGCTGTTGCCTGCCGCATCGGTGGCCGTCACGGTAACCGGATAGGTAGCATCCGGCAGCGCTGAAAGCTGCGCCTGGGCCAGCGGCACCGTCCAGTTACCATTCGCATCCACTGTGGCGCTGTAGGTGTTGCCGCCCAGCGTCAGCTGCACCGTCTGATTTGCGCCCGCCTCACCGGTGGTGCCGCTCAGCGTAATCCCTGCGGCAACATCGCCGCTATTCACATAGCCGCCGAGGAATTGCAGATTGACCGCAGGCTGCGGCGCGCTGAGATCGGTGGTGAACGGCAGCTGCGCCGACGCGCTATTACCTGCCGCATCCACGACGTTAACCGTCAGGGTCTGCGTCCCGTTACCCAGAGAACTCAGCGCGTTACCAGGAAGGTCAACGGTCCAGTTACCGTTGCCATCCACCGTGCCGGAATAAAGGCTGCCATTGAGATCAACGGTGATGCTGACCGCCTGATTATCCCCTACGCTGCCGGTGGTGCCGGTCAGGGTAACACCTGCCGCGGCTTCAGTGATGTTCAGGACGTTATCGCCGCCAAACGCGCCGGGATTGAAGGTCGGGACAGGCACAGCCACTTCGGTTACCACACTCAGCGCCGTCACGTCACTGTTACCCGCAATGTCGGTGGCGGTCACGGTAATGGTATGCGTGCCGCTGGTGAAGGTGGCTAACTGAGCCGGCGACAGGGTCAGCGACCAGCTGCCATCGTTCTGCACCGTGGCGGCCAGCGGCTGGTCGCCGTTAAAGCCGGCGATCAGCACCGATACCGTCTGTCCTGCACCGGTAATGCCGGTGGTACCACTGAGGATTTGCTCTAATCCCGCTTCGGTGGCGTTCAGCGCACCGTCACCAAACGGCAGGATCAGCGTGACATCCGGCAGCGTATTGACGGCGACCTGCAGCGAACCACTGGTGGTGCCGATGTTGCCGTTCACGTCGGTGACGGTCACGCTGACCGGCAGGTTGCCATCCGGCAATGACTGCAATACGGCAGGCGGCAGAGTCAGTGACCAGGCTGCACCGCCATCAGTGAGCGTCGCAGCATAGACGGTGCCATTGATAGTCACCGCCACCGAGGCCGGATCATCACTGTTGACCGTACCGGTCAGGATACCGTCCATTGCCGCTTCCGCCGCATTAAGACGGCCATCCGTAAATGGCGTATCCAGCGTTGGCGCAGCAATCGGGGTAATCGCTGAAACAAAGGTCCGCATCTCTGTAATGCTGTTACCGGCCCGATCCGTGGTGGTGAGGGTCAGCGTGTGTTCACCGGCACCCAGGCTGGCGATCACTTCCGGTGTCAGGCTGGCCGTCCAGTTTCCACTGGCATCAACCGTAACGGACAGCGGGATGTTGTCATCGCCGACGGTGACGCTGAGGGTCTGGCCCGCAACAGGATTAGACGTGCCTGTGACCAGCTGAACGGAACCCGATTCACTTATATTAATCACGTTATCGCCGAACTGTGTTGCAGCAAAGTCGGCGGAAACCGGCGGCGTCTGCAGGATCTCAACGCCAGCGGTAACCTGTGCCGGATTTCCTGCCGCATCCGTGGCGGTGACCACCACCTGTGTCAGTCCATCATCCAGTCCCGTCAGCGCGCCCGCTGCCAGGTTCAGCGTCCAGTTGCCGCTGGCATCGGTTGTAGTGCTGAAAGTCTGTGCGCCGACGGTAATATTCACTACGCTACCTTCCGGCAGATTAGTGCTGTCACCACTCAGCGTTAACGCGCCCTCGGCATCTGCTGCACTGACCAGCGCATCGCCAAACGGCGTGTTCAGGGTCAGCGCTGGCAGAGTATTAAACGCCACATCCAGTGTGGTGGTGGCGTCGGTGGTGATATTGCCCGCCGCGTCAGTGACCGACACGGTGATGGCGTTAGGGCCGTCTGCCAGCTGCTGCACGTCGGCTGCGGGAATGGTGAGGGTCCAGTTCCCGTCAGCATCCGCCGTGGTGGTATAGCTGACGTTATTCAGCGTCACCGTCACCGGCAGGGCACCCGTAGTGGTGCCGTTGATAGTGAGATCCTGTAGCGACTCCGCCAGGTTTAGCGTGTCACCCGCATTGACCGTAATATCCGTCAGCACAGGCGGTGTGGTGCTGAAACTGACCTCCTGCGTGGCGACCGCCGGGTTACCGGCAACATCACTGGCAGTGACGGTAAAGGTTTGGGTGCTGCCCGGCGTAACGTTGATGAAGGCTGCAGACGGTACCGTCACCGTCCAGTTGCCGTCAGCATCAATCGTTGTGCTGTAATCAGTACCATTAAACGACAAGGTTACCGGCGTTCCTGCCGCCAGCAGGGTGCTGCCACCGCTGACCGCGACATCAGCAGTGGCCTCGGTGGCATTGATCACATCATCGCCTGCCACCACGTTCAGGGTCAGCGTTGGCTGAACCAGCGCGCTGGCCAGCACGACCAGGCTGGCGCTGGCGCTGGCCAGATTGCCAGACGTATCCGCTGAGACGACGATTAGCAGCTGATCGCCATCCGGCAGATTGCCCAGATCAGCGGCCGGAACGGTCACCGTCCAGCTGCCATCCGCAGCCACCGTGCCGCTGTACTGAATGGTGTTCAGCGTTACTGTTACCAGCTGACCTTCCACCAGATTAGTGCTGGTGCCGCCGATGCTCAGATCCTGCAGCGACTCCGCCTGGTTAAGGAAATTATCATCACTGATTGCCCCGATGGTCAGGGTCGGCAGATTCAGGCTGTCCGCATCACGCGTCAGCGTCTGGGTCGCCGTGGTCAGATTACCCGCCACATCTCTGATCGTCACATCGACCGGATAGCTGCCATCCGTCAACCCCTGCACGACACCGGCAGGCAGGGTCACCTGCCAGGTGCCATCAGAGAGTACCTGGGTAGTGTAATCGGTATTCTGGAAACTGACGGTGACCGTCTGTCCGGCATCCGCGACTGAAGCTGTTCCGCTGATAGCGACCGCTTCCAGTACCTCAACTGAGTTGATGACGTTGTCGCCGCCGATAGGGTTAATGCTTAACGCAGGCGGGGTGAGATCGACCGTGACGGCGCTGGTCAGCGAACCGCTGTTACCGGCGGCATCGCTGGCATTGACCACCAGGGTCGTCAAGCCCTCAGCCAGTGCCTGCACCTGCGCTGGCGTTAAGGTCAGCGTCCAGTTGCCCTGCGCATCGACTGCGGCAGTGTAGTCATTATCGCCCAGCGTCACGCTGACGGTCTGGCCCTCGCCCGCCACACCGGTACTGCCGCTCAGCGTCTGACTGACCGCCGTTTCAGCCTGACTAAGATAGCCATCGCCAAACGGCATATTAATGCTGACCGACAGGGCACCGGTTGCGACGGTGATTTCACGCGTCTCAGTAACCAGATTGCCCGCCGCATCACTGACCGTCACGGTCAGGGTATACGCACCGGCCGGAATCCCTGCCAGGGCACCCGCAGGCAGCGTCAGGCTCCAGTCGCCATCCTGGGTCACGGTGGTGGTCCAGATCTGGTTGTTAAGGGTAAGGGTGACCTGCTGACCGGCTTCGGCATTACTGCTGCCGCTGAGCACAATCGGCGCGGTGCTTTCGGCAATATTGACACTGTTATCGCCCGCAACCGGATCAAGCGACAGGGTTGGTGGCGTCAGATCGACCGTGACGCTGCCCTGGCTGCTGCCGGTGTTACCCGCCGCATCCTGCACGTTAACGGTGTAGTTAAGCGTCTCCTCCGGCAGATCGGCCAGCGCGGAGGCAGGCACGCTGACCTGCCAGTTGCCATTGCTGTCGACCGTGCCGTTGTAGGTCACGCCGTTGAGAACCACGTTCACCGTCTGGCCGTCACCTGTCACACCTGTAGTGCCGTTCAGAGTTTGTGGCGTGGTGATTTCGCTGCTGTTAAGCAGACCATCGCCAAAAGCAGAGACGATCTGCGGTGCTGGCAGCGTCGCCAGCACCCTGAGCGCGGCTTCGCTGCTCAGGGTCGCCCCGCCGCTGTCCGTCGCAGTGACCGTGACGGTGTAAGGCCCGTCGGCGAGTGCCGTCAGTGACTCAGCCGGAACGATCACACTCCAGCGACCGCTGGCCGAAACCTGCGCGGTGTAGCTGATGTTGTTAAACAGCAGCGTGACCAGACTGCCTTCAGGCACATTCGCCGAGGTGCCGGTGACAATCAGCGGCTGACCCAGCTCCTGCGCATTCAGATAGTTGTCCTGACTGATGGCATCCATCGCCAGGCCAGACGCATTGCTGTTAACGTCAAAGGTGAGATTAGTGGTGGTGGTGTTGCCCGCCACGTCGCTGACCGCCACAGTGAAACTGACGCTGCCATCCGCAATTGCCGCCAGCGCACCGGCTGGCACGATCAGGCTCCATGCTCCGCTCGCCTGCACAGCGGCGCTGTAGACTGTGCCATCAAGGGTGACGGTGACCAGCTGGCCCGCTTCGACGTTGGTGGTGGTGCCGGTCAGACGTTGATCGGTGAGGCGTTCCGCACCATCGACCACATTGTTACCGGCAAAGGCATCCAGCGTCAGGGTCGGCAGCGTGCCCGCCTCCACTTTCAGCGCCAGATCGCGGCTGGCGGTGGTGGCATTACCTGCTGCGTCGCTGGCGGTCACGGTCAGAGGATAGGTGCCGTTGCCCAGCCCGGTATAAACCGTGGCGGGCAGATCCAGCGACCAGTTACCATTGACGTCTGCGGTGGTGCTCAGGCTGGTGCCGTTGAAGCTGGCCACAATCAGCGCACTGGCTTCACTGCTGCCGGTCAGCGTCAGCGGCTGCTGACTCTCAGCGGCATTGATAATGCCATCGGAGGGGGTGATGAAGTCCAGCACCGGTGGCAGGGTATCCACCACCAGGCTGCCGTCAGCCTGGCTGCTGTTGCCTGCCACATCACTGACCACCACGGTGTAAGGCGTGGTGCCCTGTGGCAGCGCAGAGAGTGCCGCTGGCGGAACCGCGACCTGCCAGTTCCCCGCTGCGTCGACCGTGCCGCTGTAGTTAGTTCCGCCCAGCGTGACGATAACCGTCTGGCCGTCACCAGACACGCCGGTGTTTCCGGTGATCACGCCGCCGCTGACGGCTTCGTCGCCGTTGAGAATACCGTCATCAAAGGCCACGCCAGGGGTGGCCACCGGCAGTGCACTGGCCACCACCGTCAGGGTAGCGTCGCTGGTGGCAAGCTGTTGTCCGCTGCCGTCGCTGGCCGTGGCGGTAATCGTCTGCGGGCCATCGGCTGCGCCGTTAAAGGTGCCAGCCGGTAAGGTCAGGCTCCAGCTTCCATCGGCCGCCACGCTGGTGCTGGCTGTGGTGCCGTTGGCAAGCACGGTAATAATGCTGCCCTCAGGCAGGCCGCTGGTGCTGCCGCTGACCACAACGGCACCGCCCAGCTCCTGGGCATTGAGGTAGTTGTCGTCGCCGATCGGTGCCAGCGCGATCGATGGCAGCGTATTGTCCACAGTGAAGTTAAGCGGGCTGGTGGCGGTATTGCCGACGGCATTGATCACGCTGACGTTCAGCGTCTGACTGCCCTCGCCCAGCTCCGCCAGTGCGCCCGCAGGCAGCGTAATGCTCCAGTTGCCGCTGGCCTCAACCACACCGCTGTAGTCGATGCCATTCAGGGAGATGATCACCTGCTGGCCCGCCTCGACGTTACTGCTGCTGCCGCGCACCGTAATCGGCTGTAACTGTTCTGCGGCCGTGACGATACCGTCACCGGCAAAGGTGCTGCTATCGACGGTCAGCACAGGCTGCACGTCCGGCGAGGTTGCCACATTCAGATCAACCACCTGGCTGCTCTGGTTGCCGTTAGCATTGATTTCGGTAACGGTCAGCGGATTCGTGCCCGGAGGCAGCGCCGCCAGATCATTAGCATCGATTTGCAGCGTCCACTGCCCATTCACGCCGACGGTGGTACTGTAGAGCTGGTCATTGAGCTGGACCGTAACAATGTCGCCGTTCTGACCGCTGCCGCTGAAGACCAGCGGCTCCGCCAGTTCAGCGGTGTTCAGCGCGTTGTCCCCGCTGACCGGGGCGACTACCAGCGGCGGCGGCGTGGTGGCAACCGTCAGCGCACTGTTCTGGCTGCTGCTGTTGCCAGCCGCGTCGGTGACGGTGACCACCACCGGATAGCTGGTGCCGTTAGTCAGACCGGCAAGCGCAGCAGGCGGTACGGCCAGCCCCCAGTTTCCGTCCGCATCAACCGTGCCGGTGTAGGTGACGCCATTCAGCGTCACGCTGACGCGGTCGCCTTCACTGCCTGCGCCGCTGAAGCTGAAACCAGCAGCCTGCTCCGCAATGTTCAGCACACCATCGCCAGCGGGCGCATTAATGCTGAAGTCGGGTGCGGTGGTATCCACGGTGACCGGCAATGGCGTGGTGGCAACATTGCCACTGACGCTGGTAACGGTCACGTTGAGATCGTAACGGCCATCAGTCAGCTGTTGCAGATCGGCAGCGGGTACGGTGGCGGTCCAGCTGCCATCCGCGGCGACTATGGCGCTGTAGGTCTCACCATTCAGCACAAGACTGACGCTGCTGCCCGGGGCGACGGTGCCGCTGACGGTCAGATCGGTGGCTGTTTCAGCCGCATTGATAATGCCATCGGTGGCAATCGGATTAACGGTCAGCGCCGGTACCCCGGTATCCACCGTTATCGGTTCACTGATGCTGCTGCTGTTACCCGCGACATCGCTCACCGTCACGGTAACGGGATTACTGCCCTGCGCCAGGGCCTGTAGCGCATCTGGCGTCAGCGTGACACTCCAGTCACCATTTGCCGCTACCGTTGCCGGATAACTGATGCCGCCCAGTGTCACGCTGACGGCCTGGCCTGGCTGGACGGAGCCGGTCAGCGTCTGCGCTGTGCTGGCTTCTTCAGTATTAAGGATGCCATCAGTGAAAGGCGTGTTGATTTGGGGTTCTGCCAGCGGCGTCGTTGCCACCAGCAGCGTCTGGCTGGTCTGTACATCCCCTGAGGTAACGGTAACGGTGGTGTTACCCTGCGCCAGGTTCGCCAGGTCGGCGGCTGGCACGGTCAGGGTCCAGCTACCGTTTTCATCGGTTGTGGTGCTGTAAAGGGTGCCGCCGGGCACCAGCGTCACGCTGATCGGGTTGTTCGCCGGCAGGTTTGCGGAACCGCCGCTGAGGATCAGATCGCTCTGCGCATCCAGCACGTTGAGTGCGTTGTCGTCACTGATCGGGGCAATCGACAGCGACGGTACATTGGTCGTGATCACGGTGAACTGCCCCTGAGCAGGCAGCGCCGGGTTTCCGGCCACGTCGGTAATCGCCACGGTAAAGGTTTTATCGCCCGCGGCACCCAGCGATCCGGCGGGCAGGGTCACACCCCAGCTTCCGTTCGCCTGCACTACGCCGTCGTAAGACTGACCGTTAATGGTCAGTAATACCGGCTGGCCTGCCGGTACGCCGGTGACGTTACCGGTGACCAGAATGTCAGTAAGCTGTTCCGCACTGTCGATCAGATTGTCGCCGGTCACAGGATCAATGGTCAGTGCCGGTGATGTTGCCGCCAGCACCGTCACACTGGAGCCGACGGTCGTGCTGTTGCCATAAGCATCGCTGATTACCACGTCAACCGGGTAGAGTGCATCGCTCAGCTGACTGATAATGGCGGCGGGCACCGTCACATTCCATGTGCCATTAGGGTCAACCGTGGCGGAGTAGATTTCGCCATTGAAACTCACTGCCACCGTGTCGCCCTGCGTCCCCCCGCGCCCGTCGATGGTGAGATCCTGCGTGTGTTCAGCGATGTTGATATAACCATCACTGCCCGGCGTCGAGACGTCCAGCAGTGGCGGCGTGGTCGCGAAAATCACTGAACTGCTGGCTGGGGTGGTATTGCCATCCGCGTCTGTCGCTACGACCGAGACCAGTTGAGTACCGTTGGGCACGCCCGCCAGGTCGGCAGCCGGAAAGCTTACACTCCAGTTGCCACCCTGCGCCACTACGGCGCTGTAGGTCAGGTTATTGAGCGTGACACGAATGATGTCACCTTCGTCGCCGGTTCCGCTGACAATCAGCGGCTGCTGCGCGTCGCTGATGTTGATCACGCCGTCAGCGTCCAGAGGGTTAAGAGTCAGAGCAGGCGCTTCGGTAGCAACCCGCAGATCGGCATCCTGCGTACTGCTGTTACCGGCCGAATCGGTCACGGTCACGGTGACCGGATAAGTCTGGTTGCTCAGCGTGGCAAGATCGGCAACCGGAACAGATGCACGCCAGTTACCAGTTTCGTCCACGATAGCAGCGTAAGTTTTACCGTTTAATCCGACCGCTACACTGTCGCCCGCGGTGCCGGTTCCGCTGATCAACAGCGGCTCCGTGAGTTCATTGCTGGTCAGAACACCATCCCCGCCCGGTGCGGTGACGGTGGCAACCGGCGGCTGCGTGCTGACGGCCAGCGTCTGCGCCTGGGTCGCGATGTTGCCGCTGGCGTCGGTCAGGGTAACCACCAGTGTATAGCTGCTGCCATCTGACAACGCCTGCAGCGCCGCTGGCGGCAGATCCACCGTCCAGTTGCCCTGCCCATCCACGGTTGCGCTGTAAATGATGTTGTTCAGCGAGACCGTTACCAGCTCGCCCGGCAGCGCACCTGAACCGCTGACCGGCACGCCTGCAGCCACTTCCGTGCCGTTAAGGATGCCATCGCCGCCTGCCACCTCCGCCACAACCAGGTTCGGTGGCAGCGTGTTGACGCTGAAGTTCAGCGTCTCGTCCACGCGGTTGCCCGCCTCATCAATCGCGGTAATGGCCAGGCCGTTAGCGCCCTGCGGTAATAAGGCGAGATCGGCGGCAGGCAGCGTCAGGTTCCAGCTGCCATCCTCATTGACCGTGCTGCTGTAGGTTTTGCCGTTGAGTTGCACTTCGACCAGCTGGCCCGCCACCGCTTTACCGGTGCTGCCACCGATCAGCAGTTCGCTGCCCGCTTCTGTCTGATTAAGAATACCATCGGTAAGCGCGCTCTCATCCAGTGCGATCTGCGGCAGCGAGGTGGCGACCACATTCAGCTGGGCAGAGTCGGTCAGCAGCGCACCACTGGCGTCGGTTGCGGTAACCGAGATCAGTTTCACCCCGTCGGTGATACCACTGAGGTCGCCAGCCGGAACGGTGATGCTCCAGAAGCCGTTGCTGCCCACCACCGCACTGTAATTGTTGCCGTTGAAGTTAAGCTGCACCGCCTGGCCCGGATTGACGCCCACTGCCGAGCCGCCGATGATCAGATCGCTGCTCAGCTCCTGCAGGTTAAGGAAACCATCAACGCTGACAGGCTCACTGATAGTGATCACACCCGGTTCGCCGGTTCCCGGCGCGACGTTGATGTCACGGCTGTCGGTGGCTAAAGCACCGGCTACCGACGTGACGCTGACCGTGATGGCTGTGGTGCCTGCCGCCAGGGCACTAAGTGCCGCAGACGGGATCTGCGTGCTCCAGCTGCCGTCCGGATTGACCAGCGCACTGTAATTCTGACCGCCAAGGGTAATGGTGACCGTCTGACCCGCCTCCACGTTGCTGGTGCTGCCGGAAAGCGTCTGATCGACGGCCTTCTCGCTGTTATCCACCAGATCATCACCGGCAAACAGGGCGATTGTGACTGTCGGCGTGCCCGGCTCCGCAGGCGCTTCCACCGCGATCACCCGATCTTCACTTACCGTAACCCCCGCCTGACTGGTGACCGTGGCCGCGATAGTGGCACTACCCGCCGCCAGTGCCGCCAGCGCGCTGGCTGGGACGCTCAGGCTCCAGCTGCCATCCGCACCAACCGTGGCGCTGTAGGTCTGATCACCCAGCGTCACCGTGACAATCTGACCCGCCTCAACGTTGGTGGTAGTACCGCTCAATAGCTGGTCGCTGGTTTTTTCGTCGTTACTCAGGACGTCATCACCGGCAAACTGATCGAGCGTGATCACTGGCTGGCCCGGCTCAGTAACCGGTGGTTCCACGGTAATTTCCAGCGTATCGCTGACGGTAGTGCCTGCCGCATTGCTGACCGTCACGACCAGCGAGGCAGCGCCCGCAGACAGCGCAAGGAGATCGTTGGCCGGAATCGCAATATTCCAGCTGCCATCGGCGCCGACCGTGCCGCTGTAGTTCTGGCCGCCCAGTGTCACCGTGACAATCTGTCCGGATTCGACATTGGTGGTACTGCCGGAGACCGCCTGTGCGTCCAGCTTCTCATCGTTGCTCAGGACGTTGTCGTCAGCAAAGGCATTGATGGTCAATGTCGGGGTGCCTGGCGCAGTGCCTGATGATTCAACGAGGAAGTTGCGGGTTTCGCTGACTGGCGTGCCGAGCGTATCGGTGACTGTGGCGTTCAGGGTCGCACTTCCTGCTGTCAGCCCAGCCAGCGAGCTGGCCGGAATCGTGACGCTCCAGCGGCCATCTGCGCCAACCGGGGCGGTAAAGGTCTCTCCGTTCAGCGTGACAGTAACCTGCTGCCCCTCGGCGATATTGGTGGTGGTGCCGCTGAGCAACTGGTCGCTGGCTTTCTCGCTGTTGCTGAGGATGTCATCTCCGGCAAAGGCATCGATGGTTACAGTGGCCTGATCCGGCTGCGTTGACGGGGCTTCGACGGTGATCGGCTGCGCGGCAGTTGCGACATCGCCCGCCGCATTACTGACCGAAACAGTGAGTGTGGTCGTGCCGGCTGCCAGCGCGTTGAGCGCAGCTGACGGAACGGTGACGCTCCAGCTGCCATCACCCTGCACGCTGGCGCTGTAGGTCTGTCCGCCCAGAGTAACTGTCACCAGCTGTCCGGCTTCAACATTACTGGTGGTGCCGCTGACCAGCTGATCAACCGCTTTTTCGTTGTTGCTCAGATCGTTATCACCCGCGAAATCATTCAGGGTCAGGGCCGGTACGCCTGGCTCTGTTGTCGGCGCATCCACCGAAATATCGCGGGTTTCGCTGGTGGTTACGCCCGCGGCGTTACTGACGGTGACGCCAATGGCATTCGAACCCGCCGGCAGATTGCCCAGCGCAGCAGCCGGAATAATCACACTCCAGTTTCCACTGCCATCGACGGTGCCGAGGTAAGTCTGCCCCCCCAGGGTGACGGTTACCGTCTGGCCCGCTTCGATATTGGTGGTCGTGCCGGAGAGTGTCTGGGCCGTCCCTTTTTCATCGTTGCTGAGAATGTCATCCCCGACAAACTGACCAATGGTCACGGTCGGTTCCCCCGGCTGCGTCACTGGCGCTTCCACGCTGATCGGCAGGCTGCCGGTCACGGTGTTACCGGCAGCATTGCTGACCGAAACCGTCAGGGTTGTTTCACCTGCCGCCAGTGCGCTCAGGGCTGCTGATGGCAATGTGATGATCCAGTTGCCCTGCGCGTCCACGCTGCCGCTGTAGGTCTGACCGCCCAGCGTCACCGTCACCAGTTGCCCGGGTTCGATGTTACTGGTGCTGCCGGTCACCGTCTGGTCGGTGGCTTTCTCCGCGTTGCTCAGCTGATTGTCACCGGTAAAGTCATCCACAGTGACCGCTGGCGGGCCCGTAACTACCGGCGTATCGACGCTGATGGCGCGGTTTTCGCTGGCCTCAATGCCAGCCTGACTGGTGACGACCGCCGAAATGGCAACCGTCCCGGCGGCCAGTGCATTCAGCTGTGCAGGCGACAGCGTGATGCTCCAGTCGCCCTGCGCATCCACCAGCGCGCTATAGGTCTGGTCGCCCAGCGTGATAGTGACAATCTGGCCGGCTTCGACGTTGGTGGTGGAGCCGCTCAGCAGCTGGTCACTGTTTTTCTCGGCATTGCTGAGGATGTCATCCCCGGCAAACTGGTCGATGGTGATGACCGGCGTACCCGGCTGGGTCAGCGGTGCCTCTACGGTAAGCGTCAGACTGCCGCTGGCGGCGGTTCCCGCCTGGTTAGTGACCGTTGCCGTGACGGTAGTGGTGCCGGAGGCCAGCGCGTTCAGCGCATCGGCAGGCACGGTGATGCTCCAGCTGCCGTCGCCCGCTACGCTGCCGCTGTAGGTCTGGCCGCCCAACGTGATGGTAACAATCTGACCTGCCTCAACATTGCTGGTGGAACCGCTCAGCACCTGATCCGTGGTTTTTTCTGCGTTATCCAGTACATCATCGCCAGCGAACGCATTCAGGGTGATGGCAGGCGTCCCTGGCGTAACCGGTGTACCGGGATCGGTGCCACCATCGTTACCGCCGCCGTTACCGCCACCGCCACCGCCGATGCCAACGGCAAGCCCGGCTAAGCCGAGCACACCCAGACCGCCCGCAGTTATCACGCCCATTGAGGTGTTGGTGTTATCCGCCAGCAGTAGCGGCTCTACGCTGTCGAGTGATTCATAGGTGGGCGTAACCGAACTGGAGGCGAGTTCAGCGCCCTCAGCAGTCTGGGGAAAGAGCGCATGTTCTGGTGGATTGACCCCATCATCGAACACCAGTTCGCTGTGCTGGCCATCAGCGTCGTCGAGGAAGAATTTCTGATAGCGTACCGTGCTGCCGTCACGCATTTTCAGCACCAGATCGTTACCCTGGCGCTCGAACTGCGTCACCATGTCGCGCGTGCCGCTAATGCGCACAACGCTGGGTTCGGTGAGGTTAATGGATTGTGACGAACCGCCAGCAGTTTGTGAGAGGAGTGTACCGTTTTCGCGCGAGATGATGTCTACACGGCCTTGCGTGAGTTCTGCCATTTGTAACCTCTGTTCCACCAGATTAGCTAATATACTGAATCTATAAACATAAAATTATTTTATGTTTATAGCCTTCACACATAGTTTTACCTTCTGAACCACAGAAGGCGTCTCAACCTGGTGCATGTAGAAATGGCAAAGCAAAACTGTGCCATTCGCCGCTGAAAAAGCGAGGCGTGGCAGTATTATTGTTAGATTTAGTTGCACAGAATCCCGCCAGACATAACGGTTCTGAAAGAATCATTTTTAGCGTAATCGTGGTAAAAATCAATTTTAATGTACAGATTTCATTATGATTTAATCTATATTTCATTAGCTAAATATGAAATTCAGTTTTCGAAAAATGCGCTTTGCCCTTGTTTTTTCATGTCAATTTATTGCTGACTGTTTCCATAAATGATACAAAATGGTTAAAAAACCACCTCTAAAAAAACCTGCGACCGGAAAAATAATTTTGTTAAAAATGCGATTCAGCCATCGTTTGTAGCTGGTCCTGTTCCATCTTTTGGGCAGCAAGTTATTGAAAAGCACGCTTGAAATTTGAGTTAAGTCACACTGCGTGGATGGCTGCCATACCAGGAAAGTTCTGGAAAAAACTCGCGGCGCAGCAAAAGTCGGTAAACTCCCGGTTTTGCCATTTAAACGATGTTGTTGCACCACGTTGATAAGAGGCGCAACGGCCACAGAACTCACGGCTAATGCTACACTTTTCTGCCTTACCCTTGATGGATCTGATCTATGATTGCACTGGACGCTGCACAACAATATAAGCATCAGAGCCGCCTGAACTGGGGCACGCGCACCATCTTTCTGATTAATGGTTTAGGAATGTCAGCCTGGGCACCGCTGGTGCCGTTTGCCCGCGATCGTCTGCAGCTCAGCGGCGCCTCACTGGGCGCATTACTGCTTTGCCTGGGCATTGGTTCGCTGGCCGCGATGCCGGTGACCGGCACGCTGGTGGCACGTTTTGGCTGCCGCCGGGTCATGGGCTTCTCCACGCTGTTAGTGCTGCTTATGATGCCGCTGCTGGCCACCGCTGGCTCTCATCTGGTGATGGCAGCGGCGCTGATGCTGTTTGGTGCCGGACTGGGCATGCTGGATGTGGCGATGAATTATCAGGCGGTGCAGGTTGAGCAGGCTGCTGATAAACCGATGATGTCCGGCTTTCATGGCTTCTTCAGTCTGGGCGGCATTCTGGGGGCGGGTACGGTGAGCCTGTTGCTGAGCCGCGCTTTTACGCCGCTGCACGCGACCCTGGTGGTAATGGCCGTGATGCTGTTACTGTTGCTGTGGCGACTGCCGGTGTTAATGAATAAGCGCCTGCATCAGCCCGATCAGCCCTGGCTGGTGATCCCACGCGGCTGGGTCGCATTTCTTGGCCTGCTCTGCTTTATCCTGTTCCTGGCGGAAGGTGCGGTGCTGGACTGGGGCGCACTGCTGTTGCTGCAGAATCCGGCGATGTCATCCGCTTATGCGGGTCTGGGCTATGCGGTCTTTTCGGTGGCGATGACACTGGGCCGTTTTAGCGGCGATAAGATCATCCAGCGTTTTGGCCGCTATCCGGTGATGCTGACGGGCGCACTGACGGCCGCAGCGGGTATGACGCTGGCCGTCTGGCTGCCGTGGCCAGAGATCGCCCTGCTGGCATTTCTGCTGGTGGGCTTTGGTTTGTCCAATACGGTGCCGATGTTGTTCAATGCTGCCGGGAATCAACATGATATGCCTGCGAACCTGGCGATTTCTGCCATGACAACGCTGGGATATGCGGGTATTCTCTCAGGTCCGGCTTTAATCGGATTCATTTCGCAATGGATCAGCCTCAGCGGCGCATTTTTACTGATCGCGCTGTTGCTGTTAGCGGTAGCCGCCAGTGCGCGAAAAGTTGCGCGATAATTCAGGTACCTGACACGCTATGTTGTATAAGTTTCCACTGACCTCCGGCAATGTCACCCGCTTTTTTGTGGTTTTCAATCTGGTGCTACTGCTGGCGCTGGGCTTTATGGTGCATAACTCGGTCAATGCCTGGCTGACCGGCAAACGCTATGCCATGGACGATCTGGCGCGTGACGTGCAAAAGCGCATCGACGCCTACCGCTTTGCCACCTGGCAGATCTATGAAAATCTCTCTACCAGTGCAGCAGGCGCAACACCCGGCAGTAACCTGCAGGAGACGCGACTGCGTCCTGACGTCTATTACCTGGAAAAAACCCGCCGTAAAACCGAAGCGCTGATTTTCGGCTCACACGACAGCAGCACGCTGGATATGACCATGCGGATGTCGAACTATCTCGACACGCTGTGGGGCGCAGAAAATCCCACCTGGTCGATGTACTTTTTAAATGGTCAGGACAACAGCCTGATTATGATCTCGACCCTGCCGCTGAAAGATATGGCGACGCGCTATAAAGAGAGCGCTATCAGCGCAATGGTGGATAGCCGCCGCGCGGAGATGCTGCAACAGGCTAATGCGCTGGATGAACGCGAGAGCTTCTCGCCGCTACGCCACCTCGCCTTCCAGAACGACCACTATTTTACGCTACGCACCACCTTTAATCAGCCGGGCCATCTGGCCACGGTGGTCGCCTTTGATCTGCCAGTCAACGACATTGTTCCGCAGAACATGCCGCTGGAAAACTTCCAGCTGCGTCAGGACAGCTCAATGCCTGCCACGACAGCCGATCAGCAGGAGGTGGAAAACACCCGCATCACGCTGGTTAATCCCAACATTGAGATTACGGCCACCCTGCCCAGTACTTCGCTGCAGCTGGTCTATCAGGTCCCGATTACCCGCCTGATTATCGACAGCCTGCACAACCTGCTCTGGCCGCTGCTGATCAACCTGCTGCTGTTCCTGCTGTCGCTGGCGGGAATCGTGCTGCTGCGCCAGCAGTCGCTGCGTCCCAGCGAAAATCAGAGCGCTGAACTCGACTCGCTGCGGGTACTGAATGAGGAGATTGTGGCTAGCCTGCCGGTCGGCCTGCTGGTGTATGACTTTGCCAGCAACCGCACCCTGCTGAGCAATAAGATTGCTGAACATCTTTTGCCTCACCTCAATCTGCAGAAGATTATTAATATGTCCGACCAGCATCAGGGCGTGCTGCAGGCCACCATCAATAACGAAGTGTATGAAATTCGCCACGCCCGCAGCGTGCTGTCACCACATACTCAGCTGTTTATGATGCGTGACCAGGATCGTGAGCTGCTGGTGAACAAGAAACTGCAGAAAGCACAGCAGGTGCTGGATCGCAATCATCAGATGCGTCAGCAGCTGCTGCACAATCTGGGTCATGCGCTTAATCAGCCGCTGGAGAAAATGGTAACGCAGCTGGTGCAGCTCAGCCAGCGTGATGCCGATGAGACCGTACTGGACCTGCTCGATGAGAGCCAGGGACTGGCGCGACTGGTGGATGATATCGTGCTGCTGAACCGGCTTGAGGCGCATGACTGGTCACCGGATGCCACCGTTTTTAACCTGCAGGAGCTGCTGGACGAAATCGCACTGGAAAGTCTGCCGCTGATGCGTCGCAAAGGATTGTCGCTGGTGGTGAATAATCATCTGGCGAATGACGAGTCGCGCTTTGGCGACCGTCGCGCTCTGCGCAAAGTGCTGACCACGCTGATGCACTATGCTCTGACCACCACCCGCTGGGGAAAAATCACCCTGGAAGTTAAGGCTGCGGACAAACAGGCCGATAGAGTGATCATCGAACTGGTGGACACCGGTGCGGGCCTGACGGTGGATGAACTGGCGAATGTCGACTTCCCGTTTCTGGGCGATACCAGTCAGGATCGCTACGGACAGGCTTCCGGCATGGCATTTTTCCTGTGTAAGCAGCTCTGCAAGCAGATGGGTGGCAGCCTCGATATCGTGGCAAAAGCGGATATCGGCACGCGCTATAACATGCAACTGCCGCTGGTGCTGGAGCAGAAGCACGAAGAAGAAGAGGAAAAGATTCTGGATGGTGTGACCGCGCTGGTGGAGATCACCGTGGAGGACGTGCATAAAATCGTCTGCCGCCATCTGGAGAACTGGGGCGCACGGTGTCTGACACCCGATGAGCGCATTTCCGGTCAGGATCACGATGTGCTGGTGACCGACGACCCCTCAAAGCTTAGCGGCTGGGCACTGCTGCTGGCGGAAGATGAACTGGGGCATCATGCACTGAACGACCAGCAGTATCGGGTCAATTTCAATCTCAGTAATGCGATGCTGGATGCCTTACTGGCCCTGATTGAGAAGCAACTGTCGCATGATGTGATAGATAATGACATGGAAGACGACACGGCCACGCCATTGATGAGCGGCGGCTATTTCCAGCTGTTTACGGAGACAGTACCGGTTGATGTGAAGAGACTGTATACTGAGTCGGCGGAAAAGGACTACGCCTCGCTTGCTCAGACAGCGCATCGCCTAAAGGGCGTGTTTGCCATGCTCAATCTGACTCCCGGCAAACAGCTTTGTGAAGAGTTAGAACACCACATTAAAGCGTGTGACGATTCAAACATTACAAATACCACCAGTGATATTGACGCTTACGTCAATCAACTGCTGCAGCAAGGTAACCAATAAGATGAATAACTTAAATGTAATTATTGCCGATGACCATCCAATTGTCCTTTTCGGTATCCGAAAGTCTCTGGAACAAATTGAATGGGTCAACGTTGTAGGTGAGTTCGAAGACTCAACAGCACTGATCAATAATCTGTCCAAGCTTGACGCTAACGTCCTGATCACCGACCTCTCTATGCCAGGTGAGAAGTATGGCGATGGCATTACGCTGATTAAATACATTAAACGCCACTATCCGGATCTGTCGATTATTGTTCTGACCATGAACAATAACCCGGCGATTCTGAGTTCTGTGCTTGATCTCGATATCGAAGGGATTGTCCTGAAACAGGGCGCACCTACCGATCTGCCGAAAGCACTGGCTGCACTGCAGAAAGGCAAGAAATATACGCCGGAAAGCGTTGCAAAACTGCTGGAGAAGATCAGCGCAGGTGGTTATGGCGACAAGCGTCTGTCACCTAAAGAGAGCGAAGTACTGCGTCTGTTTGCTGAAGGTTTCCTGGTAACGGAAATTGCCAAAAAACTGAACCGCAGTATCAAAACGATCAGTAGCCAGAAGAAATCAGCGATGATGAAACTGGGCGTGGATAACGATATCGCGCTGCTGAACTACCTGTCGTCTGTCAGCCAGACTCAGGTCGAAAGAGACTAAGTTATATCTGAGGCGGTGCAGCCTGCACCGCCTTACCTCTGCCCTATCCTGCCCTACCCCATCCGCGTTTTACGGACCCGCTCAGCATAGATGGCCAGCGTGACTTTCAGCACATCTAACGTTACCGGTTTTGACAGGCAGTTATCCATTCCCGCATCCATACAACGCTGTTTCTCTTCCGCCAGCGCATTCGCCGTCACGCCCACTACCGGGAAGAGGTGGCCCAGCTGACGCAACCGCTGCGTCAGGCGATAACCATCCATGTTGGGCATGTTCACGTCAGTCAGCACGATGTCGATTTCATTACGACTCAGCACGTTAAGCGCATCAACGCCATCCTGCGCGGTTTTCACCTGATAGCCTAGCGTACCAAGCTGTTCCGACAGCAGCATGCGGTTAATCGGATGGTCATCGACAATCAGCACCATAATGTCATCGTTATGCACTTTCTCTTCGACCGGCGCGGCCAGCAGCAACGCATCCGCCGCATCGTGGCCCAGCGAAATACGGTAGATGCGCGCCAGCAGCGCCGGCACCTCGTGCAGCGTGGCTGTCGAGTGGATCCAGCGTCCCGGCTGACGTTCACGCGGCATATCCACATGCGATCCGTCAAAGGTGATCAGCGCACGCAGCGGTAAGTTGATTTCCAGGTCGTAATCAGTCATCACCACATCGTCGTGACCCGGCTTACCGTCATATTCCGCGACCTCAATGCCCTGACTCTGGAGCTGACGCGTGATAAATTCTTCAAGGTAGTTATTGCGCATCGCCAGCCAGATTTTCTTATTCTGTAAATCTTCCAGCAGCAACAGCGAGGGCTTCTGACCTTTATAGATCGGAATACGCACAATGAACTGGCTGCCCATGCCTGGCTCTGAGTCGACCTCGATGTCACCGTCCATCATATTGATCAGTTTTTCACAGATCGCCAGCCCCAGCCCGGTGCCCTGGAAATTACGCTGCACGCCATTTCCCACCTGAAAGAAGGGATCAAACAGGCGCGGCAGCTCTTTTGCCGGAATGCCGACGCCGGTATCACGGACGCGGAAGGCCAGGTATCCCTCCGCAACCCAGGCGTGCAGGATAATACAGCCGGTGTGCGTAAACTTAATCGCGTTGTTCAGCAGATTTGAGATCACCTGCTGCAGGCGCAGCGGATCGCCGTCCAGCACCTGCGGAACGTCATGTTCAATAAAGCAGTAGAGCGTCAGACGCTTCTTCACCACCAGCGACAGATAGTTGCCAACGATATGGGTGACGATTTCACGCGGGGCAAACGGGCGCGGTTCAATTTTCAGCTGTTCTGACTCGATTTTCGAGAAGTCGAGAATATCGCTGATGATCTTTAGCAGCAGGCTGGAGGAGTTGTTCATCGCCGTCACCAGCGAGTCGATGCCGCTGGGCAGCTCTTTGGTCTGTAACAGGTCGAGATTACCGATAATGCCATACAGCGGCGTGCGCAGTTCGTGACTGACGGTAGCCAGGAACATCGATTTAGACTGGCTGGCCTGCTCTGCCGCGTGGGCCATCTCCTGCAGAGACTGCTCCATTCGTACGCGCGCCGAAACATCGACCAGCACGCAAATCGCCACGTTCTCATTACGATAGCGCGAATGCACAAAACTGATCTGCAGGTTGGTATTACTGCCGGTCAGGACATCGACAAAGTTGACCTGCTGCCCGCCAATAATCTCATTCAGACGCAGGCGATCTTCCTGGGTCAGCAACGTCAGGTAGTTATGCGCCAGTTCGTTACTCAGAATATTGGTGCCGTCGCTGGTGCGTAAAATACAGATCCCGACCGGCGCAGAGGCAACAATCTTACGGTTAAACTGCTCATGCTCTTCCAGCCGGTGCGCATTCTCCTGCGCCGGCAGGAACATCCGTCGCTCAAACACCCATGCGAGAGTAAACAGGATTACGGCGCTGAAAATATTGAGTAGCAGCGCATTAATAATCATCAATTTAAGCTGATCCACCATCACGTCGGTAGGTATCGACCACACCACGTTGAGATCGGATGGCGGCAGTGGTTTCTTCAGCACCAGCTGACGATACCCATTCAGATAACCAAACCAGGTTTTATCATCCGGCAGATTATCAAGCGAGAAGCCCAGCCCGCCGCGCCGCGAGTTAAGCAGCGGACGGTAATTTTCGTCGGTAATGGACGCAATAATCGGCAGGCTGCCCGGCTGAATAAACTCATCCAGCCGGATGTTCTGCTCCACACCCAGCAGCGCCTGTAACTTATTGGCGACGTAAACCGGCACCACCATATAAAAGGTGCCGACGCCGGGCTGAGCACTACTGTTGATCCAGTACATCGGATTGCGGCGGTCCTCATCGCTGCTATTGCGATAGCGCAGCACATTCTCACGCAGCAATTTCAGGCTGCGTTCCCGATCGGCATTACTGCTGCCAATGGTAAAGTCCGCCAGACACTGACTCTCGCCACCGATAAAGAAAACCCGATTGAGCTCATATGACGAGGCAAAGTTGCTCTTCCAGTAATTGATGTAGTAGCTGAGGGAATCGAGCGAGTTGCGCCAGGTATTGCTCATTGAAGTACAGTCGCCATCCGAAAAGAGTGGCGTAAACTGGGGCTGCGTAGTTTTGCCCGGCATCATGCCGGTCAATACATCCAGACCATTGCTGGCATTGGTCAGGCGATTCTCGGTGATATATTTCAGCTCACGCATCATGTCCGCCGAATGGCGCACATACCACTGAATCGTGCCGTAGTTACTGGCGAACTCCTGCCGGACCTGCGTCTCTTTATTGTGCAGGACGCTGATGATGTAAAACGCCGTCAGAACGGCACCCAGCGTCCAGATTAGCAGCGCCAGCGCGCGAAAAAGATAGCGCGAGATGCGAAGCGTAGTGCGGAAAGAGACAGGATATTTCAAAGGTAACTCGCAGTTGGCAAGGTTAGTCGCATCATCGATTTTTAATGCCCATACACTAGCTTTATCAGGCGAAAAAAGCCAGCCAGCCGCAGGCTTAGCGGAAGGTTTGGGAATTTTTCAGGATAGTGAAAGCAGCTAGCTATCAGTGAACAAGAAGGCTTGCGTACAAGCCTGCCCATAAGAACTCAAAACGACACCGTAATCCCAACGAGAAAGGCTGGCTATGCCCGAAGAGCAAAGCGTCCACGCCACGGATGGCGTGACCGATCCGCAGGGATGCGGCAATCCTTTGCGACCGCGCATAGCGGGCCTTTCGACGGCTCCCGGCTTCCGACTTTCGACTCACGTTCTCTGCTACCCAGCATCCACTCAAAGCGACACCGTAATCCCAACGAGAAAGGCTGGCTATGCCCGAAGAGCAAAGCGTCCACGCCACGGATGGCGTGGACGATCCGCAGGGATGCGTGAATCCTTTGCGGTCGGGCATGGCGGGCCTTTCGACGGCTCCCGGCTCGCAGCCACCTACTCTCGATCGCCAAAAAAACGGCAGGCCGGATTTCTCCTGACCTGCCGTTTCTGCAACGAACCTCAGCTCACGTCAGACAAATTACTCTTCGTCTTCAGCCGCGTCGTCTTCGTCTTCTGCATCCGCTTCCGGTGCAATCTCTTCATCGTCGATCTCAGCTTCCGGCGCAATATCATCTTCGCCTTCCGCCACGCTACCGTCGATTGAATCCAGCTCTTCTTCTTCAACCGGCTCAGCAACACGCTGCAGTCCGACTACATTCTCATCCTCAGCGGTACGAATCAGAATCACACCCTGGGTATTACGACCCACGACGCTCACTTCTGAAACGCGGGTACGCACCAGCGTACCGGCATCGGTGATCATCATAATCTGATCGCCATCAACAACCTGAACCGCGCCAATCACCGGACCATTACGCTCGGTCACTTTGATTGAGATAACACCCTGCGTCGCACGCGACTTCGTCGGGTATTCGCTGTTGGCCGTACGCTTACCGTAACCATTCTGCGTCACGGTCATAATGGCACCCTCTTCACGCGGCACAATCAGCGACACCACACGATCGCCTTCAGCCAGCCTGATGCCGCGCACGCCAGAAGCGGTACGACCCATGGCACGAACGGCGGACTCTGCAAAGCGCACTACTTTACCGGCTGCGGAGAACAACATCGCTTCATCGTTACCATTGGTCAGCGCCACGCCGATTAGCTCATCATCATCACGCAGATTCAGGGCAATAATGCCGGCGCTGCGTGGACGGCTGAACTCTTTCAGCGCCGTCTTCTTCACCGTACCCAGCGCGGTCGCCATAAAGATATTGAAGCCTTCGGTATACTCACGTACCGGCAGAATCGCCGTAATACGTTCGTTAGCTTCCAGCGGCAGCAGGTTGACGATTGGACGTCCACGCGCGCCACGACTTGCTTCCGGCAGTTGATAAACCTTCATCCAGTAGAGACGGCCACGACTTGAGAAGCAAAGAATGGTGTCATGGGTATTGGCCACCAGCAGACGATCAATGAAGTCCTCTTCTTTGATACGCGCAGCTGACTTGCCTTTACCACCACGACGCTGTGCTTCATAGTCGCTCAGTGGCTGATACTTCACATAGCCCTGATGCGATAACGTCACGACAACATCTTCCTGATTAATCAGGTCTTCGATATTAATATCGGCGGTGTTCGCGGTGATCTCGGTACGACGATCGTCGCCAAACTGATCGCGCATCAGCTCCAGCTCTTCGCGGATCACTTCCATCAGACGCTCGGCGCTTGACAGAATGTGCAGCAACTCAGCGATCTGCTCCAGCAGCGCCTTATACTCATCCAGCAGCTTCTCATGCTCAAGGCCGGTCAGTTTCTGCAGACGCAGATCCAGAATCGCCTGAGCCTGCTGCTCGGTCAGATAGTACTGACCATCACGGATACCGTACTGCGGATCCAGCCACTCAGGACGCGCAGCGTCATCACCTGCACGCTCCAGCATCGCTGACACGTTACCGAGATCCCACGCCTGGGCAATCAGACCCGCTTTCGCTTCTGCCGGATTGGGTGCACGGCGAATCAGCTCGATAATCGGATCGATATTCGCCAGCGCAATCGCCAGACCTTCCAGGATATGCGCGCGGTCACGGGCCTTGCGCAGTTCAAAAATGGTACGACGTGTAACGACTTCACGACGATGGCGAACGAAGGCGTCCAGAATCTCCTTCAGTGCCATAATCTTCGGCTGGCCCTGATGCAGCGCCACCATATTGATACCAAACGAGGTCTGCAGCTGGGTCAGTGAATAGAGATTATTCAGGACCACTTCGCCGACTGCATCACGCCTGATCTCAATCACGATCCGCATGCCGTCTTTATCAGACTCATCGCGCAGCGCGCTGATGCCTTCGACACGCTTCTCTTTCACCAGCTCCGCAATCTTTTCAATCAGGCGTGCTTTGTTTACCTGATACGGTAGCTCATGAATGATGATGGTCTCGCGGCCCGTTTTTGCATCGGCTTCCACTTCGCCGCGTGCACGGATATAAATCTTGCCGCGTCCGGTGCGGTACGCTTCTTCGATGCCACGGCGACCATTGATGATGGCGGCGGTCGGGAAATCAGGCCCCGGAATGTGCTCCATCAGCGCTTCAATGCTGACGTTCTCATCTTCAATATACGCCAGGCAGCCGTTAATCACTTCACGCAGGTTGTGCGGTGGAATGTTGGTTGCCATACCTACGGCGATACCGGACGAACCGTTCACCAGCAGGTTAGGGATTTTGGTCGGCAGAACGTCAGGGATCTGCTCAGTACCGTCATAGTTCAGTACGAAATCGACGGTCTCTTTTTCCAGGTCAGCTAACAGGTCGTGGGCGATTTTCGACATGCGAATTTCGGTATAACGCATCGCTGCAGCAGAGTCGCCATCGATGGAACCGAAGTTGCCTTGTCCGTCCACCAGCATGTAACGCAGGGAGAAAGGCTGGGCCATACGTACAATGGTGTCGTAAACGGCAGAATCACCATGCGGGTGATATTTACCGATAACGTCACCGACGACGCGGGCAGATTTTTTATAGGGTTTGTTCCAGTCGTTACCCAGTACGCTCATCGCATAGAGTACGCGACGATGAACCGGCTTCAGGCCATCACGCACGTCGGGTAAAGCTCGGCCAACGATGACCGACATGGCGTAACCGAGGTAAGAATTTTTTAATTCTTCTTCGATATTGACCGGTGTAATTTCTCTCGCAAGGTCGCTCATTGAGCCGCTATCCCTCTACTTAATCCCGGATTTTAAAGGTGCGAAAGTATATCACACTGCAATGCCCGGGTGAACGTTAACCACCGATATCGCCCGCTTTTCCTCACGCCTGAAAGGTGTGCCATCCGCGGTTAAGCGTTTATACTGTGGGCACATTTTGTCAGGAGTTACGATTCAATGAATGCACAACCGCAGAATCATCAGCAGAACGTCGATGCGCAGGAAATTGCCAAGTTTGAGGCGGTGGCCTCGCGCTGGTGGGATCTGGAGGGTGAATTTAAACCTCTGCACCGCATCAATCCGCTGCGCCTGGGCTATATCGCGCAGCACAGTAACGGTTTGTTTGGTAAGACCGTGCTCGACGTGGGATGCGGCGGCGGCATTTTAGCGGAAAGCATGGCGCGTGAAGGCGCAGTGGTCACGGGCCTGGATATGGGCGCTGAACCGCTGGCCGTGGCACGCCTGCATGCTCTGGAGAGCGGCATCACGCTGGACTACGTACAGCAGACCGTAGAAGAGCATGCCGAACAGCACGCCGGAAAATATGATGTGGTGACGTGCATGGAGATGCTGGAGCATGTACCGGATCCGCGCTCGGTGGTGCACGCCTGTGCGAAACTGGTTAAACCCGGCGGCGAAGTCTTTTTCTCAACGCTGAACCGCAACCCTAAAGCCTGGCTGCTGGCGATATTTGGCGCAGAATATGTGCTCCGCATGCTGCCGCGCGGCACACACGACGTTAAGAAGTTCATCCGTCCTTCAGAGCTGCTGGGCTGGGTCGATGAAACGGCCCTGCGTGAACGCCACATCATCGGCCTGCACTACAATCCGGTGACTAATCGCTTCAAACTGGCCCCCGGTACTGATGTCAATTATATGGTACACACCCATCGCGCCGTCTAAGTGACTGGCCCGCCTGAATCAGGGCGGGCTTGTTCTTTCCTTTCCGCTTTTCATCACCTGTGGCCCCCGAAATCAACCGCAACAGAGGCATCGTGTTACCTGCCAGTGGGTTACGTCACACCCACTCTCTTTTGCCTCAGATTTCAGTCTGCGTCATCTGGCAGTGCACGGGGCAGGTAGTCTCTTTTCGCTATTTTTCCTCCCCTGCAGGGCCGAAAAGTGAGGATTGAATAAGAAATACGCGTCCGATCAAAGTTAGAAAAAAAAGTGTGATCTGGTTGACATGTTGCCAGGCCTTACAAGGCATGGCCTGAGAATTTTCGCCAAAAATACAACCCCTCTATCCATCATTTTTTGCTCTTGTTAAGCGGCCGTAAAATACTAAAATAAGCCCCCATGTAGTTATGGTATTTCCCATCACCCCCAAGATGTAGTGTTTATCCACACATTATTCACAATGAATATGCTGTGCATAAGCCGGGATTTCTTTTAATTTTTGGATACTCACGCAAAGGTAAAAACGCGACATGAACCAGAGTCTGCTCGTTACTAAACGCGATGGCCGCCAGGAGCGCATTGACCTCGACAAAATTCACCGTGTACTGGACTGGGCAGCTGAAGGGCTGAACAACGTCTCAGTTTCACAGGTGGAGTTGCGCTCCCACATTCAGTTCTATGATGGCATCAGAACCTCTGACATTCACGAGACCATCATCAAGGCCGCAGCAGACCTCATCTCTCGCGATGCCCCTGACTATCAGTACCTGGCTGCCCGCCTGGCGATTTTCCACCTGCGTAAAAAAGCGTATGGTCAGTTTGAGCCGCCGAAGCTTTATGACCAGGTCGTTAAGATGGTCGACATGGGCAAATACGATCGCCACCTGCTGGAAGATTACAGCCAGGAAGAGTTCGCACAGATGGACGAGTTCCTCGACCACTGGCGTGACATGAACTTCTCCTACGCCGCGGTAAAGCAGCTGGAAGGCAAATATCTGGTCCAGAACCGCGTCTCGGGTGAAATCTACGAGAGCGCGCAGTTCCTCTACATTCTGGTCGCTGCCTGCCTGTTCTCTGGCTACCCGCGCGATACGCGTATGGATTACATCAAGCGTTTCTATGATGCGATCTCCACGTTTAAAATCTCGCTGCCGACGCCAATCATGTCGGGCGTGCGTACCCCGACACGTCAGTTCAGCTCCTGTGTGTTGATCGAGTGCGGCGATAGCCTGGACTCCATCAATGCCACCTCCAGCGCGATTGTGAAATATGTCTCTCAGCGTGCCGGTATCGGCATTAACGCCGGTCGTATCCGTGCGCTGGGCAGCCCGATCCGCGGCGGTGAAGCGTTCCACACTGGTTGTATCCCGTTCTATAAACATTTCCAGACCGCAGTGAAGTCCTGTTCTCAGGGTGGCGTACGTGGCGGCGCAGCGACGCTGTTCTACCCGATGTGGCATCTGGAAATCGAAAGCCTGCTGGTGCTGAAAAACAACCGTGGTGTTGAAGGTAACCGCGTGCGTCACATGGACTACGGCGTTCAGCTCAACAAGCTGATGTATCAGCGCCTGCTGAAAGGCGAAGACATCACCCTGTTCAGCCCATCGGACGTGCCTGGCCTGTATGACGCGTTCTTCGCCGATCAGGATGAGTTTGAGCGCCTCTATACCAAATATGAGCAGGACAAGAGCATCCGCCAGCAGCGTGTTAAAGCGGTCGATCTCTTCTCGCTGATGATGCAGGAACGTGCATCAACTGGCCGTATCTATATTCAGAACGTCGATCACTGCAACACCCACAGCCCGTTTGATCCGCGCATCGCGCCGGTTCGCCAGTCTAACCTCTGCCTGGAAATCGCCCTGCCGACCAAACCACTGGAAGATGTTAACGACGAAAACGGTGAGATCGCCCTGTGTACGCTCTCTGCGTTTAACCTCGGTGCCATCGAAAGCCTGGACGATCTGGAAGAGCTGGCTACCCTGGCGGTGCGTGCGCTGGATGCGCTGCTCGACTATCAGGACTACCCGATTCCGGCTGCACAGCGTGGCGCCATGGGTCGTCGTACCCTGGGCATTGGGGTGATTAACTACGCTTACTATCTGGCGAAGCACGGCGTGCGCTACTCTGATGGCAGCGCTAATGGCCTGACCCACAAAACGTTTGAGGCGATTCAGTACTACCTGCTGAAAGCGTCAAACGAGCTGGCAAAAGAGCAAGGTGCCTGCCCGTGGTTTAATGAAACCAGCTATGCGCAGGGCATTCTGCCCATCGACACCTACAAGAAAGACCTGGACGCGATCAGCAACGAACAGCTGCATCTTGACTGGGAAAGCCTGCGTGAAGAGATCAAGACGCACGGCCTGCGCAACTCGACCCTGTCTGCACTGATGCCGTCTGAGACCTCGTCTCAGATCTCCAATGCCACCAACGGCATCGAGCCACCACGCGGCCACATCAGCATCAAAGCGTCTAAAGATGGCATCCTGCGTCAGGTGGTGCCGGAGTATGAGCGTCTGAAAGATCAGTATGAACTGCTGTGGGACATGCCGAACAACGACGGCTACCTGCAACTGGTGGGTCTGATGCAGAAATTCATCGACCAGGCGATTTCGTCCAACACCAACTACGATCCGTCACGCTTTGCCAACGGCAAAGTGCCGATGAAACAGCTGCTGAAAGATCTGCTGACGGCGTACAAGTTCGGCGTGAAAACGCTCTACTATCAAAATACCCGTGACGGTGCGGAAGATGCACAGGATGACCTGGCACCTTCTATCCAGGATGATGGCTGCGAGAGCGGCGCCTGTAAGATCTAATGGTCAGGCGGGAGATTCTCCCGCCTCATTCATTTCACGAGGCCTGGCTTCGTCTACTTTTGGACAACTTTTATGGCTTACTCCACTTTCTCACAGAACAAAAATGATCAGCTGAAAGAGCCGATGTTTTTCGGTCAGTCAGTCAACGTGGCGCGTTTTGACCAGCAGAAATATGACATCTTTGAAAAGCTGATCGAAAAGCAGCTCTCCTTCTTCTGGCGTCCGGAAGAGGTGGATGTCTCGCGTGACCGTATCGACTACCAGGCGCTGCCGGACCACGAAAAGCATATCTTCATCAGCAACCTGAAGTATCAGACGCTGCTGGATTCGATTCAGGGTCGCAGCCCGAACGTCGCCCTGCTGCCGCTGATTTCAATTCCTGAGCTGGAAACCTGGATTGAAACCTGGGCGTTCTCTGAGACGATTCACTCCCGTTCTTACACCCATATCATCCGTAACATCGTGAACGATCCCGCAGTGGTGTTTGACGATATTGTCACCAATGAGCAGATTCTGGCCCGTGCCCAGGATATCTCACGCTATTACGATGACCTGATCGAGATGACTAACTACTGGCATCTGCTGGGCGAAGGCACCCATCAGGTCAACGATAAGCAGGTTGTGGTCAGCCTGCGTGCGCTGAAGAAGCAGCTTTATATCTGTCTGATGAGCGTCAATGCGCTGGAAGCAATCCGTTTCTATGTCAGCTTCGCCTGTTCTTTCGCTTTTGCCGAGCGCGAGCTGATGGAAGGCAACGCCAAAATCATCAAGCTGATTGCCCGTGATGAAGCGCTGCATCTGACGGGCACCCAGCACATGCTGAACCTGCTGCGCAGCGGTGAAGACGATCCGGAAATGAAAGAGATTGCGGCAGAGTGCCGTGAAGAGTGCTTCGAGCTGTTTAAGAAGGCGGCGCTGCAGGAGAAAGAATGGGCTGAATATCTGTTCAGCGGTGGCTCGATGATCGGCCTGAACAAAGACATTCTCTGCCAGTACATTGAGTACATCACCAATATCCGTATGCAGGCAGTTGGCCTTGATCTGCCTTTCCAGACGCGCTCTAACCCGATTCCATGGATCAACTCGTGGCTGGTGTCTGATAACGTGCAGGTTGCGCCGCAGGAAGTGGAAGTGAGCTCTTATCTGGTCGGTCAGATCGACTCTGAAGTGGGCGCTAACGACTTCGACGACTTCCAGCTTTAATCATGAGCCGTGACGTTGTTATTCTGCGCACTTCCGGCACCCGGCTAGAATGCACAGACGAGCACACCAACCTGCTGACGTTGCTGGAAGCCAATAATCTCTGCGTGGAGTTTCAGTGCCGCGAAGGTTACTGCGGCTCCTGCCGGATGCGGCTGCTGAAAGGCGAAGTGCATTATCCACAGCGGCCGCTGGCCTTTGTGCAGCAGGATGAGATCCTGCCCTGCTGCTGCAAAGCTAAAGGCGAGATTGAGCTTGAGTTATAACTGCAGCAGGCGTCTTTCATTCTGCTGACAAATTCAAATCCGGATAAATTTAACCGCAATGAATTAGTGCGAAGCGCAGGGAATACGGTCAGAGGAGGAAAGCGTCCCACGCCATGGATGCCGTGGGTAGAGCAGGTCAGGGATGACGGGTTTTGCGTCTTTCCGATCTGACCGTGTTCCCTTCGCAGGCTGGGTATTACAGCGAGCTGCGGCTACCTTTGTCCACATACAAAACGGGCGCCTGAGGCGCCCGTTTTACTTCACTGAATTACTGCCTGACAGTTTCAACCACATCAATCCAGCCGTGACCGGTACTCACTTCGCTACCATGCAACCAGCGACGCAGCATGTTCATCGCCATCATCGCCACCACCTTCTGACGCGTTTCAAGGTTATAGCGACCGGTGCTGAACTTCACGCGCTGACCAAAACTGCCCTTTGGCGTATGCAGTGCCACTGAAATCTCTTCCTGCTCCAGGCTGCCAACAGAGAGCGCCAGCGCTGCCTGCTGCTGCGCGGCAAAATCGCGGGTACGGCTTACCTGCTGCTCCAGCGTCTCCTGCCGGGCAACCAGAATGTCAGCGCCCCTCAACGGCACGCTGGCGGCCGCCAGTTGCCAGTAAAGTAGCCCGGCGGTGTATTGCTCGCTGACCGCCAGTTGCTCACCGCGCTGCTCCAGCTCGCAAGCCAGCAGGGCCGGCAGACCTTCGGTGCCTTCAAAAATGGTACACTCCGCCAGCAGCAGACGCACCTGCTGCCATACCTGCTCCATCGCCACCCGCTGGCTGGCCGGACCGGTAAGTTTGATCTCAATGATTGGCATCGATGAGCGATACCCCATCACCACGCCTTCCGGCAACAATAGCGGCTCCAGTTCAGCGGCAATATCACTTTCACCGCGACCAAAGGTCGTCAGCCGCAGACAAACCGGCGGCTCGGGCGGCGAGAATTTTGCTTTCAGACGCGGGATGATCTGCTGCTCCACCATCACTTTAAATTCAGACGGCACGCCAGGCGTGAAGAACATCCAGCAGCGATTAAGTTGCAGAGCGAAGCCACAGGCGGTTCCGACCGGATTATCAATCAGTTCCGCATTGGCCGGAATTTCAGCCTGTTTGCGATTGCTGGCCGCCATTATTCGCCCGCGACTGGCAAACCAGGCTTCCATCTGTTCCAGCCAGTCCTGCTGCATCGCCAGTTCAACCCCACAGGCGCGCGCGGCGGCCAGTGCGCTGAGATCGTCACTGGTTGGCCCCAGACCGCCATTCACAATCAGCACATCGGCCTCATGACTGCGCGCCTGCAGCGTAGCAATCAGTAACGCGAGTGAATCACCTGCCGTGGTGCGACTGGTCATGGGCAAACCCTGCTGGAACAGCATATCCGCCAGCCAGGCTGCATTGGTGTCGACGATTTGGCCATGCAGCACCTCATCCCCGGTTGACAGCATCTCTACTCTAATCACGTCGGATCCTCCTTTTCACATGTGCTTCACTGTATGAAGTCCACCCGGGAAACACAATCGGCATTGCCAGCGATTGTGGTTGTTGCGGCTAAGGCAGCACGTTGCGCTTGAAAGTCAGCGGGTTGAGTGGGATTCAATGGCGCAGATGAGTGAATTCAGGGCAGTAAGAAACCAACAAAAACGGCGGGATTTACCCGCCGTTTTTTACTACGGTTGTCTGCTACAACAGTGTGTGCAGGTCGCGATTAGCGACGCGCCAGCAGCAGACCAAGCACCAGACCGGCAGTTGCACCAATACCGACGCCCTGCCACGGTTTTTCATGTACGTAATCGTCAGCACGGTAAGCCGCCTGTTTAGCGCGATAGTAGTAACTATCTGACGCCTGGCTGACACGGGATTTCACATCGTTCAGCGCCTGTTCGGCTTTGCTTTTAAGCTCGATGTACTTCTGATCGGCCGGATCCCCTGATGCCTTAAGCACTTCTTCCAGCGTTTCGGTCAGTAACGCAATATCGTCATCGAGGCCCGTTTCGAATTGATTTGTCTGATTTACCATCGTTTCCTCCGTGTGAATTGCAAAGCAGTTCATTAACTATAGTCATAATCTGGCGCTCTGCTGTTTTCCTGATCCAGGAATCACCTGATTTTTCATCTGCTAAAATTGCTCAGCCCAGGCGGTGCGCCGTTTCACTGCGCAAAGAAGTGTAAGACGCCACGGCAACCGCCGAATTTCGCTTCGCTTCTTTGATTAATCTGATAAATTTTGTCGGGACTGAATTTTCCAGTAACCCTATTGTCGTACCCCTCTGTTGCCTGTGATTATCGGGCCATGAAAAGTGCATTTTGCACGACAGTCACGACACCCTCGAACAGCTAAGGAATGATCTCTGGCATGAATCGAAGAATGTTTATGAAAGCGTCAATGGCCTTCTCCGCCGTCAGCGGCATGACCGGCCTGTCAACGCTGTTTGCGCAATCCGCATGGGCAGAAGATGGCATTGCTGACGGAACCGCCGTACGCTTCGATTTTGACGTACTGAAGAAAAACGCGGCCGCGCTGGCAAAAAAACCCTGGGGCGGTGCACCAGGCGCGCTGCCGGAGACGCTGGCTACACTGACCCCGCAGGCGTACAACGAAATTCAGTATGACGCTAACCATTCGCTGTGGAATAACCTGCCTGACCGTCAGCTGGATGTGCAGTTTTTCCATGTCGGTATGGGCTTTAAGCGTCGCATCCGTATGTTCTCTGTTGACGGCGCAAGCCGCGAGGCGCGCGAAATTCATTTCCGCCCCGAGCTGTTCAACTACAACAACGCCCGCGTGGATACAAAGCAGCTGGAGGGCAAAACTGACCTCGGCTTCGCCGGTTTCCGTGCCTTTAAAAAGCCGGAACTGGCCCGTCGCGACATCGTCTCTTTCCTCGGCGCAAGCTACTTCCGTGCCGTTGACGATACCTTCCAGTACGGCCTCTCGGCGCGTGGCGTGGCGATTAATACTTTCAGCAACGGTCAGGAAGAGTTCCCGGACTTTACCGCCTTCTGGTTTGAAACGCCAAAAGCGGAAGATACCACCTTTACCTGTTACGCCCTGCTGGATGGTGCCAGCCTTACCGGTGCTTATAAGTTCATCATTCATTGCGAAGAGAAACGGGTGGTGATGGAAGTCGAAAACCACCTGTTTGCCCGTAAAGAGATCCGTCAGATCGGCATCTCGCCAATGACCAGCATGTTCAGCTGTGGCACCAACGAACGTCGCATGTGCAACACTTACCATCCGCAGATCCACGACTCCGATCGTCTGGCGATGTGGACCGGTAAAGGCGAATGGATTGCGCGCCCGCTGAATAATCCGCAGCGTCTGCAGTTCAACGCCTATGAGGATGAGAATCCGCGTGGCTTTGGCCTGCTGCAGTTGAATCACGACTTCAAAGATTATCAGGATGTGATTGGCTGGTATGACAAACGTCCGAGCCTGTGGGTTGAGCCGGTCGGCAAGTGGGGCAAAGGCGCGATCAACCTGATGGAAATCCCAACCACGGGTGAAACGCTGGATAATATCGTCTGCTTCTGGCAACCGGCGGAACCGGTCAAAGCAGGCAGTGAGCTGAACTTCTCCTACAAACTTTACTGGAGTGGTCTGCCACCAGTGCGAAGCGGTCTGGCGCGCGTGGATGCCACCCGTACCGGTATCGGTGGCTTCCCGGAAGGCTGGGCGCCTGGCGAACACTTCCCTGAAACCTGGTGCCGTCGCTTCGCTATCGATTTTATTGGTGGTGACCTGCAGGCTGCTGCGCCGAAAGGTATTGAACCGGTGATTACTGTCTCATCGGGCAGCGTGAAGCAGGTTGAAATTCTGTATGTCGATCCGCTGAAGGGATACCGCATCCTGTTTGACTGGTATCCGAACAGCGATTCTACCCAGCCGGTAGAAATGCGTCTGTTCCTGCGCAGCAAAGAGGAGACGCTGAGTGAAACCTGGCTTTATCAGTATTTCCCGCCAGCGCCGGATCAGCGTAAATATGTCGATGACCGTCAGATGACGGTGGGCTGATGGAAAAAGGCGAGGCTCCGGCCTCGCCTTTTTTATGGCGTGTTCTTCAGCATATCGACGTGCGGAATACCATCTTCCAGATAGCTCTCCCCTGTCGCGACGAAACCATAGTGCCCGTAGAAGTTTTCCAGATGCGCCTGAGCGGAGAGAAAAAGATTATGACCCGGCCAGTGTAGCTGACAACGGCTGATCGCCTTCTCCATCAGACGACTGCCCAGCCGTGCACCGCGCACCCGATCGCTCACAATCACCCGTCCGATTTTTACCGGACTGGTCTCATCCTCCGGGGAAAGAAGGCGCGCATAAGCCACCAGTTGTCCATCCGCCAGGCCCAGCAGATGCCGGTTTTCGGCCTGCAAATCTTTGCCATCCACATCCTGATATGCACACTGCTGTTCCACCACGAACACGGCGCTGCGCAACGTCAGTAAGTCGTAGAGTTCCCGGGCGGTGAGTTCGCTATGATGTTTATCCTGCCAGTTAATGTTCATGGTCTCTCCTTACTAAACAAAACACTCTACATCAGTGTGGCGTCGCCAGCACCTGACTCGTCATCTCATCTGACAGGCAAAAAAAATCAGGCCCGGAGGCCTGATTCATCAGTCGCAGTCATCTGCTTACATCAATGGCTGAGCCATCTGCACCAGTCTGATTAACGGCTGCGGGTAAACCCCTAACAGCAGCACCAGAATGGCAGAGATCAGCACCACCACACCCCCGGCGGTAAACGCCCAGTTAGCCGGAGTATCACGGGTATGCAGTTCTGGCGGGCTGAGGTAGAGACTCACCGTCACGCGCAGATAGTAGTAAAGGCCAATCGCACTACCCGCTACCACTGCACCGGTCAGCCACCAGAGGTGCGCACTGACGCCTGACGCGATCACGTAGAATTTACCGATAAAGCCCAGCGTCATAGGGATACCTGCCAGCGACAGCATCATCACCGTCATGACCGCTGACAGGACAGGACGATGCCAGAACAGACCACGATAGGAGTAGAGCGAGTCGGCATCCGGGCCACGATACGGGCTGGACATCAGGCTCACCACACCAAAGGCACCCAGGCTGCTGAACAGATAACCTGCCAGGTAAACACCAGAGGTTTCCAGCGACAGCTGATGATCTTTCACCGCAATCAGCGCGACCAGCAGATAACCAAGATGGGCGATAGAGGAGTAACCCAGCAGACGCTTGATGTTGCTCTGCGAAATCGCCATCAGGTTACCAAACAGAATCGATACAAAGGCGATCATGGCCAGCACCGTACGCACCGCTTCGCTGTCAGTCACCGGCGCATACATGAACAGACGCATGATGACACCGAAGATGGCAATCTTGCTGGCGGTGGCCAGAAAGGTTGAAACCGGCGCAGGCGCACCCTGATAGACATCGGGCGTCCAGAGGTGGAACGGAACCAGTGAGAGCTTAAAGCCCAGACCGATGATCAGCATACCCAGCCCCACCAGCAAGAGTGGCTCGTGGATCATGCTGTCTGTCAGGCTCTGACCCAGCGCAACGAAGCTCAGGTTACCGGAATCGGCGTAGATCAGCGCAATGCCAAACAACAGGAACGATGAGGCTGCCGCGGAGAGAATGGTGTATTTGAGCGCCGCTTCCAGCGAACGTTTCTGACGGAAAGCGTAGCCAATCAGACCAAACAGCGGCAGCGACAGCAGCTCAATACCGATAAACAGCGAGGCCAGATGGTTAGCGCTGGCCAGTACGATGCCACCGAGCGCCGCAATCAACACCAGCAGATAGAACTCATCTTTATTGTCCGGGTAGCCTGCCAGCCACGGATAGGCAAAGGTGCAGGTTGCCAGACTCGCCAGCATGACCAGCGCGGTGTAAAACATCGAATAGCCATCGACGCGCAGCAGCGGCGTGACATCCATCGCCCCGATCTGACCGACAAAGTAGAGCGAGAGCAGCGCCAGGTTCAGGCCAACTACCGTTAGCGTGGCGTTAACGAAGTGGTTGCGTCGCCAGGCAATGGACAGCATCACAACCACCACCGTCAATCCGACGATTAACAGCGGTAGCAACGCAATCAATTGGTGAGGAGTTATTGTCATGGCGAATTACGGCCTTGTAGTTGAAATTGAAGCGGTAAACCACTGCTGAATATTGCTCATGGCAGCGTGCGAAGTATCCAGAATCGGCTGTGGATAGACGCCCAGCAGCACCAGCAGCACCACCAGAACACCGATGGTCATAAACTCGCGCGGTGACATGCCTGGCAGCGGATCTTTCGATTTCGCTTCGCCGTAGTAAGCGCGCTGCATCATCACCAGCGAGTATACGGAGGCGAACACCAGACCAAAAGTTGCGATGATGATAATCATCGGCACCACCTGGAAGCTGCCGGTCAGAATCATAAATTCGCCGACGAAGTTACCGGTGCCCGGCATACCGAGGTTGGCAACCGCAAAGAACAGCGACAGGCCCGGAATCCATTTGATGCGCGACCACAGGCCCCCCATCTGACGCATATCACGGGTATGCAGACGCTCATACAACTGACCACACAGAATGAAAAGTGCGGCAGCGGACAGACCGTGTGCAATCATCTGAATCACCGCACCCTGCAACGCCAGCTGGCTGCCGGTGTAAATGGCAATCAGCACAAAGCCCATGTGCGAAATCGAGGTATAGGCAATCAGACGTTTGATATCGGTCTGCGAGAAGGCCATCCAGGCACCGTAGAAGATACCGATGATGCCTAACCACATAGCGATGGGCGCAAACTCGGCTGATGCGTTCGGGAACAGCGGCAGGCTGAAACGGAGTAAACCGTAAGCTGCGGTTTTCAGCAGGATACCCGCCAGGTCGACAGAACCGGCTGTTGGCGCCTGACTGTGCGCATCCGGCAGCCAGCCGTGTAACGGCACCACCGGCATCTTGACCGCAAAGGCGATAAAGAAGCCCAGCATCAGCAGATATTCAACACCGCTCGACATTGGCGTCTGCAGCAGCTGCTCGTAGTTGAAGGTCCAGACGCCGGTCGCGTTGAAGTGGACAAACACCAGGCCCAGAATCGCAATCAACATCACCAGACCCGAAGCCTGGGTATAGATGAAGAATTTGGTCGCGGCGGAGATACGGGTTTTACCGTCCGATGCTTTATGACCCCAGAGCGCGATGAGGAAGTACATCGGCACCAGCATCATTTCCCAGAAGAAAAAGAACAGGAACAGGTCGATGGAGAGGAACACACCGATTACGCCGCCCAGGATCCACATCAGGTTCAGATGGAAGAAGCCCTGATACTTTGAAATCTCATTCCAGGAACAGAGCACCGCCATCAGACCGAGCAGACCGGTCAGCACCACCATCAGCAGCGAGAGGCCATCGATGGCTAAATGGAAGCTGATGCCGAAGCGTGGGATCCACGGAACGGAGAAACTTGACTGCCACTGCGGAATGCCCGCTGCCTGCGTCAGTGAATAGCCTCCCTGCAACCAGAGTTGCAGTGAAAGCGCCAACGTCAGCCCCATGGTGATCAGCGCGATCCAGCGTGGCACCTTCGCGCCAAGGCGCTCAGTGAGCCAGCAGATCAGACCGCCGACGAAGGGTATGATAATTAGCCAAGGTAATAACACGGCACACTTCCCTTATATTTCCTTTTCTGAGCTATCTTACTTGCCATTTTCAACCCCGGCAGTGCTCGCAATCCTCACATACCTCGGTATGCTCCGGTTGCTGTGCGCTGGCGGTGATGAAACTGACTGCGACGATAACGCTCATTACTCAGGTTATTTTGACATTCTTCATTGGGGTGAGCGAACTCACCCCGCTCATCAATCTTTAAATCACCAGCAGCAGAGCCAGCACCAGCACGGCACCCACGCTCATTGACGCCACATACCAGCGCAGATAGCCATTTTCACTGACCACCAGACCTTTGTTGGCAATGCGTGACAGCAGCGCAGGCAGGTTCATCAGACCATTCAGTGGATCGCGCTTCAGCAGCCACGCAATTCCCAGGTAAGGTTTGACGAACACTTTGTCGTAGAGCCAGTCGAAGCCCCATGCCGCAAACCACCATGTGCCGAAGAAGCGGCCCGGTGCGCTGTTTGCGATACGGGTTACCAGCTCACGTTTGCCCAGCCACAGCGCGGCAGCGATTAGAATGCCGACAATCGCGACCACACCTGAGGTGATTTCCAGTCCTGCTTTGCCCGCCTCACCGAACTCGTTGGCTGGCAGTACACCCGCCAGCGGTGGCGTAATCAGCGCACCAATAAAGGTGGAGAGCAGCAGCAGCACAATCAGCGGCAGATGATGGGTAATGCCTTTACCGGCGTGTGCGTGAATTTTCTCTTCACCGTGGAACACGATGAAGATCATGCGGAAGGTATAGATTGAGGTCAGGAACGCCCCGAGCAGACCCGCTACCATCAGGTTGATGTGGCCATTAGCCAGCGCACCAAACAGAATCTCATCTTTACTGTAGAAGCCCGCCGTGATCAGCGGCAGTGCCGCCAGCGCTGCGCCACCGACCAGGAAGCAGGTATAGACCAGCGGAATGCTCTTACGAAGGCCGCCCATTTTGAAGATGTTCTGCTCGTGATGGCAGGCCAGAATCACTGAACCTGAAGAGAGGAACAGTAACGCTTTAAAGAAGGCGTGCGTCATCAGATGGAAAATCGCCGCATCCCACGCCTGGACTCCCAGCGCCAGGAACATGTAGCCAATCTGGCTCATGGTGGAGTAAGCGAGAACACGTTTGATGTCGGTCTGCACCAGCGCGGCAAATCCCGCCAGCACCAGGGTAATCGCCCCGATGATTCCCACCAGATGCAGCACTTCCGGCGTCAGCAGGAAGAGACCATGACTGCGGGCAATAAGGTAAACACCCGCCGTCACCATGGTCGCGGCGTGAATCAGCGCCGAAACCGGTGTCGGACCGGCCATCGCATCGGCCAGCCAGGTCTGCAACGGTAACTGTGCCGATTTACCGACCGCGCCACCCAGCAACATCAGCGTTGCCCACTGCAGCATAGAGTTGTCTGCGGCGAAGTGCGCCGGAGCCAGTTCCATCATCTCGCGGAAATTCAGCGTGCCCAGCTCGTTGTAGAGAATGAACAGACCGAATGCCAGGAAGACGTCGCCGACGCGGGTGATAATGAACGCTTTCATCGCCGCTTTGCCGTTTTCCGGATTACTGTAGTAGAAACCGATCAGCAGATAAGAGCAGAGCCCTACCCCTTCCCAGCCCAGATACATCAGCATCAGGTTATCGGCCAGCACCAGAACCACCATACTGGCGATAAACAGGTTGGTGTAGGCGAAGAAGCGGGAGTAGCCCTCTTCTCCACGCATGTACCAGGAGGCGAACATATGAATAAAGAAGCCGACGCCGGTTACTACCGACAGCATGGTCAGCGACAGGCCGTCCAGCGTCAGATTCACCTTCATGTCGAAGTTGCCGACATGCATCCATGTCCAGAGTGCCTGGGTGTAAGCTTGCTGACCATTGGCGAAGAAGTCGAAACCGATCATTGCCGTAGTCAGTGCTGCCAGACCCACCGATCCCATACCCACCGTGGCCGAGAGGTTCTCAGACCAGCGACCGCGGGAAAACGCTAACAGCAGAAAGCCGATCAGCGGAAACAAGACAGTTAAATAGAGAAGATTCATCCGCGCATCTCGCTCACAGTATCAATGTTCAGCGTCTGACGACGACGATAGAGCTGAAGCAGCAGTGCCAGACCAATACTGGCTTCCGCTGCCGCCAGGCTGATCGCCAGGATATACATCACCTGTCCATCGGCCTGACCCCAATAGCTCCCGGCAACCACCAGGGCTAATGCGGCGGCGTTGATCATGATTTCAAGGCCGATCAGCATAAACAGCAGATTGCGGCGTATTACCAGTGACGTCAGTCCAAGGACAAACAGCACGGCAGCAAGAATCAATCCATGTTGTAACGGGATCATGCGTTCTCCTTTTTCACCTGAGCGGCGTCAGCATTACGGTTACTCAGGACTTCGCCCTGACGCTCTTCGCGACCGATATGAAACGCCACAACCAGACCGGCCAGCAGCAGCATCGATGCCAGTTCAACCGCCAGCACGTAAGGACCAAACAGGCTGATGCCCACCGCTTTGGCGTCGATGATGATGCCATCAATGCCCTGATCATTCGCTGTCAGGATGGCGTAGATCATTACCACCAGCAGCAGTAACGAAACGATACCCGGTCCAATCCACAGCGACGGACTGAGCCACTCACGCTCCTGCTTCTCAGTCTGTTTGCCCAGGTTCAGCATCATAACCACGAAGACGAACAGCACCATGATGGCCCCGGCGTAGACGATGATCTCCAGCGCACCAGCAAAATAGGCCCCCATCGAGAAGAAGACGCCGGCGATCGATAACAGCGAAACGATCAGGTACAGCAACGCATGTACCGGATTAGTGTGGGTAATGACGCGCAACGTCGTCAGCACCGCCACCAGTCCGCAAAGATAAAACGCAAATTCCATGCCTTGCTCCTTAAGGTAATAAGCCTTTGACGTCGACAGGCTTCGCTTCGTTTTCCGCTTCGCCCTTATCTTTACCGTCAATTGCCATACCTGCCATGCGGTAGAAGTTGTACTCCGGATATTTACCCGGCCCCGAAATCAGCAGATCGTCCTTTTCATACACCAGATCCTGACGCTTAAACTCACCCAGTTCAAAATCGGGGGTCAGCTGAATCGCCGTAGTCGGACAGGCTTCCTCACACATGCCACAGAAGATGCAGCGTGAGAAGTTGATGCGGAAGAACTCCGGGTACCAGCGGCCATCTTTGGTTTCAGCTTTCTGCAGTGAAATACAGCCAACCGGACAGGCAACCGCACACAGGTTACAGGCAACGCAACGCTCCTGACCGTCCGGATCGCGGGTTAACACAATACGGCCACGATAGCGCGGTGGCAGATAAACCGGCTCTTCCGGGTACATCTGCGTTTCACGTTTGGCGAAGGCGTGCAGCCCGATCAGCCAGATACTGCGAACTGTCGTGCCGAAACCTACGACAATATCTTTCAAAGTCATTTGTTAACCCCTTACGGCGCTGTGTAGAGAATCACTGCGGCAGTCGCCAGCAGGTTCAACAGCGTCAACGGCAGACACACTTTCCAGCCGAATGACAGCACCTGGTCGTAGCGTGGACGCGGAAGCGCAGCACGGATCAGGATGAACATCATCATAAAGAACGCCGTTTTCAGGGCGAACCAGATGAACGGCGGCAGGAAAGGCCCGTGCCAGCCACCAAAGAACAGCGTTACGATCAGCGCTGAAACGGTGGTAATCGCCACATATTCGCCGACAAAGAACAGGCCGAACTTCATACCGGCATATTCAATGTGGTAGCCGTCCGCCAGTTCCTGCTCCGCTTCTGGCTGGTCAAACGGATGACGGTGACACACCGCCACGCCCGCAATACAGAAGGTCACGAAACCGAAGAACTGCGGAATGATGTTCCATAGATGTGTCTGGCTGTTGACGATATCGTTCATATTGAACGAGCCCGCCTGCGCTACCACACCCATCAGCGACAGACCCAGGAACACTTCGTAGCTCAGGGTCTGCGCCGAGGCGCGCATCGCACCCAGCAGCGAGTATTTGTTGTTACTCGACCAGCCAGCAAACAGCACCGCGTAAACCGCAAGGCCCGCCATCATCAGGAAGAACAGCAGACCGATATTCAGGTCTGTTACCATCCAGGTGGGCGAAACCGGCACGATAGCAAAAGCCAGCAGCAGTGAAACAAAGGCGATAACCGGCGCAAGGGTAAAGATAAAGCGGTCGGTAAACGGCGGGACCCAGTCCTCTTTGAAGAACATTTTGATCATATCCGCCACCAGCTGCAGCGAGCCGCCCCAGCCTACGCGGTTTGGCCCGTAACGGTTCTGGAACAGGCCGAGCAGACGACGCTCGGCGAAGCTCATGAACGCGCCGCAGGCCACTACCACCAGCAGAATCACGATGGCTTTAACAATGGCCAGCAGAATGTCGATAACGTCCGGTGTTAACCAGCTCATTGCGCCGCCTCCTGCAGAGTGTCGATTTTACCGTTCGCCAGGAATGGCGGAACGCCCGGCATACCCAGCGGCAGACCAATCTGTCCTGCCTGCAGTGACGCCGAGAAACGGACCGGCAGACGCACTGTCTCACCGGCACAGCTGAACTCAACCGCCGCGCCATTGTTGACGCCCAGTTTTGCCGCATCCTCCGGGTTAATCACCAGCGCAGGCTCAGCCATACGCTGCTGGAAGACCGGTGAACGCTGCGACATCTCTTCGCTGCCGAACAACCGATGGAGAGGTGCGACGCGCCACTGTGCATCACTGACAAAGGCTTTTGGCACGATAGTGAACCAGGGTAACTCACCTGCGCTGGCTTCAAACAGGCGCACGCCCGGATCGCCATGACGCAGTTTACCGCCCACTTCCGCCTGGAACTTGTTCCACGCCTGCGGTGAGTTCCAGCCTGGTGCCCAGGCAAACGGAATCTGTGAACGCGGTGCCGATGGCTGGTTGTTCCCTTCCATTGAGAAGGCGAACATCGTGTCCCGGTCCTGCGGCTGACGCGGTTCATGAACGCTGATATTCGCGCGCGCTGCAGTACGTCCACTGGCACGGATTGGAGAACGTGACAGTTTCTGGCCACGAATGCGGAAGCTGGCGTCAGGTGCGGCTTCTTTAATACCCGCGAGCTGTGGCAGACGGGTCACTACCGCATCGATCACGTGATCGAGCTGCGTCCAGTCCACATGACGGCTTTCCAGCGTGCTGTGCAGCGAGTGCAGCCAGCGCCAGCTCTCCAGCATCACAATATTGTTGTCGTAATAGGCAGGATCATAAACCTGGAAGAAGCGCTGAGCGCGGCCTTCATGGTTAATCGAGGTGCCATCGCTTTCAGCGAAGCTGGCGGTTGAAAGCACCAGACCCGCTTTCTCCAGCGTTGCGGTACGCTGATGATCCACCACAATCACGTTGGTGGTCTGAGCCAGTGCCGCATCCACCAGCGCTTTCGGCGCATGGCGATAAAGGTCATTTTCCAGCACCACCAGCGCATCGGCTTCACCGTTGCTCAGCTGCTCCAGCGCCTGCTCCAGCGGATTGCCGCCAATCATGCCCAAACCGATGCTGTTCGCGTGACCTGCCAGCAGGGTAATGCCGACATCTGCACCGCGTGCCTTCAGGGCTTTCGCCACGTTGGCTGCGGCTTCAATCACTGCGCTGCTGCCTGAGTGAGTACCGGAGATAATTAATGGCTTTTTCGCGCCGGCCAGCGCCTGAACGACAACATCCATTTTCCCGCTGAGCTTGCTGTCGAAATCGGTGACCGCAGGTGCAGACTCATCCAGCGCACTGGCGATAGCGAAGCCGAGGCGCGCCTGATCTTCAACCGGCGCACGATAGCTCCATGCCGCGATATCATCCAGACGGGTTTCATCAACGTGGGTAACAAACAGCGGATGTTTCGCGTTCTGACCGATGTTCATGATGGCGGCGATCTGCCAGTCTGCGACTTTCTGCGCAGCGGCCATATCACGCGCTTTGCCTTTCACTGCCTGACGCACAGAGAGCGCCACGCGAGCGCCCACCTGTGTCAGGTCTTCACCCAGTACCAGCACCGCGTCGTAGCTTTCAATTTCACGCAGCGATGGCGTGTAGATACCCCCCTCGCGCAGGACGTTGAGCATCAGTTCAAGACGGGCCTGCTCGTCCGCTGGCATGCCGGTTGAGAAGTTCTCTGCACCCACCAGTTCACGCAGGGCGAAGTTACTTTCAATGCTCGCGCGCGGCGAGCCGATACCGATCACTTTCTTCGCCTGACGCAGCAAATCTGCACCAGCATTAACCGCCTGCTCTGCGTTCAGCGTGACCCAGTCGTTGCCGCGCAGCAGCATCGGCTGACGTGGGCGATCTTTACGGTTCACGTAGCCATAGCCAAAGCGGCCACGGTCACACAGGAAGTAGTGGTTTACGGTGCCGTTATAGCGGTTTTCAATACGGCGTAACTCACCATAACGCTCACCCGGGCTGGTATTACAGCCAACGCTGCACTGCTGGCAGATGCTCGGTGCAAACTGCATATCCCATTTACGGTTATAGCGTTCGGAGTGGGTTTTGTCGGTGAAGACGCCGGTCGGGCAGATTTCAACCAGGTTGCCGGAGAATTCGCTTTCCAGCGTGCCATCTTCCGGGCGACCAAAGTAGACGTTGTCATGCGCGCCATAGACACCCAGATCTTTGCCATCGGCATAATCTTTGTAGTAACGCACGCAGCGGTAACAGGCGATACAGCGGTTCATCTCGTGGGAGATGAACGGGCCAAGATCCTGATTACGGTGGGTACGCTTAGTGAAGCGATAGCGGCGGAAGCTGTGGCCGGTCATGACTGTCATATCCTGCAGGTGACAGTTACCGCCCTCTTCACACACCGGGCAGTCGTGCGGGTGGTTGGTCATCAGCCACTCCACCACGCTTTCGCGGAACTCTTTCGCTTCGCCATCGTCGATGGAGATGAATGTGCCGTCAGAGGCCGGCGTCATGCAGGACATGACAAGACGGCCGCGGGTATCTTCGGCATTCTGGAATTGCTTTACCGCACACTGGCGGCAGGCCCCAACGCTTCCCAGCGCCGGATGCCAGCAAAAGTAAGGAATATCAAGGCCCAGAGAAAGACATGCCTGTAGCAGGTTGTCCGCTCCGTTCACATCATACTCTTTACCGTCTACATGAATTGTAGCCATAGTGACATGCTTCCGTAAGGCTCGTCAGAGACGAGCGTTAATCATATTCTTGCCCCGACGCACGACATTGTCGGGGCGGCGGCACCAGGCCTGTTCCGTATGCTGTGGCGAATTACCAGCGCGCTTTCAGCAGGTTTGGCTGGATCCCGCCAATGGCGCGGGTATTGCCAAACACCTGCGGTGCCATGCCAGCTTCAAACTCTTCACGGAAATATTTAATCGCACTCTGCAGCGGCTCAACCGCACCCGGTGCATGCGCGCAGAAGGTTTTACCCGGGCCAAGCTGACGGCAGAGTTGCAGCAGGGTTTCGATATCGCCTGGCTGACCCTGCTTCTGCTCCAGCGCACGCAGAATTTTCACGCTCCACGGCAGGCCATCGCGACACGGTGTACACCAGCCGCACGATTCTCGGGCAAAGAACTCTTCCAGGTTGCGCACCAGCGAGACCATATTGATTTCGTGATCGACCGCCATCGCCAGCGCGGTGCCCAGACGACTGCCCGCTTTGCCGATGCTGGCAAACTCCATCGGCAGATCCAGGTGCTGGTCGGTCAGGAAGTCGGTACCTGCTCCACCCGGCTGCCAGGCTTTGAACTTCAGTCCGTCACGCATGCCGCCCGCATAATCTTCCAGGATTTCACGCGCGGTGATACCGAATGGCAGCTCCCAGACGCCAGGATTTTTCACGCGTCCGGAGAAGCCCATCATTTTGGTACCGGCATCTTCGCTTTTAGAGATATTTTTGTACCACTCCACGCCGTTGGCCAGAATCGCCGGGACGTTAGAGAGGGTTTCCACGTTGTTCACGCAGGTCGGTTTGCCCCACGCGCCCGCACTTGCCGGGAATGGCGGCTTGGAACGCGGGTTAGCACGACGGCCTTCCAGTGAGTTAATCAGCGCCGTCTCTTCGCCGCAGATATAACGACCCGCGCCGGTGTGGACAATCAGCTCAAAGTCGAAGCCGGTACCCAGAATATTTTTACCGAGATAACCCGCTTCCGTCGCTTCCGCAATCGCGCGGCGCAGATGCACCGCGGCCTCAATGTATTCGCCACGTAAGAAGATATAGCCACGGTAGGCCTTTAGCGCAAAGGCACTGATCAGCATCCCTTCCACCAGCTGGTGAGGCATCTGCTCCATCAGCAGGCGGTCTTTATAAGTGCCTGGCTCCATCTCATCGGCGTTACACAACAGGTAACGGATGTTCATCGACTCATCTTTCGGCATCAGGCTCCACTTCAGACCGGTAGAGAAGCCTGCACCGCCGCGCCCTTTCAGGCCGGAATCTTTCACTGCTGCGACGATTTCATCCTGTGACATGCTTTTCAGCGCTTTTTCCGCACCGGCATAGCCGTTTTTGCTGCGGTATTCATCAAGCCAGACAGGTTGCTTATCATCACGCATTCGCCAGGTCAGCGGATGAGTTTCAGCAGTGCGAATGATCTGTTTAATTGTCATTGATACTGCTCCAGCAAACCCGGGATGCCTTCCGGCGTCAGATGCACATGCGTGTCTTCATCCACCATCATCGTCGGCCCCTTATCGCAGTTGCCCAGACAGCAGGTTGGCAGCAGCGTAAAGCGGCCATCAGCCGTGGTCTGACCCGGTTTGATATTCAGCTGCTGCTCCAGTGCGGACTGGATGCCCTGATAGCCAGTTATGTGACAGACCACGCTGTCACAGTAACGGATCACATGACGACCCACCGGCTGACGGAAGATCTGGCTGTAAAACGTCGCCACACCTTCAACGTCACTTGCCGGGATACCCAGGACTTCGGCAATCGCGTTGATCGCGCCGTCCGGCACCCAGCCGCGCTGTTTCTGCACGATCTTCAGCGCTTCAATCGAGGCTGCACGCGCATCTTCGTAGTGGTGTTTTTCGTGCTCAATAGCGTGATGCTCTTCCGCGCTCAGCACGAAGACCTCGTTAGGGTCGATCGTTTTAATGGCAATGTGTTGATCGTGCATAATTAGCGGTCCACGTCTGACATAACAAAATCGATACTACCCAGATATACGATCAGGTCGGATACCAGGCTGCCACGGATTACGGAAGGAATCTGCTGCAGATGCGGGAAGCTCGGCGTACGCACGCGGGTGCGGTAGCTCATGGTGCTGCCATCGCTGGTCAGGTAGTAGCTGTTGATCCCTTTCGTCGCTTCAATCATCTGGAACGATTCATTGGCTGGCATCACCGGCCCCCAGGAAACCTGCAGGAAGTGGGTAATCAGCGTTTCAATGTGCTGCAGCGTGCGCTCTTTCGGTGGCGGCGTGGTCAGCGGATGATCCGCTTTAAACGGCCCCTCTGGCATGTTGTTGAGACACTGCTCAAGAATGCGCAGCGACTGCCACATCTCTTCCATCTTCAGCTGAACGCGGCTGTAAGCATCGCTGACGCCGTCGCCGACCGGGATTTCGAAATCGAAGTTTTCGTAGCCTGAATAGGGACGCCATTTACGCACGTCAAAGTCGAGGCCGGTCGCACGCAGACCAGCACCGGTGGTACCCCACGCCAGCGCTTCTTCCATGTTGTACGCAGCCACGCCTTTAGAACGACCAATCAGCACGGTGTTACGCAGTGCAGCTTTGTCATATTCCTTCAGACGCTTTGGCATCCAGTCCAGGAAGTCACGCAGCAAACGTTCCCAGCCACGCGGCAGGTCGTGTGCGACGCCACCGATGCGGAACCAGGCCGGGTGCATACGGAAACCGGTAATGGCTTCAACCACGTCATAGATTTTCTGGCGATCGGTAAAGGCAAAGAACACCGGTGTCATGGCACCGACGTCCTGAATAAAGGTGGAAATATAGAGCAGATGGCTGTTGATGCGGAACAGCTCAGAGAGCATTACGCGGATCACGTTAACGCGATCGGGCACCACGATACCGGCCAGTTTTTCCACTGCCAGCACGTACGGCATTTCATTTACGCAGCCGCCGAGGTATTCGATACGGTCAGTGTAAGGAATGTAGCTGTGCCACGACTGACGTTCACCCATCTTTTCGGCACCACGATGGTGATAACCGATGTCAGGCACGCAGTCGACAATCTCTTCACCATCCAGCTGCAGAATGATGCGGAATGCACCGTGCGCCGACGGGTGGTTAGGCCCGAGGTTGAGGAACATGAAGTCTTCATTAGTGGTACTGCGCTTCATGCCCCAGTCTTCGGGCTTAAAGGTCAGCGCCTCCATCTCTAAATCTTCTTTCTGCTTAGTCAGCGTAAAAGGATCGAATTCGGTGGCGCGCGCCGGATAGTCTTTACGCAGCGGATGGCCTTCCCAGGTCGACGGCATCATGATGCGGGTCAGGTGCGGGTGGCCATCAAAGGTAATACCAAACATCTCCCAGGTTTCACGCTCATACCAGTTGGCATTCGGGAAAAGACGGGTAATGGTCGGCAGATGCATGTCGTTTTCAGAAAGTGCCACCTTAAGCATGATGTCGCGGTTGCGCTCAATCGACAGCAGGTGGTAGAAAACGGAAAAATCCGCTGCAGGCAGGCCTGCACGATGGGTACGCAAACGCTCATCCACGCCATGCAGGTCATACAGCATGACGTAAGGCTTGGTTAATTTACGCAGAAACTCGGTGATCTCCAGTATCTGTTCACGCTTAACCCAGACCACCGGAATCCCGGTGCGGGTTGGCTGAACAGTGAAGGCATCCGGCCCAAAACGGTTACGCAACTCGCCGATCACCGGGTCATCAAGGTGATCACGGGTTTGCCATAGAGGCTGAGCGAGATCTTGCGTGGTCAAATCTGTCATACGTTACTCACCATTCCGGCCTGGTCTCAGGCACTCAAATGAAGGCGTCAGGATGGGGCCATGCATTAAATTGTGATGTTCTGCTGCAGGCGCGGTTTTCCATCCATACGGTTCTAAACTTCGTCCGGGCTGCGCAGGTTTGTGACTGCGATGCGCTCTGAGCGTTTTCTTTCACGCTCTGAAGGCATGTTGGCGCGGTAAACGCCCTGGTCGCCGACAACCCACGAAAGCGGACGGCGCTCTTTGCCGATCGACTCCTGCAACAGCAGCAGTGCCTGCATGTAGGCTTCAGGACGTGGCGGGCAGCCTGGAATGTAAACATCGACCGGCAGGAATTTATCAACGCCCTGCACCACCGAATAGATGTCATACATACCGCCCGAGTTGGCGCAGGCACCCATGGAGATCACCCATTTTGGTTCCAGCATCTGATCGTATAAACGCTGAATAACCGGGGCCATTTTAGTAAACGGCGTACCGGCAATAACCATGAAATCTGCCTGACGTGGCGAGGCGCGCATCACTTCAGCACCAAAACGCGCCACATCGTGGACCGCGGTGAACGACGTTGTCATCTCTACGTAACAACAGGATAAGCCGAAGTTATAGGGCCAGAGGGAGTTTTTACGCCCCCAGTTCACCATGTCATGCAGGGCATTTTCGAGTTTGCCCATATAAACGCTGCGATGAACGTGCTGCTCCAGCGGATCGCTGACGATTTCCTGCTTTTGCAGAGGATAACGGTCGTTCTCACCACCGTTCGGGTCTATGCGGGTGAGCGTATAGTCCATCTTATTGCCTCTCTTTTACTGCTTATGAGGATTGGTGTGGCTGACCGTAGTGGTTTTCACCACCACGCGACGGCGAGCTGGCGCCCAGTCCAGTGCGCCAATGCGTACCAGATAGACCAGACCCGCCAGGAGCACCAAAATGAAAATTGCGGCTTCCACAAAGCCGACCCAACCGCTTTCACGGATTGAAGTCGCCCATGCGTATAAAAAGAGGGCTTCGACGTCGAAAATGACGAAAAACATCGCAACCAGATAAAATTTCGCCGACAGGCGGATATGGGTATCACCAACAGATTCGATTCCCGATTCGAATGGCGTGTCTTTGTAGCGGGCGCGCGCTCTGCCGCCAAGCAGCCATCCTCCGGTCAGCATGAAAGCACACAGGCCAAAGGCAATAACGATAAATACGATAAACGCCCAGTGCTGAGCGATGATTTCGGTGGTAGTTGACATACTCATTGCTTACTCATCAAAAGTGGCGCTGGCATCCTGCACGCGTTTCCCGCAGCAAACTGACCACATCGATTCAAGGGAAGGGTAAAAACCTTTTAAATGTTGCTGTTATCAGGTAATAAGCAGCCATTTTATGGGGTTTTTTACTCCTTTCTATAACCTTTTGTCAACTTTGACAAAAGTATCCAAACATTATTTCACACCTGCATCATATTATTAACAAATGATGCCCCGCTTTCCAGCTAAATCGCTTCAGTCTGTAGGGTTAATTTTAGTGTAGCGGGTATTCACATGCATGGATCGTGCATTTAACAAACATATTTTGACAGGTATCATCCTGTTTTCCTTCCCCTTCTCAGGGGTATTTTCTTGATCCAGAACACACTTCTGCCCTTTATGCGCTAAATTTATCCACATGAAACAGCGATTCGGAACAAATGGTTCGTTTTTTCGGTCTTTACGTTTCAGTTCATTACAGGATGAAATTATTCAGGAGGGTAACGTCAGGGAGAAGAGCTGGTGAGGAGAGGCGGGCGAGGCGCAGACATAAAAAAGCCTCTCGTTCTGTTCAGGGAATGAGAGGCCTATTTATAAGCGTTTATTAAGGCAACTACGCCAGTGTTGAGTACAACACGTTAGCGAAATTACTCTTCGTCATCCAGTAACAGCGTACCGTCTGGATTATTGATCAGGTTATACGGGTCATTGGTGGACTGCATGGCGTTGAAGATAGCCAGTGCCAGCTCATTATCGCTGTCAGGATTGCGACACAGCAGATATTGCGTATCTGGCAGAACCGGCAGCCCTTCCGCCGCACCCATCACGCGCAGTTCCGGGCTCATCATCTCTACCGGACGCGCTGTCACGCCCAGTCCCGCTTTCACCGCGGCCCGAACGGCAGCCAGTGTGGAAGCGACGTAAGAGATACGCCACGGGATGCCGGCTTCATTGAGATGATCAATTGCCATATCGCGGTAAGGACTTGGCTCATCCAGCAGCACCAATGGAATGGCTTCACCGCGCTGGAAAATATAATCCGCTGCGCAGTACCACAAAGTAGGTGAAGTACGCAGTACCTGATAGGTAAAGTTACCCGGGCTGGAGGTTGTCACAACCAGGTCCACTTCACCCTGATTGAGCATTTCCATCATAAACGGATTACGTTTAACCCGAACATCGATTGCCAGTTTCGGATAAACCGAGGTTACCCGGTTTAACAGGAAAGGCAGAATAGTGTCAGAGGTGTCATCAGAGGCGCCAATGGTCAGCACGCCCTGAATATTACTGTACATCAGCGATGTGCAGGCTTCGTCGTTGAAACGAAGGATTTTTCTGGCATAGCCTAAAAGCTGGATCCCGTGCTCTGTTAACAGCTTATTACGTCCATGTCTGGCAAACAGCTCTTTACCTACCAATTGTTCCAGACGTTGCATCTGCTGACTGACTGCTGACTGGGTTCTGCAGACCGCTGCAGCGGCCGCTGCAAAGGTATTCAAATCCGCAACGGCAACGAAAGTTCTCAGCAGATCGAGGTCGAGATTAAGTATCGGACGATTTGCATTAGTCATGTTTTTTCTTCACTTATAAGATTTTTACGAACTACTACCCTGGTGTTATTACAAGCTTATCAAAGTGATAAGCAGTAATGGTGCTTAATGACAGTCCTGTGTGAAGACTGACACAAAAAAATCATCTGGAACCGGCACTGCTGACTCAACTGAAAGGGTCACGGTGCTCTCAAGACAGATACAACTTCTGAACCGATGGCGCTGGGGAGCGCAAATGCAGGAAGCTGCGTAGTTGTCTTATTCCCACCAGAAATAATCGGGCGGGATAAAAATCGCACTTTTCAGGCCAGCAAGACGAAGCGGCCATGTGCATTAAATAATAAATTATACTTAATCATTTTTGACTTCAAAATGGAAATGATTTTGTGAAAAGCGCTGTAAATTTTGTGCTAAAGGCATTTCCGGACCCTTATGCCACATTATTGATCACTTTTTAAGCCTTCAGCGTTCCGAAATTTAGTGAAGAAGTGTTAAGTACTGCTCACAATCCTGATGAATGCGAGCCAGAAACGCCTCTTCATTTGGTACTTTTCCGGCGATCACAAGGCCTTAAACAGGCCACTCTTAAGCAGTGTTAAGGCGTAGTGGTTGCACGCGCCGTAAAATTGCCCACAAAGTGAACATTTATAAAATATCCTTTAACTATTTACCTGAGTGTATATTTCAGGTGCAAAGAAAAGCGTCCTTTCCATAACGTTCATATTTCATTTCACAATAACAAAGCCATATGTTGTCTCAGCCCCCCTTTACATAGTTTAAAATATTTCTATATGAATCATTATTGGTCTTATCAACCACATCAAGCCTTAATAAATATTTTTTTCGCTACTCACTGTCTAAAAAGTTGATGAACCCGCCAAAACGGGTCGGCACCCTTCATTTGTGACCGACAGGAGAGTACATTGTGCTGGTTCGATTTCAGTGGCAGCCAAAAAGGATTCTGCCCGTTAAGGCGGTAACAATGACTTTTCAAATAGATAAATCCGGAAAACTCGATAACGTCTGCTATGACATCCGTGGCCCGGTCCTGAAAGAGGCGAAGCGCCTCGAAGAAGAAGGCAATAAAGTTCTTAAGCTGAACATCGGCAATCCGGCGCCGTTCGGTTTCGAAGCACCTGACGAAATTCTGGTCGATGTGATTCGTAATCTTCCCAGTGCTCAGGGCTATTGCGATTCCAAGGGTCTCTATTCCGCCCGTAAAGCGATCATGCAGCATTACCAGGCGCGCGATATGCGTGATGTCACAGTAGAAGATATCTACATTGGCAACGGCGTTTCAGAGCTCATCGTGCAGGCGATGCAGGCGTTACTGAACAGCGGCGACGAAATGCTGGTGCCAGCACCTGACTATCCGTTGTGGACGGCTGCGGTTTCCCTCTCCAGCGGAAAAGCGGTGCACTATTTGTGTGATGAGTCAGCAGGCTGGTTCCCTGACCTGGATGATATCCGCAGCAAGATCACCCCGCGTACCCGCGGTATCGTGATTATCAACCCGAACAACCCGACCGGTGCGGTCTACAGCAAAGAGCTGCTATTAGAGGTGGTTGAGATTGCGCGTCAGCATAACCTGATTATTTTTGCCGATGAGATCTACGACAAGATCCTTTACGACGAGGCACAGCACCACTGCATTGCTGCCCTGGCCCCCGATCTGCTGACCGTGACATTCAATGGCCTTTCTAAAACCTATCGCGTAGCCGGTTTCCGTCAGGGCTGGATGGTACTGAACGGGCCGAAGAAACATGCGAAAGGCTACATTGAAGGGCTGGAGATGCTGGCGTCTATGCGCCTGTGCGCCAACGTACCGGCCCAGCATGCCATCCAGACGGCGCTGGGCGGCTACCAGAGCATCAGCGAATTTATCATGCCTGGTGGTCGTCTTTATGAGCAGCGCCAGCGTGCCTGGGAATTGATCAACGATATTCCCGGCGTCAGCTGTGTGAAGCCGCAGGGCGCGCTCTACATGTTCCCGAAAATTGACGCCAAAAAATTCAATATCTTTGACGATCAAAAAATGGTGCTGGATTTTCTGCTTCAGGAGAAGGTGCTGCTGGTACAGGGTAGCGCGTTCAACTGGCCATGGCCTGATCACCTGCGCATTGTTACGCTGCCTCGTGTGGATGATCTGGAGATGGCGATTAATAAATTTGGTCGCTTCCTGCAAGGCTATCGCCAGTAATCACGCCCGCGTATACTGGCGCTATTTGGGGAGAGCCTGTCTCTCCCCTGCCTGCTAACAGGAATGCTCATGACACAAAGCCACTTCTTTGCTCACCTCTCCCGTCTTAAGCTGATCAACCGCTGGCCATTGATGCGCAATGTGCGCACCGAGAATGTTTCTGAACACAGTCTGCAGGTCGCCATGGTGGCGCACGCGCTTGCCGTCATCAAAAATCTTAAATTCAGTGGCTCGCTTAACGCCGACCGCATCGCCATGCTGGCGCTTTATCATGACGCCAGCGAAGTGCTCACCGGCGATTTACCTACCCCGGTTAAGTATTACAACGCACAGATTGCCCACGAATATAAGAAAATCGAGAAGATTGCCCAGCAGAAATTGATTGAGATGCTGCCTGAAGAATTTCAGGCGATCTATCGCCCGCTCATTGATGAGCATCTGCATAGCGAAGAGGAGCAGGCCGTGGTGAAGCAGGCAGATGCGCTCTGTGCCTATGTAAAATGTCTTGAGGAGCTGTCTGCCGGCAATAACGAATTCCTGCTGGCCAAAGCGCGACTGGAAAAGACGCTGGCACAGCGGCGTTCGCCAGAGATGGACTACTTCGTTGAGGTGTTTATTCCAAGCTTCAGCCTGTCGCTGGATGAAATTTCGCAGGATACGCCACTGTAAGCCCGACGGCCTGGCCGCCGGACCAATGTTTAAAACTGCTGGCTGAAGGTAAAGCTGCCGTCAGACTCACGAGTGATAACCAGAGACGCCAGTGAGTCGAGCTTAAGCGCCACCTCATCCAGCCGTGGTGTTTCCGCCGGGGGATTAATAGCAATCACCGTACAGCCAGCGTTCAGACCGGACAGAATACCGGCAGGTGCATCTTCTGCCACTACGCATGACGTCGCCGCTAACCCCAGCTTCTCTGCACCAAGCAGATAGGGATCAGGCTCAGGTTTGCCTTTGGCGACCTGCTCAGCGGTAATGAAGACGGCGGGCTTCGGTAATCCTGCGGCTTTGTGACGAGCATGAGCAACCGGCACCGAGCCAGAGGTGACTATCGCCCAGGGAATCTGCAACTCATTCAGCCGGTTCAGCAGCGCGTTGGCACCTGGCAGCGCCTGCACACCGTCGGTATCTGCCGCTTCAGCCTGCTCCAGCGCGACAAACTCCGCCTGAATAGCCTCTTCCGACTGGCCTTTCATAAAATGACGCAGAGAGGTAATCGCCTGTTTGCCATGGATGAAATCCAGGATCTCATCAGCGTCGATACCCTGACGGACACCCCACTGGCTCCAGGCTCGTTCAACCGCTGGCAGTGAGTCCACCAGCGTGCCGTCTAAATCAAATAGAAAACCTCTGTAGGTCACGCGCTCCTCCTCATCAGGCATTAATCACTTGCGAAATTTCGTTTGCACTTAAATGGTACTGGCGCGGACAAGTCTGCCACAAAGCTAACATGCGTTGATACTTTTCCCACATCGGGGTCTGCGCATTAAAACCATGCGTGCCGGAATCGAAGTGGGTATAGCGACCTTCTGTATTGACCATAAAACGGACATAGCCCAACAGGCGTGCTTCCGTTGCCGCATCAAAGCCCATAAAGGCGAGACGGCGCTCCTCAATCTGACTTTTCTCTTTAAGATTCGACCAGGAGACATGCAGTGCGTGATGCATCTCCATTGTATCGATCACTGTCCGGCAGATCGCTTCACTCAGTTCGCCAAACTCTTTATCCAGCTCGCGCATCTGCAGTGCATAACCGCGCTCAATAATGGTCTGGTAACGGCGAAAACGTTCAGCATTTTCCGGCTCAAGCATGGCCATGATTTTGTACTGGTTGGAAAGAATCAGACGCTGCGCATGGGTCATTTCCATCATTCACTCCCGGTCAGAGACCGCTCAGTTAATCAACAATGGAGAAATGATTGCACAACGTTAGCGACACGGAAATCGCCGTATCGCCTTTCTTTGATTTAGCCGCAGGTTAGCGGTAACTATTTTACCGCCAGCCCGGGATGGGTCAGAGATCGTCGAGGAAGGTGCGGTCGAGTTGTTTAAAAGCGCGCTTAAGCAGATCGGCCAGCGCCTGATAGGTCGGCTTGCCTTCAACCGGTGCTATCGCCTGCCCTGCTTCCTCCAGCCGGGCACGCACTTCATGAAACCAGTTAAGCAGTGTCGGCGGCAGCGGCGTCACTGAACGCTTGCCCAGCCACCACAGTCCCTGCATCGGCAGGCTACAGGCAAACAGCGCCGTCGCCACGGCCGGACCTAACTGGCCGCCCATCGCGATCTGCCAGGTCAGCGTAAAAATCGCCAGCGGTGGCATAAAGCGAATGGCGAAACGCGTTGCTGATGAAACGCGGTTTTCCGGGAACACCGGGGCCAGGCGCTTATCAGCAGGCCAGGTTTTCATATAGTGTTGGCCGCGCTGAAACATCCGAAACCAACTGGTACTACCAGATTCATTCGCCATGGCTCACCTCAACTAATACCGCAAATATTAAAAAATAGTTATAATCACACAACTTTACGTAACATCCTTCAATTATTTTTGTCTTTAAAGATGACTCCAGCTATTCTGACGCCGTTTTAACACCTTTCCGCATGCGGGATGCGCCGTTGGGAAGAGGCCTGAGTCATGTTCCGACAAGGCAATCTTCAAATTTTCGCGTAAGATTGCTGAAATTTTTTGCGGAAATGCAGATTTCTGTCTACCGCATGATGTTTGTCATTAATTTACCAGCTTTCATGGGCTACGCTGTTAGTCTGATTGCGTTTTATTTAGCCACTCTCAAAAAATAGGTACTTCCATGTCGAGTAAGTTAGTTCTGGTTCTGAACTGTGGCAGCTCTTCCCTGAAGTTTGCCATTCTCAACCCTGCCAGCGGTGAAGAGTTCCTGTCAGGCCTGGCGGAATGTTTCCACCTTCCTGAGGCCCGCATCAAATGGAAGCTGGAAGGCGAAAAACAGGAAGCGCCTTTGGGTGCTGGCGCAGCGCATAGCGAAGCGCTGAACTTTATTGTTAAAACCATTCTGGCACAAAAACCTGAGCTTTCGGCACAAATTGCTGCAATCGGCCATCGTATCGTTCATGGCGGCGAGAAGCTGACTCAGTCAGTCATCATTACTGAAGACGTGGTACAGGGCATCAAAGACGCCTCTTCTTTTGCACCACTGCATAACCCGGCTCATCTGATCGGTATTGATGAAGCGATGAAAAATTTCCCGCACCTGTCAGATAAGAATGTCGCGGTATTTGACACGGCTTTCCATCAGACAATGCCGGAAGAGTCTTACCTCTATGCGCTGCCGTACAAATTATATAAAGAGCATGGCGTTCGTCGCTATGGCGCGCATGGCACCAGCCATTTCTATGTGACTCACGCAGCCGCTAAAATGCTTAACAAGCCGCTTGAGTCACTGAACATTATCACCTGTCACCTTGGTAATGGTGGTTCAGTTTCTGCCATTCGTAACGGCGAGTGCGTTGACACCTCTATGGGTCTGACTCCGCTGGAAGGTCTGGTAATGGGAACCCGCAGTGGCGACATCGATCCGGCCATCATCTTCTTCCTGCACGATACGCTGGGTATGAGCGTTGACGCCATTAATAAATTGCTGACCAAAGAGTCTGGCCTGTTAGGTCTGACCGAAGTCACCAGCGACTGCCGCTACGTAGAAGACAACTACGCCACCAAAGAAGATGCGAAGCGCGCAATGGATGTCTTCTGTCATCGCCTGGCGAAATATATCGGCAGCTACACCGCGCTGATGGATGGCCGTCTTGACGCCGTCGTGTTCACTGGCGGCATCGGCGAAAACGCCGCGATGGTCCGTGAACTTTCACTGAAAAAACTGGCACTGCTGGGCTTCGACGTCGACCACGAGCGCAACCTGGCAGCCCGTTTCGGCAAATCAGGCTACATCAATAAAGAAGGCACCCGTCCGGCGCTGGTGATTCCGACCAACGAAGAGCTGGTCATCGCCCAGGACGCCGCGCGTCTGACTGCGTAAAACACTTCTCTCCGTCAGCTCAGGCTGACGGAGTTGTTTCTGACACCCTGCCATTACTGAGAGGTTCAAACGTGTCACGTACAATTATGCTCATTCCGACCGGTACCAGCGTCGGCCTGACCAGCGTCAGCCTTGGCGTTATCCGCGCCATGGAGCGCAAAGGTGTTCGCCTTAGCGTCTTTAAGCCGATTGCTCAGCCACGTGCTGGCGGCGATACCCCGGATCAAACCACCACCATCATCCGCAAGAACTCTTCAATTCCTGCCGCTGAACCGCTGCAGATGTCACGTGTTGAGTCACTGCTGGGGTCGAACCAGCAGGATGTGCTGATGGAAGAGATCATCTCCCGCTACCATGCCAATACTCAGGATGCGGAAGTGGTGCTGGTTGAAGGTCTGGTGCCAACCCGTAAGCATCAGTTTGCCAACGCGCTGAACTATGAAATCGCCAAAACCCTGAATGCCGAAATCGTCTTCGTGATGGCGCTGGGCAACGACTCCCCTGCACAGCTGAAAGAGCGCATTGAACTGACGCAAAGCAGCTTTGGCGGTCAGAAGAACAAAAACATCACTGGCGTGATCATCAACAAACTCAACGCGCCGGTCGACGATCAGGGACGTACCCGCCCTGACCTGTCAGAAATCTTTGATGACTCCTCAAAAGCCAGCATCGCCAATATTGATCCTAAGCAGCTGTTCTCAGACAGCCCGCTACCGGTGCTGGGCTGCGTGCCGTGGAGCTTTGATCTGATTGCCACCCGCGCGATCGATATGTGCCGCCATCTGGATGCACGCATCATTAACGAAGGTGAGATTCAGACCCGCCGGGTTAAATCCGTTACCTTCTGCGCCCGCAGTATCCCGCACATGCTGGAGCATTTCCGTCCTGGCTCACTGCTGGTGACTTCAGCTGACCGCCCGGATGTGCTGGTCGCCGCCTGTCTGGCCGCGATGAACGGTATTGAGATTGGCGCAATCCTGCTGACCGGTAACTACGAGATTGACGATCGCATTGCCCGTCTCTGCGACCGTGCTTTCCAGACCGGCCTGCCGGTGTTTATGGTGAAAACCAATACCTGGCAGACCTCCCTGAGCCTGCAGAGCTTTAATCTTGAAGTGCCTGCTGATGACACGCAGCGCATCGAGAAAGTACAGGAATATGTCGCCAGCTACATTAATGCAGAGTGGATTGAATCACTGACCGCCACATCTGAGCGCAGCCGTCGCCTGTCACCGCCCGCCTTCCGCTATCAGCTTACCGAGCTGGCGCGTAAAGCGGGCAAACGCGTGGTACTGCCAGAGGGCGATGAGCCGCGTACGGTCAAAGCGGCCGCTATCTGTGCCGAGCGCGGTATCGCTACCTGCGTACTGTTAGGCAACCCGGAGGAGATTCAGCGTGTCGCTGCGGCTCAGGGTGTTGAACTGGGCAAAGGCGTTGAGATTGTTGACCCGGAACAGGTTCGTGAAAACTACGTGCCGCGTCTGGTTGAATTGCGTAAGAGCAAAGGCATGACCGAAGTGGTCGCTCAGGAGCAGCTGGAAGATAACGTGGTACTCGGCACCATGATGCTGGAGAGCGGCGAAGTGGATGGCCTGGTGTCAGGTGCAGTTCACACCACGGCCAACACCATTCGTCCGCCGCTGCAGCTGATCAAAACCGCGCCTAACAGCTCACTGGTTTCCTCAGTGTTCTTTATGCTGCTGCCGGAGCAGGTGCTGGTTTACGGCGACTGCGCAATTAACCCGGATCCGACCGCGGAGCAGCTGGCTGAGATTGCCATCCAGTCAGCCGATTCTGCCAGCGCCTTTGGTATCGATCCACGCGTTGCGATGATCTCCTACTCTACCGGCACGTCAGGTGCGGGCAGCGACGTTGAGAAAGTGCGTGAAGCAACGCGCATTGCGCAGGAGAAACGGCCTGATCTGGTGATCGATGGTCCACTGCAGTATGACGCCGCGATTATGGAAGATGTGGCGAAATCCAAAGCGCCGAATTCTCAGGTTGCCGGTCGCGCTACTGTGTTTATCTTCCCGGATCTCAACACCGGTAACACCACCTACAAAGCGGTACAGCGTTCAGCCGATCTGATCTCCATCGGACCGATGCTGCAGGGTATGCGTAAGCCGGTCAATGACCTGTCGCGCGGTGCGCTGGTGGATGACATCGTCTATACCATCGCCCTGACGGCGATTCAGTCCCAGCAGGCTGAAGGCTAAACGGCTGGTCATAACGAAAAAGGCATGCCCCAGAGCATGCCTTTTTTTCGCCGGTAACAAAGCGGCTCTGTCTGATGCGGATGAATAACCTGAATTAGAACGCCTGTTTTCAGGCCCGGTTATCGCCGTTGCGGCTCATCCATAGAGAGAGCGCTTTCAGCGAATCGTCGGTGAACTCATCACAACGTGCGGTGATCTCATCGGGCGTCATCCAGATAATCTCATCGACTTCCGATTCCTGCATGGCGAATGGACCGTGTGATACACAACTGAACAGGCCGCCCCAGACACGACAGTGCTGATCTTCAAAGTAGAATTTGCCATGTTCAGCAAACGGCACCGCGGCAATCCCTAACTCCTCTTCTGCTTCACGTCGCGCAGATTCCAGCATATCTTCACCGCTCTGCACCACGCCCCCCGCGGTTGCGTCCAGCTTGCCCGGCATAAAATCTTTTATCTCGGTGCGACGCTGTACCAGAATCTTGCCCATACCGTCATGAACCACAATATAGGTGGCGCGGTGACGCAGGCACTGAGCACGCATCTGCGCACGTGTCGCCTGAGCAACGACTTCATTTTCTTCGTTTACGATATCGACCCACTCGATGCCGTCACCCGCAGTTTGATCCACCATCAGTAACCTTTTCCTGTTTGGCGTACAGTTGTGTACGCAGTTTGCCACGTCGTTATTTTTATGTGGCGTAAGGTAATCACTTCCGACAGCCTGAGCAAGCCCTGGCTGTTACCGATTTTTACCACTTTCTGCTAACCACAGTTGTACCGAGGCTCGCTGCCACTGAAACTCAGCATAATGCCGCAGACGGGCGGGCAAAGGATCGCCATGTAATACCAGCCGGTTAAGCATTACTGCCAGATCGGTATCCGCAATGGACCACTCACCAAACAGATTCTGTTGCCCTTCAGGCAGCAGACGATCGACAGCGGTAACCAGTTTATCCACCGCCTGCTGCGCTGACGCAGTCAGTGGCGCAAAACGTTCACCGGCGAACAGCACTTCTGTCGGACGCTCCTGACGGATCCACAGGAAGTCACTGCGCAGCCAGGCCTGAATCTCACGGGCACGGGCGCGCTTTTCCCGGTCGCGTGGATAGAGGCGCTCAAATTCGGGTGCCGGAAAACGCTCTTCGAGATACTCGGTAATCGCCGAGGATTCGCTTAACAGGAAGTCATCAATCTGGAGAGTCGGCACGCGACAGGTCAGCGACAGCTCGCGGTATTCTGCGGCGTATTGCTGATTCTGCGACAGATCGACACGCTTCAGCTGGAATGGGATCCCTTTTTCGGTAAGAGCAACATAGGCAGACATAGCGTAAGGACTGAAAAATGATGAATCTGACCACAGGGTGATGGACGGATAATTCATCGGTTACCTCAATTGGCTGTCAGGGTTGCATCATGTTTACCGATTTTTTTTTGCGAAGGCAACGCTGAGCTGCTCCGATCTCTGCCACCGGAACAAGAAAGCGCGACGCGACTCACTCTGGAATGGCTCGACTCTTCTATGCTGAAAGGTGCAAATAACAAAAACATCAAGGGAGCCGCAACATGCACATTCTAATTACCGGTGGCACGGGAATGATTGGTCGTCACCTGATCCCACGCCTGCAACAGCTGGGGCATCAGATCAGCGTGGTAACACGTGACGTGGTCAGCGCACGTGAAAAACTGGGCGCTAACGTCGCACTCTGGTCAGGCCTGGCGCAACAGTCGAATCTGGATAACATCGATGCGGTGATTAATCTGGCGGGAGAACCCATCGCCGACAAGCGCTGGACGGAGCCGCATAAACAGCAGCTGTGCGAAAGCCGCTGGCAGATCACTGAACAGATCGCCTCACTGATCAACGCCAGCGCCACCCCGCCCTCTGTATTGATCTCAGGTTCGGCAACCGGCTTTTATGGCAATACCGGCGATCTGGTGCTGACTGAAGAGGATCAGGGGCAGGATGAGTTCACGCATCAGCTCTGCGCCCGCTGGGAGCAGCTGGCGCTTGCAGCAGAAAGTGAACGCACCCGCGTCTGCCTGCTGCGGACCGGTGTGGTGCTGGCCTCCGAAGGTGGCGCACTCAGCAAAATGAAGTTGCCCTTTAAGCTCGGCATTGGCGGCCCTATCGGCAGTGGCAAGCAATATATGCCATGGATCCACCTTGATGACATGCTTAACGCCATTATCTGGCTGCTGGATCATGATGATCTGCGTGGTCCGTTCAATATGGTCGCGCCTTACGCCGTGCGCAATGAGCAGTTTGCCGCCACGCTGGGCCAGGTTATGCACCGCCCGGCCTTTATGCGCACGCCAGCCAGCGCCATTAAACTGATGATGGGCGAATCGTCGGTACTGGTGCTGGGAGGACAGCATGTGCTGCCAAAGCGGCTGGAAGCCTCAGGTTTTAGTTTCCGCTGGTACAATTTGCAGGAAACCTTGCAGGATGTCGCAGGATAACCCTGCGGCGGACCGGGCCGCCGCAGGGGTGATTAGCTACGCTGTCCGGCGACCCGCGACTGCATTGCCTTCTCTTCCCGCGTGTGCCCCGGTTGTGGCACGCGGATAATAAAGGTCAGCACGCCAGCGAACACATACAGCGCGGTATAGGCCCATACCACACCGACTATGTCGAAGAACGGCAGCATGACTGAGGCGATAGCCGGTGCCACAAAGTTACTCAGGCCTGCCGAAAGGTTGTAAATCGAGACCGCAGCACCTTTGTGATGCGGCTCCAGCGTCGGAAATACAGCGGTCATCGGTACAAACGCGGCGACAAAGATTCCCAGCATGACCGCAGGGATTAATGCGATCCAGAAGTTATGACCCGCATAAAGCGGGAGATAATAAAAGGTCAGGCTGGAGACGGCCATCCCCAGGCAACCAAACCAGCGCACCTGACGAATCCAGCCCAGCTTCTCACCCGTGAGACCCCAGAAAATATTCGTAAAGATAGTGACAAAGAAGAACACCGCCCAGATTTGCAGCCATTCAGAGAGGGTAAAGCCGAGACGATCGACAAATAACAGTGGCATGATAATCGCGAAGCCAAACAGTGACAGCGTGTTGATGATGCGAATCAGGCAGGCATAAAAGACATGCTGATTAGTGAACAGAATGGTTACGGCACGCGTCATCTCTGTTAACTTGTCCCGCATTGGCAAATTCACACGAGAGCGATCCACCGGAACTTTGCGCAGGCTAAAGTATGCCAGGATCCCTCCACAGGCTACCCAGATGATGGCAAGCCACAGCGTCCCGGTTTCCCCCAGCATCGGGATGGTCAGACTGGGCAAATAGCTGCCAACGACACCAATACCAACAGAATACATTGCCCAGAACCAGCCGGTCGCCGCTGCCAGCTTTTCACGCGGTAAGACCTGCACCAGCATCATCATGAAAGAGTAAATAAAAAGCGGATAAGCCAGCCCGCGAATTCCGTAGAACAGCACCATCAACGGATAGTTGCGCAGGCCAAGTCCCAATGACATAAACAGCGCGTGCATGACGATCCACAGCACAAAGCCAATCATCATCGCGCGCTGCGGTGTGATTAGCTCGGCGACCACGCCCGATGCCCAGGCTGCCAGCGCTGCTGCCAGGCCATAGAAGGTGAACACGACGGCAGACTGCGCGGGTGTAAAGCCCATATCGGTAATATGGCGTGACAGAAACGCCATTTCAAAACCATCACCCGCCATAAAGATGGCGATAGCGAGGAAGCCCCAGAGCATCTTTTTCGGTAATCCAAACCAGTATTCATTTGATTGCATCACATTTACCTTCTGTCTGGTGAGTCGTTATGCAGGCAGCATGCTGCGCACCTGTTGTTGCTGGAGGTAGAGTTCCCGGAACAGACGCAGCCGCGGTTGCAGTACGGCACTACGCGTCTCGTCTGGCTGGTAGCGTGCCTGTACAGCCGGCTTCAGACACACCACATGCTCAAGGCCGCCATCAGCCAGCCACGCTAAACGTGCCGCACCCAGCGCGCCAGATGCGCTGGCCGGATGAGTAACAATGGGCAGTTGCAGCACATCGGCAATCAACTGAGCCCACAGCGTGCTCCGTGCCCCCCCACCGGTCAGGCTGCATTGCTGAATCTGATGTCGGGTTTCGCCGAGCACCTCTAATCCATCAGCCAGCCCAAATGCCACGCCTTCGATCACCGCATACCCCAGCAGGGCGCGCGGTGTTTCATGGCGCAGATTAAAGAAAGAACCGGAGGCGTCAGGATCGTTATGGGGGGTACGCTCACCCGACAGATAAGGCAGGAAAACCGGGGCGCTGCGCCGTTGCTCATCACTGAGCTGTACTATCTCCTCCATCAGCTGGCTTTCACTGACCGACAGCAGATTGCACAGCCAGCGCAGACAACTGGCGGCGCTGAGCATCACACTCATCTGGTGCCAGCGGCCAGGTAGCGCATGGCAAAAAGCATGCACCCCGGATTGGGGATTAGCCTGTAAGTGGTCATTCACGACAAAAATTACCCCGGACGTACCCAATGAGATAAACGCATCACCGGGATTCACCGCCCCCACTCCGACAGCTGATGCGGCATTGTCACCCCCTCCGCCCGCGACAGTTACCGCGGTGGATAAGCCCCACTCGCTCGCCAGTCCGGCCTTCAGACGTCCACTTATTGCACTGCCTTCCACCAGTTCTGGCACCCGGTCGCGCGTCAGTCCGGTGATGGCCAGTAGTTCGTCCGACCAGTCACGCCGCGACACATCGAGCCACAGCGTTCCGGCAGCATCTGAGGGCTCAGTGACAAATTGCCCGGTCAGACGCCAGCGCAGGTAATCTTTCGGCAGCATGACCTTATCGATGCGGCTAAAAATTTCTGGCTCATTTTCCGCAACCCACAACAGTTTCGGCGCAGTGAAGCCGGGCATAATCATATTGCCGCTGATCTCCATCATCCGGGGGTAGCACTTACGTAGCCTTTCACACTGAGGTGCACTGCGCGTATCGTTCCACAAAATGCATGGACGCAGCACCTTCCCTTCGGCATCCAGCAAGACTGCCCCATGCATCTGACCCGATAACCCAATCGCGCGAATCGCCGACCATGCCTGAGGAAACTGATGACGTAATCCCGCCAGAACCTCGCTGCAGGCCTGCCACCAGCGTTCAGGATCCTGTTCAGCCCAGTGAGAATGGGGCCGTTGCACGCTCAGCGTGGCGTGCTGAGACACCACAATCTCACCGTGCATATCAATAATCAGCGCTTTAAGCTCTGAGGTGCCGATATCAATGCCGAGATACATGATTACACCGCCGCCGGTTCAGACTGTTTTAGCCACTGTTGTAACCGCGTAATACTGCGGGTCACCAGCTCATGAAACGCCTGATCAGACGCCAGTTCCGCAAACAATGCGCTGTCACTCAGGAACACGTGCAGCGGATCGGCGCTGGCGAACTGCTTACGGAGTGCATCGGCCTGTAGCGCGCCATCCTGATAGCGATAGGGTAAATCGTCATTGGCCCATCGCTGCATAAACAGGAAGAAAAGAGCCGGAATCACCGCCGTTGCGCTGGGCTGCGCGCCGCGCTGGTAGCACTGCTGCAGAGTGGGCGTCACCATGCCGGGAATTTTGGACAAACCATCGGCCCCAACGCGCTGATTGGTGTCTTTAATGTAAGGGTTGCTAAAACGGGCCAGAACCACGTCACGATAATCCGCTAAATCAAGCGGGCTGGGCGACAGAGACGGAATGACATCCTGGGTCACATAGTCGTGAGCCAGTTGATAAATTGCCGGATGCCGGGTGCTCTCATCAATATAATTCAGACCAATCAGCGTGCCCGCCCAGGCAATCGCAGCATGTGTCGCGTTAAGGATGCGAATTTTCGCTTCTTCCCATGGCAGTACCGATTCCACCAGTTCAACACCGACCTTTTCCAGCGCCGGACGCCCGGCAATAAAATCGTCCTCAATGACCCACTGAATGAAAGATTCGGCCATCACGGCTGCCCCATCCTGCTTGCCGGTCTCCGCCTGCACGCGCTCATTCACCTCCGGCGTAGGACGTGGTGTGATGCGATCGACCATGGTATTCGGTGAGCGGGTCTGGGTGCGCACCCAGTCGGCAAGCGCGGTATCGCCTTTAGCCGTAAGAAACGCTATGAAGGCGGCACGAAAGCGCTCACCATTGTGCCGCAGGTTGTCGCAGTTCAGCAGCGTCACCGGCGCGCCACCTTGTGCAACACGTTCTGTCAGGACGCGGCTGAGTGCGCCATAAAGAGTACGGATATCGCCCTTCAGATCGGCTTTCACATCCGCCTGATTAAGGTCAAGTGTAAAGGTGGGGGTCAGATAGTAGCCCGCTTCGGTTACGGTAAAGCTGATTACACGGGTTTCTGCCCTGGCTCCCTGCTCAATCAGCGCACTGATTTCGCTATCCCAGGGCAAGATTTTGCGCAGCGAAGTGATGGTTTCGTAGTCGCGCTTACCTTCAGGCGTTACGGTTTCCAGTACATATTCTCCCTGTTGTACCGCGAGCTGATTAAGCAGCGGCTCCGCGTCCTGACGGATATTGCCAAGCGCGATGCCCCAGCTATCGTCACCCTGCTCACGTAGTTTGTGCAGATACCACGCCTGATGTGCCCGATGAAAAGATCCCGCGCCAATGTGCATCCACACTGATAGATTGGTCATAATCGCCTCAATTAAACATTTGCCAAAGTAGAGGGCATTTGCCCGATGGCATGTAGCATAGTGCGCACTATGCGAATTCTTCTGCGAGCCAGGTCACAAATAAAACTTTTGCTCTCTTGGTGAGCTTTTGCTCATTTAGTGCTTTTTATCTCCTGCGACGTTAAGATGTCATCTCGAATTTGACGGAACAGCGTGATGAGCAGAGAAGAGAAAAAGCAGGAGCTGGCCGCACGTGCCGCATGGATGTATTACGTTGCAGGCGTGACACAGCAGGAGATTGCACAGGCCTTAGGATTGTCACGGCAGGTGGCGCAGCGTCTGGTATCCAGTGCACGCGAAATGGGCATGGTGAACGTAAAAATCGATCATCCCGTTACACACTGCCTGCAGCTGGCGCTTGAGATACAGGAGAAGTTTGGTCTGGATTTATGCCGCGTCGTTCCATCGGCCAGTCTTAACGATGTGGCGATTCAACAAATGCTGGCGGTAGAAGGCGCGGCGGTGATGACTCAATTTATTAACGAGGAAGCGCCTCAGGTATTCGGTATTGGTTCCGGTAAAACCCTGCGCTCAATGATCGATGCCCTACCCTGGGTTGATCGCCCGCAGCATCATTGCGTTTCAATGATTGGTGCCATCGCACGGGATGATTCCGGAACACGCTATGACGTACCGTTGAAGATGGCCGAAAAGATGCAGGGTAAGTATTTCTTTATCCCTGCGCCCCTGTACGCCGACACCCCACAGGATAAAGCGATGTGGGTGCAGCATAAGGTGTACCAGCGCGTCATCGATCGTGCATTACAGGCGGACGTAGCCTTTGTGGGTATCGGCGAAGTGATGCCAGGCTGTCCGTTGAATGCCGAGGGGTTTATCACTGACGCGCAGGTCAAGGCGCTAAATGGGCGCGGCGTGGTTGGCGAAATGCTCGGTCACTTTTTCAATCAGCAGGGTGAACGGGTCTGGGGCGAAACGGATGAGCTACTGACCAGCGTGCGGCTGGAAAGCCGGACTCAGCGCAAAATCATTGGCTTTGCGGGGAGCGAGCGCAAGTATCCGGCCATCCGTGCCGCATTACAGGGCGGCTGGATATCCGGACTGGTGACCGATGAGGATACGGCGCTCAAGCTACTGCAGAAGTGATATCGAAGCAAAAATGCAGAGATGGGACAGAACACAGCGCCCTCTCAAATCCGGCTCGCACTGATACTGCGCAGGGCACGTTCCACCAGTGCCCTGCGTCCATCGTCTTAACTCACAGGTAACCGTTACTTCAGCGATCCCTTGAGAAACTGCTGTAAACGCGGGCTTTTCGGACTGCCGAACACGTCCGCAGGTGGCCCCTGCTCTTCGATTTTGCCCTGATGCAGGAAAATCACGTGGCTGGAGACATGGCGGGCAAACTCCATCTCATGGGTCACCACCACCATAGTTTTGCCCTCCTCCGCCAGCTTTTGCATGATGCGCAGCACTTCACCGACCAGTTCCGGATCCAGCGCCGAGGTCGGCTCATCAAACAGCAATACCTCCGGCTCCATCGCCAGTGCGCGCGCAATCGACACACGCTGCTGCTGCCCCCCGGAGAGGTGCACCGGATACTTGGCCTGCGCCCGCCCATCAATACCCACTTTATCGAGGTAGCGGATGGCCCGCTCACGCGCTTCTGCTTTGCTCAGTCCCAGCACCTGAATTGGCGCTTCCATGACGTTTTCCAGCACGGTCATGTGGCTCCAGAGATTGAAATGCTGGAACACCATAGTCAGACTGGTGCGCAATGCGCGCAACTGCTCTTTGTCAGCGACTTTCAGCTGACCATCTTTGTCACGGACCAGCGTGATGTGTTGGTTATTAACCACGAGGGTGCCTTCACTCGGTTTTTCGAGGAAGTTGATGCAGCGTAAAAAGGTACTTTTCCCTGAACCGGACGATCCAATGATACTGATCACATCGCCGGCTTTCGCAGTTAACGAGACCCCTTTCAGCACTTCATGTTCACCGTAACGTTTATGCAATTCGGTGACGCTTAATTTATTGTCAGCCATAGTTCTACTCAATGCGATGAAGAGGGTTTCACGTGGGCCAGCCAGCGACGTTCCGCCAGACGGAACAGGCTGATCAACACGTAAGAGATAATCAGGTACAACACTGCCGCCAGACCAAAGGCGGTAAACGGCTGATAAGTTGCTGAGTTAATATCCCGTGCGACTTTCAGCAGATCCGGCACCGTGGCGGTGAAGGCTAGTGCCGTGGAGTGCAGCATCAGAATCACCTCGTTGCTGTAGACCGGCAGAGCCGTACGCAGCGCGGAAGGCAGGATAATGCAGCGATAGAGTTTAAAGGTGGAGAAACCGTAAGCCCGCGCCGCCTCAATCTCACCGTGGGGTACCGAGCGAATCGCACCCGCAAAGATTTCCGTGGTGTACGCGCAGGTATTCAGGGTAAAGGCGAGCAGCGTACAGTTCAGACCGCTGCGGAAAAAGGCGTTCAGCAGTTCGGTGCCTTTGACAATTTCCAGCGTGTACATGCCGGAGTAGAAGACCAGCAGCTGCACATAGAGCGGCGTGCCGCGAAATACGTAGGTAAAGAGCCAGACCGGAAAGCTGATAAACCGGTTTGACGAAACCCGGGCTATCGCCAGCAGAATGGCCAGACAGCCGCCAATGGTGACTGAGAGAATTAACAGCCACAGGGTGATAGCCACACCGGTAAAACGATAACCGTCTGTCCAGAGCAGCGATTTCCAGTATTCCTGAATAATCTCAATCATAACTCGCCCTCTTCACACCGACCGTATAGCGACGGTTCAGCCACCACAGCACACCGTTCGACAGCGTGGTGAACACCAGATAGATCACACCGGCGACAATGGCGAAGTAGAACGGCTGCCAGGTACTTTTCCCCGCCAGCTGCGTCGCCTTCACCACATCTTCCAGTCCCAGCAGCGAAACCAGCGCAGTGGCTTTCAGGATCACCTGCCAGTTATTTCCGATGCCCGGCAGCGCATAGCGCATCATGGCCGGAAACAGAATGCGGCGGAACACCTGCGCGCCGGTAAAGCCAAACGCAGTGGCCGCTTCAATCTGCCCTTTTGGCACCGCCATAAAGGCGCCGCGGAATGTTTCGGTGAAGTAAGCGCCATAAATAAAGCCGAGCGTGATGATACCGGCCACCATTGGATCGATATCAAACTGCGCCATGCCCAGTGCGTCGGTAACCTGGTTGAGGACAATCTGCAGACCGTAGAAGATTAGCAGCATCAGTACGAGGTCTGGCACGCCACGAATCAGCGTGGTGTAGCCTTCAAAGATCATCGCCAGTGGCCGGCTGCGCGACAGTTTCGCGCCTGCGCCAATCAGGCCCAGCAGCACTGCCAGCACGACGGAGGTGAGCGCCAGCTCCAGCGTCACCAGCGTGCCCCGAAGAATTACATCAGAATAGCCATACAGCATTAAGAGGGTCCTGTCGTGGGGTGAAAACGAAACGCTGCCCGCCAGCGAGACGGGCAGTTTAGCTTTACCTCTCCGTTGCAGATGCCATCCGCCATTAGCGGGTCGGCTCCGGTTTCTGCACCAGGCAGAACCGGCTCAGGCCCGACACAACGGCAGCCGGGTCACAGAGGGTAAAGCGACAGGATGGTTAGTCGCCGTACACATTGAAATCGAAGTATTTCTTCGCAATCTTGTCGTAGGTGCCATCTTTACGCATGTCAGCAAAGGCTTTATCGATGGCGGCTTTGAGTTCGCTGTCATCTTTACGCAGTCCCATCCCGGTTCCGACGCCAAAGATCTTGTCATCTTTCACGGATGGACCGGCGAAGGCGTAGTTTTTACCCACTGGCTGCTTCAGGAAACCTTCGCTGGCCTGCACTTCATCCTGGAAGGCCGCATCAATACGACCGGCATTCAGATCCTGATAGACCAGATCCTGGTTAGCATAAGGGGTGACGTTAACCCCTTTTGGCCGCCAGTTCTGGTTGGCATAGGTTTCCTGCGTAGTGCCCTGCAGCAGACCGATGTTTTTGCCTTTCAGCGACTCAATGGTCGGCTCAATTTTCGATCCCTTCGGTGCCACTAAGCGCGCGTTAGCGGCGTAGAGTTTTTCGGAGAAGGCGATCTCTTCCTGACGTTTTGCTGTGATGGAAAGTGAGGAGATGATGGCATCAATTTTCTTCGCTTTCAGGGAAGGGATCAGCGCATCAAAGTCGCTTTCAACGTATGTACATTGGGTATGAATGCGTTTACAGATTTCGTTAGCGAGATCGATATCGAAGCCCACTAATTTGCCTTGCGCGTCTTTCGACTCAAACGGTGGGTAAGTTGGATCTGTGCCGATACGGATTGAACCCGGCACTGCCGCGAAGACGCTGGCAGCACTGGTTAAGCCCAGCATCAGGGAAAGAGCCAGAACACGCTTTTTCATAGATTACCCTCAAGTGAAGTGCTTTTTGTTATGTGGTTCGTGATGTGTTTGCGCAAAGTAATTTGCATGTTTCATGCCAGTTCTGCAAGTTATCCACGCCGTTAACGTGATGACAGACAGGCGAAAACGCTGTGTTTGTGAGGGGAATATAGCAGTGAAGTAAAAGAGAAAAAGCGACGTTGTTAACTTTTGGTGCGTCAAATGCACGAAGAGTGATCCGAGGCGCGCTTATGCACTAAATAAGTGCGCCGACGGGACGTTATGCACCCTGCCAGCGCATAAAGAGATCTTCCGGTAATTCGATATCGAACTGGTCAATTACCCGGTTAACAGTCTGGTCAATGAGCTGATCGATGGTTTCGGGCCGATGATAAAACGCCGGCACGGGCGGCATGATAATGGCACCCAGTTCAGCCGCGGTGGTCATCATCCGCAGGTGGCCGACATGCAGCGGGGTTTCGCGTACGCACAACACCAGCTTACGCTGCTCTTTTAATACCACATCAGCCGCACGGGTCAGCAATGAGTCACTATAGCTGTGCACAATACCTGAAAGCGTTTTCATCGAGCAGGGTAAAATCGCCATGCCCAGCGTTTTAAACGATCCCGAGGAGATATTTGCTGCAATATCGCGCACGTCATGCACCACATCGGCGAGCGCCTGCACGTCACGCAGCGAATAATCGCTCTCCAGCCCCAGAGTCTGACGTGCTGCCTGACTCATGACCAGATGCGTTTCTACCTCTTCCACCTGCTGCAATACCTGCAGCATGCGCACGCCATAGATCACCCCGCTTGCGCCAGAGATGCCAATGATGAGTCGTTTCATATTTCAACCTTATATCAGCCAATGCGCCATCATACGCGGCCAGCGGGTTTCTGAAAACAAACAGGGCGGGATTGCTCCCGCCCTGCTTTATGCTGCCCGACTATGGATGGGTATCAGCCTTCGTTGTGCAGCTCAAGGTTTTCGACTTCGTTCTGGCGCTGAAGCGCTTTGGCATCATCATTACGCAGCGACTCCAGATACTCCAGATACTGCTGGTCGACATCTTTCGTCACGTAAATGCCGTTGAATACCGAACACTCAAATTGTGCAATGTCCGGATTCTCTTCACGCACCGCTTCGATCAGATCGTCCAGGTCCTGGAAAATCAGTGCATCGGCTTTAATCAGCTGGCGAATCTCTTCCACTTCGCGGCCGTGCGCAATCAGTTCCGTGGCGCTCGGCATATCGATGCCATAGACGTTCGGGAAACGAATTTCCGGTGCTGCTGAGGCCAGGTAAACGCGTTTTGCACCCGCTTCACGCGCCATCTCAATAATCTGCTCTGAAGTCGTGCCGCGCACGATAGAGTCATCCACCAGCAGCACATTCTTATCACGGAATTCAGCGCGGTTCGCGTTGAGCTTGCGGCGTACCGCGCTGCGACGTAACTGCTGTCCCGGCATGATAAAGGTACGACCAACGTAGCGGTTTTTTACGAAACCCTGACGATAAGGCTTATCGAGAATACGCGCAATTTCCAGCGCGATATCGGTAGAGGTTTCCGGAATCGGAATCACGACATCGATATCGAGATCTTCCCACTCACGGGCAATTTTCTCGCCCAACTTGGTGCCCATGCGGACACGGGCGCTGTAGACGGAGATTTTGTCCAGGAAGGAGTCCGGACGCGCAAAATAGACATACTCGAACAGGCACGGATTGCTTTTCGGGTTTTCAGCACACTGGCGGGTCGAAAGCTGGCCGGCTTCAGTGACATAAACCGCTTCACCCGGTGCAACGTCACGGATGAACTCAAAGCCCAGCGTATCCAGCGCGACGCTCTCAGAAGCGACCATATACTCGGTGCGGCCATCGGCGATAACGCGCTTGCCCAGCACCAGCGGACGGATGCCGTTAGGGTCGCGGAAGGCAACCATGCCGTGGCCGATAATCATCGCTACGACGGCGTAGGCACCGCGAACCTGCTGATGTACTGCAGCCACCGCAGCAAAAATGTTGTCAGCTTCCAGCGGATCGTTTTGAAAACGATCTAACTCCTGCGCAAAGATATTCAGCAGGATTTCAGAATCTGAGGTGGTATTAACGTGACGGCGACCCTTTTCAAACAGGTGCTTTCGCAGCACATGGGCGTTGGTCAGGTTACCGTTGTGCGCCAGGGTGATGCCATACGGGGAGTTTACATAGAATGGCTGTGCTTCAGAGGCACTGGAGCTGCCCGCGGTGGGATAACGCGCGTGACCGATCCCCATATTGCCCTGCAATCGCTGCATGTGGCGTGCTTCGAAAACGTCGCTGACCAGGCCGTTTGCCTTTCGCAGGCGAAAACATTTCAGCGCATCGATAGTACAAATGCCTGCGGCATCCTGCCCGCGGTGCTGGAGCACCGTTAACGCGTCATAGATCGACTGGTTGACCGGCATGAAACCGGTGATACCGACAATACCGCACATGTTGTCATTTCCTCATTTAGCCGCACACCCGGTCACATCACCGGGGTAAAAAACTCGACGTGCTTTTCAGGTAATCAAAGAACCACCTGATGATATAACTGAACTCGGGAATGAGTTGAGACTGTTGCCAGTCCGGACTTTTGGAAAAGCCAGTGAATGTATCAAGGAAGAACAGCAAAGCGGCTACGATCAGCACACCACGCAACGCCCCGAAACAGACGCCCAACACCCGGTCGGTTCCCGACAGGCCGGTTTTTTCCACCAGCGTGCCGATAACGTAGTTCACAATGGCGCCCACAATCAGAGTCGCCACAAACAGCACACCGATGGCGATACCGTTACGAACCAGTTCGTCGTCAAAACCTGTAAACCAGACTGCAAGGTAGGCGTAGTAATGACTGGCGACGAAAAACGCGCATCCCCAGGTAACGAGAGATAAGGCTTCCCGGACAAACCCACGAACCAGGCTGACCAGAGCCGAAAAACCAACTACCGCAATAATGACGTAATCAATCCAGATCATGAACTCTTCCAGCGCCAGTGCAATTGCACCCCTGCATCCAGTTCGGGGCGCATTCTAACAGAAAAAGAAAACGTTTGCGTAGCGGTTTTCTTTGTCTGCATCCATAAAAAAGGCGATGAAAAAAACCGCAATCGCCCGTGTGATTCTCAGCCAGACAGGCCGTTGAAAATTGTCACTATTTTATGCAGCGGTGCGCGTTAAGCGCACTGCCTGCCCGGCAAAAGACGCTGCCTGTTACTGCTATCGGCAGCGCCAATGGCCGGTTTAGCGGGCGCTGTACGGCTTAACAACACCGCCCAGTCCTGAGATGCTTTTCAGTTCACCCACCGCGCCTTGCATTTTAGCTTTCGAGGCATCAGGGCCAACGTAGATACGGGTAATCTGGCCCTGAACCGGCGTTGACGGCACGGTAAAGGCGCGATAGCCCGACAGCCGCAACTGCGCGACAATCTCATTCACTTTGCTGGCGTTTTTCAGCGCACCTAACTGCACCACATAAGCCTGACCCGCCGGAGCCGTGGTTTCTGCCGCTTTTGGCGCTTCTTCCTGCTTCGGCTGCTCAACCGCTTTAGGTTGCTCAACCGGCTTCGGTTTGGGCTGCTCGACGACTTTTGGCTTCTGCTGTTCAACCGGCTTCTGCTTAGGCTGCTCGGTGGCCTTTGGTTTCTGCTGCTCTGCCACTTTCGGCTTCGTCACCGTCTGCGCAGGCACAGACTGATGAACCGGCGGCGGCGAGACCACGACCGGATCGCTCTCTTCATCCGGCTGCGTCCGTCCCTGCTCCGCCGTGGCGCTGGTTTTACCATTTCCATTGCTGCTATTGACGGCACTGCCTGCGCCTTCCGGCGGCTGAGCGGGCAGCGACTGGGTGACCGGCGGCACCATTTCGCTGTCCTGCTGATCGTCAGGTTTCGGCACCAGCGGAATGGCGGCGAACTCCTCTTTGTAATGCTTTTTCTGACCATCCAGCAGCCCTGGCAGCACAATCACGCCAACGGCGACCAGAATAACGGTGCCGACTAAACGGTTCTGAAACTTACTTGCCACGTCCTTTCTCCGCTTCAATCGATTCCATGACCTGTGCCACCGTGTGGAATGAACCACAGACCAGCACAGTGTCCTGCGGCACAGCCCGCTCGCGCGCCTGCTGCCAGGCCTTTTCAACCGATCCAAAGGCCTCGCCCTGCGGCAGCGCGTCCAGCAGTTGCTCTGCACTGGCACCGCGCGGACCGTCAAGCGGTGCACAGTACCAGGCATCAACCATTGGAGCCAATGCCGCGAGCGTTCCGGCGATATCTTTATCGTGCAGCATGCCCACGACGGCATGCACGTTGCCGCGTTTCGGCAGCGTCGCCAGTCGCGACGCCAGATAGCCTGCCGCATGCGGGTTATGAGCGACATCCAGAATCACGCGCGGTGATTCACTTATCGTCTGAAACCGCCCTGGCAGCATCGCCAGCGGCAGGCTGGCACGAATCTGCATCTCACTGACATCAAGCCCAGAGACCCGCAGCGCCACCAGCGCGGTCGCCGCGTTAGGCAGCGGTACCTGAGGCAGCGGCAGATCGTTCAGCTCGCCCTGCGCATCACGCAGCGACCAGCTTTCGGCCTGGGCATGCCAGGACCAGTCGCGGTTGCGCTGTAACAGCTGAGCGCCTTTTTCCTGCGCGACCACAGCGATGCTGTGTGGCATATCAGGTTCGCCAACTACCGCCGGTTTCCCTGCCCGAAACACACCCGCTTTCTCTCGCCCGATGCTTTCGCGATCCGGACCCAGCCAGTCGGTGTGATCCAGCGCGATGCTGGTGACGACGGCGACATCTGCATCCACGATGTTGGTGGCATCCAGTCGTCCGCCGAGGCCGACTTCGAGGATCACGACATCCAGTTGTGCCTGGCGGAACAGATTCAGCGCGGAAAGCGTGCCGAATTCAAAGTAGGTCAGCGAAATATCAGCCCGTCCGGCTTCAATCTCCGCAAAGCTGGCGCAGTGCTGCGCTTCACTCAGCTCCTTGCCCTGAACACGGACGCGTTCGGTATAGCGCACCAGATGCGGCGAGCTGTAGACGCCTACGCGGTAGCCTGCAGCAATCAGTAGCGTTTCCAGGGTGCGACAGGTGGTGCCTTTGCCATTGGTACCGGCCACGGTAAAGACAAACGGAGCGGGTTTCAGCAGGTCGAGGCGTTGTGCAACCTGACAAATACGGTCCAGACCCAGTTCGATGGCCTGAGTATGCAGGTGCTCAAGATAATAAAGCCACGTGGCCAAAGGCGACGTGGCTTGAGGAAGGTGAAGATTGTCCATATGTCCCGTTTTGCTTATTTATACCTGGCAGACTGGTGCTGCGGTATACGGTGCATTGGTAAGAGGCGCGACAGGCGCGCCTCTCTATCTCCTGTCAGGCCTCGTTGCTTTCCGATTCAGTCGTCGCGGGAGCGGACGGTTCACCGTCATGCAGCGGTGCCGGCAGGTTCATCATTTTGGCCAGCAGGCTTGCCAGTTTATAGCGCATTTCCGGGCGGCGGATGATCATATCAATCGCGCCCTTCTCAATCAGGAACTCACTGCGCTGGAAGCCCGGCGGCAGTTTTTCACGCACGGTCTGCTCGATGACACGTGGGCCGGCAAAGCCAATCAGCGCTTTAGGCTCCGCAACATTGAGGTCACCCAGCATGGCGAAACTGGCCGAAACCCCCCCCATGGTCGGGTCAGTCAGCACAGAAATATACGGAAGACCACGCTCCTGCATTTTTGCCAGTGCCGCACTGGTTTTCGCCATCTGCATCAGCGACTGTAGCGCTTCCTGCATACGGGCACCGCCACTGGCGGAGAAGCAGATCAGCGGACAGTTATCTTCCAGCGCCTGCTCAACTGCACGTACAAAGCGTGCACCAACGACAGAGCCCATTGAACCGCCCATAAAGGCAAATTCAAACGCTGCCGCAACTACCGGCATACTGTGCAGCTGACCTTTCATCACGACCAGCGCATCTTTCTCGCCGGTATCTTTCTGTGCGGCGACCAGACGATCTTTATACTTCTTGGAGTCGCGGAACTTCAGAAGATCTTTGGGTTCAAGTTCACTGCCAAGCTCAACCATCGTGCCCTGATCGAGGACACTGTTGAGACGCTCACGCGCGTGCATACGCATGTGATGGTCACACTTCGGGCAGACCTCAAGGTTACGCTCCAGCTCGGCGCGGTAAAGAACCTGGCCACAACTGTCACACTTGGTCCAGACCCCTTCCGGGATACTGGCTTTGCGCACAGGCGTTCCGGTGCTTTTATTAAGAATGCGTTCAATCCAGCTCATTGATGACCTTTCTGTTTAAAACTGACCTGGTCCAGTCGTCTTGATACTGCTGAAAACCGCTTCAGCAGACGGTAAATGTCGCTCATTAAACCACAACCTGTTCAGACTGTGGATAAAAATCTGGTCTTACCCCTGAGCGAAGTCTTACGGCAGCTTCTGCTGCTTAGCCTGACGGCGATGACGCCAGACTTCAATCACACCTGGCAGAATCGAGACCAGGATAATGCCCACAATCAACAGCTTCAGGTTTTCCTGCACCACCGGCAGATCGCCGAACAGGTAACCGGCATAGGAGAACAGCAGCACCCATAACAGCGCACCGGTCACGTTGAACAGTGCGAAATGGCGATAGGACATATGGCCCATACCGGCAACAAACGGCGCGAACGTACGGACGATCGGCACAAAGCGCGCCAGGATAATGGTTTTTCCGCCGTGACGGGCATAAAACGCATGGGTTTTATCCAGATGGCTGCGACGGAAAATTTTTGAGTTCGGGTTACTGAACAACCGTTCGCCAAACAGGCGACCAATGGTGTAGTTCACTGCATCGCCCAGCACCGCGGCTACCACTAACAGTGCCACCATCACATGCACATTGAGATCGTTACCCGGCAGTGCAGCCAGTGCACCCGCCACAAATAGCAGCGAATCGCCTGGCAGGAATGGCGTCACAACCAGCCCGGTTTCGCAGAACAGAATCAGGAACAAAATAGCGTAAATCCAGATACCGTACTGTGCAACCAGCTCGGCCAGATGCACATCGATGTGCAGAATAAAATCGACCAGAAAATGGAGAAACTCCATAGCGCGCCCTTTTAAGTCCTGAAAGTGAATTAATCCGTGAGGAACAACGGTCCCATCAACGGCTGTGGTAACGCAAAGTGGGATGGGTAATCCACCGCCACCAGATACAACCCCTCTGCCCGGGCTGTGGCTGCGGCTAACGTCCGATCCTTCGCCGCCAGCAGCGTTGTCATCCATGACTCCGGCTTATTGCCGCAGCCTATCTCCATCAGGCTGCCCACGATATTGCGCACCATGTGATGCACAAAAGCGTTGGCTTTGATATCCACAATCACGTAGGGACCCTGACGCGTTACGCTGAGGTGAATCACGTTGCGCCAGGGTGTACGTGACTGGCACTGCACCGCGCGGAATGAGGTGAAATCATTCTCGCCTAACAGACATTGCCCGGCGCGCTGCATCTTCTCTGCATCCAGTGGATGATAAAAGTGTGTCACGCCCTGTGCCAGCACTGCCGGACGCAGACGCTGATTGTAGATCAGGTAGCGATAGCGTCGGGCCGTGGCGCTGAAGCGGGCATGGAATTCATCCGGCACCGCTTTCACCCAGCGCACTGCAATATCTGGCGGCAGATTGGCATTCACGCCCAGCGTCCAGGCGCCATCAGGTCGCTGCGACGTGGTCTCGAAATGAACCACCTGCCCCGTGCCGTGCACGCCCGCATCGGTGCGGCCAGCACAAAAAATGCTGACCGGATGATCGGCGACTTTCGACAGCGCGCGCTCTACCTTCTCCTGTACGCTGCGGACTTCATTCTGGCGCTGCCAGCCGTAGTAACGACTGCCGTCATACTCGATGCCGAGCGCCAGTTTTTGCGTCTGACCATCGGACATGCTTACAGATACTCCTGAACCAGTTTCTCAGCGGTTTTCACCGCCATCAGCGCGCCGCCAAAACGAATGTTGTCCGCCACTGACCAGAACTGCAGCAGCTCCGGAATACCGTAGTCGTTACGCACAGAACCGATGCTCAGTTCGCCGTTGCCAGACGCATCCGTCACCGGCGTCGGCACGTCATCCTCTTCGCTCAGACGAATATCGGACGCCAGCGCCAGCTCGGCCCGCGCTTCTTCCGCAGAGAGCGGGCGCAGGTTTTCGATATGTACAATCTGCGCATTACCGTAGAACACCGGAGCCTGTACGCTGCTGACCGCAATCGGTAAGCCTTCGTCCTGCAATACCTTACGCACCTGATCAATCAGACGACGTTCGCTTTCCACGCTGCCTTCTGCATCGGCCTGCTGGGGCATCAGGTTAAACGCCAGCTGACGACCAAAATGGTGTTCATCGGCCGGGATACCATTCAGCAGACGGGCACTTTCTCCGGCCAGCGCATCCACCGCCACTTTGCCGTAGCTGGAGACCGAGATCAGGTTAGTGACCTGTAAACGACTCAGACCGGCCGCATCGACCAGCGGTTTTATCGCGGTCAGCAGCTGGCTCACCAGGTTGTCCGCCACGCTGATGATGTTGCGATTACGATAATCGGCCAGTACCTGCGGGTTCACATCCGGCACCACCAGCGGCACATCAGGTTCCAGCGCAAACAGCTCGCTGCTGTCGATCACCAGACAACCCGCGTTGGCCGCTTCATCGGCAAAACGTGCCGAGGCATCACGGCCTGCCACGAAAAAGGCCAGCTGCGCCTGTGACCAGTCGAACGTCTCTGCGTTGTCGACCCGCACCGAGCGGCCCTCGTAACGCTTGATTTCGCCCGCGCTGTTTTCGCTGGCCAGCAAATACAATTCACCAACCGGGAACTGGCGTTCCGCCAGCAGTTCCAGTACAGCGTTCCCTACTGCGCCTGTTGCGCCCAGTAGCGCAATATTCCAGCCGTCAGACATGTTGGTTTACTCCAGACAATGACATAAAAACAGAAGGCGGTGATATTCACCGCCCAGGGATTCAGATTTATCCCCCCCGAAACCTGCCGCCACACTGGCAGGCATGGATTATGCGCGTTTTCTGGTCACCGACTGATTCAGTGCAGAAAACGGTCCCATGCCTGCAGCGCCCGTTACTTCGGGAAGTAGATTGCGTTAAAGCCCAGCTGGTTCAGCATCTCAGCCGTTGAGGCGTCATCACAGTTGACCTGCAGCGAAAACCACTCGCGGCGCTCCAGATACTGCTTGCGCAGGCGATCAAACTCGCCGGGTTTCGCCGCCACTTTACGTAGCGGGGCATCATCGCGGCGCACATCATACACCAGATGCACCAGGCGTTTCAGTGTTGGCTGATCCAGGGGACCATTCAGGGTGATTTCACTGAATTCCGGCTCCGGCAGTAAGGTACTAAGCGGCACCTGCTGCGGCTGACCGATAAAGTCGCACCAGGCTTCAAAGACCTGCGTGGTGCCACGTGCTTTGCCTTCCAGCGTGTAGCCCGCAATGTGCGGCGTGGCGATGTCGACCTTATCCAGCAGCGCCAGCGAGAGATCCGGCTCCGGCTCCCAGACGTCCAGCACCACGCTGAGGTCATGGCGCATGTTCATCACCTCCAGCAGCGCGCCGTTGTCCACGACCGGGCCGCGACAGGCGTTGATCAGAATGGTGTTGGGCTTCAGCGCCATCAGCAGCGCTACATCCGCCAGATGCCAGCTTTTGTAGGGGCCATCTTTAAACAGCGGCGTGTGGAAGGTCAGAATGTCTGCCTGCTCTGTCACCGCCTCCAGTGACAGAAAATCGCCTTCGTCACCGCGATCGGCGCGTGGCGGATCGCACAGCAGGGTTTTAATGCCCCAGGCTTCCAGCCGCTTCTGCAGCCGCCCGCCAACGTTACCGACACCGACAATGCCGACTGTGCGGTCACGCAGCTCAAAACCATCGCGCTCCGCCAGCAGCAGCAGCGCAGAGAAAACATATTCCACCACCGCGATGGCGTTACAGCCGGGGGCAGCAGAGAACGTAATGCCCGCCTGCTGCAGCCAGTTCTCATCGATATGATCGGTGCCCGCCGTCGCGCTGCCGACAAATTTCACCGGCTTTCCAGCCAGCAGCGATTCATTCACCTGGGTGACAGAGCGCACCATCAGGCCATCGGCATCGGCCAGTTCAGCCACCGGCAGCGGACGCCCTGGCACCGCGACCACGTCGCCGGTGCGGCTGAATAACTCACGGGCATAAGGCATATTTTCATCGACCAGAATTTTCACCACGGCTTTCCTGTGTGTTACATGTGAGGCAATTATTCTGGCACAAAGCGACGCGTTAACCTAACCGCGCACGGTAGCGATCGGGCGTGGTGCCTGCCTGTTGCTGGAACATTACAATCAGCGCCGAGGCGGAACTGTAACCCAGCTCATGGGCGATACTCTGCACACTTTCTCCCTGCTCCAGCAGCACGATGGCACGCAGAAACCGCAGGCGCTGCCGCCACTCACCAAATGTCATATGCAGATGCTGCTGGCAGCGCCGCGCCAGCGTCCGTTCGGTCGTAAAGACCCGCGCTGCCCAGCCCGCCAGCGTGGTGTTATCGCCAGGGTGCGCTTCCAGCGCATGTAACACCGGTGCCAGAAATTTATCATCTGAAGTCGGCAGATAACTCTCCTGCACCTGCGCCAGCTTCAGACGATCGCGCAGCACCTCGCACAGCCGCCACTGCGCATCCGTAGCGGGTTGCTCAATTTGCTGCTCAGCGAAATCGTCCATGATGGCATGTGCAATGGGATCCACCAGCATCAGACAGGCGCGCCGGGGTAAATCGGCGCAGAGCGATGCCGCCAGATTAAAAGTGCGGAACTGCGCCTGACGATGGTTATAGCTACTGTGCAGCTGACCTGGCGGGATCCAGACCGGAATGTCGGCCGGCGTCAGCAAGCGCTCGCCCTCGACCTGCATCTCCAGAACGTGGCTTTTCACCATGATCAGCTGGCCCCAGGCATGTGAATGTGGCAGATATTCGGTGCGGGCATTGGCCTGTTCATCGCGCATAAAGTAGCGTAACTGCGGCGCATTCACCGGCGGCTGGTAGGTCACTTTCAGGCTCATTCTGTCCGCTCATTCGCTCATTTTGTCCGATATTAACTATCTGGATAAATCCGGACAAGCGTACACTGCGCCTCATTAATAACGTGTAATGATGTATGGAGAGTCAGCATGTTTTTCCTTTACCCACTCTTTGCGGTGATGATCTGGTCGATCAACTCAATTGTCAGCAAACTGTCGGCCAGTGCGATCGATCCGGCAGCGATCTCATTCTATCGCTGGTTGCTGGCGCTGCTGGTGCTGACCGCCTTTGTGCTGCCTGGCGTGTGGCGCACGCGTCAGACAATCAAACCGCACCTCTGGCGGCTGGCGATCCTTGGGCTGCTCGGCATGGTGCTCTATCAAAGCCTCGCCTATTATGCTGCACACAGCGTCAGCGCGCTCTTTATGGGCATTATCGGCGCGCTGATCCCGCTACTCACCGTACTGCTGAGTGTGGTTATCCTGCGAATTGCGCCAACGCTCGGTATCCTGCTCGGCAGTATCATCTCTTTTTGCGGGCTGGTGTGGCTGGTCAGTGAGGGTGACGTGATGCAACTGCTGAATCACGGCATGGGCAACGGTGAACTGATGATGCTGGCCGCTTCCACTTCCTATGCGCTGTATGGCGTCCTGACTAAACGCTGGGCGCTGCCACTGCCAATCTGGCAGAGTCTCTATGTGCAGATCGTATTCGGCGTACTGCTGTTGCTGCCCGGCTTTTTACTGGCACCAGACGTGTCGCTTAACTGGCAAAACCTGCCACTGGTGGCGTTTGCCGGGCTGTTCGCCTCCATCATCGCGCCCTTCTTATGGATCCACGGCGTGCAGCGCCTGGGGGCCAGCACCACCAGCATCTTTATGAATCTGACGCCGTTGTTTACCGCACTGATCGCCGTACTGTTTCTGCATGAGCAACTGCACAGTTACCACTGGATTGGCGGGGGTCTGACGCTGGGCGGTGTGATACTGGCGCAGCGGCTGCGTACACCTTTAACCCGGCATAAACCGGTAACTCAGCCACCATCCTGAATCGCACCCGCTGCGGATTACGGAGGATGGCTGCGGTGAGTAAAGATGCAGCTGAAAGTAGTGGTAAATAAAGGCGGCTGAGGTTCACAACTGAAGCGTAAATCTCGCGCCGAAACGCGAGTCCCCCGTGGGATTTCACGAGGGCTTTTGCTATCATGGCCTATTCGTTTTCCGGCGCACCCCACGCTGTTCTGTTTTCCCAAGGAATCCGCCATGCAACCTCTCAGCGGCCCCGGTGCGCCGGTCGATCGTTCATCTGTCAATCCGCAAACCGGCTTGCACCGTCACGGTTCTGTGGCGGGCGAACAACCTCTCTCCCCTGCCCAGCGCACGACGTTAGAGCGCCTGATCGTGCGTATCTTATCGCTCAGCAATCTTAAAGCGCCTGAACTCTGGGCGGGCGTCCGTCATGAAGTGGGTGTAAAGAGTGAAGCCGAGTTACAGTCGCGTCATTTTCCGGCTGCAGAACAGTATCTGAATAGTCGCCTGACGCAGGCGCAAAACGGCCATGGCACCCGCCAGCTGATGACTCAGCTCACTGAGTTGCTGCCGAAAGGTAATAACCGCCAGGCCGTCAGCGATTTTATCCGTCAGCAGTTTGGTCAGACCGTCCTGAGCGCGCTAAGCCATGATCAGCTGCGCCAGGTGCTGACCATGCTGCAGAATGGACAGATGACGATTCCCCAGCCGCAGCAGATCCGCGTCAGCGATCGCACGCTGCTGCCTGCCGAGCACCATACCCTGAATCAGCAGGTGGTGCGCCTGGCCGCTGCAACCGGCGAATCCACCGGTAAGCTGTGGTCGGCGGCGCTGAAACTGGTGAATCTGACCAGCGGCGACCCGATCCCTTCACGCCACTTCCCGCTGCTGACACAGTATCTGCAGGTGCGCCAGACGCTGAGTCAGCACAGTGCACCGACGCTGCAATTGCTGGAAGCGTCCCTGAAGCAGCCGCTCGATCAGCAGGAACGGCAGCAACTGGAGGATTACAGCCAGCAGCGTTTTCAGGCGACGCCGCAGATGGTTCTGACCACGGCACAGACGCAGGATCTGCTGAACTTCCTGTTCAGCCGTCGCGCTGACCGGGCAGAAAAACTTTTCGAGCAGCCGCTGGCACCCAGCGATATTAAACCTCAGCCGATCTGGTCACCCTTTGTTGCATCGCTGCCGCCCGCGATACAACCGCTGGCGCAGCGTCCCCTGCTGGGATTCTTTGTCGCACTGGTGGTCATCACCCTTTTACTCTGGCTGGTACTCTGAGTCAGCAACCGCAGGATGCTATGGGCGCGGCGGGAGGCCATTCCCCCGCTGCTTCACCCCAGGTCAGCGGATGACCGTCACGTTTCCAGAAATCCAGCCCGCCAATTAACTCCTTCACCTGAAATCCCAGCGATGCCAGTTTCCAGGCCGCTTTCGTCGAGCCGTTACAGCCAATACCGTCACAATAGGTGATAAACACTTTACTGCGATCGAGTCGCGCCGTTGTACTGGCATCCATTCCGCGATGCGGAAAGTTTATTGCGCCGCAGATATGACCGGCACGATAAGCCTCCGGCGCACGGGCATCGATCACCACTATTTCTGGTGCCTGACGGGCCAGGTCGTCTGCCAGATCCCAGGCGTCGGTGTAATAAGCGAGTTTTGCCTGCAGATAATCGAGGCTTTGCTGCGGCGTGGCGGCCGGAATCTGTAAAACCGATGACATAGCGATTCTCCTGTTGTGGTGAAGTCGCAGTTTACGGCAAAGTGGACTGCTTACTGATACCCATTATCCAGCACGGTTAAGACCCATATGCCTTCACCACTGTTACAACTTTTCCAGCACCAGGCCAGTGGCGGCGTGCGTGAGCGGCTCTGCTCTACCCTGCGGCTGGCGATCAACCGTCACCATTTGCACGCCGGTCAGCAGTTACCCTCCAGCCGGCAGCTGGCGCAGGATCTGCAGGTGTCTCGTGTGACGGTGGAAGCCGCCTACGGACAGCTGGAAAGTGAGGGCTACCTGCGTCGCGAAACCGGTCGCGGCACCTTTGTGGCTATCATCATCCCCGCCAGCCCCCTATCCGCACCGGTACGGCCTCAGCCCGCCCGTTTTTCGGCGCGGGGCCAGCAGGTACTGGCAACCGGCGGCTGCCAGGATCCCCCGTTTCCACACGCATTCGCCGCCGGCTCACCGGAATTACGCGCTTTTCCCCACGACACCTGGCGGCGCCTGAGCAACAGCGTGCAGCGTTCAATGGGCAGCGCGGCAATGGGATACGGCGATCCCTGCGGCTATATGCCGTTACGCAGCGCACTCGCTGATTATCTGGCGCTCTCACGCGGCGTAACGTGCCAGCCGGAGCAGGTCATCATTCTGACCAGTTCACAACAGGCGCTGCAGTTGCTCGCGATGATGTTCGTCGATCCTGGTGATGAGGTATGGATGGAGGAGCCAGGCTATCCCGGAGCACGCAATGCCTTTATGGCCGCAGGTGCACAGGTGCGCGGGATTGCGGTTGATACCGAAGGTGCCCTGCCCGCCAGCGGCAGTGCAAAGCTGATGTATCTGACGCCATCGCATCATTACCCTACCGGCATCACGCTCAGCCTGCCGCGGCGTCTGGCATGGATCGACTGGGCGCAGCGAAACCAGTGCTGGTTAATCGAAGATGACTACGACAGTGAGTTTCATTACGACGAACGGCCTGTTCCTGCGCTTCAGGGACTGGATCGCCATCAGCGGGTGATCACGCTGGGCACCTTCTCAAAGTCGCTGTTTCCCTCTCTGCGTCTGGCCTGGATGGTGGTGCCGCCCGCGCTGATTACACCCATGGGTCAGGCACGCAGCGTGCTCGATGGGCACAGCGCCCTGCTGCCACAGGCTGTCACCGCCGCCTTCCTGCAGCAGGGACATTTCGCCAGCCATCTGCGGCTGATGCGTCAGCTCTATCGCAGTCGTCGCGATCGCTTACTTGAGCAGATCGAGCAGCGGCTCTCGCCATGGCTCACGCCGTTAGCCAGCGGCGGCGGATTACAGCTGACGGTGAAATTGCAGAAGGACGAAGCACGCTTAACCGCGCTGGCGGCACAAGAAGGTCTGCTATTACCACGTCTCAGCCCGCTCTATGCAGGACCTGCGCCTCAGCAAGGCTGGCTGCTGGGCTTTGCCGCGCTGGCGCCTGACGAGATTGTGGCAGGATGCGATAAGTTGCTGCGGCTGCTGCAGCGGAAGGCTTAGTACCGAGGGGTAAACGAGGTCACGCAGAGGGGCTGAAAAACAAAAAGGGCCGGCAAGCCGGCCCTTCAGCGTACTGACGTAATGATTACGCCTGATATTTACGCAGGGTCAGGGTGGCGTTGGTGCCGCCGAAACCAAAGCTGTTAGACATCACGGTGGTCAGCTCTTTTTCCATCGGCGCTGTGACGATGTTCATACCGGTTGCTGCCGCGTCCAGGGAGGTAATGTTGATGCTTGGCGCAATAAAACCATGCTCCAGCATCAGCAGCGAGTAAATCGCTTCCTGCACGCCAGCGGCACCCAGCGAGTGGCCGGTCATCGCTTTGGTCGCAGAAATGTATGGCGTGTTATCGCCAAACACTTCACGAATCGCACCCAGCTCTTTCACATCACCTACCGGAGTAGAGGTTCCGTGGCTGTTCAGATAGTCGATTGGCGTATCGACACCGTTCATCGCCATCTTCATGCAGCGCACTGCGCCTTCACCTGATGGGGCAACCATATCTGCACCGTCTGACGTCGCGCCGTAACCAACGATTTCGGCATAGATGTGCGCACCACGTGCCAGCGCATGCTCCAGCTCTTCAACCACCACCATGCCACCGCCACCGGCAATAACAAAGCCGTCGCGCTCATTGTCATAAGTACGTGACGCTTTCTCAGGCGTGTCGTTGTAACGGGTAGAGAGCGCGCCCATGGCGTCGAACTCACAGGCCATTTCCCAGCACAGCTCTTCGCCGCCGCCCGCAAAAACGATATCCTGTTTGCCGAGCTGAATCTGCTCAACGGCATTACCGATACAGTGCGCAGAGGTGGCACAGGCGGAGCTAATCGAGTAGTTTACGCCATGAATTTTGAATGGCGTGGCGAGGCAGGCAGAAACGCCAGAGGCCATCGCTTTGGTGACCACATAGGGGCCAACCGCTTTCAGGCCACGTGGGCTGCGCATAGCATCCGCACCAAACACCTGGAAGCGAGGAGAACCGCCGCCTGAACCAGCAATCAGACCCACGCGTGGGTTGCTCTGATACATTTCAGTGGTAAGGCCGGAATCTTTAATCGCTTCTTCCATGGAAAGATAAGCATAGATGGACGCATCACTCATAAAACGCACAACTTTGCGATCGATGAGGCCGGAGGTATCTAATTTAACGTTACCCCAGACGTGACTACGCATGCCGGAATCTTTCATCTCTTCAGAAAAGGTGATGCCAGAGCGTCCTTCACGCAGAGATGACAGCACCTCTTGCTGGTTATTACCAATACTGGAAACGATCCCTAAGCCAGTAATCACAGCACGTTTCATTCAATCTTCCTCATCCACTTCTTCTTAATTGGCTTGCACTCTAGCGTACACTTGTACGCCGAACAAGTCCGATCAGCTATTTCCTTTTGTAAATTTGCGTCATGTCACGTGGGTCGCTAGAATCGCGCCACTGCCTGAAAAACGAGCCTTTACCGTGAAATTAACTCCGGTTGAACATGCACAGCTGAACTGGAATGAACAGGGTACACCTGTTTCCCGAGCGTTTGGTGACGTCTATTTCTCTAATGACAATGGTCTGGAAGAGACACGCTATGTCTTCCTTGGCGGCAACGGTTTTCCCGCGCGTTTTGCAGAGCATCCGCGCGATTTGCTGATCGTGGCGGAAAGCGGATTTGGCACCGGCCTCAACTTTCTGACGCTGTGGCAGGCGTTCGATGCGTTTCAGCGCGAACAGCCCGATGCCACGTTAAAACGTCTGCACTTCATCAGCTTTGAGAAGTTTCCGTTAACCCATGAAGACCTGGCTGCTGCGCAGCAGCACTGGCCGGAACTGGCTCACTGGGCGGAGGCACTACAGGCGCAGTGGCCTGCGGCCCTGCCCGGCTGTCAGCGCCTGCTGTTTGACGGCGGACGCATCACGCTCGACCTGTGGCTGGGCGATATTAACCAGCTGATGGGAGAGCTGGATGAGAGCCTGCATCGTCAGGTGGATGCCTGGTTCCTGGATGGTTTCGCGCCGTCGAAGAACCCGGATATGTGGACGCCAGCGCTGTTCGGCATGATGGCAAAGCTGGCGCGTCCACAAGGGACCTTCGCAACCTTTACCGCCGCAGGCATCGTGCGGCGGGGTCTGCAGGAGGCAGGCTTTACCGTCATCCGCCGCAAGGGATTTGGACCGAAGCGCGAAATGCTGTGCGGACCATTGCAGGATGCGCCTCCGTTACCCAGCCCGCAGCCCTGGTATCATCGTCAATCTGCGGAGCAGCGTGATGTTGCCCTGATTGGCGGCGGCGTCGCCAGTGCCACCTTAGCGCTGGCGCTGCTGCGTCGCGGCTGGCGGGTCACGCTTTACTGCGCCGACGAAGCACCCGCGCTGGGCGCGTCCGGTAATCGTCAGGGCGCGCTCTATCCGCTGCTCAACCAGCACGACCCGGCGCTCGCCACCTTTTTCCCGGCGGCCTTCAGCTTCGCCCGACGGCTCTACGATCAGTTAACCGTCAACTATGAGCATCACTGGAGCGGCGTGCTTCAACTGGGCTGGGATGAGAAAAGCCGTAAGAAGATTGATCAGATGCTGGCGATGGGCTTGCCTGACTCTATCGCTCGTGGCGTGGATGTCGCAGAGGCGGAGAAACTGGCGAATGTTGACCATGGCTGTAGCGGCATTTTCTATCCTGAAGGTGGCTGGCTCTCACCGGCCGAACTGACCACCGCAATGCTGGCTTATGGCGAAACCCAGGGCTTACGCATTCACTGGCTGCACCGGATAAGCGGTCTTTCACGGGATGATGATCACTGGACGCTGACGTTCAGCGATCGCCCGGTGGTCCGTCATCCGACGGTGGTGCTGGCTAACGGCCATGCGATTGCCGACGTTGCGCAGAGCGCCCCGCTGCCGACCTATCCGGTGGCCGGTCAGGTGAGCCATGTTCCGTCAACCCCGGGCCTCGACGCGCTGCAGACCGTGCTCTGTTACGACGGCTACCTGACACCCGTCAGCCCGCAGTTTGGCACCCACTGTATCGGTGCCAGCTATCATCGTGGCGAAACCGCAACGGATTACCGGGAAGAGGATCAGCAGGAGAACCGCAGCCGACTGCTGGATTGCCTGCCTGACCGTCGCTGGGCAGAGAGCGTGGATGTCAGTGACGGCGAGGCGAGAATGGGTGTGCGCTGCGCCACGCGGGATCATCTGCCGATGGTGGGCGGCGTGCCGGATTATGACGCCACGCTTATGCAGTACGCTGATTTACCGGCTCAGCTGGCCGCAAGTCACGATATCGCTGATGCGCCCGATCTGGCGGGCCTGTATCTGTTTGGTGCACTGGGATCGCGCGGCCTGTGCAGTGCGCCGCTGGCAGCCGAAGTGCTGGCAGCCCAACTGACGGGCGAACCGCAGCCGCTGGACGCGAGTACACTGGCAGCGCTTAATCCGAATCGTTACTGGGTAAGGAAATTACTGAAGGGAAAAGCAGTTTAGCCGATGCGGAGGGCGGCACGCCGCCCTGCAGCGTTATGCGGAGAGCTGGCGTGCCTGAACAAACAGGTTGTCCCACATTCCGACCACTAATGCCTGGTCGCGCGGTGAGAGTTCTCCGGCAGCAATAGCATTTTGCAGACTGCGGGAGACCTGAATCTGCAGTGCTTCTGGCGTATGTTCGCCCAGTTGCTCTACTTCGGCCACAGCCAGTGTCAGATGCCCGCGCAGATAACCGCTGGCGAACAGCTCATCGTCACTGGCATGCTCGACCATGTCGTCAATCAGGGCCAGAATACGCGCTTCAAATTCTGCGATCATCTCAATTCCTCTATTAATAATGCCTTCCTGCATCACAGATCGTCCGGCCAGGGAAACTGCGACGCGGTGAGTGAAGGCCTGCCATAAAATTCCGCCAGAGCGGTAATAAAACGCGCAGGACGGTCGGGAATGCCCGACGTCAGATAGCTCATGACCTGAGCATGCACTTTACGCTGGAACGCAATGCGATCCGGCTCACAATCTCCGTCGAGATTGTCACAACTCACGTTGAAGGGAAAGCCTGCCGCCATACAAAACATCCACTCCAGTGCCTGCGGCTTCACTTCAACCGCTTCAAACTGACTTTGGGTCAGCGCATCGCGGCCATCCGGGCAGTACCAGTAGCCAAAATCGACCAGTTTGCGGCGTGCTTCACCGGCAATGCACCAGTGAGAGATCTCATGCAGGGCGCTGGCGTAAAAGCCGTGGGCAAAGACCACGCGGTTCCACGGCGACTCTGCATCAGCAGGAAGATAGATGGGTTCATCGTCGCCTTTAATCAGGCGGGTCTGAAATTCATCGCTGAAGCAGCGATCAAACAGCGTGACCAGCTGTTCATAATGATGGGTCAGGTTCATAACGGTATCGCGTTTCAGGTTACGAATGCAGCGTGGCCAGCCAGGCCAGAACGGCGCTGCCGTGGCTGTCCCACAGTAATTTAATGCTCATGACGGCAGAAACAATCACCACCATCGGGCGGATCAGTTTCTGTCCGCGGCTCAGCACCAGCCGCGCGCCCAGACGCGCGCCACAGAAGGCACCGAGCATCATAATCAGACCGGTCCCCCACACCACTTTGCCGCCGAACATAAAGAACAGCAGGCTGCCCATGTTTGAGGTGAAGTTGAGCACCTTGGCATGCGCGGTCGCTTTGGCCAGGTTATAGCCGCAGAGGGTAACGAAAGCCAGCGCATAAAACGAGCCTGCGCCCGGCCCGAAAAATCCGTCATAAAATCCCACTGCCCCGCCACCCACCAGCGCATAAGGCAGGCCATGCAGGCGGCGTGCCTGATCGACTTCGCCCAGCGTTGGCATCAGCAGGAACCACAGGCCAATTGCGATCAAAAACAGCGGCAGCATCTGGCGCAGAAAATCAGCCTGCAGTCGCTGAATCAGTATCGCGCCCAGAATGGACCCCAGCAGCGTCATGGCGATATTCAGCCACTGCTCATTGAGATTGACCGCACCACGTCGGACAAAGTAAAGGCTGGCTGAAAACGAGCCGCCGACCGATTGCAGTTTATTGGTTGCCAGCGCCTGCGCCGGCGAGAGGCCCGCCGCCAGCAGTGAAGGTACTGTCAGTAGCCCCCCGCCACCGGCGATGGAGTCAATAAAACCGGCGAGCATGGCGATTAAAAACAGCAGCCCGACCAGCAGAGGGCTGACCACAAACCACTCCATGGAATCCCTTACAGTAGATGTTTATCCAGCAGAGCCTGACAGGCAGGCGGTAACGGCGGTGGCTCACGTTTCACCGGTGCGCCAGGACCCGGCTGTTTCGGCAGGAACCAGCTTTGCAGCTCTGCGCCACAACCATCGCCAGCCGGCGGTGCCGGCTGATCTTCACAGCCGATACTGCCCGCCGGGCAGCGCAGTCGCACATGCATGTGGGCACGATGCGCGAACCACGGGCGCACTTTCCGCAGCCAGTCGCGATCGTTACCCGCATCCGCACAGAGCTGCTTTTTAATCGCCGGATTGACGAAGATACGCGTAACATCGTCATCTTTTGCGGCCAGTTTAATCAGACTGTCGATTTCCGGCTGCCAGTGACGCGCAATGACATTCTTATCACCCGGCCCGACCAGATCCAGCGGCTGCGGCTTCAGCAGCTGCTGCGCGCTCCAGCGTGTTTTTGGCAGTTGCAGCCAGATATCGACATCCAGCCCGGTCTGGTGACTGGCGTGACCGCTGCTGAAGCGCCCGCCTGCCGCCATGCCCATGTCGCCAATCAGCACGTTGCCCAGTTGCAGATTATGCACCTGGGTGCTGAGCCGCTGAATAAACTGAATCAGATCGGGATGGCCAAAGAAGCGCCGCTGATCCTGACGCATCACCTGATAGTGCGGTGAATTCAGCGGCAGTGCCTGCGCGCCGACAATACAGCCGTTGGCAAAGCCACCAATTGACTGCGGTGCGCCGCTGATCGGCTGCTGGATCTGTTGCCACGGCGTTGCGGCCAGGCTGGAGGCGCTGATCAGCAGCGCACTCAGCGTAAGCAGAATAGCCTTCATGCCATCACCAGCGCGGTACAGAGCTGTTGACGTCACCATTCTGCGCCCGCTGGCGCAGCAGATGATCCATCAGGACGATCGCCATCATCGCCTCGGCGATCGGCACAGCGCGGATTCCGACGCAGGGATCGTGGCGGCCTTTGGTGATCATCTCCACCTCTTCGCCGTCGCGGGTAATGGTTTTACCTGGCACGGTGATGCTGGAGGTTGGTTTCATCGCCAGATTGGCACTGATGGTCTGCCCGCTGCTGATGCCGCCCAGAATGCCGCCGGCGTGGTTGCTCTGAAAACCGTCGTGGCGGATCTCGTCGCGATGCTGACTGCCGCGCTGGTTAACCACCGCAAAGCCGTCGCCAATTTCAACGCCTTTCACCGCATTGATACTCATCAGCGCGTGCGCCAGATCGGCGTCCAGTCGGTCAAAGACCGGCTCGCCCAGGCCTGGCGGCACGTTGTCTGCCATAACCGTAACTTTGGCACCGATGGAGTCGCCCTCTTTTTTCAGGCCGCGCATCAGTTCATCCAGCGCCTCAAGCTTATCGGCATCCGGGCAGAAGAACGGGTTCTGCTCCACGATGTTCCAGTCTTTCAGCTCACAGGCGACATCACCAATCTGCGACAGATAGCCACGTACTACGACACCGTGTTTCATCTGCAGATATTTCTTGGCAATTGCACCAGCTGCCACGCGCATTGCGGTTTCACGCGCCGATGAGCGACCGCCGCCACGATAGTCGCGCTGACCATATTTTTGCTCGTAAGTGTAATCAGCATGGCCCGGTCGGAAGAGATCTTTGATGGCACCGTAATCCTGCGAGCGCTGATCGGTGTTCTCAATCAGCAGGCCGATCGAGGTGCCGGTGGTCACACCCTCAAAGACACCGGACAAAATTTTTACCTGATCCGGCTCGCGGCGCTGCGTGGTATAGCGCGACGTGCCAGGACGGCGGCGATCGAGGTCATGCTGAATATCTGCTTCAGTCAGCGGGATACCTGGCGGCACACCGTCAACGATACAGCCCAGTGCCAGACCGTGGGACTCGCCAAAAGTCGTTACTCGAAAAAATTGCCCGATGCTGTTTCCGGCCATGCTGTTTCCTTGTCAGAGTTCGGCGGGCGAGGCTTCGCCCCACTTTTAGTCTTTGTAAAAAGAGAAATGGTGTTGTGCATCGACAATCTGCTGGCGCGTCAGCATAAAGACGCCGTCACCGCCGTTGTCGAATTCCAGCCAGGTAAAGGGCACATCGGGATACTGCTCGATCATGTGCACCATGCTGTTGCCTACTTCGCAGACCAGTACGCCCTGCTCGCTAAGATAGTCGGGCGCGCAGGCCAGAATGCGGCGCACCAGCTTCAGGCCGTCGCTGCCAGCCGCCAGACCAAGCTCCGGTTCGTGGCGATATTCGTTAGGCAGATCGTCCATATCTTCCGCATCAACGTACGGCGGATTGGTGACGATCAGATCATATTTCAGCTGTGGCAGTTCGCGGAACAAGTCAGCACGAATCGGCGTCACCTGGTGGATGAGTCCATGTTCTTCAATGTTCTGTTCGGCTACCACCAGCGCGCCAGTGGAGATATCCACGGCGTCCACTTCGGCTTCCGGGAAAGCATAGGCGCAGGCAATCGCGATACAGCCGCTGCCGGTACACATATCCAGAATATGACGAGGCGGTGTGCTGACCAGACCAGCAAAGCGGTTCTCAATCAGCTCGCCAATCGGTGAACGCGGCACCAGCACGCGCTCATCGACAAAGAATTCGTGCCCGCAGAACCAGGCTTTATTGGTCAGATAGGCGACAGGAATACGCTCGTTAACACGACGGATGACACGCTCAACGATCAGAAGACGTTCGCTGGCGGTGAGACGCGCACTGCGCATATCTTCAGGAATATCCAGCGGCAGCCAGAGTGACGGCAGGACCAGTTGAACGGCTTCGTCCCAGGGATTGTCTGTGCCATGTCCGTACCAGATTCCGGCAGCGGAAAAGCGGCTTACCGCCCAGCGCAGCATGTCCTGAATGGTGTGCAGTTCGTTCACTGCCTCATCGACGAAAATTTTGTCCACGTAGCCCTCCGCAGGCCTTTTGCTAAATCGGCCAGTAGTGTGCCATGAAGCCGGGGAGAATTCAGCGCAGCAAGGTGAAAAAGCTGACATTTAATGACATTAATCGGTAAGGTATCGCCTATGCTGTGTAGCAGACTTTTCTTAGATAACTGACCCGTCATGAGTAAAAAAACACCCTTAAGCCCGGATGACCAGGCGCTGTTCCGACAGTTAATGACTGGCACGCGTCAGTTGAAACAAGATACTTTCGTGCATAAGTTACCGGTTAAAACCCGCGAATTGCCGGTAAAACGTCTGCTTTCAGAGCAGGCGGACAACAGCCATTACTTTTCGGATGAGTTTCAGCCGCTGCTCTCCACCGAAGGGGCCACCCGTTATGTGCGCGCCGATGTCAGCCACTTTGAGCTGAAAAAACTACGTCGTGGCGACTATACGCCGGAGATTTTCCTCGATCTGCATGGCTTAACGCAGCAGCAGGCCAAGCAGGAACTGGGCGCACTGATCGCCGCCTGCCGCCGTGAACATCTGTTCTGCGCCAGCGTCATGACCGGTCATGGAAAGCATATCCTGAAGCAGCAGACGCCGCTGTGGCTGGCTCAGCACCCGTGGGTGATGGCTTTTCACCAGGCACCGAAGCTGTTTGGCGGTGATGCCGCACTGCTGGTTTTGATTGAGATTGAGGAGTGGCAACCGCCTGAGTTGCCCTGAAAGGGGCCGGAGGATCGGCCCACAGACGTCAGATCGCTTTCGCCAGCTTTTTGGGACTGACCTGCCACAGGAGTTTACCGGCATGCTGCGCGGGATCGAATTCCACGCAGGCAATAGCGGAAGTGGCAAACATAGGGGGGGCTTCCTGCGGGCACAGTTCAGAGACTAAGTACCCCACCAGCGGTAAGTGAGAGATCACCAGCGCCGATTTCACGCCTTCGTTTGCCAGGGTCTGCAGATAGCACCCGACCTTTTCCGGATCGCCGCCCGGCGTTAACTCCGGCAGAACATCCTGGTTTTCCGGCAGGGAAAAAGCTTCACGCACGGTCGCGAGGGTTTGCTGCGCGCGCAAATAGGGACTCACCAGGACACGCTCAATGTCCGGCGTCTGGCTGTTGAGCCAGTTGGCCATCTGGCGTGATTCATTGCAGCCACATAAGGTTAAAGGCCTGACTGAATCACTGGCTGCTTCCAGAGCCGCATCGCCGTGACGCATGATAAAAACTTGCATAAAGCACCGCTGTTGTTTGTCGACATCGCCCGACGCCTGGCGCCTGACTCTTCATTCTGCGAATGAACGCTGTGTTTTACCCTAATGGCTTCAGTATAGTCAACCGGTTGTTTATTAAATAAGCGCTTCTCAGAATCATGCTGCGCCGCACACTCTGGCGGCGCTTTTCTAACATGCTGAATCGGATTGGTTATTCCATTTACAGTAGAAATGTAAAATTTCGTCTACTTTGTGGCCGCCTCAGCCAGCGCTTCGCAGGAAGTAAAGCGATCGCCATGCTGCTGCGTGAGGCGGGTTAATCGGTTGAACACCTCCGCCGCACCCAGTTTGTCCATATAATGGAACGGCCCTCCCAGGAAAGGCGGAAAGCCGATACCAAACACTGCACCGATATCGCCATCGCGGGCACAGCGGATGACCTGCTCATCAAGGCAGCGGGCCGCCTCATTCAGCATCATCATCATGCAGCGTTCCGCAATCTGAGCTTCGCTCTGTCTGGCCTGCGGCGTAACGTTCAGCAACGTATAAATTGAGGTGTCCGGCTTTTTACGCTGCCAGCGCGGCTGGTCATAGCGATAAAAGCCTTTGCTGTTTTTACGTCCCTTGCGGCCATCTTTCAGCACCGCATCAAAAGCAGCAGGTGCGGCAAAGCGTTCACCATAAGCCTGATGCAGGATGGGACTGATTTTGCTGCCGACGTCGATGCCTACCTCATCCAGCAGCTGAATCGGACCGACCGGAAAACCAGCCTTCACCAGCGCCCGATCGATATGGTCAATCGGCTCGCCCTCCAGCAGGCAACGCATCGCTTCATTTATATAGGGCGTCAGGATGCGGTTAACATAGAAGCCTGGCTTGTCCGCCACCACTATCGGCGTTTTGCCCTGGCTGCGCGCCAGCGTCACAATGGTCACCACCGTTGCGGTGGAGGTGTTCAGATGGGGAATCACTTCCACCAGCGGCATTTTATCGACCGGGCTGAAGTAGTGCAGCCCGATGACGTTTTCCGGACGCTGTGCTTTGGCGGCAATCTCTTCAATCGGCAGCGAAGAGGTGTTAGAAGCAAACAGCGTATGCGGCTGACAGTGGGCTTCCACTTCGCTGACCATCTGCTGCTTGAGTGCTAAATCTTCGAATACGGCTTCGATCACCACATCGCGCTGCGAGAAACCCTGATAATCGATGCCGCCCGTGATCCGGGCCATCTGCTGCTGACGCTGTGCCGGAGTGAGCTGGCGTCGTTTGACCTTTTTGCTCAGCAGTTCCCAGCTGGTTTTCAGCGCATGGTTAACGCCTTCCAGGCTGATATCTTTGATGCGCACCGGCAACCCGGCGTTGATTGCGGTGACGCTGGCGATGCCACCGCCCATCAGACCGCCGCCGAGAATCGCGACACGCTTCACCGCAACGGGTTCCGCCTCACCACCCCGCTCCTTCTTCATGGCCGTGGTCGCGAAAAAGATCCTGCGCAAGGCAACAGACTCTGGCGTCATTGCCAGTTCACCGAAAGCGCGCGCTTCGGCATCATGTCCGGCACGGCTGCCCTGCTCCAGTCCGATGCGTACCACTTCAATAATGCGGTTTGCCGCCGGGTAGTTACCCTGGGTTTTGGCTGCAGTCTGCCGGGTTGCGAGTGCAAACAGTGCCTGACGGCCAACCGGACCGTGCAGCAGACGATCGCGCAGCGGCAGTGTTCGACCGCTGACTTTGCCCTTTTTCACCCGTGCGATAGCCGTCTCCAGCAAAATAGCCTGAGGCACCGCGTCATCGACCACTCCCAGCTTACGTGCCTGTTTTGCCCGCAGCGTTTTACCGGTCAGAATCAGCGGCAGCGCCTGCTGCACGCCAATTAACCGCGGCAGTCGCTGGGTGCCACCGGAGCCGGGCAGTAAGCCAAGTTGCACTTCCGGTAATCCGAGGCGGGTTTTATCATCCAGCGAGCAGATGCGCGCATCGCAGGCCAGCGCCAGTTCCAGCCCGCCGCCCAGGCAGACACCATGGATAGCGGCCACTACCGGAAATGGCAGCGCATCAAGCACGGCCATCATTTCCTGACCCTGTTTTGCCAGCGCTTCAGCCTCCTGCACGCTCTGACAACGATCAATCATGCTGATGTCCGCGCCCGCGATAAAGTTGTCCGCTTTGCCAGAAATCAGCACCAGGCCTGCCAGCTGCGGATCGCGTCGCGCCTCCGCAATGATGGCGGTAATCTGCCCGGCAAATTCTGCTTTCAGGGTGTTCATCTTCTCGCCAGGGACATCGATTGTAATGATGCCAACGTGATCCAGTCGCATCTTCAGGTGAAACGCATTCTGCTCCATTATTCGGCCTCCAGAACCATTGCCGCACCCAGACCGCCCGCCGCACACGCCGTGACCAGTCCTAATCCGCCACCGCGACGGCGTAATTCATTCAGCGTCTGGGTGATCATGCGCGCGCCCGTCGCGGCAAAAGGATGACCATAGGCGATTGAACCGCCCAGCACGTTAAAGCGTTCTTCATTCACTTCGCCCAGCGCATGAGGACGATTCAGCACGTCACGGGCAAAGCGCTCGTCGCGAAACAGTTGCAGATTGCTTAATGTCTGAGCCGCAAACGCTTCGTGCATATCGATTAGCGTCAGATCGGCCAGCGTGATCCCGGCGCGATCCAGTGCCAGCGGGGAGGAGTACGCCGGGCCCAGCAGCATATCCTGCTGTACACTAATCGCGGTAAACGCGTAGCTGCGCAGATAGCCCAGCGGCGTGACACCGAGTTCACGGGCGCGGCCTTCGCGCATCAGAATCACGGCGGCCGCGCCATCGGTGAGTGGCGTGCTGTTGGCCGCCGTGACGCTGCCGTGCTGACGATCAAACGCCGGGCGCAAGCGGGCGTAATCCTCTGCTCTGGCGTTCATGCGGACGTTATTGTCCTGGTCGATAGCGGTTTTCCACGGCGGCACAAAGGCTGCCATGACTTCCTGATGGAGCACCCCGGATTGCCAGGCGCGGGCGGCATGCTGATGAGAGCGCAGCGCCAGCGCATCCTGTGCCTCACGGGTGATGCCATGACTCTTTGCCATCTGCTCGGCGGTATCACCCATGCGCAGGCCGGTTGAGTACTCTGCCACCGCGGGCGGCACCGGCAGCAGATCGCGCGGACGCAGACGTTTAAGGATGTGCAGTTTTTGCCCAAGGCTGCGGGCTTTATTGAGATCCACCAGCGCGCGGGCCAGTGTTTTACTGACACCAATCGGCAATACTGACGAGGAATCTGCACCACCGGCAATGCCAGCAGAAATCGTGCCAGCCAGCAGACTTTCCGCCACATTCGCTACAGCCTGAAAACTGGTGGCGCAGGCACGGCTGACGCTATAGGCATCGGTGTGCACATCAAGCCCGCTGCTCAGTACAATTTCACGCGCAATGTTCGGCGCTTCTGGCATCTGCACCACCTGACCAAAGACCAGTTGCTCGATCACCTCAGCCGGCAGTTCACTGCGTGCCATCAATTCGCTGACCACCATCCTCCCCAGCTCAATGGCGGGAATGCCATGAAAGCCGGTCGCCTGGCGCAAAAAAGGGGTGCGTAACCCGTGGGTTATTGCGATGCGTTCACCATCACGCGTCAGCAGCGGCTGCGCTTTGCTCATTGTTCTCACCTGTGGCTGGGACTGTGGCATCATTGCCTGAAGAGGTCTGACCTGATCAGTGTTAACCACAAGCGGGTGAGCCGCCAATACCGGAAAGGAAAAAATGCGAAGGGAAACACGAAAATACAAAACGCCGCATTAACGCGGCGTTATGAGACTTAACGCAAACCGAGCTGGAAAATCATCGTTTCAGCCTGGCAGCCGAAAGTAAAATCGATATCCAGCTGCACACCCTGATCCACGTCACTGAAGCGCGGCTCAATCACACAGGGTTCCGATTCAACTTCACGTGCACGTTTAGTGAGGAGCGCTAATTTGGCTTCCGCATCGGCACGCTGAGTAAACCACTCTGACCAGCTGGCGGTGCAATCGGTATTATCCATTACCGTGCCCACATCAACACAACAGCAGGCTGCAGTTTCAGTTGCACTGCATTTTTTAATGGCATCAGTCATTTCATTCTCCTGACCAGCGATCTGGTGGGTTGAGCGATTTTATGGCCCGGATTTTACCTGCTCGCGTATAGATGCGCTATGTACACGGCGCTAAGTGACGAATATCACAATAAAAATTGATCCAGAACAAACTGGAATCGGTATGCTGTTCAGAATCAGGGCAGTTTTGCTATGCAGATCGAATTTTAAGCGATCAATCCTGAAATATTTTAAAAACAATATTGCAACATGCACACAGGTCGGACCTATACTCTTCGCACTGGTCTGATATGTGCGTTTTACATCAGTCCCTACAATCCGCCGTCCTTTGTTACGCGACGTTATAGCGTTAAATAATAATTCACATGAGGTTGTGGTCATGAACCATAAAAACCTGTTTGCAAAGTCAGCCGTGGCGGCTGCAGTGGCGCTTGTCTCTTCACACGTTTACGCAGCTGGATTTCAGTTAAATGAGTTTTCTACGATTGGTTTAGGTCGCGCATATTCAGGCGAAGGGGCAATGGGTGATACGGCGGCATCAGCCAGCCGTAACCCGGCGACGATGGCGTTGATGGATCGTCCGGAATTTTCAATCGGTGCGGTTTATATTGCGCCAGACGTCAATATCAGTGGTCGCAGTCCCAGCGGACGCAGCCTGGATGCGAATAATATTGCCCCGAATCAGTGGGTCCCCAATATTCATTATGTTCAGCCCATCAACGATCAGTGGTGGATCGGCGCGTCTGCAACCTCAAACTATGGCTTAGCAACAGAGTTTAATAATGGCTACACCGCAGGGGGTTACGGCGGTAAAACCGATCTTGTAACCGGCAATTTTAATCTCAGCACCGCGTACCGCTTAAATGAACATTTTAGTTTTGGCGTCGGTTTTGATGCGGTTTATGCGAAAGCCAAAATTGAACGCTATGCCGGTGAGTCAGGCGCAAGACTGGGCGTTCCGGCTGATACGCAGGTTGCCCATCTGAAAGGCGATGAGTGGGGATATGGCTGGAACGCCGGTATCCTGTACGAAGTGGATGAAAATAACCGCTTCGGCTTTACCTATCGTTCCGAAGTGAAAGTCGACTTTGATGGCGATTACAAGAGCAGCCTCTCATCCCGGCTGAATGCGGTGAATAACCCGGAAGTATCAGGCGTGCCGTTTGGCACTAATGGCACTACCGTTCCAGGTGCATTAACCCTTAATCTGCCAGAGATGTGGGAAGTGTCGGGCTGGCATAAAGTGGCTCCGCAGTGGGCGGTTCACTACAGCATGGCGTATACCAGCTGGAGCCAGTTCCAGGAGCTGAAAGCCACGGGTTCAAATGGCCAGACGCTCTTCTATAAAGATGAAAGCTTCCGCGATGCTTACCGCATTGCCCTGGGCACCACCTATTCCTACGACAAGAACTGGACTTTCCGCACCGGTATTGCGTTTGATGATAGCCCGGTACCGGCTGATAAGCGTTCTATCTCTATTCCGGACCAGGATCGTTTATGGCTGAGTGCCGGTACATCGTATGCCTTTAACGATGATGCCTCGGTCGATTTGGGCATCTCTTATATGCATGGCCAGAAAGTGACGGTCAAAGAAGGTCCTTATACCTTTACCTCTGAAGGTAAGGCCTGGCTCTATGGCGCGAACTTTAACTACAAGTTCTGATTGGCGGGTACAATTAAAAAGGGCGACTCTGATGAGTCGCCCTTTTTGTAGCTGCGGATCGTTTACTGGCTCACGAATCCTGCGCTTACTGCGAATCGATATCCTTCAGGTCATCCTGAATCGCGGCTGCATTAGGATTGTCTTCCGGCTTGAGCTTACCGCCACGCGCCAGGAAGTCATGCCGCTGGAAGTAGGCGTTACGGATAAAGGCGTACGGATCGCTCTGCTGTTTCAGGATGGCATCAGAATCCAGCAACTGAGCGCGGGTCTCGATACCTTCCAGCGTCCATTTACCAATCGACATCGGCCAGGTCAGCCAGCCGAGGATCGGATAGAGCGTATCAACATAGTCACCGCCATCCTGACGAACCGTGAAGCTGCCGTAAGCAGGCAGTTCAACATAAGGCCCGTAGCCGACGCCATAATGACCCAGCGTAGTACCGAAACGATGCGGCTCTTCACGCGCCAGTTCCGGGTTGGCTTTACCGGCAACGTCGATGAAACCGCCCAGTCCCAGCACGCTGTTCAGGAAGAAACGGGTGAAGTGAATGCCCGCATCACGTCCGTTACCGACCAGAATGGCGTTGACCATACTGGCTGGCTCTTCCAGGTTACCGAGGAAATTGCTCAGGCCGGTACGTGCCGGGACCGGCACATAATCACGCCATGCGACAGCGACCGGACGAAGCACGTACGGATCCAGCACGTTGTAGTTAAAGTTAAACATCGTGCGGTTAAAACCTTCGAATGGATCGCTGCGCTGCGCAGGATCGCTATTCGCCGGCTTTGAACTGGCACAACCCACCAGAAGAACGCTGGCCATAGCCAGGCTGGTCAGGCGATAATTCATTCCAATCTCCCTGTGCGGATGAAAAAGTTCAGCCCATCGTTCAGGTCACAGCCCTGTCGTATCGGCTTATCCGATGAGCATAGCTGACTTTGCGCCAGAGGCAGCAGGCAATGGCACGCATCATTTTTAACGCTATCAATTTTGACGTTCAGGGTAGCTGCTTATTGATCTCCACCGCGAGCGTCTGATGGCCATCCCAGGGCATCACCGCACTCAGACCCAGCCAGTCACCTGGCTGCGGATTGGCGCTGCCATCGCGGGAAATCCGCACCCGAACCTCCACCTTATGCTGCGCGGAAAGCAGGCGATCCGGCATCATGGCATTGCTGTCATCCAGCGTCAGCGACAGCGGGAAGTGACTGAGCGGCATACGCTTAACCGCTACCGGTACCGGTGAATCCCCGTCAGAAACCGAAATATACAACACTCCGTCCTGAGGTAACATTTTTTCTGCCTCTGGGTTCAGCGTCACGGTCAGCGCCAGCTGACGACTCTGCTGCCCGGCATCGCTTCGGGCTTTTTCAATGCTGCGGGCGATCATTGCGTGTCGCGAATCACCGGCAGGCAACAGACCCAGCAGGGTCTGCCATGCATCGATAGCCTGATCGTAGTGCTGCTGACCGTAAGCGTTATAGGCCAGCAGGCTCAGCGTCCGCAGGTTTTGCGGATCTGCTTTAAGCAATGATTGCAGCAGCAGTAATGCCTGACGGTTATCCTGCGGATCGGAGGATCTTGTCAGCACCTCTGCATAGTCCTGCTTCAGCGCCAGATCGTTGGGCGACAGCTGAAGTGCATGCTCAAAGGCCTGGCTGGCCATCTCCGCATTATTCAGCACCATGCTGAGTCGCCCCAGCATCGTCCAGTCGGCCAGATTATCCGGTTCGGTTTGCAACGCGGTACGCAATCCGAGCTGTAAACGCGCCAGCTCCTCCATGCTTAGCGGTTTAGCGCCAGGATCCATCAGGCGGGCACGCAGCTCAGGATACGCCTGCTGCACCTGCATCCAGCCGGTGAATTGTGCCAGGCCGCCGGTTTTCAGATAAGTGCCCAGCGAAACCGCAGCCAGCATAATCAGGCCTGGCAGCAGAATCAGACGGCGGCTGCTGTGTGACTGCAGCGTCTGTGCCGGCGGGATATCCGCCAGCAGCGTCTGCTGTAACTCCCGTTCCATCAGCGGACGCTCAGCAACGACGCCCTGCGCTTCATCCTGCGCCAGCTCATCTATCCGCTGATGGTAGAAACGCTGATTAAGGCGATCGCGATCGCCTGCGCTGGCCTGACGCTGCCGCCAGCCTGCGGCCAGAAACAGCGTGCAGGCTGCCAGAAGTGACAGAAAAAGGGTAATCCAGAATGCACTCATTACGGCTTCCTGTCTGACTTCAGTAGCGCATTAAGACGCTGTTGCTCATTTTCATCCAGCTCACTGCGGGTTTTGCGCTGACGGCTACGCAGGATGATCACCACGCCACCCAGCAGCGCAAACAGCGCCGGCCCCGCCCACAGAATAAGGGTTGAAGGTGTGACCGGTGGCGAATAGCTGACGAAGTTGTCATAGCGCGCCACCATGTAGTCGATAATCTGCTGGCGACTCTGGCCCTGCTTCATCAATTGATAGACTTTCAGCCGCATATCGGCGGCTATCATCGCATTCGAATCGGCAATGCTGTTGTTCTGGCATTTCGGACAGCGCAGTGACGCTGTCAGGTCGCGGTATTGCTCTTCCTGGGCCTCCGAGTCAAATTGCAGCGTGTCGATGCTTGCCCACAGATTAATGCTGAACAGCAGGCCGCAGAGCAGTAACAGCATTCTCATGATCCCGCCTCCGCACTGTATTTCATCCACAAGGGTTTTACCTCCTGCTCCCAGACGCGCGCATTCAGATCGCCCGCATGACGATAACGGATGATGCCTTTACCATCGATCAGGAAGGTCTCCGGCGCGCCATAGACACCGAGATCCAGTCCCAGCATGCCGTTGCCATCATAAAGGCTCAGCGCATACGGATTACCCAGCGTATTCAGCCAGTTAACCGCCTTTTGACGATCGTCTTTGTAGTTCAGCCCGACGACACGAATGCCCTGCTCTGCCAGCGTATTCAGATAGTGATGTTCAGCGCGGCAGGTCGGACACCATGTCGCCCAGACGTTCAGCAATATCGGTTTGCCATCGGTCAGCACGCGCTGATCATACGTTTTGCCTGGCTGATCCAGTGCTTCCAGCCGGAACAGCGGCACCGGTTTGCCAATCAGGGCCGATTCAAGACGGGTCGGATCGTCACCATCGGCATTACGCGTTAGCTGCCACAGCAGCGCGGCCGCCAGCAGCAGAAACAACATCAGGGGAATAAACAGGATTTTCTTGTTCATGTCCGCACCTCCGTTTCTGCTTTTTTGCGCGAACGGTAACGAGGATCAAACAGGCAGAACAGCCCGCCCAGCGCCATCAGCACACCACCGAACCAGATCCAGCGGACAAAGGGTTTGTAGTAGATACGCACGGCCCAGCCGCCATCCTCCAGCTCTTCGCCCAGCGCCGCGTAGAGATCGCGACTGAAACCGCCATCAATCGCCGCTTCGGTCATCATAGTGCGGGCGGCGGTATAAAAACGTTTTTCCGCCTGCAGCGTCGCTTCATGTTTGCCGTTGCGTGTGACATCAATAATGCCCATGCCGCCGCTGTAATTAGGCCCCTGCAGATTCTGCACGCCACGGAAGACAAAGTGATAATGATGAATATCGACACTCTCGCCCGCCTTCATCCGCACATCGCGTTCCACGCTGTACTGCGTGCTGAACGCAATACCAATCACTGTGACGCCGACACCCAGATGGCCCAGCACCATGCCCCAGTGGCTGCGTGACAGATGACGTAAACCCGCAAAGAACGGATGACGATGGGTGGCGCGTTCATGCAGTTCCAGCAGCGTCAGCACGATAATCCAGAGTGACATCAGCAGACCAACCACCGTCATCGCTTCAATCCGATCCTGCAGCCACCACGGAATGATCATGGAACACGCCAGGGTCACAATCAGCGCCAGCGCCAGCCGTTTAGCCAGCTTCTGCGGCTCATCGCGACGCCAGCGCACCAGCGGCCCGATCCCCATCAGCAGCGCAAACGGTGCCATCAGCCAGCTGAACATTGTGTTGAAGAAGGGTTCACCGACCGAAATGCTGCCCAGCCCCAGTTGCTTGTGCACCAGCGGCAATAGCGTGCCGAGCACCACCACCAGCATCGCGGCAATCAGCAGCACGTTATTACCCAGCAGGAACGATTCCCGCGACCAGGCTTCATTCTGAACCCGGCCACGCACCTGCCCGCCTTTAATGGCGTAGAGCAGCAGTGAACTGCCGATGACAATCACCAGAAATGCGAGGATAAACATGCCGCGCGCCGGATCGGAGGCAAAGGAGTGCACCGATACCAGCACGCCGGATCGCACCAGGAACGTCCCGAGCAGGCTCAGCGAAAACGCCGTAATCGCCAGCAGCACGGTCCAGGCCTTAAAGGTGCCGCGCTTTTCGGTGACTGCCAGCGAGTGCATCAGGGCAGTGCCCGCCAGCCACGGCATAAATGAGGCATTTTCAACTGGATCCCAGAACCACCAGCCGCCCCAGCCCAGTTCGTAATAGGCCCAGGCAGATCCAAGGACAATTCCGATGGTCAGAAAAACCCAGGCCGCCGTCGTCCAGGGACGCGACCAGCGCGCCCAGGCAGTATCGAGCCGTCCGGCCATCAGTGAGGCGATAGCAAAGGCAAACGCCACTGAAAAGCCCACGTAGCCCATATAGAGCAACGGCGGATGGAAGATCAGGCCGATATCCTGCAGCATCGGATTCAGATCGTGGCCGTCTATCGGGAAGTCCGGCAGCGTGCGGCCAAACGGATTGGAGGTCAGCAGGATAAACAGCAGGAAGCCGAGGTTGATCATTCCCATGACGGCAAGCACGCGGGCCAGCGCATCCTGCGGCATCCCGCGGCTGAAGATCGCCACCGCCAGTGTCCAGGTGCTGAGCAGCAGCACCCACAGCAGCAGTGAACCTTCGTGTGCGCCCCAGGTGGCAGCGATGCGATAGTAAACCGGCAGCAGACTGTTGGAGTTCGTGACGACATAGGCAACAGTAAAGTCGTTGCTGATAAAGGCCCAGACCAGCAGCGCAAACGCCGCTGCGATGCAGACAAACAGGCCGCAGGCCAGCGGACGCGCCATCGCCATCAGGCGGGCATCCTGACGTACTGCGCCCCACAGCGGATAACTGCTCAGCAACAGGGAAAGCCCCAGCGCCAGGCAGAGCAGAAAGGTACCAATCTCGGGCATCATGATGATTTATTTCCCGCCTGATAGAGCGACTGCGGGCCGGGGTGATTACTCTTCATCGCGTCTTCAATCTCCGGCGGCGTGTATTTCTCATCATGTTTCGCCAGCACTTCTTTGGCGATGACCTGATTGCCCGTCGTCAGCACGCCCTGTGCGACAACGCCCTGCCCTTCCCGGAACAGATCCGGCAGGATGCCTTCAAAACTGACGCTGACCACGCCGCGTGCATCATAAAGTTTGAACGATACCGCCAGCGTATGGGGATCGCGCCGGACGCTGCCGGGCATCACCATGCCACCGACGCGCAGTCGCTGGCCCGCTTCAGGCTTCTCGTGCGCCTCGCCTTTGCCGTAGAGGATTTCACCCGGGGTATAGAACAGGTCGATGTTTGAGCGCAGCGCATACATGACCAGCGCGGTGGCCAGGCCAAGGCCAAGCAGGATCGCCACTGCCGCATAGAGGCGGTTGCGTCGACGGATATTCACGGTGTCTCTCCTGCCGCGTCAGCCGCGGCTTTTTTCGTTTTCGCCGCCCGGATGCGACGTTCCCGCGCATCACGCTGGCAAATCTCAGCCAGCAGGCGTCGGCGCAGCAACAGGGTATGCAGCGTCAGACCGATAAGCGGAAGCAGCGTGCAGGCAACCGCCAGCCAGACGTAAAAGGCGTAACCGCCCATCGCAAAGAAGGCGTGCCACGAGGTAAATGCCGGGGTCATGGCTGCTCTCCCCGCTTTGCCACATCAATCGCCCAGGGACGATGACGCTCGGTTAACAGAATCAGATTGCGCAGCCGCATCAGGGTCAGCGTGATAAACAGCAGCAGATAACCGAGGATCGACCAGCGCAGCGGCGTGCGCATGACCGGCGCAATCGCCTGCTGAAGAATGCCTGACGACCCCTGATGCAGGGTATTCCACCACTGCACCGAGAAGTGAATGATGGGCAGATTGACCACACCAACCAGAATCAGAATTCCGGCGGCCCGGCCTGCGGTGCGGCGATCATCAAAAGCGTGATAAAGCGCGATCACGCCCATATAGAGGAACAGCATTACCAGCTCCGAGGTCAGACGCGCATCCCAGATCCACCAGGTGCCCCACATCGGCTTGCCCCATGCGGAACCGGTGACCAGCGCAATAAAGGTAAAAACCGCGCCCACGGGAGCCATGGCGGCCGAGACCAGATCGGCCATCTTCATCTGCCACACCACACCCGTAAAGGCGGCGATCGCCATGGAGGCATAGATGCCCATCGACCACATCGCGGCGGGTACATGGATGTACATAATGCGAAAACTGTCGCCCTGCTGATAGTCAGCAGGGGCAAATCCGAATCCCCAGACCCAGCCCAGCAGCAACGACGCCAGCCCTGCAACGGCAAACCAGGGCACCAGTCGCCCCGAAAATTGATAAAGCCGTTCGGGCCTGGCCAGCTGATGTAACGCTTTCCACATATCAGATGCTCACATTAACGATAAAAGAGTATTGCCGCGTCTTTTACGCGCGGTGGATACAAGCCGGTTACTGCAAAGTAATGCGTAGCGCCGCTGCCGTGGCAAACGGCGCGAGCGTGGCGCTGCCCAGCAGCATCGCGCCGAGAATCGCCAGATAGCCATTAATCGGCAATCCCTGACTGGCCGCCTCCATCGCCGCACTGGCAAAGATCAGGACAGGAATCGCCAGCGGTAGCACCAGCAGGCTCAGCAGCACACCGCCGCGTCGTAAACCCACCGTCAGACCCACGCCAATCGCACCAAGGAAACTCAGGGTTGGCGTACCGAGCAGCAGCGTCAGGGCCATCGCCCGCCAGCCATTAAAATCCAGCGACAGTAGCAGCGCGGCCAGTGGCGACAAAATGATCAGCGGCACGCCGGTGACCAGCCAGTGCGCCACCACTTTGCCAATGACCGTTACCGGCAGCGGCGTCGGCAACAGAACCAGCTGCACCAGCGAGCCATCACTGAAGTCATCGCGAAACAGCCGTTCCAGCGCCAGAAGCGACGCCAGCAGCGCGGCAACCCAGGCCACGCCCGGCGCAATGCGCGCCAGCTGTTGCGGGTCCGGTCCGATGCCCAGCGGAAACAGGGTAATGACGATCAGGAAAAACCAGAGCGGATTAACCACATCCGCACCGCCGCGAAAGGCAATGCGCAGTTCACGCTGGATGAGGCGAAACAGCATCACTCAGCCTCCTCGTCGCCGAGGCGAATTTTACGCACCCGTGCAGTATTCGCAGGCAAATCCTGATGGGTCGTGAGGATCACTGCACCGCCGTTATCGGCATGCCGGGCGAATTGCGCCATTAATATTTCGATTCCCGCTTTGTCGATGGCGGTCAAGGGCTCATCGAGGATCCACAGACTGGCATGGCTTAGCCACAAGCGCGCGAGCGCCACCCGACGCTGCTGGCCCGCCGACAAGCGGCTGACCGGCACCTCTTCATCGCCCATGAGGTCGACACTTTCAAGTGCTGCAAAGATCTGTGCATCAGTGCAACCGGGATGGTAAAAGCGCAGATTTTCCAGCGGCGTGAGCACGCCTTTGACACCGGGATGGTGGCCCAGATAGAGCATCGCCTGATGCCAGGTTTCACGCTGCCGCAGGATCGGCTGCTGCTGCCAGCGTATTTCACCCTCTTCCGGACGGCTCAGACCCGCCAGCAGGCGCAATAACGAGGTCTTACCGGCACCATTGGGGCCTTCAATCTGCACAATGTCACCAGCAGAGACGCGAAAAGAGAGCCGCCGGAACAGCGTGCGTTCGTCGTATGCGCAAGTGAGCGTAATGATTTCCAACATTGAGGGGGGAATCGCACCAGCTAAAAGTGGCCGGGATATTACCACAATGTTGCTGTGGGCCGAAGTGTGAGCCATAGCTCAGTTTCGCTGCCAGTAGCTTATTCGTGCGGTATTGTCGGAAGTCTGAATAAAAATGCAGTTCCGAAAAACGTTGTTACGCTTATTCGCACTGGCCGTTACATTATCAGCAAATAAAAAACAGCTACGCTTATTACGCCACAGCACTATCACCAGGAGAAAATATGAAGCCTTCATCAGGTAATGAACAGGGTCCTAACGACGTAGAGAGTGACGAGAAGGACAAGGGCACTGACATTGAAGTCGATGAGGAGGCATTACCCTCCCGCGCTGCGGCGATCCATGAAGAAATTCGTCAGGATGGTGAAAAGGAGCTGGAGCGCGACGGTATGGCGCTGCTCTGGTCAGCTATCGCGGCAGGCCTGTCCATGGGTGCCTCGCTGATGGCTAAAGGGATATTCCAGGTGCATCTGGATGGCGTTCCGGGCGCATTCCTGCTTGAAAACCTCGGTTATACCTTTGGTTTTGTTATCGTCATTATGGCGCGCCAGCAACTCTTTACTGAAAATACGGTTACCGCCGTGTTACCCGTAATGCACAAACCGACCTGGAGTAATGGCGGTCTGCTGTTAAGGCTATGGGGCATTGTGTTGCTGGGTAACCTGATCGGTACCGCGCTGGGTGCGCTGGCATTCAATGAGATGCCGATATTTGACGATGCCACCCGTCAGGCCTTTACCAATATCAGTATGAAGGTGATGGAACACACCCCTGGCGAGATGTTTGCTAATGCGGTGATTTCCGGCTGGATTATCGCCACGATGGTCTGGATGTTCCCTTCTGCGGGCGGCGCTAAACTGCTGGTCATTGTAATGATGACCTGGCTGGTTGCGCTGGGCGATCTGGCACATATCGTGGTGGGGTCGGTGGAAGTGCTCTATCTGGTGTTTAATGGCAGCATCAGCTGGCATGAATTCCTCTGGCCATTTGCCCTGCCGACGTTGCTCGGCAACATTACCGGTGGCACACTGATTTTTGCATTGATCAGCCATGCGCAGATTCGCAATGATATGAGTGAAGTGGCCGTTGCTAAAGCGAAGGCGGAAAAACGGAAGCAGGAGAAGCGCCGCCAGCGCGAAGAGCAGGAAGGCACGGAGTAGACTGGCAAGGCAGCCAGTTAACCCTGTCTGCCTTTCAGGTCTGTTGGCTGAGGCGATTTGCTATGCGTGCGGCTGAAGAACGTTTACCGGGGTGTCTGCTGTAACCGGAAGTGAAGATTCAGAGCCGGAGTGCCGCTTCAGTCTGGTTGGCATCCTGGGCTTCAGAACAGCGGCTTTCCGCTTTCTGTACGTAATGTTCACGCGTGCAGAAAGCCGGATTGCTGACGGAATGAGCAAACGGACGGCGATGTAGTGAATCCCATAGCCTGTTTGCGCTATACTGCGCGCCGCAGTCCTCTTAGTTAAATGGATATAACGAGCCCCTCCTAAGGGCTAGTTGCAGGTTCGATTCCTGCAGGGGACACTTTTTGCAAGTCTCAGCTTGTCTCATAAAGTTTAAAATCCCTTCTTAAACAAAACCATACGACACACCTCATATCCAGAACTATCCAGTAAAGTTCAATGGAATCTATACACAGATGTGTATAAGATTGCGTATAACTCAGTTCGATCTTTTTTCTATACACATGCTGCTATCTGATATTCAAATTAAACGTGCGAAACCGCAAGACAAGCCCTATACGCTCAACGATGGCGCAGGCCTATCGCTTTTGGTTGATGTTAATGGGGCTAAAGGCTGGCGCTTCCGTTATCGCTTTGTTGGCAAGCCTAAGATGATCTCATTTGGCGTTTATGGGGAAGTTTCGCTTGCAGAGGCTCGTCGTAGACGTGAAGAGGCACGTGCGATGCTGGCTAAGGGGATTAACCCCAGTGATGCACGTAAAGCCGACAAGATAGCGCTGCGTTTCTCGCATGATAATAATTTTGAAGCCGTTGCCAGAGAATGGCATGCCAGCAAGAAGTCAACCTGGTCGGATGGATATGCTAAAGAAATTTTAGGCTGCCTTGAGCGTGATATTTTCCCTTTCGTTGGTCACCGCCCCATTGAGCAAATAGAGCCACTTGAACTATTGGCCGTCCTGCAAAAAATCGAGAAGCGCGGCGCATTAGAGCAGGCTAGTAAGATCCGTCGCCGCTGTGGTGAAGTCCTCCGTTTTGCTGTAGTAACGGGTCGAGCAAAGTACAATTTTGCTCCCGATTTGGCCATCGCTTTGAACAAGCCAAAACAGAATCACTTCCCGTTCCTGACAGAAAAAGAGATTCCAGCTTTTGTTAAAGCGCTGGAAGGGTATCAGGGCAGTTTATTGACTAAATACGCCACTCAACTACTCATGCTTACTGGTGTTCGCACCGTTGAACTCCGAGAGGCTTCATGGTGTGAGTTTGATCTGGACAAAGCTCTGTGGGAAATCCCCAAAGAACGTATGAAGAAACGTCGCTCTCATTTAGTGCCGCTATCGTCTCAAGCGGTTGAGATTTTGAAGAAGCTGAAGGTGATTTCCGGCAAATATCAGCTAGTGTTCCCAGGCAGAAACGACGTTAGAAAGCCGATGAGCGATGCCAGCATCAATAAAGTGATAAAGATGCTTGGCTATCATGGGCGGCTAACGGGGCATGGTTTTCGCCATATGATGAGCACGATCTTGCATGAACATGGCTTTGAAAGCGCATGGATTGAAATGCAGCTTGCGCATGTTGATAAGAACTCGATTCGTGGAACTTATAATCATGCGCAATACTTAAATCAAAGGAAATTGATGTTGCAGCATTATAGCGATTTTATTATTGAGTCAATTAACTCCTGAACTTCGTCTATAAAAGCTATGAATAATCTCTCAATTGCCAACTCATCTTGGAAATTTTTAAGTCCCTTAAATCCTTTATTTGACAATGATATCATTTTAACGAAATCATGCCCTCGTATGTAAAATCTCGGGTCACCATTTAACTGACCTAACCATCTGTCAAAAATTAAATTAAATTCATCCAACCTGGATCGCTTAGCATTTTTGAGCAGTACCCTTTCAGCATATAAGGCATTATTAAAAATTAATGAACTTCCTTTGAATGAAATGTATTTATCAAGTTCAATCCATTCAAGGTTAAGTTTTAATAACTCACCCGACAAACGGAGGCAATATAATCTTTTTAAAACATCAACAAATGAAGTAAAGAACTCGTCCCAGATAAGAATTTTAGAGCCAGACACTTCAACGATAATTCTTTTAATTACATCCTCTTTGAAATAATAAAGTTCTAAAGAACAATAATCCGTCTTTATTAAATTTGGCACATATTCTAACTCATCAATCCAGTGTTCCAAGTCTTTGTCAACCAAACAACGATAACCACTAAAATCGTCATGAGCCAATTCCTTAGCTAATGCAACGACTCTTTGTTTCTTCCCTTCTGTGAGATTGTATTTGTTTAAAATCTCGCATGGTATTTCAACAGTATTTATTTCATATGAAACTATTTTACTTTCTTTGTGCTTGTTACACCAAGACGTTATTATCGTATTGTCAAAATTCCCCTCAACATATATGTCATATAATTCCGGCTCGCAAAAGTAACGAGTTTTAAGCTCCTCAATAGTTCGCCTTGGCAATTCACTCATGCTCGTTCACCAATTTGACTACACGATGTCTGTGCTGAGATATAATTTCCAAGGAATGAGAGGCGAACATAAACTGGACACTTGTATCTTGTGTAATATCCAAAAGATAATGTATTAATTTCCTTTGCCATTTAATATTCAATGATATCTCAGGCTCATCTATTATAAATAAGCTTGGTTTATCTCTTGCTACTAATACATTACAGAAAAGCAGTAATAGCTGCTGTTCTCCAGACGATAATTGCGCTGACGTTAAAGTTTCTTTGAACTTATTTTTAATATAGAAACCCTGGCTTAGGTGAAACCCCATCTCTTTATCAGTCAGTAATTCATTGACAATTGTTATGAATCTATCAATTGTTATGTATATTGATCTTACTGCTTCTAAACGAACATCCAAGCTTTCTATATATGGTTTAAGAAGGTCAATTGATAAAGAACTATTTGTGTTTTCTTGAAACTGCAAAACGCGAGAAAATTCAGTCATGTCAAGCGCGGTAGTCAATTCATACTTTGCTAGTCTTTTCGTTTCTGCTCCAAGAGACTCAATTTTAGCGCTTAGTTTTTGAAGTTCATCATTGGCAATTTCTGAAGAAACGTCATTTTTAGGGGATACAATGTGTTTCAGGATTCGAATATAAGTAGAATGTACATTGTCAGTCCCTTGATTAGTCCCTATTACTGCCTTTCTTGAAATCCATTTAGAAGCAGCGAATAATGCTTGGGTTAAAGCTATTTCTCGAGATCTTATAACTAAATCCTGAATGCTTTTTGGCTCACCATAACGCATAGTTCTTCTATACTCAACCTCATCATCCCCGTCACTTATAGAGTCGCCATCAAGTCTACGATCGGCATTTAATATAAAGGTTGTTGGTACAACTTCACGCAATTTTGCCATGTAAATACTCTCGCCGTAAACAGAGAGTTTCTTCGATTCTGAATGATTAGGATTTTTAGATTTAAAGTATTCAAGCTCATAATTTTCATTGATATTGACATACATGCGTTTATTATTGACTGTAATTTCCCTTACATGTGTTTTTTCTGTTGAATAATTCCACAGTGCAACTTCTTTATTATCTTCAATAATTTTAAGACTCAAAACTTCATGAGAGGATTCAGAGGTTTTTTTTTCGGCTGATAAGATCACTCCGGACTCTAGTGTTACTTCAATTTTTTTAAAATTAGTTTTGAGTATCGCTGATCTGTGCCCTTTCTCGTCAGATATAGACAGTAAATCAAATACCATGCGTAGAATGGTACTTTTACCAACGCCATTATCTCCATAAAGAATTATTGTTCCATCTGAGATATCAATATTATTCAGCGTGTAACTATAGAGTCCGAATAAACTTTCTATTTTGATTTTCTTAATAATATATTGACTCATTTTTAATTAACCTAATTTCCTTTCTAACAAGTTTTTGTGTGGCATTATATTTATCATACATATAAGAAAAGCTCATCAAAAATTATCAATTCACACGTAATAATTTCATTAGGAAAGTATAATTGCAACAAAATGGCGCTACACCGCACCCGCCTGCGGTTTTCGTATCAAGAAATTATTTCAGTTTCACTTTTATTCAAAGCACTATCTCCGCCTGCAGCAGCAGAGGGTTTACGGCTCATAACCCTAACTGAAATCGTTGAAAGGAATTTCACTTTTTTCAGTTTCGCAACAACTTCAGGTCATCCAAATTGCGATTAAATTATTGATATTTATGGCAATTTTATTTTTACGTAAACAAGGAGAACAATCTTATTCAAAATGAATTTAATGTAATTAATTGATATTTAATGACTTTATCAAAATTACTACTGAAATTTTTTCATCTAAATAAGTAAGCCGGGCGCTCCCGTTCCGCCCGGCATATCCTTTAACTCTTAATCTCTTCCTCTCTGAGCAATGCAAGCACTTGTTTACGTTCATCCTGCCCAAGTGCGTTTAGCAGTTCCCTTACCCTTCCATCTCCAACTAACGCACTGGGACTGATGGTATGTGAAAACGAGACGTTCATTACAAAGGTGTGCCCACATTCCAGATTGGTGCACTGGCAGTAAACATCCGACAGCTGGGGGGGCTTTCTGTTGGTTTTGCGTATCGTTGCGTTTGTCAGGCAAACCGGGCAAGTCATTCAGTCGCAGCTCAACAGTTCAGATAAAAAGCAGTATGTTTTGAATAATAAATATTCACTTTCTGTCTTTAGCAGAATTACTTATAGACTGTGGCGGTAAACATTAATTATTTTAGATTATTAAATCCGCGTCAGATGCAATGATCTTGCAAACGAACTACTCAGAACCTGGCTGGATGAGAGTATTAAAATCAAGTTTTTCATTTAAAAAAACGCCTGAAAACTCAATTAAACTATGAAAGATTAAATTATAGATCAATGAAAAAACCAATACCGAGCAATCTAAAATTAACAGGCAGCTTATTGAAAGATAATGTAATTTTTTCTGGCAACATCCAGTGCACATGAGTTATGATCGGTCTAAACTTACAGCTTTGGTGACAATATGAATACTTTTGAAATTGAAAAAAAACTTGCTGGGAACGGTTTCAATGCGAAAGATATTGCTGCTTTAAGAATGCAAGCCGAGAAAAGTGGAACGACTTACCCCGCTTTACTTAAAGAGCTCAGCATGCGCTTTATTGCTTCAATATTCCTGGTACTCATTCTTGCTATTGTCTGGATTTACACGATTATATACAAGGATAGCCTGGCTATTACTTCATACTCAATAACAATGCTAATCATAGCTCCAATTTTTTACATTTTCACACCGATGAAGTTAGGCTACAAATCATTCCGATACACTAGAAAAATTGATTGATTTATTTTTTATTATCGTATATCGATTTAAGTGCAGAGTAGTCGTTATATATTTCTACGCCTAACTCAAAACGGCTCATATCTTTGACACCCCGAACAAAATCGGAGTTAATGTAGTAAAAAAGACGAAATGCTTCAGGTTTTCTTATCAGCCTGAACATGCCGTACGCAGAGAGAGCAAGATCCATACTGCTGTAAGCAATTTCACCTGTTTTTTGATCGAAGCCTAAAAATTTTGCTGCTCCAATGTAACCGTCTTTTAAGAAACCCTGGGCATCGTTTTTTCCTGTAATAACATTCATCACACCTTCCTGAACGCCATTCACGCCATGTAGTGTGAGCATCGCACCAAATCCAACCCCTATTATATTCCCGGTTGCAGCTGATGCGGCCATGACTCCAAACCCAGCCACTACCTGTAACCCACTCAGCACGACTCCAACACCATTGATTACATAACCCCAGAAATCACCTTGCTGAACGAATTGTACTGAAGCATGCAATGCCGCCTGACCTGTCCGAAGAAGCTGATCTTGTCTCATTAGATTACGATGCTCTTCTTTCAGATTTTGTATACATTGCTGGCAATCTTCATCTGTGGCACCTGAACGGATAGTATCCATCTGAGCATTAACAAAAATCTTCACTTCATCCTGAAACTGAATCCTGTTGTAACCATCAGACAGGTGAATCAAAGAGTAGTGATTTGATGTATTAAGCAGCTGATTAGCCTCAGCATTAGCCATAGTCAGAAAGTAATTCTTGAATCGGTCTGGTTTCCAGTAGTCCATGACTGTGCCTTTATGTCATTATACGCATCGTTAAGTTTATTTAATCAGATTCCCCTTCCCAGGGAAAGCAAAAGGACCAGCTATGAGTACAGATCTCTTCTTAAAAATCGATGGCATTACAGGCGAATCACAGGACAGCAACCATAAAGGCTGGATTGCTATTGAATCTTTCACGTGGGGTGCAAACCAGCCAGGGAACATGTCGGTTGGGGGTGGCGGTGGTGCAGGAAAGGTTCAGTATCGCGACTTATCAGTTCAGGCACTCATTGACAAAGCTACTCCAGCAATTATGCGCTATGTATCCAACGGCAAGCATGTAGGCAAGGTTGAGCTTTCGGTATGTAAAGCCGGAGGAAGCCAAATTGAGTACTGTCGCATTACGCTTGAAGACGTCCTCATCACTAATGTGGTTTTCAATGGCACTACAAATCGTGATCTGATCGGAGTCTCATATCAGTTCCAGGCATCAAAAGTCAGGACACAGTACTGGGAACAATCAGCGAGTGGCGGCAAAGGCGCTGAAACTCAGTCAGGGTGGGATATTAAAGGTAACAAAGAACTGTAATATCTCAGGAAAGTTGGGTAATTTAGCACATGCTAAATCTTGTTATTTATTTAAGGTGTCATTAAAAAATGACACCTTCATATTTTATCAGGCAGTAGTCACGTCGCTAAAGTTATAATCATTAATCCGATAAGACAGCCTTAAAGAAAGTTATTAATCATTATAAAAGTAAAAAATCACATATTAAGACAAAGTTACAATAAATTTTTATGCTCTGAAAAAATCATTGAACAATGGTTCAATGGTAATTCAAAAATCAGATAGTTTATTCGGCTTAATATCAGTAATTATAACGGCAAGTTCAGAAATTTCATCGACTCCCCCGCCGACATGCCGAAGGCGTCATGCCATAAACCTGACGGAAACGGTGGCTGAAGTGCGCTGAAGAGTGGAAACCACACTTAAGCGCTATTTCAGTCAGCGTCAGGTCGGGCCGATCAAGTAATGTTCGCGCACGATCCATACGACGACGCATCACAAACTGATGTGGCGCTTCGCCCGCGGTATGACGGAACATACGGGCAAAGTGAAACTCACTCAATGCCGCTTCCTGCGCCAGCACTGATAGGGTTAATGGCTGGTCGAGATGGGTTTCAATAAATTCCAGAACACGCCGTAACACCACCGGAGCCAGTCCGCCCCGCACCTGTGGCAGTTGCCATTTAACCTCACTGTAGTGCTGCAATAGATGGGTCAGAAGCAGGGTTGAAGCGCTGCTCAATGTCAGCTGACTGGCGGGCTGTTGCCAGTCGCTGCTCAGCAGAAAGTGTCGATAAAGCTGGGTAATGCGCTCATCAGCAGAAAAGACTTTCTCATGCAGATTTAACTGTGCCGGGCTGCGGTCCCAGACCTGTTCGGCCAGTTGCCGCAGCTGATTTTCGCTGCAATAGAGATGAACAAAAGCGAGGTCGGCACGCAAATCCCAGGTTGATTCCGTGCCTGCGGGCATCAGACAGAAGCGATCCGGTGCGCCACCGTTACGCCAGCCGTGCGCTGTTTTATGCCAGGTATCGTAGCCGCCCGCCACATAAAGACTCAGCGTGTGATGATCGCTCAGATTGGTAACGCGATCGCCACTATTAAACCAGGCGGCCAGCTGAATACCATTGTTGAGTTGTACCTGATCGCGCAGTTGTGCTTTGTGGCGTTGCAACATTTCAAAGGTCTGATAGGTACGCATCGGGGGTATCAGTTCAGATAAACAGAGGGCCAGTTTACGGATTGCCGGGGACAGAAAACAGGTCACATCGGGACGAAAGATAAAAATGCGCAAGATTTTACAAACCCGGCGCAATCCGCTGCAAGAGCCTGGTGCGTTACCCGTGCAGACTCGGCGTTTTGTGGTGGAGAACCTGACAATGAACCTGTTTTTGTATCTTTCTGTCGTGCTCATCTGGGGGACAACCTGGATTGCGATTTATGCGCAACAGTCTGCTGGCATGGGGGCCGTAACTGTCGCAGTGTTCTGGCGATTTTTACTGGCTTCACTGGTCATGTTATTGCTGCTTAAGCTGATAAAACGACTGCACAGGCTGACCCTGCGCGATCATCTTTTCTGCATGCTGCAAGGCTGCTGCGTCTTTGGCTTCAACTTTGTCTGTTTCTATTACGCTTCAGGCTATATCAGCAGCGGACTGGAGTCGGTCATTTTCTCTATGGCGGTCATGTATAACGCCATTAACAGCTGGATCTTTTTCCGTCAGCGCCCTTCCGCACGTCTCATTCCGGCAATCGTGCTGGGCATGGCCGGCATCGTTGCGCTATTCTGGCACGATCTGCGCAGCACGCAGGCCTCTGCCGGGCTGATGTGGGGCATTGGTTTGAGTGCGCTGGGCACGCTGGGATTTTCACTTGGCAATATGATCAGTCAGCGGCATCAGCGTCTGCAACGCGACGTACTGACAACGAACAGTTACGGCATGTTGTATGGCGCGCTGATGATGGCACTGGTCTCACTGCTACAAGGTGTTTCGCTGCAGCCAATATGGAATGCCCAGTGGCTTGGTGCATTAACCTATCTGGCTATCGTGGGATCGGTAATAGGGTTCGGGGCCTACTTTACGCTGGTGGGACGTATCGGAGCCAGTCGGGCTGCCTACACAACGGTTCTGTTTCCACTGGTTGCACTGGCACTCTCAACCCGGTACGAAGGCTATGAATGGCATGTCAGCGCCATCCCTGGCCTTGTCATGATTCTGCTGGGCAATATCGTGATGTTTGCCCGCTGGCCGGCAAGCCGTCGCCGGGTAATTATCTGACGCGGAGGCGGGCTCAGACCCGCGTCCGGACAGGCATTATGCCCACTGCTGCTGAAGAAGTTTCTGTGGTTGATTGATCGCTTTACGCGCAATCCAGTAGAGCAGAACACGCTCATCGTCGCTATCACGATCGGCCATCGACAAAAGCTTCAATGCCAGCGTCGATTTGGTCACAGGCTGTTGTTCTGTACTGAGTTCAACCACCGCCTGACCGATGATGCAGCAAACTTCGTCCTCACTGGTTGTGGATTCATATGTCCGGTCTTTCATATTTCCTCCTGATAAGTGAACTATCAGCCTGGCAAAAGATTCGGAAGGCTGCTCACATAATCGGCTTGCTGAAACATTCTATTACGGGTGGTTACGCTTATTGATTAAGCTGCTGCTTTGGTTACTTTTAACGCAACACTGTATTATCGCTGCAGACCTGCATTGTGTCATTCATACCGCCTGAATGGCATTTCATTCCCTGATAGGTTCCGTTCATACCTTTGTTGCTCACGCGCGTGAATCACTGCTTTATTCTGACCGCAGTTTCCAGATTCCCGGACGGGAGAGATAAATTATGAACCAGACTCAACAGGCTTCTTACCAGCGTTCCCGCTGGCTTACATTGTTCGGAACGGTAATCACTCAGTTTGCGCTGGGGTCAGTTTATACATGGAGTTTGTTCAACGGCCAGCTGTCACAGAAGCTGGATGCACCGATCAGTCAGGTCGCATTTTCCTTTGGCCTGCTGAGTTTAGGTCTGGCTATCGCCTCTTCGCTGGCCGGAAAATTACAGGAACGTTTTGGCGTACGCCGCGTCACTATTGGTGCGGGTATACTGATGGCTTTGGGCTTCTGGCTCACCGCACACGCAAATAACCTGATGATGCTCTACTTCAGTGCCGGACTGCTGGTCGGTCTGGCCGATGGTGCCGGTTACCTGATGACGCTGTCAAACTGCGTGAAATGGTTCCCGGAGCGTAAGGGGATGATCTCTGCCTGTGCAATTGGCGCTTACGGCCTTGGCAGTCTGGGATTTAAGTTTATCTGCGGAGCACTGCTGGCGACGGTTGGTCTTGAACAGACCTTTATAATCTGGGGCGTGCTGGCCATGTCGATGATTATTCTCGGTGCGCTGCTGATGCGTGAAGCGCCACTGCAGCAGACCGGGACCACCGCCAAAGGTCAGCAATATGCGCGGGATTACACGCTGGCACAGTCGGTGCGTCTGCCGCAGTACTGGATGCTGGCGCTGATGTTCCTGACCGCCTGTATGAGTGGACTCTATGTGATAGGGGTTGCCAAAGATATCGGCGAAGGTCTGGTGCATCTCTCCACGCAGACTGCTGCCAGCGCAGTTACGGTGATAGCGATTGCTAACCTGAGTGGTCGTCTGGTGCTGGGGGTACTCTCTGACAAAATGCTGCGTATCCGGGTCATTTCGCTGGCGCAGGTTGTGTCGCTGATCGGTATGAGTGTGCTGCTGTTTACCCGGATGAATGAGGTCACCTTCTTCCTGTCACTCGCCTGTGTGGCCTTTAGCTTTGGCGGGACCATCACGGTGTTCCCATCATTGGTCAGTGATTTCTTTGGCCTCAACAACCTGACAAAAAACTATGGCCTGCTCTATCTCGGCTTTGGTATCGGCAGCGTGCTGGGTTCGCTGGTCGCCTCGCTGTTTGGTGGTTTCACTGTCACCTTCAGCCTGATTATGACGCTGCTGGTCATCTCCTTGTTCCTGTCGCTCACCATCCGACTGCCGCAAAGTTCGGTCACAGCAGAGCCGATGTTGCAACGCCACTGACTTCACGGACAACGACCATGGGCCGCCATAGCGCGGCCCGTTAACATTCAGCCGCGGAATCGCGGCTCTGCTATTCCCGCTACCGCGACGTCCACGGCAAAGATATCGCCTGACTGCGGATAACGTGCAAGTTCCTCTTCCGTGCGATCTTCCCGCGAACTGGTGATAAACAGCGTTTTAAGATCGGCTCCGCCAAAGGCCACCATGGTTGGCCACTTCACCGGCAGCAGAATCTCATCGACGATTTCGCTGCTCTGCGGATCGATACGTACCACGCGTCCGCCATCAAACTGTGCTGACCAGTAAAAACCTTCGCTATCTACCGCGGCACCATCCGGTAATCCTCCTTTCGCGTCAAAACGACGGAACAGCATGCGCTCACCCGGTTCGCCCTGCTCGCTTAACGGATAGCGATAGAGCGCCTCATTCGGCGTGTCACTGTGATACATCCAGCGCCGGTCCGGAGAGAACGCCAGCCCGTTGGAAATTTTTATATCCTGCGCCTTCACTTCCAGCTTCAGGTCAGGCGTTACGCGGCATAACAGACCGCCATTTTTATCCTGCGGTTCCCACAGGCTGCCGCACCAGAAGTTACCCCAGGGATCCACACGGCCATCATTAAAGCGACTTTGCGCGGCCACACCGGGATTCTCTGTGATCTTTTTCTCTGGTTTACCCAGCGCATCCAGCAGCCAGACACCATTGCGCAATGCGGCTATCAGCCCGCCCTGCTCACGCAGACCGATGCACCCTACCTCTTCCGCCTGCGGGAAGGTCTGCAATTCACCGCTGACCGGATCAAAACGGTGAATGGCCGGCGCCAGAATATCGACGCAATACAGCACCTGTTCTTCTGATGACCAGAGCGGGCATTCCCCGAGTTCAGCCTGTAACGCCAGAATATTTTTTACGTTATGCGCCATGTTTCTCTCCCATTGAAATGACATGCTAATAATGTAGTGGTAAAAACTTTCAAATGAGAATTATTTTCGCTTGATTTTAAGACCATTCTCTTTGATAGTAATTATTATTCAGCTCATTCCGATTTCCTTATTTCATGCCGCGGCAAAATGCAGCACTCTGAAATATTCCGTCATATCTTATTAAATAACTCTACAAAGCCTGCATCTTCACTCCACTTTTCCAGCGTAGTGTCGTAGTCATTGGAAAAGAGGAGAGGTTTCCGATGAAGAGATTAATTAAAGTCGCTTCGGTGGTTGCGCTGATGACATTACTAAGCGGTTGTATCATCAGCCCCAGACACGACAATGGCTGGCACCGCGGGGGTGGCGGCGGATATCATGGAGGCTACTATGGAGGTTATCACGGTGGGTATCATGGCGGTCACCATCGCCACTAACGGGCAAAGATGTCACACAGCATAAAATAAAAGCAGTTAACTTTAAGGGCGGGATAATTATCCCGCCCGTTTTATTTAGCTTTTCAGCGCATAATTACACTGGAACCAGACTTTCTTCAGCCCTGGTATATGACTTTCCTGGGCAGGTAGCGCCTCAACTTTATCAAAGCCTTTATTACTGCAGTAATTCGCCAGATCGATATCCATTGCATCACGATTGACCTTTGTCGGGTCAAAACGGTACTGCACGGTATTCGAGCTGAGATCTTCATCAACGCGTTCAAATGCCCCGGGTTTGCTGGCAGTACATCCACTCAGCAGAATCAGCGCCAGTGCGCCGGTAATTCGTTTTTTCATTTGGTTATCCTCACGTTGCCGCGCAGTGTATGACGCAGCATGCCACGCATCTATAGGATTAATGCGCGAAAATTAAAACTTGAGAAGCTTTTACCAATTAATGCAATACGATTAAACGGCTATCACTATCGTTCCAGAAGTGACAGGATGTCATCAGACCAAACGAAGACTGCACCACACCAGGAAATGCCAAAAATAAAAATCTGTTCCTCTCTCTTCCCTGCCCGCGCTTAGCGGGCTTTTTTTCGCCCACTAAGCGCAAGTTTACTGACCGGTCAATGCCACCATTCTACGTAACAGGTTAGCGGCGCGCTTGTCAGGTAATGCCAGAATGGCACTGTAGAGGTCAATCGACATGGCACACAGCGAAGAGCGATCGACCGCCGTGTCGGCAGGCATATTCAGCTGCTGCAGTTTGTCGCCCCACTTCAGATAAAGCTGGCCGACAATCTTTTGCAAATCATCCTGCGCCTGCGTCTTGTCAAGGGGCTGCTCGGGCGGCGGGCTATTGAGCAGCAGCAGCTCCATGGCATCGGCCTCTTTCTGATTCAGCGAGGCTGGGAGTGTGGTCTGCAAATTGATGCCACCACTCACCTGGGGGTAGAGATAACGGAAGCAGAGGCCCGGATCGATGTGGTTCAGTGCCCGCATCTCTTCCACCGAGACGCTGATATAGTTAACGACCGCCGCATCTGTTCCGCGCATCAGTCGCTGATTAATCACCTCAATCAGCCAGCCACGCAGTTCACCTGTCGCCCTGTCAGGCTGCTCGCCCGCACGGATCCGCCGGGTCAGTTCCTGAGTCAGCAACAGCCATAATGCCGGTTCCTGCGTCTGCAATACCCGATAGCCAGGCATCTTTGCCAGCTGATTCACCGCCTGCTCATGTTGAGCAGTCTGCTGCTGATGCGGCGCGACCCAGCTGAACCAGAGCAGATTTGCCAGTATCAGTGGCAACAGAAAGAGGATCAGCCCCTGCCACAAACGCAGCCGGGTGGTTTTGATCAGCACAATCACGATCAGCGCCAGCAGCGCCAGCAGCGCAAACGCGGCCAGCGTAATAAAAAGCAGAGAGTTCATTCTGCGGGATTAATCCTTACGCACATCGATCAGCACAGGGCATTGAGCACGCTCAATAACTGAAGCGCTGACCGAGCCTTTTAACAGCCGATTAAAAGAAGAGAGGTGGCGACGTCCCATGATAATCATACTGGCCTTAAGCTGTTGCGACTGGGCAACGATGGTGTCTGCTGCGTCACCCGCCAGGATCATGCCACGCGCATTAATGCCCGCGCGCAATAACGGTGCCAGCGCATGGCGTACCACCATTTCCGCCGTGTTCTGCTCATCCTGCGCCGCCACAAAATCGGCCGGATCTTCACCCGCGTCGATTTCCATCGGCTGATTGCAGGAGGAATAAGCAGGATCGACACAGCACAGCACCACCACATCGGCGCGATGCGCCAGCGCTTCGTCAATGGTTAAGGCAACCACTTTCTCCGCCACCGGAGAGTGATCAATGGCCATCAGCAGGGTTTTCATCAGATGCTTATCCTTCTATCGTGGCGACTTTGCCGATTTCACGCACCAGCGCCTCTTTGCACTTCAGCATCTCGTCACGAAAACGGGCTTCGTGACGCAGAAAACGTGCAGAAGGCACCAGCAAAGAGACAGAAAAGCGACCAAACAGCGTATCCAGCGCAAACGCCATGGTAGAGATACCTTCCAGCGTTTCACCCCGATCCACGGCGATACCGGTTTCGCGCACTTCCCTGATAAGTTGCAGCAACTGCGGCAGGGTTTTCACCGTCATATCGGTCAACTCCTGCCAGGCGTCACCGACGATCGTCCGCACATCTTTTTCACACTCCAGCGCCAGCAGTGCCCGTCCGCCGGAGGTGCTGTAGAGCGGCAAATTGAGTCCCATATGTGGAACGACCCGCAGCTCCCGCGACGCGACCACGTGGTGAATGATCGCCAGCTGGCTGCCGCTGGCGCGTGCCAGTGAAACCGTCTCGTTGGTGTCGGAAGAGAGTTTTTCCAGTAGCGGACTGACCAGATCGACCACATCGGTATGCACGCTGGAGATCAGTTTTAACAGCGCCGGCCCCAGACGCAGTCCGCCTGCCCCGCTGCTGCGCACCAGCTCGGCGCTGTCGAGCGCGGCAACGATGCGCTGCACCGTTGAACGGGGCAGTTCTACTGCCTGAGCTATCTCGCCGAGGCTCATGCCGCCCGGCTGTTCGCCCAGCGCATTAAGAATTTTTGCCGCACGGGCGATGACCTGAATGCCGCCCGTTTTTTCATCCTCACGGCTGGAGGGTTGATGTGCCATAGCGTCGTCCTGTTTGAGCTGCCTTACTGTAGCGCGAATGCCGCACTTTTTACAGTCTGTACCACATTGCAATACAGCATACCGGGATGTAATATTACGCTCTGTATCACATCGCAGTACACTGCATCATAATAACGAGATCGCCTGCAATGAACGCTAAGCCAGCCGCCGCGCCGGCCCCTCATCCTTTTACACTACGACTGGCGATTGGCCTGGTCGGCGTGCTCATTGCTGCCCTGACCTCCGGGCTGAACGATCGCGTCAGTGATATCGCGCTGGCTGATATCCGGGCTGCTATAGGCATCGGTTACGATCAGGGTAGCTGGATTATTTCCGGTTATCAGGCGGCAGAAGTGGCTGCCATGATGATCGCGCCCTGGTTTGCCGTCACTCTGTCGCTGCGGCGTTTTACACTGGGCGTATCAGCAGGATTTATGCTGACCGGCATTCTGCTGCCGCTGGTGCCGGATCCGACGTTTTTTATCAGCCTGCGCGTACTGCAGGGTTTGTTTGGTGGCGCACTGCCGCCAATGCTGATGACCGTCGCCCTGCGCTTTCTGCCGCCGCCCTTCAAGCTGTTTGGCCTGGCGGGTTATGCCCTGACCGCGACATTTGGCCCCAATATGGCGGCCTCACTGGCATCGTTATGGACCGACCACGTCAACTGGATGATGGTGTTCTGGCAGGTCGTGCCATTAATGCTCATTGCCATGGTACTGATAAGCTGGGGATTGCCGCAGGACCCGCTGCGTCCGGAACGCTTCCAGCAGATCGATCTGTTCGGCATGCTGACCGGCTGCAGCGCGGTTGCGTTGCTGGTTCTGGTGCTGACTCAGGGTGAGCGTCTTGACTGGCTGAACTCGCCATTGATCGCCGGTATGCTGCTGACCGCGCTGCCGTTGCTGCTGGTTTTCCTGATTAATGAGTGGTTTCACCCGCTGCCCCTGTTTAAATTGCAGATGCTGCGGCGGCCCAATCTGGCGCATGGCTTGCTGGGACTGGCCTGCGTGCTCATCCTTGGTCTGTCAGGCTCCGCTTTGCCGTCGGCCTATTTTGCTCAGGTCAGCGGCTTTCGCACCCTGGAGTTTGCCCCGCTGGCGCTGGCGGTCGGCCTGCCGCAACTACTGATCGCACCGCTGATTGCGGCCCTGCTGAATATTCGCTGGATTGACTGCCGCTGGATGCTGACGGCGGGCGTCGGCCTGCTGGTAACGTCCTGTCTGCTGGGCTCGCAAATCACCAGTGAATGGGCGCGCCAGAATTTCTGGCTGCTGCAGATTCTGCAGGCGTTCGGGCAACCGATGATTATTCTGCCGATACTGATGAGCGCCACCAGCGTAGTGGCACCGCCAGAAGGCCCGTTTGCCTCGGCGATGTTTAATACGGTGCGCGGCTTCTCCAGCATTACCGCCTCCACGCTGGTTGAGGTTTTCCTCTCTCATCGCGAGCAGTTTCACTCCAGTGTTCTGATTGATCAGGCCGCCAGTCGCAGCTGGCTGATGACCGCACCAGCGGCGGATCAGGCCAGTCGCAGCCTGCCGCTGCTGCCGGACGGCAGCATCAGCGCCAGCGATAATCTCAGCGGATTCGCCACGCTGGTCCGGCATCAGGCCACAGTACTGAGTCTGAGCGACAGCTGGCTGATGCTGACCGGTTTTGCCGCCTGCCTGTTACTGCTTACCGCCATCCTGCCGAAACGGGTCTGGCCGCCTCAAACTTTGCTTCAAAACCCCTCCCGGAATAACTGAATATGCGTGCTTTCGAAATGAAAAGAACTCTGGTGCTCACACTGCTGCTGCTGGTGTTACTGGCCATCGCTTTTGCAGTCTGGTCACTGATGAGCGACAACGATCACCGCACCAACGACGCTTACGTTAATGCGGATTACACTCTGGTCGCGCCAAAAGTCTCCGGCTACATCAGCCATGTGCAGGTGCAGGATAATCAGCAGGTCAAAGCCGGTCAGCTGCTGGCAACGCTGGACGACCGTGACTATCGTGTGGCGCTGGAGAGTGCCGAGGCTGATCTGCAGGTGAGTCAGGCGAAACTGCTGAGCAGTCAGGCCCAGCTTGAACAGCAGCAGTCGGTGATTGATCAGCAGAAAGCCAGCGTTGCGGCCAGCCAGGCGTCCGCGCAGTATGCCGGACAGAGCGCCGATCGCTACAACCGACTTTATAAAAGCGGCACCGTAGCCGCCGACGATCAGCAAAAATCCAGCGCTAACCAGCGCTCGGCGCTGGCAGCGGTGCATCAGAGTCAGGCTGCCCTGGCGTCGGCAGTGAAACAGGTCGGCGTATTACAGGCTGCGGTGCGTTCAGCGGAAGCGGATGTCGCAGCGGCTAAAGCCAGCGTCGATCAGGCCAGGCTGAATCTCTCCTACACGCGAATCACGGCGCCCGTTGACGGCATGGTCGGTCAGCGCTCAGTGCGGATCGGCGCTTACGTGTCAGCCGGAACCCGCCTGCTGGCAGTGGTGCCGCTGCAACAGACCTACATTACCGCTAACTACCTTGAAACGCAGTTAAGCGATGTGCGTCCGGGTCAGCGGGTGCAAATCCGTGTCGATGCCCTGCCAGGCAAGACCTTTACCGGCCATGTGGACAGCATCGCACCCGCCACCGGCGCAACTTTTTCCGCGATTGCTCCTGATAACGCCACCGGCAACTACACTAAAGTCGTTCAACGTCTGCCGGTTAAAATTGTGCTGGATAGTGACCAACAGCATCTGGCTCAGTTACGTGTCGGCATGTCGGCGATCCCGGAAATTCAGGTGCCGTAAAATTGTGAGCAATATCTCAGAACGGACCTATTTCATTTAGGCAGGATTACGCGTAAATTAGCGCCTGATCCTGTTCTGAGTTATTCAGATCGACCCGGAAATGAGCAGACCATTACTGAAATGGCGATCTCTTTTCCACAGCTGTTCGCGTTGCACTGGTTTGGGATCGCCATCATCGTAACCGCTCAGAGGAGTTGCTTTGTGAAATATGCCTTGATGGGAATATCTTTTTTCGCGTTACTTTGGTTCGGAACCTTTGTTCTGCTGCTGAAGTGATGGCGTGACAGTGCCGCCACGGGGCGACCATTGCGTCGCCCCTGCTGGCTGTCAGTGCTCTTCTTCTGTTTTCATACTGCCTGGCAAAACGCCATCGACACGAAACATCGCTTTAATTCCCCGTACTGCCTGACGGATGCGATCGCTGTTTTCAATCAGTGCAAAACGCACGTGCGTATCACCATAGTCGCCAAACCCGATACCGGGCGAAACACAGACTTTCGCCTCCTGCAGCATATGTTTGGCAAACTCCAGCGACCCCAGATGCGCGTAATGGTCCGGAATTTTTGCCCAGACGTACATCGAGGCTTTCGGGTTATCGACCATCCAGCCCGCTTCATGCAATCCCTTCACCAGCACATCACGGCGGCGTTTGTACTGCTCTGCAATGTCGCGGACACACTGTTGATCCCCTTCCAGCGCCGCAATTGCCGCCACCTGGAGCGGCGTAAAGGTGCCGTAGTCATGGTAACTTTTGATCCGTGCCAGCGCGGCGACCAGCTCTTTGTTGCCCACCATAAAACCGATGCGCCAGCCCGCCATGTTGTAGCTTTTTGACAGGGTAAAGAACTCGACGGCAACATCACGCGCACCTGGCACCTGCATAATCGACGGCGCTTTCCAGCCATCGTAGACGATGTCGGCATAGGCCAGATCGTGGATCACCAGCACGTTGTATTGTTTTGCCAGCGCAATCACCCGCTCGAAAAAGTCGAGTTCCACACACTGTGCGGTGGGATTGGACGGGAAGCCAAGGATCATCATTTTTGGCTTGGGGTAGCTCTCACGAATGGCGCGTTCCAGCTCATTGAAGAAGTCGACACCTGCCACCAGCGGCACTGAGCGCACCTGCGCTCCAGCAATCACCGCACCGTAGATATGAATCGGATAGCTAGGGTTCGGTACCAGCACGGTATCACCATGATCCAGCGTCGCCAGCATCAGATGCGCCAGTCCCTCTTTGGAGCCGATAGTCACAATCGCCTCAGATTCGGGATCGATCTCCACCTGGTAACGATCGGCGTACCAGCGCGAGATCGCCCGGCGCAGACGCGGAATACCGCGCGAGGTGGAATAACCGTGGGTGTCGTCGCGCTGCGCTACCTGACATAACTTTTCGACGATGTGCGGCGGGGTCGGGCCATCAGGGTTGCCCATTGAAAAGTCGATGATATCTTCGCCGCGCCGGCGCGCAGCCATCTTCAGTTCAGCGGTGATGTTGAAAACGTAAGGGGGTAAACGTTCAATACGTGAGAAACGACGGGGTGTGCTGTTATCAGCCATGATGTCCTCTGGATTACGTAAGCGCCCGGACCGTCCGAGCGACGCGGGTCACTGCGGTGACCCGTTACGAACATAACGCGGTGAGGATCGTTTTGTCGAGGGGGCAGAAAATATTTTTATTTTTGCGGATTCAGTCGTCCCAGCAGCCAATCGTTCACCCAGCAGCCGTTCAGCAGATAATTATCCCGTAGCGTGCCCTCCAGCTGGAAGCCGTTTTTCTCCAGAATCCGGCGTGACGCCCAGTTACCTTCAACCACCATCGCCTTGAGTTTATGGAAATCGGCTTCAAGCAGAAACTGACACAGCGCCGCCAGCGCCTCGCTGCCATAGCCCTGTCCGCAGTGGCAATGCAGCAGCATATAACCCACCTCAGCCTGACGGTATGGCTCCCACTCCGGGCTGCAGCCAAACAGGCCGATCGGCTCACCGCTGTCGCGTCGCCGTGCCACCAGGCAGAGCATATGAAAACTGCCTGGCTGCCACGGAGCCAGACGCTCGGTGAATCGCTGGCGAATATCCGCTTCATCGGGAATCTCGCTCACCCAGGTCATGGTGCCGCGGTCTTCATGGACGGCACGAAACAGTTGCCAGTCTTCTGGCTGTAATTTATTCAGGGTTAATCTGGCGGTGACAAGTTGCATTTGCTGCTCCCGATGGGCGCGGTTTTCCAGCGGTCGCTGGCGCGCATCATCGCGCAACATAGCAAAATGGCATCACAGCGACCAGCGCAGGCAGGATGAAAAACTGTTCCCCTTTATTGTACTCAACCTTTCCTCTTTTTATGCACAGGCCATAAAAATTGATCTGAAACACGAAGTCCCGGTGTGATTGTGCGGGGTGCTAGCGGTTCGCGATCACATTTTTTATCATAGGGACACTTTCCATTGCCAACGAGCCGCCTGTGTCCTCCCACTTCACGATGTTACTGGCAGTATTTGACCGCGCCGCCCTGATGTTGATCTGCCTGTTCTTCCTGACGCGCACCCGCCCGTTTCGTCAGCTGCTGCAAAAAGATGAACACACACGCGCGGAGAAAGTGGCGGTGACGGCCATCTTTTCCCTGTTTGCGCTGTTCAGTACCTGGTCCGGGGTCAATGTCGACGGTTCGCTGCTGAATGTGCGTGTCATCGCCGTGATGGCGGGCGGCATTCTGTTTGGTCCCTGGGTTGGCATCACCACCGGTGTGATCGCGGGGCTGCACCGTTTTCTGATCGATATTCACGGCGTGACCTCGGTACCCTGTCTGATTACCAGCATTATTGCCGGTATCGTCGCGGGCGGTATTAACCGGCGGGTGCTGAAAGAGCATCGCTGGCGTGCCGGCATCGCCGGCGGCATGTTGTGTGAGGCCCTGACGATGGTGCTGATCGTCCTGTGGGCGCGCCCAACCTCACTCGGGCTGGCAATTGTGTCGGAGATTGCCCTGCCGATGATTCTCGGTGCCGCCAGTATCGGTATCATTGTGTTGCTGGTGCAGAGCGTCGAGGGAGAGAAAGAGGCGATTGCCGCCCGTCAGGCCAAGCTGGCGCTGGAGATCGCCAACAAAACCCTGCCGCTGTTTCGTCAGGTGAACAGCGATTCACTTCGCAACATCTGTGACATTATCCGGCGGGAGATCAAAGCCGATGCAGTGGCGATGACCGACAAGAAACAGATTCTGGCCTACGTCGGCTATGGCGAACACAACTATCAACATGGGGATGATGGCATCAGCCCCACCACGGCGCAGTCGATCGCCAGCGGTAAAATTATTATTAAGAACAACGATGAAGCGCACCGCACCAAAGATATCCATTCGATGATCGTCATCCCGCTGTGGGAAAAAGGTAAAGTCACCGGCACGCTGAAAATCTACTATCGCCGCGCGCACCGTATTACCGGCTCGCTGAAGGAGATGGCCATCGGCCTGTCGCAAATTATCTCTACCCAGCTTGAAGTGTCGCGCGCCGAGCAGCTACGTGAGATGGCCAATAAAGCGGAACTGCGCGCGCTGCAAAGTAAAATAAATCCCCATTTCCTGTTCAATGCCCTGAATGCCATCTCCTCTTCTATCCGGCTTAATCCCGATACCGCCCGCCAGCTGGTGATTAACCTGTCACGCTACCTGCGCTATAACCTGGAGCTGAACGATGATGAACTGATCGATATTCGTAAGGAGCTGTGGCAGGTCAAAGATTACATCGCCATTGAGCAGGCACGGTTTGGCGATAAGCTGACGATGATCTATGACGTCGACGAAGATCTGCATTTTCTGCTGCCAAGTCTGCTGATCCAGCCGCTGGTGGAGAATGCGATTGTGCATGGCATCCAGCCCTGTAAAGGTAAAGGCGTGGTGACACTGAGCGTACGGGATCTAGGCGATCGGGTGCGGGTTTCAGTTCGGGATACCGGCCAGGGCATCAGTGAGCAGGTGATGGAGCGGGTAGCACGCAATGAGATGCCCGGTAATAAAATTGGCCTGCTCAATGTGCATCATCGGGTAAAACTTCTGTCGGGTCAGGGACTGAACATCGTGCGGCACCAGCCGGGCACCGAGATTTCCTTTACGCTGAGTAAGAATGGCCAGCGCCTGGCGGAGAATCTGTTATGAAAGCCATTATTGTGGAAGATGAATTCCTGGCGCAGCAGGAGCTGAGCTGGATGATTCAGCATCACAGCAAAATCGAGATTGAAGCCTGCTTTGACGATGGCCTCGACGTGCTGAAGTATCTGCAACAGCATCGGATCGATGTGATTTTTCTCGACATCAACATTCCTTCGCTGGATGGCATGCTGCTGGCACAGAATATCCATCAGTTTGCGCACAAGCCGCTGATTGTCTTTATCACCGCGTGGAAAGAGCATGCGGTGGAGGCATTTGAGCTGGAGGCGTTTGACTACATTCTCAAACCTTATCAGGAGTCGCGGATTGTCACCATGCTGAACAAGCTGGAAGCCACGGCACAGGCGCAGCAGGCGGTCAGCCATCTCAGCGCCACGCCAGCGCCGCAGACGGTCAACCTGATTAAAGATGAGCGCATTATCGTTACGGACGTGAACGATATTTACTACGTAGAGGCCCATGAAAAGCTGACGTTTGTGTACACGCGGCGCGACTCTTACGTGATGTCGATGAATATTACCGAATTCTGTTCACGTCTGCCGGAGCAGCAGTTCTTCCGCTGCCACCGCTCTTACTGCGTCAGCCTCAGCAAGATCCGCGAAATTGAGCCGTGGTTTAACAACACTTATCTGCTGAAGCTGCGCGATCTGGAGTTTCAGGTGCCGGTGAGCCGCAGCAAGGTGAAGCAGTTTCGGCAGCTGATGCGCCTGTAGTGCTGGAGTGGCGAATGTTTCAGGAGAACGTGTGGTGAAGCCGAAAATGATGTCCCGAACCTGCCCAGCTTAAGCAGGCAGGCCAGGAAAATCGAACGCGCACAACGTGGCCGTGTGCGCGAGGTGTCACTGAATCAGATAATGCGACCCAGCGTCTGACGCAGATGCGCGCCCGCGCCCAGCAGGCCAGGCTGATCGTGCGTGATCATATAGACCGGGATGCTGGCAACATAGTCGCGGAAGCGGCCTTTGTCTTCGAAAGCGGCACGGAAACCTGACGCCTTAAAGAACTCCAGGAAACGTGGCACGATGCCACCCGCTATGTAGACGCCACCAAAGGTGCCGAGGTTCAATGCCAGATTGCCACCGAAACGGCCCATGATAACGCAGAACATCGACAGCGCCCGACGGCAGTCGATGCAGCTGTCATCCAGCGCACGCTGGCTGACATCTTTCGGCTTCAGGTTTTCCGGCACTCGATTATCGACTTTAACAATCGCACGATAGAGGTTAACCAGACCGGCACCGGACAGGATACGTTCTGCTGAAACATGGCCCAGCTCTTCACGCAGCACTTCCAGAATCTGATCTTCTTCTTCGCTGTTCGCGGCGAAATCGACATGACCGCCCTCGCCTGGCAAGCTGACCCAGCGTTTGTCAACGTGCACCAGATGGCTGACGCCTAATCCGGTACCGGCACCATAAATCGCGACAGGCTTGTCTTTAACCGGGGCTGTGCCGCCAAACTGAATCACGTTGTCGGCGGTCAGCATCGGAATCGCCATGGATACCGCAGTGAAGTCGTTAATGATTTCCAGGTGTTCAAAACCGATGTTCTCTTTGAGCTTGCGCGTAGAAAACGCCCAGTCATGGTTGGTCATTTCAACCCAGTCATCGGTAATCGGGCAGGCGATAGCGATACAGCCATCTTTAACATCCTGCTGTTGTTCATCAAGATAGTGGCGGATGACGGCTTCGAGGCTGTCGTATTCTGATGTTGAGAATGTTTTGGCCTGGGTGATGCTGCCGCTTTCCACCTCACACAGGGCGAGGCGTGCGTTAGTACCGCCGACATCGCCGACCAAGGCATAGGTTGTCATTCTTCTGTTGCTCCGCTTGGGGTCTTAAGAGTTGGAGGACACTATAAATTTCTGCCCATAAAACAACAACGCTCACCGGTGCGATTGGTGAGCGTCTTACTCAGGTGTGCTACAGCCTAACCGCGATAGTCCACCCTGCACAGCGGCAACTATCTGAATCTTAGCCGCCGTTGCGATGATTCAGGCAGGCGGTGACTTTTCGTAACAGTGGCGGCAAATCCTCTTTCTGCATGACCACCTCAACCAGCGACAGCCATTGAGGCGCGGAAAGTCGCGCCATCACCTCGTCTAACTGCACCGTTTCACTGATGCGCCAGCTCTGCGCCTGGCCCTGCAGACTCAGTGCGTGCGGTAAGGCCGTCCAGTTCCACTGAGCAATATCATTATAACGCTGTGTTGCGCCATGAATGGCCCGTTCGACGGTATAGCCTTCATTATTCAGCAAAAAGATAATCAGTTGCTGCTCATCCCGCAGCATTGAACCCAGTTCCTGAATCGTCAGCTGCGCTGAACCGTCTCCGATAATCAGGATAACCCGGCGATCGGGGTCAGCGGTCTGTGCGCCAAATGCTGCCGGAAGAGTATAGCCGATTGATCCCCATAATGGCTGAACCACCAGCTGCGCCTGCGAGGGCAGTCGCAACGCAGCGGCACCAAAAGCGGCTGTCCCCTGCTCCGCCAGAATCAGGTCGCCGGGTTGCAGAAAAGCCTGCATCGCCTGCCAGAAAGCCTGCTGACTGATCACGGTGGCCGGTTCCGCCGGTTGCACGGCAGACGGTGCTATGGCGGGCTGCCACTGCTGGCCGTAGTGTTCAAACAGCGGTTGCAGCTCGCTCAGCGCATCCGCCATCGATAACGGTGCAAAATGCTCTCCGCCCACGCTGGCGCTGAAGGGTTGCAGATCGATCAGTCGCTCAGGCGCAAACTGCTGCGTAAAGCCTGCTGTAATCGTGTCGGTGAAACGCACCCCGACGCAGATCGCCACATCTACCTGCTCAATCTGTCCGCACACCTGACCTGCACTGGCTTCACCAGCATAGGTCCCCACATAACCCGGCTGCTGCTCGTCCAGTACGCCTTTACCCATCAGCAGGCTGGCGCAGGGAATCGCACGCTTTTCACGCAGCGCGGCCAGGGCAGACTGCTGCTGCCAGCGCAGTGCCAGAAAATCGGCCAGCAGTGAAACGCGCTCTGCCGGTGCCAGCAATTGCTTCGCCGCGTCCCGGAAAGCGCGGCGCGCATCGGGCGAAGAGGATTGATGACGATTCAGGGGCTGAACAGGTGGCTGCACCTCGATGGCTGCCACGTCAACGGCCAGCGACAGATAGCCGGGACGACGGGCCTGTAACGCGTGCTCTATTACCCTGTCAATCTCAGCAGCGGCATTGTCGGCAGTGAGTTGTGCCGTTGCGGCACTGACTTCGGCGGCCATGCGTATGAAATGCCGGAAATCGCCATCACCCAGCGAATGGTGGACACAGTCACCCTGTAATTGTGCTGAAGCCGCAGGCGCGCCAACGATATGGATCACCGGCAGATACTCAGCATAACTGCCTGCGACGCCGTTAATCGCGCTAAGTTCGCCAACACCGAAGGTAGTTAACAGCGCTCCAGCGCCGTTGCAGCGTGCATAGCCGTCCGCCGCATAGGCGGCATTAAGCTCATTGGCACAGCCCACCCAGCTGATATCCGGATGGTCGATGACCCGATCAAGAAACTGCAGGTTATAGTCACCCGGCACGCCAAACAGATGCTTTATACCTATCTCCTGCAGACGGGTCAGCAGGTAATCTCCAACAGTGAATGTGGACATTGCGCAATCCTTTCAGGGAAGAGTTGGGTTAAGTATCTGACAGCCGATGAAATTAGCGAGGAGTGCCGCACTTTCCGCCAGCCACAATGGCTGGAAAGCCGGCGTTACGCTGGCGGGATATTCTGTAAAAACACGAACTGCTGCGCGCTGTCACTGAGTGTAACCGTATACACTGATAGACTTTTGGCACATATCCCCGTTTTTACTCAGGAGCGCTGAATGTCCTTTTTCCCCCATCCCGATCGCTATCAACAGATGGAATACCGTCGCAGCGGCCGCAGCGGCATTAAACTACCTGCCATTTCGCTGGGACTGTGGCACAACTTTGGTGACAGCACCCGGGTCGATAACAGCCGTGAGCTGCTGCGTCATGCGTTTGACCTCGGCATCACCCACTTCGACTTAGCGAATAACTACGGCCCGCCTCCTGGCTCAGCGGAGGAGAATTTCGGGCGTATTCTGCGTGAAGATTTTCGTGCCCATCGTGATGAGCTGATTATCTCCACTAAAGCGGGCTATACCATGTGGCAGGGGCCTTATGGCGACTGGGGTTCACGTAAGTATCTGGTTGCAAGCCTGGATCAGAGCCTGAAGCGCATGGGGCTGGAGTATGTGGATATTTTCTATCATCACCGCCCCGATCCGGAAACGCCGCTGGAAGAAACCATGCGCGCGCTGGATCATGTGGTGCGCCAGGGCAAAGCGCTTTACGCAGCTCTTTCTAACTATCCGGCCGATCTTGCTGCTGAGGCGATTGCTATCCTGCGCGATCTCGGCACCCCTTGTCTGATCCACCAGCCGCGCTATTCGATGTTTGAACGAACGCCTGAAAAGGGATTGATTCAGACCCTGGGTGATGAGGGCGTCGGCTGCATCGCATTCTCGCCGCTGGCAGGCGGCGTGCTCACCGATCGCTATCTGCAGGGCATCCCGGAAGATTCACGTGCGGCCAGCGGCAGCAAATTCCTGACCGAGAATCAGTTGACGGATGAGAAGATGGAGAAGGTCCGTAAGCTAAACGTGATTGCGCAGCAGCGCGAGCAGAAGCTGGCGCAGATGGCTCTGGCGTGGGTGCTGCGCGATGATCGCGTCACCTCGGTGCTGATCGGGGCCAGTAAAACGGCCCAGATCGATGACGCGGTGGCAATGCTCGCCCGACGTCAGTTCAGCGACACGGAGTTAGCAGCGATTGACGCGGCCCTGCTGTAATTTTCCCCGCCCGGCGCAGGCCGGGTGTTTTCTCGCCAGAATAGTCTCAATCCCCTTTCTCTCCCCAATTTCCTCACAATCTTCCGACACAATGATGCGGTAACAACAGCAATACGCAGGCATAATCACTGCGCCGCAACAGCATCAGACTGTTGATGAGGAGAAAATAATGAAAAGAGCACTTATTTTTGCTGCCCTGCTGGCGGTATTCTCGCCGCTGGTAAACCACACAGCTGAGGCCTCCAGTGCCTCTATTACTCTGGCCCCCGGCGTTACGCTGAATCTGGGCGATCGCGATAATCGTGGTTATTACTGGGATGGCGGCCGCTGGCGTGAACCGCGCTGGTGGAATGATCGTTATTCCTATAACGAACGCCGCTGGTGGCGACACGAAGAGTGGCGGCGTCAGCAGCAGTGGGAGCGTGAACGCCGCTGGCATGAGCGCGATCGTGAACGCCGCTGGGATCATCAGCATCGCCGCGATCGTGACTGGGATCGTCATGACCGTGGTGGTCCTGGCCCGCGTGGTTTTGGGCCTCATGGACCCGGTGGACCCGGCCCGCATGGCCACGATCGTCACTAATAAAAAACGCCCGGCTTTTTGCCGGGCGTTTTATGTTTCTTTGGGCCGTTACAGTCCCAGCGCTTCGCCTACCAGCAGGTAAAGATTTAGCGCAATGACCAGCAACACGATCAGTCGTCCGGTGTTCTGCATCAGGCGTGAGTTCACCATATCATCGCCCATCAGCTCGCGGTTGCCGGTAAAGGAGAGCAGCGGAATCAGCGCCAGCGCAATACCGAAACTCAGCAGCACCTGACTCATTACCAGCACCTTTGTTGGGTCCCAGCCTGCCCAGATAACAATAAAGGAAGGCAGCATGGTGACAGTTCGCCGCACCCAGAGCGGAATATGGAAACGGATAAAGCCCTGCATCACCACCTGTCCCGCCAGCGTGCCGACTACCGTTGAGGAGAGTCCGGCAGCCACCAGGCTCAGCCCAAACACCGTCGCCGCCGCCTGACCTAACAACGGTTGCAGCGTCAGATAGGCCTGGTCAAGCTCGGCGATTTTGCTGTGGCCGCTGAAGTGGAAGGCCGCCGCCGCCGTCGCCATCATCGCCAGGTTAACGAATCCGGCAATGGTCATGGCAATCGCCACATCCAGTTTAGTTGAAGAGTAACGCTGGCCTTTGCTGTCCTCGCTTTTGCCCTGTGTCAGTGCGGAGTGCAGATAAATTACGTGTGGCATAATGGTCGCGCCCAGCACACCGGCTGCCAGGAAGACGGCATCTGACGTCGGTAGCGCGGGCAGCGCCATGCCGACCACCAGCTCTTTGACGTTGGGCTGAGAAAAGAAGAGTTCGACAATATAGGCCGCCGCCACAAACAGCAGCAGTCCGCCAATCACCAGTTCCAGCGGTTTCTGACCGCGGCTCTGTAACATCAATATCAGGAACGTGGCGATGCCGGTCAGCACCGCGCCCTGCATCAGTGATATGCCGAGCAACAGTTTGAAGCCCAGCGCCGCGCCGATAAACTCCGCAAGGTCGGTGGCCATCGCAATAATTTCTGCCTGCACCCAGTAAAACCAGACGGCGGGACGAGGAAAACGATCGCGGATATGCTCGGCGAGATTTTTGCCGGTGGCGATACCCAGCTTGGCGGACATCAGCTGGATCAACATGGCCATGATGTTGGCCCACACCACCACCCACAGCAATTTGTAGCCGTATGCAGCGCCCGCCTGAATGTTGGTCGCAAAGTTGCCCGGATCGATATAGCCGATAGCGGCAATAAAGGCGGGGCCCAGCAGTGCGAGTTTGACTTTTCTGACTCCGCGAGCGGCGCGCTCGGCGGTACGACTTTCAAACATATCCGGTACCCTGTCTGAACATTTGCCTGCCCCGCCAGCTTAGGGGCAAGCATGTGCAAGTGAAATTCGTTTATTGTTATCGGTGTAATAGATGCTGCTATAAAGTATAGCCATTGCTATATCTTACAGTAAAGGAGGTGATTGCTAAAAATGTGAGCAATAGTGTCACTCTACGCCCCGTGTAAAATATAAACAATAATTATGTGGTTATCTGGCGTGAATGATTTGTAAACAGGACGTGATCTCTGGAACTTTTCTGGAAAATATAGCGATAGCGAATACTTATATTGTGGTTCAGATCTCGTTTTTAAGTAACGCGTTACATAGAATACGCAACAAAATACAACCCTCCTCAAATTTGGAGCAACCATGTCCCATATTTTGCAATTTCTTTTAGCACTGGTGGTGGTCGGGATACTCTCCTTGCTGGTCAGTCACGATCGTAAAAGCATTCGCATTCGCTACATTATACAGCTACTGGTGATTGAAATTGTGCTCGCCTGGTTCTTCCTGAACTCAGAAGCGGGACTGGGTTTCGTCAAAGGCTTCGCGGGCTTCTTTGACCATCTGTTGAAGTATGCGGCTCAGGGAACCAACTTTGTCTTTGGTAACATGAGCGACAAAGGTCTGGCCTTCTTCTTCCTCAACGTACTGTGCCCAATCGTCTTTATCTCTGCACTGATCGGTATTCTGCAGCATTTCCGTATCCTGCCGTGGGTTATCCGCGGTATCGGTACCGTGTTGTCGAAAGTTAATGGCATGGGAAAACTGGAATCTTTCAACGCCGTGAGTTCTCTGATACTGGGACAGTCAGAAAACTTCATCGCCTATAAAGATATTCTGGGCAAGATGTCACAGCGCCGGATGTACACCATGGCTGCTACCGCAATGTCGACTGTTTCGATGTCCATCGTCGGAGCCTACATGACGATGCTGCAGCCAAAATATGTGGTCGCTGCACTGGTGCTCAACATGTTCAGTACCTTTATCGTGCTGTCGCTGATCAACCCTTACCGCGTTGAGAACGAAGAAGATCTGCAGCTGCAGGATCTGCATAAAGGTCAGAGCTTCTTCGAGATGCTGGGCGAATATATCCTGGCCGGTTTCCGCGTCGCGATTATTGTTGCCGCCATGCTGATTGGCTTTATCGCGCTGATTTCAGGCCTGAATGCACTGTTTGATCTGATCTTCGGCATCAGTTTCCAGGGCGTTCTCGGCTTTGTCTTCTATCCGTTTGCCTGGATGATGGGTGTGCCTTCTGGCGAAGCGCTGCAGGTCGGCAGCATTATGGCGACCAAGCTGGTATCGAATGAGTTTGTAGCCATGATGGATCTGCAGAAAATCGCGGGTCAGCTGTCGCCAAATTCAGAAGGTATTCTGTCCGTGTTCCTGGTGTCATTCGCCAACTTCTCTTCAATCGGCATCGTTGCCGGTGCGATTAAAGGTCTGAACGAGGAACAGGGTAACGTGGTTTCCCGCTTTGGCCTGAAGCTGCTGTACGGCTCTACGCTGGTCAGCGTGCTCTCCGCCGCTATTGCCGGTCTGGTTCTGGCGTTCTGATACGGTTCTGAGCGATAAAGGGCGAGCCTGGCTCGCCCTTTTCATTTTGCGCCATCCCTGGTCAGGTCTGGGGTTAAACCGTGCGCGACGGACAGCACATTGTCCCGCCAGGGGCGCTGGAGGCGTCACAGAAAGTATTGCCAGTAAATAGCGTACGCCGCAGCGTAATGTAAATAGAGCAATGAATATTGATTCACACGAAAAGGCGAATGAAAGATAAATCAGAAGGATTTTGACAGCAACGCGTCAGAAAGTGGTGGAGATAAGCGGGATCGAACCGCTGACCTCTTGCATGCCATGCAAGCGCTCTCCCAGCTGAGCTATACCCCCACATCTGGAATCGTTTTTCAGTGCCAAACCTCTGGGAAGAAGTTTGGTGGAGCTAAGCGGGATCGAACCGCTGACCTCCTGCATGCCATGCAGGCGCTCTCCCAGCTGAGCTATAGCCCCGAACCGAAAACTGTCGCGTTAAGCGACGGACGGCATAATATGAAACCGCCTCCAGGGTGTCAACGGCAAAATGACATTCTCTGTTTGATCGCTGAAAAAGGCGGCAACCTGCGAAGTTTCAGCAGCATTCCGCAGCTGAAAATCATGTCGGCTCCGGCAGGTCCGTTTTTTAACTGTTATCCACTCTGCCGTCAGGTTAATTTCCGGTTAAATATGTTATAGGAATTTTCTTGTCTTCGTCTTTTTCGCGTGCAAAACTTGGCCCGCTAATTTAGTGGTCACCGGGACCCTCTCCCGCACACCACGCGTCCACCAGGCGTTATCGTCCCATTAATCATAAAAAAACTATTGAGATACTATGTCGCTGCATACACCTAAAGAAATCGCACAACTGGCGATCCAGTCAGGCGTGGCAAAAAGCCGTGCGCCTGTCAGCATCCTCCTGATTCTCGGCTTTATGGCGGGCGCATTTATTGCGACCGGCTTCCTGCTGGATCTTCACGTGATAAACACCCTGCCGGCTGAATGGGGCTCATTTGGTGGCCTGTTAGGTGCCGCTGTCTTCCCGGTAGGTATCATCATGACTGTACTGGCAGGTGGTGAGCTGCTGACCGGTAATATGATGACCCTGCCGGTAGCCTGGTTCGCCCGCCGTATCAGCTTTATGAGCGTGGCGCGGAACTGGTTCTGGGTGACGCTGGCGAACTTCCTCGGCAGCGTGGCTGTCGCCTGGTTCTTTGGCCATATGCTGGGCATGACCGAAGGCGATTACCTGAAAAAGACCGTTGCGATTGCCTCTGCAAAAGTTCATGCCGATTTCCTGCACGCCTTTATTTCAGGCATAGGCTGTAACTGGCTGGTGTGTCTGGCGGTGTGGCTGGCGTTTGCCAGTAAAGATGTGGTCGGCAAGATCTTCGGCATGTGGTTCCCGGTGATGGCGTTTGTTGCCATTGGCTTCCAGCACGTTGTCGCCAACATGTTTATCATCCCGGCCGCCATTTTTGCCGGTCAGATGAGCTGGGCAGAGTATCTGCCTAACTTTGTTGCCGTCTTCCTGGGCAATGCCGTGGGTGGTGCCGTCTTCGTTGGCCTGGCCTACTTCCTTGCCTTCCGCCCTGCCGCAGAACCTGCCAGCAACCCGCAGTAATCCTGTTTTGCCTTTTGTCAAAAGACAAAAGGCAAATTCAGCTTCAGTTACTTTCCCCCGTTACGTTTTGCTGTAATATGTACCGCTAATGTATTTAACAGGGATAGCATCGTGAAAAAGGAATGGCTTACTCCCGAAGAGCTGGCTGCGGAAACGGGTTACAGTCGGCAAACGGTGAATAAATGGATCAAGCGAGAGAATTGGACAACCACGCCAAAGCCCGGTGTACAAGGCGGCAAGGCGCGTCTGATTCATATTGATGAACGCGTAAAAAGTTTTATTCAGTCGACACGCAATCTCAACGAGCCTGCAGCCACCTATAGTGCAGTGGCTAATTCTTTACCAGCGTTATTGATAAGCTCCATCCAGCAAATGAGTCAGGATGAACAGGATCAGTTCACCGCGTTAATCTTACGTGAAGGGATTAAGGGCGTAATGCAGCGTCTGGGAATTGGTGAAGAGTAAAGAAACCGGAAGCGTGATGCTTCCGGCTGTGTTTATTAAGCCTGTGCTTCACGCTCACTGATAAAGGCCAGAGCCTGCTCAATACGCGCCACACTGCGGCTGCGGCCAATCGCTTCAACCGTAACGTCCAGACCCGGTGACTGGCCGGCGCCGGTCACTGCCACTCGCAGCGGCATGCCGACTTTACCCATCCCGACTTCCAGCTCATCTGCGGTGCGCTGAATCGCCTGATGGACGTTTTCAGCATTCCACTCAGTGATTGCGGCCAGCTTATCGCGCACCACTTCCAGCGGCTGACGTGCCACCGGACGAAGATGTTTCTTCGCGGCATCGGCATCAAACTCTGCAAAGTCTTCATAGAAGTAGCGGCAGGACGCCGCCATCTCTTTCAGCGTTTTGCAGCGCTCGCCCAGCAGGCTAACCAGTTTCGCCAGTTCCGGCCCGGTGCGGGTATCAATTTTCTGCTCTTCAATATGCCATTGCAGATGCGTCGCCACATATTCTGGCGGCAGCGTATTAATGTAGTGATGGTTCAGCCACTGCAGTTTCTCTGTGTTGAACGCACTGGCAGACTTGCTGACGGCGTCAAGGGTAAACAGCTCAGTCATTTCAGGCACGCTGAAAATCTCCTGATCGCCATGTGACCAGCCCAGACGAACTAGGTAGTTGAGCAACGCTTCCGGCAGATAGCCATCATCACGATACTGCATTACCCCTACCGCGCCATGACGCTTGGAGAGCTTTTTGCCATCATCACCCAGAATCATCGAGACGTGGGCATAGACCGGAACCTGTGCGCCAATGGCTTTGAGAATGTTGATCTGACGTGGTGTGTTGTTGATGTGGTCTTCACCGCGAATAACGTGCGTAATGCCCATATCCCAGTCATCCACCACGACGCAGAAGTTGTAGGTTGGCGAACCATCGGTACGGCGGATGATCAAATCATCGAGTTCCTGGTTACTGAACTCGATCGGGCCGCGGATCTGGTCGTCAAAGATAACCGAACCGTCCTGTGGATTACGGAAACGTACCACGCACGGCTCATCATCGGCATGATGTTCATGGCTGTCACGGCAGCGTCCGTCATAACGCGGCTTTTCGTTGTTGGCCATTTGCGCTTCACGCAGGGCTTCCAGGCGCTCTTTAGAGCAGTAGCATTTGTATGCCGTGCCCGCTTCCAGCATTTCATCAATGACCGCGTTGTAGCGATCAAAACGTTTAGTCTGGTAGTAAGGGCCTTCGTTCCAGTCGAGGCTCAGCCAGTTCATGCCATCCATGATGGCTTCGATAGCTTCCGGCGTGGAGCGTTCCAGATCGGTATCTTCAATACGCAGCACGAACTCGCCCTGGTTGTGACGGGCAAAGAGCCAGGAGTAAAGTGCGGTACGGGCGCCACCGACATGCAGATAGCCGGTCGGGCTGGGCGCGAAGCGTGTTTTGATTTTCATTGAGTATTGCCTTAGATGCGCGGGTTCTCTGTCTGGATGACAAAAAACAGGTTAGACGCGAAAAAACAGTGGGCACATTCTAGCATCTGACGGTGAATCCTCAATGCATGCCCGACGGTTGCCCTCCGGGAAAAGGCGCTTTTCTGCCAGTAAAACCAGCACATTGACCAAAAGCGCGACAGGATGTTTAAAAATAAACCGAACGCACATTTATGTTTTAAAAAGCGTTGACTCAAAATCAACTATCCCTATAATGCGACTCCACACAGCGGGGGTGATTAGCTCAGTTGGTAGAGCATCTCCCTTACAAGGAGGGGGTCGGCGGTTCGAACCCGTCATCACCCACCACTCTTAACAGGGTGCCCGCAGTGAACAGGTATGAAGATATGGGTGATTAGCTCAGTTGGTAGAGCATCTCCCTTACAAGGAGGGGGTCGGCGGTTCGAACCCGTCATCACCCACCATATCTTGCCTGTCAGCAGTATCGAAGTACGAAGTGGGTGATTAGCTCAGTTGGTAGAGCATCTCCCTTACAAGGAGGGGGTCGGCGGTTCGAACCCGTCATCACCCACCACTTCGGGTCGTTAGCTCAGTTGGTAGAGCAGTTGACTTTTAATCAATTGGTCGCAGGTTCGAATCCTGCACGACCCACCAATTCAGAATAAAGCGCCTTTTGGGCGCTTTTTTCGTTTCCGGGGCACGAACTAAATCGTGCAGGATGAGAACCTGCTGCAGGTTCGACTGAATCGCCCGACGATTCAGGCTGATGCGACAGCATCACCCGGAGGGCGAGGCCCGGATGGGCCGAGGCTATCATGCACGACCCACCAATTCAGAATAAAGCGCCTTTTGGGCGCTTTATTCGTTTCCGGGGCACGAACTTAACCGTGCAGGATGAGAACCTGCTGCAGGTTCGACTGAATCGCCCGACGATTCAGGCTGATGCGACAGCATCACCCGGATGGGCCGAGGCTATCCTGCACGACTCACTCATTCAGAATAAAGCGCCTTATGAGCGCTTTTTTTTCTGCTGCGCTGACATCGGCTTCTTAAATAAGCGCCTGCCTTTTCGAAACCTTAACAATCTACGCTCTCAAGTCGTTTCGCAGTGTGCCGATAACGTATGTGACGACTTACAGGGAGAAAATGATGTCTTCAATTTCCGGAATTTTAAGCAGTGCGGTCAGTAGCGGTGACAGCGGCGGCGGCAGTGTGGCCTCGCAGGTTGCGGCGCTGAATAAACAGATTCAGAGTGTGTTAACCCAGGTTAAGGAGCTGGCTGACAATAAAGAACTGACTGACGAACAGAAGTCTGAGATGCAGCAGATGTACCAGTCACAAATCACCATGCTGCAGGCACAGATTGCGCAACTGGAACAGAAGCAGGCTGAAAAGGATCAGCCAAAAAGTGACAGTTCATCCGTCAGTGAGATCAAAGCGGACGGGATTAACCGCCCAACCGATACTAACAAAGTTAACGTTTATATCTAAAACGCCGGTTTAACCGCGCGTTGTTGCGCCAGCAGCATCGCCTGCTGGCGCACCTCCTGCCAGATCGCTTCGGCAGCCGGGGTCAGCGAGCGGTTTTTACGTTTAATCAGCGTCAGGCTACGATTGATTTCCGGATAGAGACGCCGCACCGTGAGGGCGCGATCCGCTGGTAAGGGTAACGCCAGCGCAGGCAGAATACTGATGCCGATTCCCACCTCTACCATCGGGAACAGCGTGGCGGGATGACCAATCTCCTGCACGACTTCAGCCTTGATATTCTGCTGCTGCATTGCCGCATCAATCAAAACCCGACTGCCGGAAGCGTAATCCTGCAATACCATAGTGCAGCCATCCAGCATCGCCCATTCAGCCCTTTCCACTTTCGCCAGCGGATCATCCTCGCGACATAACAGCAGGAAAGGCTCATCCAGAATCGCGATGCTATCGAAATCGCTGTCGCTGAGTGGCCCAATCACGATCCCGAAATCGACTTCGGCGTTACGCACACTTTGCAGCACCCATTGCTGGGCACGATCGTGAAGAATCACTTTGATATCGGGAAAATGGTGCTGGCTGGCAGCCAGACATTGCGGCATCAGATGCGCAGAAATGGTCTGGCTGGCTGCCACTCTGACTGTACCACTGCGCTGCTCGCCAAAACTTCGGATGTCCAGTAGCGTCGTATGAATCTCTTCCAGCAGGCGCTCCATACGGGACGCCAGCTGTTTTCCCGCCTCCGTCAGCATGACCTCCCGGGTGGTTCTGTCCAGCAACCGCACGCCGGTTTCAGCTTCCAGTTCTTTAATACTGTGGCTGACTGCAGACTGACTCAGGCCTATCGCCTGTCCTGCCTGACTGAAACCACCATAATGGGCCACGGCAATAAACGTTCGCAGCTGACGCAGGGTGTAATTCATCGATTACGCTCATAGATTAATTCAATAAATCAATTTTATTTCTAAAAAGACTTGCCGCACAATCGGGTTATTGAATAATTTACCGGAATTTAACAATGGGCTTTTTAAAACTCGACCCGATGATGGTTAAACTGATCATCATCGTGCTGCTGGCCTCTTTCCTGCCAGCAAAAGGGATCTATGTTGATATCTTCAGTTACCTCGCGACGGCAGCGATAGCGCTGCTGTTCTTTATGCACGGCGCCAAGCTCTCGCGTGAAAAGATCATCGCAGGCAGCAGTCACTGGCAGCTGCATCTGTGGATCATGTTCAGCACCTTTGTGCTGTTTCCGGCGCTGGGCCTGCTGCTGGTCTGGTGGCATCCGGTTAATGTCGGTCCGGAAATTTATACGGGTTTTATCTACCTCTGTATCCTGCCGGCTACCGTCCAGTCTGCCATCGCGTTTACCTCAATGGCGGGCGGTAACGTTGCCGCAGCGGTGTGCAGCGCCTCGGCATCGAGCCTGCTGGGTGTCTTTATTTCGCCGTTGCTGGTGAATCTGGTCATGGATATCCACAGCAACGCGCCGAGCGATGGTCTTGAACAAATTGGCAAGATTATGCTGCAACTGATGGTGCCTTTCATTCTGGGTCACCTCTCACGTCGCTGGATCGGTGGCTGGATTGAGAAACACCGCAGCCTGATTGGCAAAACTGACCAGACTTCGATTCTGCTGGTAGTCTATTCCGCCTTCAGTGAAGCGGTAGTGAACGGCATCTGGCATCGCGTTGGCCTGACGACGCTGTTGTGGATTGTGGCGGGATCGATCGTCCTGCTCACAGCTGTGCTAATCATCAACCTGCTGGCTTCGCGTCTGTTCCGCTTTAAGCGCGCCGATGAGATTGTGGTGCTGTTTTGTGGCTCTAAGAAGAGTCTGGCGAATGGGGTGCCAATGGCGAATATTCTGTTCCCGGCCAGTACGGTGGGGATTATTGTGCTGCCGCTGATGATTTTCCATCAGGTACAGCTGATGGTCTGCTCGTTTATTGCCGGACGCTACAAGAAGACCAATGAGAAACAGCAGGCTCTGCAGGTGAAAGATTCAGTGATGGAGTCACAGAAGTAAAACCGTTGCCCGCCTGCGCGGGCACTTTTACTTACGGGTCTGGAGCGGTTTAACTAATCCTTCCAGGCCCTCTGTTTTTATGGTCAGGGTCAGCTGCATCAAATCGCCAAGCATGCCGGAAGGAAAGTCACCGCTGCGGGCAAACCACAGCAGATAGGGTTCAGGCAGATCGATCAGCATCCGCCCTTTGTATTTGCCAAACGGCATAGGCGTATTGGCAATCGCCACCAGCTGATGCTCATCCATCTCAGGCTCCCAGCAGTCGGATCATTTCCGCTTCATCAATTACCTCTATACCCAGCTCCTGTGCTTTCGCCAGCTTTGAACCAGCCGCTTCACCGGCAATCAGCAGATCGGTTTTCTTCGATACGCTGCCGCTGACTTTTGCCCCCAGCGCGATCAGCTGCGCTTTGGCATCATCGCGGTTCATCTGCGACAGTGAGCCGGTCAGCACCACCGTTTTACCGGCGAACGGACTGTCGATCTCTTCGGCTTTCACTACTACCACCTGCGGCCAGTGAATGCCAATGTCGTCTGTCAGCTGGCGGATAACCTCACGGTTACTCTCCTCCTCCATGAAGTTGCGCACGTGTGCGGCAACAACTTTGCCGACATCTGGCACGGCAATCAGTGCCTCAAGATCGGCATCCATCACCTTTTGCAATTCACCAAAATGGTTAGCCAGATTGGCGGCAGTAGCCTCACCCACCTCGCGAATGCCCAGCGCATAAAGGAAACGCGCCAGCGTGGTCGACTTTGCTTTCTCCAGCGCGTCGACGATATTCTGTGCCGATTTTGGTCCCATACGATCCAGTCCGGTCAGCTTGCCGGCCGTGAGGCGGAACAGATCGGCGGGTGTATCGACGTACTCTTTTTCCACCAGCTGATCGATAATCTTATCGCCCATACCATCCACATCCAGCGCCCGACGCGAGACAAAGTGCTTCAGTGCTTCTTTGCGTTGCGCCCCGCAGATCAGACCGCCGGTGCAGCGCGTGACCGACTCGCCTTCGACCCGCTCCACCTCGGAACCACAGACCGGGCAATGGGCAGGAAAGACCACTTCACGCGTCTCTTCCGGGCGCTCCGCGATCACCACATTAACCACCTGCGGGATCACATCACCGGCGCGGCGAATCACGACGCGGTCGCCAATGCGTAATCCCAGCCGCTCGATTTCATCCGCATTATGCAGCGTGGCATTGCTGACGATGACGCCCGCCACCTGAACCGGCTCAAGACGAGCCACCGGCGTGATAGCGCCCGTGCGGCCAACCTGGAATTCGACATCCCGCACCCAGGTCAGCTGTTCCTGTGCCGGGAATTTGAAAGCAATCGCCCAGCGCGGTGCGCGCGCCACAAAGCCCAGTTGCTCCTGCAATACCTGTGAATCGACCTTGATCACCACGCCATCGATATCGAAACCCAGGTTCGGACGCTGTTGCTCAATATCACGGTAGAAAGCCAGGGCTTCTTCGGCATTGTGCACCAGCTTAATGCGGTCGCTGACCGGCAGGCCCCAGGCTTTGAACTGTTGCAGGCGCCCCATGTGACTGTGCGGCATCTCCCCGCCTTCCAGCAGGCCGAAACCGTAGCAGAAGAAGGTCAGCGGACGTTTAGCGGTAATGCGCGGATCAAGCTGACGCAAAGATCCTGCTGCTGCGTTGCGCGGGTTAGCAAAAACTTTGCCGTCAGTGCGTCGCGCTTCCTCATTCAGCTTTTCGAAGCCGCGCTGCGTCATAAATATTTCACCGCGTACTTCCAGCCGGGCCGGGATATTGTCGCCTTTTAGCCGCAGTGGGATAGCGCGAATGGTACGAACGTTGGCGGTAATGTTCTCGCCGGTCGTGCCATCACCGCGCGTCGCGGCCCGGACCAGCAGGCCATTTTCATACATCAGGCTGACCGCAGCACCATCGAGCTTGAGTTCACAGCAGTAGGTGATGTCGTCACTGCTTTTCAGTCGATCCTGCACCCGCTTGTTGAAGGCCATGAACGTGGCTTCATCAAAAACATTATCCAGCGACAGCATCGGGACTTCATGGCGGACCTGCTCAAATACCGTCAGCGGCGCAGCCCCTACGCGTTGCGTCGGCGAGTCCGGGGTAATGAGATCGGGGTGTTCCTCTTCCAGCTGACGCAGTTCGCGCATCAGACGATCGTATTCGGCATCCGGCACTTCCGGGGCATCCATAACGTGATAGAGATATTCGTGATGGCGCAACGTGGTGCGCAGTTCGGTGATGTGATCCTGGACGGATTTCATATAGCCCCATCAGATAAAAAACCCCCGACAGGCGGGGGTTTATTTAAACAATTCAGATAGCGGTCAGCGCAGGTCTCAGACGCCAACCACATCGCGAATACGCGCTTTGTAGGTTTCCAGCTTCTGCGGCGTCATCATGCGACGCTCATCATCCAGCACAACGCCGCCAACGTCATCAGCGATACGCTGTGCCGACTGCAGCATCAGTTTGAAGTTCTGATTCGCGTCACCATAAGAAGGCACCATCATGAAGATAGAGATGCCTGGCGTGCTGAAATCGGTCATCAGGTCGGGGTTGAACGAGCCAGGCTTAACCATGTTAGCCAGACTGAACAGGACCGGACCGCTGCCTGCCGGACTGAGATGACGATGGAAAATGTTCATTTCACCAAACTGGAAGCCCGCCTGCAGGATACCCTGGAGTAAGGCCTCACCGTTCAGCTCACCACCCGAGTGAGCGGCAACATGCAGCACCAGTACCGCTTCTTTCGGTTTTTCCGCTGGCGGTTTCGCTGCAGGCTGTAAAGGCGCGGGAGCCGGGGTTACTTCAGGCTGTGGCTCAGGTTCTGCCTGGTACTGCGGAGCAGGCTGCACAGATTCCAGCGGATCGAGATCCAGCAGCGGGTCAGCCTGAACTGGCGGCGCGACAAATGTCGGCGCAGGCTGCTGACGAACCGGTTCGGGACGCGGCTGCGGAGCAGGCTTCGGTGCCGTGTTGAAAAGCGGATCGCTTTCTGGTTCAGGTTGCGGTGCGGGTCGTGGCGCAGGCTGACGCACAGGCTCAGCAGGCGCTTGCTTACGCGGCGCTTCTGGCTGTGGCTCACGAATCTCATCGAAACGCGGTTCCTGATGTGTGCTGCGATCAGAACGAACACGAACCTCGCCGACGCCGTCATCTTCGTCGTCCATCAGGTCCTGCTCATCATGTTCTTCACGTTGTTTCAGACGTTTGTGCGGGCGATCGCGGAACACTGACGAACGCTCTTTACGGCTGGTCCACAGCCCGTGAAGAAGGAGCGCTATAATGGCGATCGCGCCAACAACGATTAATATCAGACGCAAATCCTGCATCATTGTATTCTCTGTTGTTCCAATACCTTGCCACCGCGGCAAACTTTATCCTCTAACTGTATTTGCCCTGCTACACAAGTGCAAGTCTGTGCACTATTTTCTGACAAATAAGATAGGCAACCCACGCTTTTTCGCTGTTTTTTTACCCAAACGGCACCTGGCCCGGAGAAAAAGCCAGGTTATAGTGGGCGCGCCTTAACACTTTCAGGAGAAATGGCTCTATGGCCCTTGAGAATTCGGTCTCAGATTTTAACGGCATGCACTACTTTAGCCAGGGCTGGAAACTGGTCCGTCTGCCTGGTATTCGCCGTTTTGTGGTGATGCCGCTGCTGATAAACATTTTCATGCTCGGTGGCGCATTCATCTGGCTGTTCTATCGTCTCGGTGACTGGATCCCACGCCTGATGGCCCATATTCCCGACTGGCTGCAGTGGCTGAGCTATCTGTTATGGCCACTGTCGGTGATTGCGATTGTGCTGGTGTTCAGCTACTTCTTCTCGACGCTGGCAAACCTGATTGCCGCCCCTTTCTGCGGCCTGCTGGCAGAACAGCTCGAAGGCCGTCTGACCGGCAAGTCCCTGCCCGACAGCGGCTGGGCAGGAATGATCAAAGATGTGCCGCGTATCATGAAGCGCGAGATGCAAAAGCTGGGCTATTATCTGCCCCGCGCGCTGGGACTGCTGCTGCTCTACTTTATTCCTGGCTTTGGTCAGACAGTTGCGCCCGTTCTGTGGTTCCTGTTCAGTGCCTGGATGTTATCCATTCAATATTGCGACTATCCATTCGATAACCATAAAGTGCCGTTTCAGCAGATGCGGAACGCCCTGCGTCGCCACAAAACCGCCAATATGCAGTTCGGCGCACTTACCAGCCTGTTCACTATGATTCCGATTCTGAACCTCGTGATTATGCCGGTTGCCGTTTGCGGTGCCACCGCCATGTGGGTTGATCGCTACCGGCCGCAGCTGGCACGCAACGAGGTGCGCTAGACGCATCAGCGATGCCTTATGCTCTTTTTCGCAGGGCTTATTGCCGGGGGACATATAGATATACGATTTCTTTCCTTCCGCCCCCAGGCAGAACAGGTATGCTCATAGGGTTCCCAATAATTCATACAGTTAAGGGCAGGCTATGAGTAAGATCTATGAAGACAACTCTTTGACAATTGGTCATACGCCGCTGGTTCGACTGAACCGCATCGGTAACGGCCGCATTCTTGCGAAAGTGGAATCCCGTAACCCGAGCTTCAGCATTAAATGCCGTATCGGTGCCAATATGATTTGGGACGCTGAGAAACGCGGTATTCTGAAACCCGGCATTGAACTGGTTGAACCGACCAGCGGTAATACCGGTATTGCGCTGGCCTACGTGGCCGCTGCGCGCGGTTACAAACTCACGCTGACCATGCCGGAAACGATGTCGGTGGAACGTCGTAAGCTGCTGAAGGCGCTGGGCGCGAAGCTGGTTCTGACCGAAGGTGCCAAAGGCATGAAAGGTGCCATCGGCAAAGCGGAAGAGATTGTCGCCAGTGACCCGGATAAATATGTGCTGCTGCAGCAGTTCAGCAATCCGGCTAACCCGGAAATTCATGAAAAGACTACCGGCCCGGAAATCTGGGAAGACACCGATGGCGAAGTGGATGTCTTTATTGCGGGTGTCGGCACTGGCGGCACGCTGACCGGCGTGAGTCGCTACATCAAAAACACTAAAGGCAAAAAAGATCTGATTACCGTCGCGGTTGAACCGACCGATTCGCCGGTGATCGCGCAGGCGCTGGCGGGTGAAGAGATTAAACCCGGCCCGCACAAAATTCAGGGTATTGGTGCCGGTTTTATTCCAGGTAACCTTGAACTGAACCTGGTTGACCGCGTAGTGGCCATTACCAATGAAGAAGCGATCAGTACGGCGCGCAGGCTAATGGAAGAAGAAGGCATCCTTGCCGGTATCTCATCCGGTGCTGCCGTCGCCGCAGCGCTGAAGCTGCAGGAAGACGAAACCTTCGCAAATAAAAACATCGTGGTGATTCTGCCCTCCTCTGGCGAACGCTATCTGAGTACCGCTCTGTTCGCCGATCTCTTCACTGAGAAAGAGCTGCAGTAGCCGGGCCGATAGTCTGAAAATGTCGAAAAAAGCACCCATCCGGGTGCTTTTTTGTGGTGCAGATCTCACTTTCGCCACCCGGCAGATTGATTTCGGTGATGCCGATCTGGTATTCAGACTGCCAATTATTTCGATGCCTGAAATTAATCCGCGCTTGAAGTGGATCAAGCTGAATCGATTTACGGATTTAGTGAAACGGCGAATCACGGCATAATTAACCGGTGACGTGTAGAATCGGTTTTGAGACGCAACGGATTGTAGATTTGACGCATGCGCGTCTTTGGTCAGCATGACGCTATACCCGCGCACCTACACAGGCTAAAGTGAAGGCTCCAGGCTAGACTTTAGATCCATAACACTCATCCTGATAACGTTGGGGAAATAGAATGTTCCAGCAAGAAGTTACCATTACTGCACCAAACGGTCTGCATACTCGCCCAGCTGCGCAATTCGTTAAAGAAGCCAAAGCTTTCCAGTCAGAAATCACCGTGACCTCTAACGGCAAATCAGCGAGCGCGAAAAGCCTGTTTAAACTGCAGACGCTGGGTTTAACCCAGGGAACCGTTGTGACCCTTTCAGCGGAAGGTGAAGACGAGCAGAAAGCAGTTGAGCATCTGGTCAAACTGATGGCTGAACTGGAGTAATCTCCGTTCAGCTATCCAGCCAATTGACTCCTCTGCGCCATTGAGTGCAAACATCTTGATCGCGGACAACCTGTCCGCGTTATTGCTTTCGTAGAGTACGTGTCCCGCGACAATGGCACCGCAAAGAGTCCCATCAGCCATCGTGATTAAAAGGTAGCGTTATGATTTCAGGCATTTTAGCATCACCAGGTATCGCTTTCGGCAAAGCACTGCTGCTGAAAGAAGACGAGATCGTCATCAACCGCAAGAAAATTTCTGATGACCAGGTTGAGCAGGAAGTTCAGCGCTTCCTCGATGGCCGTAGCAAAGCGGCATTACAACTGGAAGCGATTCGCGTCAAAGCGGGTGAAACCCTCGGTGAAGAGAAAGCAGCCATCTTCGAAGGCCACATCATGTTGCTGGAAGATGAAGAGCTGGAGCAGGAAATCATCGACCTGATCAAAAAAGAACACGCTTCTGCCGATGCTGCTGCTTATTCGGTCATCGATGGCCAGGCGAAAGCGCTGGAAGAGTTAGATGACGAATACCTGAAAGAGCGTGCGGCTGACGTGCGTGACATCGGTAAGCGTCTGCTGCAAAACATTCTCGGTCTGCACATCGTTGACCTGAGCGCTATTCCGGATGAATCCATTCTGGTGGCCAAAGATTTAACGCCGTCAGAAACCGCACAGCTGAACCTGAAAAAGGTGCTGGGCTTTATCACCGATCTGGGTGGCCGTACCTCACATACCTCGATCATGGCGCGCTCGCTGGAAATCCCGGCCATTGTCGGTACCGGCAATGTGACCGTCACGGTTAAAAACGGCGATTTCCTGATCCTGGATGGCGTTAACAATGCAATTCACGTCAATCCTTCAGAAGCGATTCAGGAAGAGCTGAAAGCTGTACAGAACCAGTATCTGTCGGAAAAACACGAATTAGCCAAGCTGAAAGATCTGCCAGCCGTGACGCTGGATGGCCATCAGGTTGAAGTCTGTGCCAACATCGGTACTGTGCGTGATATCGCCGGTGCTGAGCGTAACGGCGCGGAAGGTGTAGGTCTCTACCGCACCGAATTCCTGTTTATGGACCGCGACTCGCTGCCCAGCGAAGAAGAGCAGTTCCAGGCGTATAAAGCCGTTGCTGAAGCGATGGGTTCACAGGCCGTTATCGTGCGTACCATGGATATCGGCGGTGACAAAGATTTGCCTTACATGAACCTGCCGAAAGAAGAGAACCCGTTCCTCGGCTGGCGTGCTATCCGTATTGCAATGGACCGCAAAGAGATTCTGCATGCACAGCTGCGTGCCATCCTGCGCGCCTCCTCCTTCGGTAAACTGCGCATCATGTTCCCGATGATCATTTCGGTTGAAGAAGTACGCAGCCTGAAAGCGGAACTGGACCTGCTGAAAGCGCAGTTGCGTGAAGAAGGTAAAGCCTTTGATGAAAGCATCGAAGTCGGCATCATGGTAGAGACTCCGGCTTCAGCCGTCATTGCCCATCATCTGGCGAAGGAAGTCGACTTCTTCAGTATTGGGACAAACGATCTGACGCAGTATACTCTGGCGGTTGATCGTGGTAATGATTTGATCTCACACCTGTACAACCCAATGACGCCGTCTGTGCTTAACTTAATCAAGCAAGTCATTGATGCATCTCACGCTGAAGGTAAATGGACCGGCATGTGTGGTGAGCTGGCAGGTGATGAACGTGCTACACTACTGTTACTGGGAATGGGGCTGGACGAGTTCAGCATGAGTGCCATTTCTATCCCTGGCATCAAGAAAATCATTCGTAATACTAATTTTGAAGATGCGAAGGCATTGGCAGAGCAGGCACTGGCTCAACCGACAGCGGAAGACTTAATGAACCTGGTTAACAAGTTCATTAAGGAAAAAACGCTCTGCTAACCTGTATGATGCTGGCCCCAAATTACTGCTTAGGAGAAGATCATGGGTTTGTTTTCTAAACTTTTTGGCGAAAAAACGGATAGCGCTGGGACAATCGACATCGTAGCGCCTCTGTCAGGCGAAATCGTGAACATTGAAGACGTACCAGATGTGGTGTTTGCAGAAAAAATCGTGGGCGACGGTATTGCGATCAAACCCAGCGGCAACAAAATGGTTGCGCCTGTTGATGGCACTATCGGCAAGATTTTTGAAACCAATCACGCTTTTTCGATCGAATCAGATAACGGCATCGAGCTGTTCGTCCACTTCGGTATCGATACGGTTGAACTGAAAGGTGAAGGCTTCAAACGCATTGCTGAAGAAGGCCAGAAGGTCAAAAAAGGCGACGTGGTTATTGAGTTCGATCTGCCGTTGCTGGAAGAGAAAGCAAAATCAACCCTGACACCGGTTGTCATCTCCAACATGGATGAAATCAAGGAATTGATTAAGCTGTCTGGCCAGGTCACCGTTGGCGAAACGCCGGTGATTCGCATCAGAAAGTAAGCATTCGTCTATAACATAACGGCACCTGCGGGTGCCGTTATCGTTTCAGCTGTATGAAGTTTTAACCCTGCCAGTGTGGCAGGCGCAGCGTCAGTTCAAGTCCGCCTTCTGGCCGGTTCCGCGCCTCAACTTCACCATGATGGGCCAGTATCACTTTACGCACGATAGCCAGTCCCAGACCATAACCTTTGCCCATCAGCGGCGAATTTACCCGCACAAATGGGTCAAAAATACTGGAGAGTTTCTCCTCATCGACACCCGGCCCCTGATCGCGTACCTGAATCGCCAGCCACTGCTGCTCTGCGCGTAAGTCGACCTCAATGCGCTGCCCTGGCATAGAGAAGCGCAGCGCATTGCGTAAGACGTTCTCGACACCGCGCCGTATCAGCTCCGCATTGCCCCGCACAGTGTAATCACCCCGCTCGTCAACCTGTAACTCCACCTGCACACCAGGGATCTGTGCTTCATAGCGGACATCGGTGATGACCGCCTCCAGCAATCCGGTCAGGTCAAAATATTGCTCATCCGGGATGCTTTCATGTTCAGCCCGCGACAGCGTCAGCAGTTCACCGATCATTTTGTCCAGGCGACGCGCCTCTTCATCAATGCGATCAAGCGAACTGTTTACGCTTTCTGGCGTCTGTCTGGCGAGTCCGGTCGCCAGTTGCAGTCGCGCCAGCGGTGAACGAAGCTCATGTGAGATATCGTGCAGCAGCTCTTCCCGGGCGCGCACCAGGGTATCAAGCCGCTCAACCATGGCATCAAACGCTTCTGCGACATTTGAAATCTCGTCGTGGCGCTTACGCATAATCGGGAACAGACGCACGCTTAAATCGCCCTCAGCGACGCGAGAAAATCCTTCCCGCAGCTGACGCAGGGGTCGCGTCAGATTCCAGGCCAGCAGCAGACTGAACAGCAACCCCACCGAACCGGCGAAGACAAACATCGGCTCGGGAATATTCAGAAATTTTCGCGGCATCATGTTCTCTTTGCTGTTCAGGCGCATGCCATCCAGGTCGTAGCGCAGCTGATACTCTTTACCATCCGCACCCTGTACCCAGCGCACCACCTCTTCAGGCAGACGGCCCCTGAAATCCAGGTTGCCGCTGTCCTGTGATTGTGGCGATTTAGTCTGCTGCGTAACGTGAAAGAACTGACGGTCAGTTTCATCCCAGTCCGACAGCATCGCATTCAGCTCATCAGGCCCGCCCCGCTCCAGCACCGATGCAGCAGAGGTCATCTGCAGATCAATAATGCGCCGGATAGCCATTATTTCAGGCGGTTCATGCCGTTTACCGGAGAGCGTAAAACCGAGCCAGATAAGCTGGCTCATGATGACAAAAACGACCCAGAAGCCGATAAAGATCTTCCAGAACATGCGACCGCGGTAACTCTGTTTCATCGAATGCGGTAACCGATGCTGCGTACGGTTTCGATATTGATGCTATCAGCGGTTAACGCGCTGAGCTTCTGGCGAATGTTACTGATGTGCACATCAACGCTGCGGTCATAGGCTTCACGCGGACGACCCAGCCCCTTTTCAGAGAGTTCATCTTTTGACACGACTCTGTCCGGCGCGCGCAGCAGCAAATCCAGCAGATTAAATTCTGAAGCAGTCAGATCGAACGTTTTGCCCTGCCATTCACTCATTCGGGTGGCAGGATTAAGCGTCAGGTCTCCCCAGCGCAGCGGCTCTTTAGCATCCGGCTGCGGTACCTGCTCCTCGAAACGGCGCAATACCGCGCGCAGGCGGGCGACCAGTTCACGGGGATAGCAGGGTTTAGGCATATAGTCATCCGCTCCCATCTCCAGGCCGATCACGCGATCAATATTATCGCCTTTGGCCGTTAGCATGATCACCGGTATCCGGCTGTTCTGGCGCACCTGACGTAACACATCAATGCCGCTCATGTCGGGCAGCATAATATCCAGAATCATGGCAGTGAACTCGCCGGAGAGCGCGCCCTGAATTCCAGCGCTGCCGGTCAGCACCAGCTGGGCGTCGAATCCTTCGGCAATAAGGTACTGGCTTAACATCGTGCCTAATTCGACATCATCATCAACAAGCAAAATTTTCATGGTTATCTCTCGACAGAATTGGCGCTATTTTGTCCTGTGCCGGGCATTCGCGCAGCCTGATTTACGCGATCCTTACAGATTCAGTCTATCTGTTATGGGAATGCTGGCAAAAAAAACCTGTGGGCGTTAAATGCGCGCACAGGTCTGTTTCCGTATCAGCAGAGATTATTGATGATAGAGTCCGGTCGAGAGATAACGATCGCCGCGATCGCAGGCGATCGCCACCACCACGCTGCCCGGATTCGCCTGCGCAATACGCAGCGCACCCGCCACCGCACCGCCCGAACTGACGCCACAGAAAATACCTTCACGGCGAGCCAGCGCCCGCATGGTCTCTTCCGCTTCTTTCTGCGTCATATCCATCACCTCATCCACTAAGTCGGGGCGGTAGATCCCCGGCAGATAGGCCAGCGGCCAGCGGCGAATGCCTGGAATACTGCTGCCTTCACTCGGCTGCAAACCGATCACCTGCACGCCCGTGTTGTGCTCTTTCAGGTAACGTCCCACGCCGGTGATCGTGCCGGTGGTGCCCATGCTGGAGATAAAATGGGTCATGCGCTGGTCCGACTGCTGCCACAACTCCGGCCCGGTGGTCTGATAGTGACCCAGCGGGTTATCGGGATTATTAAACTGATCCAGCACCCGGCCTTCACCACGCGCCGCCATCGCCAGTGCCAAATCGCGAGCGACCTCCATGCCCTGCTCTCGCGGTACCAGAATCAGCTCTGCGCCATAAGCACGCATCGCATCCTGCCGCTCCTGACTCATGTTGTCCGGCATCAGCAGGCGAAGTCGGTAGCCTTTCATCGCCGCGATCATCGCCAGCGCAATGCCGGTGTTGCCGCTGGTGGCTTCAATCAGCTGATCGCCAGGTGAAAGTTCACCGCGCAGCTCTGCCTGATTAATCATTGACCAGGCCGCACGATCTTTTACCGAGCCTGCCGGATTATTGCCTTCCAGCTTGAGCCAGACCTCACTGCCGTTAGCTGGCGTCAGGCGCTGCAGCTTAATCAGCGGGGTATTGCCGATGGTATGTTCAAGAGTCGTCACGGTGCAGTTCCTGGCATCTTACGAACGAGAGGCGAAAAAAAGGCGGGAGTGACACTCCCGCCCGGTGTTGATGAGAAAATATCAGGCGCTTTGTGCAAAGGCAACTGCGCGCAGCGGCGTGTCACCTTTATAGAGCCGCGCCTGCTGCAGCCCGACAAACAGGCGCTCGCCGCGAATCGGGGCAGTCTGCTCACCTTCAAACACCAGCGAGAACGGCTCGCTCTGCCAGCCAGCAGGCTGAACCACCAACTGCCAGAAGTGGCCACGCGGGCTGACTTCCAGCACCTGCACCGGCAGCGGCGTTTCTAAACTGCTGCGGCGTGACACGTCGACTTCCCACGGACGCAGGAACAGCTCAACCGCGCCCTGATGAGCTGAGGTATAACCCAGCGGCCAGTGATGCGCGCCGACATGAAACTGCGATCCCTGAATTTCGCCATCAAAGCGATTCACTTCTCCCAGGAACTCCAGCACAAAGCGGGTCGCCGGATCGCGCCATACATCATCTGGCGTGCCGACCTGCTCAATGTTGCCCTGACTCATCACCACCACGCGATCTGCGACTTCCATTGCCTCTTCCTGGTCGTGGGTCACAAACACGCTCGTGAATTTAATCTCTTCATGCAGCTGACGCAGCCAGCGGCGCAGCTCTTTACGCACCTGAGCATCCAGCGCGCCAAAGGGTTCATCCAGCAGCAGAATCTGCGGTTCGACCGCTAACGCGCGTGCCAGTGCCACACGCTGTTTCTGGCCACCTGACAGCTGTGCCGGAAAGCGGTTCGCCAGATGGGCCAGCTGCACCATCTCGAGCAGGCGGGTCACACGCTGCCTGATCTCCGCCGCTGAAGGGCGTTCACGACGCGGCAGCACGGTCAGGCCAAAGGCGATGTTGTCGAATACCGTCATATGGCGGAACAGCGCATAGTGCTGGAAGACAAAACCAACCTGACGATCGCGCGCATGCAGGCGGCTGACGTCGTTGCCGTGAAAACGGATCTGACCGCTGTTCTGATGCTCCAGGCCGGCAATAATGCGCAGCAGCGTCGTTTTACCCGAGCCTGACGGGCCAAGCAGCGCCACCATTTCACCTGAGGCAATATCCAGAGAGATATCGTTCAGCACCGAGGTGCGACCAAAGGACTTGTTGATCTTGTTAATCTCAATGCTCATGATTTCCCTCCTGTTGCAGGCGTTTGTGCTGTTGCTCTAAACGCCACTGCACAATGCTTTTCAGAAACAGCGTTACGATCGCCATCAGGGTTAACAGGGCGGCGGCGGTAAACGCGCCAACGGTGTTGTAGTCCTGATGCAATAATTCAACCTGAAGCGGTAAGGTGTAGGTCTCGCCGCGAATCGATCCCGACACCACCGAGACCGCACCAAATTCACCAATCGCACGGGCATTGGTCAGGACGATGCCATACAGCAGCGCCCAGCGAATGTTCGGCAGCGTCACACGACGGAACATCTGCCAGCCGGACGCGCCTAACAGCACCGCCGCTTCATCTTCATGACTGCCCTGACTCAGCATTACCGGGACCAGTTCGCGCACGACAAACGGACAGGTTACAAACACCGTCGCCAGTACCATGCCAGGCCAGGCAAACATAATCTGAATGTTATGTGCATCCAGCCAGCCACCTGCCGGGCCATTCACGCCCCAGAACAGCAGATACATCAGACCCGCTACGACGGGTGACACGGCAAAAGGAATATCAAACAGGGTCAGCAGCAGCTGACGGCCCGGAAAGATAAAACGCGTTACCAGCCAGGCGAGCAGCGTGCCGAACACCAGGTTCACCGGAACGGTAATCAGCGCTACCATCACAGTCAGCCAGATGGCGTGCAGCATGTCCGGATCGGCCAGATTGCTGAGTGCGACAATCAGCCCCTGATTCAGCGCTTCCCAGAAGATGGAGGCCATCGGCACCACCAGCAGCAGAATCGAGATCAATACGCCGATACCAATCAGCAGCCACTTGCCCCAGTTCACAGGCTGACGCGCCGCGTGATTAAGTTGTGAAACCTCGGCCATTAGTGACCTCCCAGACGACGGCCAAAGCGGCTCTGCAATGTATTAATCGCGAATAACAGAATCAGCGATGCGGCCAGGATCACCGAGGCGATAGCGCTGGCTGCCGGATAGTCGAACTCCTGCAACCGGACAAAAATCATCAGCGAGGTGACTTCCGTCTTCCAGGCGATGTTACCGGCAATAAAGATTACCGCACCAAACTCACCCAGGCTGCGGGTAAAGGAGAGCGCCGTACCAGCCAGCAGCGCAGGCGCGACTTCCGGCAGCACGACGCGGCGGAAGCTCTGCCATGGCGTGGCACCCAGCGTTTCGGCCGCTTCTTCATACTCCGGGCCTAACTCTTCCAGCACCGGCTGCACGGTACGCACAACAAACGGAATGCTGGTAAAGGCCATGGCAATGGCGATACCAATCCAGGTGTAAGAAATTTTGATGTCGAACTGAGCAAACCACTGTCCGTACCAGCCGTTGACCGAAAAGAGTCCGGCCAGGGTCAGACCTGCTACCGCTGTTGGCAGTGCAAACGGCAGATCCATCAGGCCATCGAGCAGTGTCCGGCCAGGAAAACGATAACGGGTCAGTATCCATGCCATCAGCATGCCGAACACCGCGTTAAACAGGGATGCGACACCCGCCGAAAGCAGTGTCACCTTATAGGCGGCAACCAGCTGAGGGTTGGTCACGACATCCCAGTACTGTTGCAGCGTCATCTGCGACAGCTGCATGATCACGGCGCTAATCGGCAACAGCAGGATCAGACAGGTAAAGAGCAGGCTGGTACCAAGGCTAAGACCGAAGCCGGGCAACACGCGTTTATGGCTGGCTGCAAACATTATCCGCGCCCCGCCGCTAACAATTTGTCGAGCTCACCGCCGCTGACGAAATGCGTCTGCATTACTTTATCCCAGCCGCCAAAGGCATCTTCGACCCGGAACAGGCTGGTCTGTGGGAAGCGATCTTTCTGCTCCGCCATCAGCTGCGGGTTGTTCACACGATAATAGTAGTGAGTAATAATATTCTGCGCTTCTGACGTGTAGAGATAGTTAAGGTAGGCGCTGGCTGCATCAGCGGTTTTATTAGTGACGACATTCTTATCCACCCATGCCACCGGAAACTCCGCCAGAATGTTGGTTTTCGGCACCACCACTTCGTATTCATCTTTACCGTACTGATTGCGGATGTTATTCACTTCCGACTCAAAGCTGATCAGTACGTCGCCCAGGCCGCGCTCAGCAAAGGTGGTGGTCGCGCCGCGACCGCCCGTGTCAAACACTTCCACGTTTTTCAGGAACTGCGTCATAAAGGCACGGGTTTTGGCCTGATCGCCGCTGTCCGCTTTATCTGCTGCGCCCCAGGCGGCCAGATAGGTATAGCGGCCATTACCCGAGGTTTTCGGGTTCGGGAAAATCAGCTTAACATCGCTGCGGGTCAAATCTGACCAGTCATGAATCTGCTTTGGGTTCCCTTTGCGTACCAGAAACGCCATGGTGGAGTAGAAAGGCGAGCTGTTGTTCGGCAGACGGCTTTTCCAGTCTGCGGCAATGAGATTGCCTTTATCGTGCAACACCTGCACATCTGTTACCTGGTTGTACGTGACCACATCTGCGCGCAGTCCCTGCAGGATAGCCAGCGCCTGCTTCGATGAACCGGCGTGCGACATCTTAATGGTCAGGGGATCAGCGGGGTGACGGGCATCCCACTGTTTAACAAACGGAGCATTCAGGGCGACAAAAAGCTCCCGCGACACATCGTAGGAGCTATTAAGAAGTTCAGTGGCATTGGCTGCGCCGACCAGGCTCAGCGACAACGCGATACCGCTCACGATTTTTTTCATCGCTTGTAATGTCATTTGGCACCCTGAAAAAGTTTGACGCGGATCTCACCCGCTGAGGCATCAGTTTATTTATAACTCAGTGAAAACCAGTAACGGTTTTATATATCGTTTGATGATTTCAAAGTCGAAAAAAGCATAAGACGACGGCAGAGTTTATGCAGAAATCAGCAAAAGCCGATGGCGGAGAGGAACTGCGTGCAGCCCCTGCGGACAGGGGTTTTACGAGGTTTCAGCGTCCGCCGGAGGGGCGGCACGCTGAAGAAAAAAATTAACGCTGCCAGATAATCTTGCTGATTTTCCAGTTCTTAAGGGTATCGTCAGAGGGCATTAATCCCTCCGGACCGTGCCAGTCACCATGATAGACATAGGTCAGATGCTGACTGCCTGGCGCACGGCACGCTACATCACGCGCATCAGTGCCGCTGGCGAGTGTGCAGTTGTCGAAGGCTTTGCTGAACTTATTACTGAAGGTATCGCCCACTTTACTGCCGTCACTGCTGGCAACCGCGCTGTCCATCACCTCAATACGTTCGATCTGCGACTGTCCGTAAATCAACAGCTTAACCTTGCCGTCATCCAGTGCCTGCCAGAAAGAGACCACCTGACCGTTCTGACTGCGCATGCCCTGACGCAGGGTATAGTCACCGTTCAGTCCGTCCTTAATCGCGTCCTCTTTCATGGCGGTCGAGGCGGTTAATCCCCCCACACCCTGTTCGGTCGCGGTCAGCGAAGAACCGAACCAGTTCCACGGCAGCGCCGAAGACCAGTGATACGTCAGCGGATTCCACCAGCTTGCCTGCTGGCTGCTGTCAGCGCCGGAACCCGAACTGGCACAACCGCTCAGTGCAATGGCGGCGATCAGTAGCGTGGAACGAACAGCTTTCATGAGAACTCCTGTAAATGCGATGCCGGAAAGGCGGAACTGATTGGAGTCGCAAAGCGACAAAAAGTTTAGTTGAGATAATGTTCAGGCAGAAAGCAGTCGCGGCAGCGACGATTCGACTGCAGCCAGATCAGCGCCAGCAGGTCGAACAGCGTCAGCAGCAACGGCAGCGGCGAACTCAGCAGATCGCCCTGCACAAACTGCCAGCCCTGCCAGATCAGATTCACCAGCAGCGACAGCGCTAACACGCTGCGCCAGTGCTGCCAGAGGCGCGGCAGTCGCGTGCGGTATCCGGTCAGCAGCAGGCCCGCCAGCGCCGGTAAACCCAGCGCCAGACCGACCCAGAACGCCTGACGATCCGGATAGAACAGTGCCATCAGGTCGTTGCCCTGCTGCCGTGACGCTCCGGCCATCACCAGCAGCAGCCAGGTCCGCGCCTGAAGTAACAGGATTGGCCAAAAAAGAAACGGCAGCCGCAGCTGCCCTCTGGCGTCATACTCGTCCGGCGAATAGCCCGGCAACGGATTAATATTCACGATCTTCGATCAGACGTTTACCAAACAGCAGCGCGTCGACCGGCTCATAATCGAGCTTCTCATAGAACGCCACCACCTGATCGTTCTCTTCGCGGATCATCAGATGCAGTTTCGGACAGCCGCGCGCGATGAGCTTTTTCTCCAGACGGTTCATCAGGGCATTGGCAAAGCCGCGTCCCTGATAGTCAGGATGCACCGCCAGATAATACGCCGCGCCGCGATGACCATCGTAACCGCCCATCAGCGTGCCTACGACCACGCCACCCACTTCAGCGACCAGAAAGAGATCGGGGTCGTGATTCATTTTGCGTTCGATATCCAGCTCCGGATCGTTCCATGGCCGTAACAAATCGCAACGTTCCCATAAGGTGATCACTTCTTCAAAATCTTCCTGGCGGAAGGCGCGGATTTCCATCTTATTTACCTGCAGATAAGCACAATTTGCTGATTATCACGCATTCTCTGCCGCACGCAACCCTCGATGACCGGCGGAAAATAAAAAAGCGCGAATTTTCTGTTCGCCACCTGCAATACAAAGTAATGCCCTGAAATGGTTCTGTGATCGCAGGCAACAGAGCCTTAGGCTATAACACCGGCAAGATTCCTGTTACCGGACCCGTACATGCAGCTGCTTAAACGTTTGATTCATCGTCGTCAGTTACTTCTTTCCGGGCTGGCTCTGGCCATTTTATCGCCGCGTGCGATTCAGGCTAAAGAGCAGTCGGGCCTTACCGGGGCACATCGTCATACGCGCCCTGCCCCGCCAGCGAAAAACGGTAAACGCATCGTGATGATCGATCCGGGGCACGGTGGCATCGACTCCGGTGCCGTTGGTGAAGAGGGTTCTGAAGAGAAGCACATCGTGCTGGAGATTGCCGGTAACGTACAGCGGCAACTTCAGAGCCATCCGCGCATTGAAGTGCGCCTGACCCGCGACAGTGACCACTTTATTCCGCTTTATCAGCGGGTGGAGATCGCTCATCAGCACGGCGCCGATCTCTTTATGTCGATTCATGCCGACGGCTTTACCAGCCCGGATGCCAGCGGCGCATCGGTGTTTGCGCTCTCTAACCGCGGTGCCAGCAGCTCGATGGCACGTTATCTCTCGCAGCGTGAGAACGATGCGGACAAACTGGGCGGCGTGAAGGCACAGCAGCAGGATCACTATCTGCAGCAGATTCTGTTCGATCTGGTGCAGACCGATACCATCAAAAACAGCCTGACGCTGGGCAGGCACGTGCTGGATCAGATCCGCCCGGTGCACCATCTGCACAGCCAGCATACCGAGCAGGCGGCCTTTGCGGTGCTCAAGTCACCGTCGATTCCCTCGGTGCTGGTCGAAACCTCCTTTATTACCAATCCACGTGAAGAGCAGCTGCTCGGCACAACCGCGTTTCGCCAGAAAATTGCCTCTGCGATTGCCAGCGGCATCGTTAACTATTTTGATGAATTTGACCGCCGCAACGCCTGATTCGTCTGGCCTGTTTGCGTCGTGCAACGCGCCGCGCTCATGCAAGCGGCGCGGTTTTGCGTATAATCGCGTCAGACTTTGACAAACAATAAGCGAAAAGATGGCTGATATTTCCCGCGTAAAAGCGTTCCTGCTCGCATTGCAGGATGAGATTTGTAACCAGCTGGCGGCTGAAGATGGCGGCGCACAGTTTGCTGAAGATAGCTGGCAGCGCCCTGGCGGCGGCGGCGGTCAGAGCCGCGTCCTGCGCAACGGCACTGTGTTTGAGCAGGCGGGCGTCAACTTTTCGCATGTGCATGGCGATCAGATGCCGGCATCAGCGACCGCGCACCGGCCTGAGCTGGCCGGTCGCAGCTTTGAAGCGATGGGCGTGTCGCTGGTAATCCACCCGAATAACCCTTATGTGCCAACCAGCCACGCCAACGTGCGCTTTTTTATCGCAGAGAAACCGGGGGCTGATCCGGTCTGGTGGTTTGGCGGCGGCTTTGACCTGACGCCGTTTTATGGCTTTGAAGAAGATGCGCTGCACTGGCATCAGACTGCCGCCAATCTCTGTCAGGCCTTTGGCGACGATGTTTATCCGCGCTATAAAAAGTGGTGTGATGATTACTTCTATCTGAAGCATCGTGATGAGCAGCGCGGCATTGGCGGCCTCTTTTTTGACGATCTCAACACGCCCGACTTTGAGCAGAGCTTCAGCTTTATGCAGGCAGTTGGCCGCGGCTTTATGGATGCCTACCGGCCGATTGTGGCGCGCCGTAAAGATCATCCGTGGGGCGATCGTGAGCGCCAGTTCCAGCTCTACCGCCGTGGTCGCTATGTAGAGTTCAATCTGGTGTGGGACCGTGGCACGCTGTTTGGTTTGCAGACCGGCGGCCGTACGGAATCGATTCTGATGTCGATGCCACCGCTCGTGCGCTGGGAATATGATTATCAGCCCGATGCCGACTCGCCTGAAGCTGCGCTCTATCGCGATTTCCTGCCGGTAAAAAACTGGCTTAACCTCCCCGTCTGATCGCTTCTCCTGCTGCAGCGTGGTCCGTAACCCGCGCTGCGCTTATCTTTATTCCGACAGACCCGTTTCGTTTCACAGGGCACAGATTGCTACAGTGTTACCTGCGTCATTCGTCCTGACTGCTATGCTTAAGGATGGAATATGGCGCACCCCACGGTAAAAACCGCATGACGGCTCCTTCGCACCGCCTCGCAGCGCAATAATCAGAGAAACCGCATTTTCATCAGAAAGTCTCTGTTGCAATGTTATGGGTTCGCGTTACCGGTAGCAGAACATGCCACAGACCGGCTGCGAGGCCTGAGGTGCACCCTGTTCGCTTTCATTTTTCTTTTCAAGGAGTTTAGAGATGAACCAGCTAGAAGCCCTAAAACAGTTCACCACCGTGGTGGCGGACAGTGGTGATATCGAATCGATTCGTAATTACCACCCGGAAGACGCCACCACCAACCCCTCACTCATTCTGAAAGCATCCGGTCTGGAAGGGTATAAGCACCTGATAGATGACGCGATCGAGTACGCGAAAAAACAGGGCGGCAGCAAAGAGACGCAGATTATCAATGCCAGCGACAAAGTGGCGATCAACCTCGGTATGGAAATCCTGAAAAGCATACCAGGCCGTGTTTCGACCGAAGTGGATGCGCGCCTCTCCTTCGATCGTGGCATGTGTGTCACCAAAGCAGAAAAACTGATTCGGATGTATGAAGAGCACGGCATCGATCGTTCACGCGTGCTGATCAAGCTGGCCTCGACCTGGGAAGGCATCCGTGCAGCGGAAGAGCTGGAGAAGAACGGCATCCACTGTAACCTGACGCTGCTGTTCTCCTTTGCGCAGGCGCGTGCCTGTGCCGAAGCGGGCGTGTTCCTGATCTCTCCGTTCGTTGGCCGTATTTACGACTGGTACAACTCACGCAAGCCACTGGAACCGTACGTGGCGGATGAAGATCCAGGCGTAAAATCCGTGCGTCGTATCTATGACTACTACAAAAAGCACCGTTACAGCACCATCATCATGGGCGCCAGCTTCCGTAAAGTGGAGCAGATTATCGCGCTGGCCGGCTGTGATCGCCTGACGCTGTCGCCGAGCCTGCTGGAAGAGCTGCAGAACAGCGATGCGCCGCTGGAGCGCAAACTTGAACCCTCTACCGAGGGCTTCCATCAGCCGTCGCCGCTCTCCGAGGCGGAGTTCCGCTGGGAACATAACCAGGATCCGATGGCAGTCGAAAAACTTTCTGACGGCATACGCCAGTTCGCGGTTGACCAGCAGAAGCTGGAAGATGTGCTCGCCGCACGCCTGTAGTCTTTATTTTAATCGGGCGGGACTTTCCCGCCCTGATGCATAACAAGGGAGAACTTTATGTCCTCACGCAGAGAGTTGGCAAACGCGATTCGTGCACTGAGCATGGATGCGGTTCAGAAGGCAAATTCAGGCCACCCCGGTGCGCCGATGGGTATGGCCGATATCGCTGAAGTGTTGTGGCGCGACTTCCTCCAGCACAATCCGACCAATCCCGCCTGGCTTGATCGCGACCGCTTCATCCTCTCCAACGGCCACGGCTCAATGCTGCTTTATAGCCTGCTGCACCTGAGCGGTTATGACCTGCCGATTGAAGAGCTGAAAAATTTCCGTCAGCTGCACTCTAAAACGCCGGGTCACCCGGAAATCGGTTATACGCCTGGCGTTGAAACCACTACCGGCCCACTGGGTCAGGGCCTGGCTAATGCCGTGGGCCTGGCGATTGCTGAGCGCACGCTGGCTGCACAGTTTAACCGTCCGGACCATGAAATCGTCGACCACCATACCTATGTGTTCATGGGCGACGGCTGTCTGATGGAAGGGATCTCGCACGAAGTCTGTTCTCTGGCGGGTACGCTGGGTCTGGGCAAACTGATCGGCTTCTATGACCACAACGGCATCTCCATCGATGGCGAAACCAGTGGCTGGTTTACCGATGATACGCATAAACGCTTTGAGTCTTACAACTGGCATGTGATCGGCGACATCGACGGACATGATGCTGATGCTATCCGCGAGGCGATCAAAGAAGCGCAGAGCGTCACCGATAAGCCTTCACTTATAATCTGCCGCACCATTATCGGTTTCGGTTCACCAAACAAAGCCGGTAAAGAAGAGTCGCACGGTGCAGCGCTGGGCGAGGCGGAAGTAGCGCTGACCCGTAAACAGCTTGGCTGGAACTATCCGGCATTTGAAATCCCGGCTGAAATCTACCAGCAGTGGGATGCAAAAGCAGCGGGTGCTGAACGCGAAAAAGCCTGGGATGCGAAATTTGCGGCTTATAAAGAGGCCCATCCTGAGCTGGCGAAAGAGTATGAGCGCCGGATGAATGGCGAAATGCCCGCCACATGGGAAACGGAAGCGACCCGCTTCATCCAGGATCTGCAGGCTAATCCGCAGAAAATCGCCAGCCGTAAAGCGTCTCAGAACTCGCTGGAAGCCTATGGCAAAATGCTGCCGGAATTCCTTGGCGGTTCCGCTGACCTGGCACCGAGTAACCTCACCATCTGGTCAGGCTCTGAATCGATTAAAGAAGACCCGGCGGGTAACTACATCCACTACGGCGTGCGTGAATTTGGCATGACGGCAATTGGTAACGGTATCGCGCATCACGGCGGTTTCGTGCCTTACACCGCAACCTTCCTGATGTTTGTCGAATATGCGCGTAACGCCGCGCGTATGGCAGCGCTGATGAAGGCACGCCAGATTCTGGTCTACACCCATGACTCCATCGGTTTGGGCGAAGATGGCCCGACGCACCAGCCGGTTGAGCAGATCGCCAGCCTGCGTCTGACGCCAAACATGAGCGTATGGCGTCCATGCGATCAGGTAGAAACTGCGGTGGCGTGGAAAGCCGCTGTCGAGCGCCATCATGGGCCGACGGCACTGATCCTGTCACGTCAGAACCTGATGCAGCCGGAACGCACCCCGGAGCAGATCGAAAACATCAAACGAGGCGGCTACGTGCTGAAGGATTGTGACGGCACGCCAGAGGTCATTCTTATCGCGACCGGCTCAGAGATTGAGATCACCCTGGGTGCAGCTGAGAAGCTCACGTCAGGCGGTCACAAGGTGCGGGTGGTTTCACTGCCCTCTACTGACCTGTTTGATGCGCAGGGTGCTGCTTACCGCGAATCCGTGCTGCCGAGCGGCGTAAAAGCGCGTGTGGCGGTAGAAGCGGGTATTGCTGACTACTGGTTTAAGTATGTCGGTCTGGACGGCGCGATTGTGGGCATGACCACCTTTGGTGAATCCGCGCCAGCCAGTCAGCTGTTCCCGGAGTTTGGCTTCACGGTTGAGAACATCGTCAGCCACGCTGAAGCATTACTCAAGCCGGTTTAATGCATTTGCCCTTCCCGGCCTCATCGGGAAGGGCCATTTATTTTGCAGCCTCACAGATAAAAAAATATCCATTCCCCTCTTCCCGCTCCGCGCAAACTGATTACTATAGAGCCGTCATACTTAATGCTGCCTGTGTACGGGCTGACCGTCTTTTCCTGCTGTCATTCTGCCGGGATCACGCGGCTGCGACCTGATGCATCCTGATGAGTGAAGGCAGATTTCCTCCGATTCTATAGCGAAGCCACTTCCGTTGAACATGCGTACACCCTATTTACTGGCCCTGATGGTTTCACTGCTTCCATTAAAAAGCATGGCGCAGGTTGCGCCCGATCCGCTGCTGGCCTCACAGATTGTTGATCGCTATGCGGAACATATCTTTTATGGCAGCGGCGCAACCGGTATGGCGCTGGTGGCGATTGATGGCAATCAGCGGGTGTTCGCCAGCTTCGGTGAAACCCGTCCCGGCAACAATGTCCGTCCGCAGAAAGATTCGCTGATTCGTATCGCCTCGCTGAGTAAGCTGATGACCAGTGAAGTGATGGTGAAAATGGCTGAGCGCGGACAGATTCGCCTTGACGATCCCCTGAGTAAATATGCGCCTCCGGGTGCACGGGTGCCTACTTACAATGGCCAGCCGATTCGCCTGATTAATCTCTCGACCCACACCAGCGGACTGCCACGTGAGCAGCCTGGCGGCAAAGCACAGCGTCCGGTATTTGTCTGGCCAACGAAGAGCGAACGCTGGGCATGGCTGGCGCGCGCGAACCTCAAAGCGGCACCAGGCAGCAGTGCCGCCTACTCCAACCTGGGCTACGATCTGCTGGGCGATGCGCTGTCGCGTGCCAGCGGATCCCCCTATCCGGCGCTGTTTCAGCAGCTGATTACCCGTCCGCTCGGCATGAAGGACACCACGTTTACGCCGTCGCCTGAGCAGTGCGGACGCCTGATGGTAGCGGAAAAAGGGGCCAGTCCGTGTAATAACACGCTGGCCGCGATTGGCAGCGGCGGGGTTTACTCAACGCCGGATGATATGGGCCGCTGGATGCAGCAGTTCCTGAACTCGTCGGTTAACCATCGCACGCCGCAGATCGATCGCCTGCAGACGCTGATCTATCGCCGCGACCAATTGAACAAAGTAGAAGGCATGGATGTGCCGGGTAAAGCGGATGCGCTGGGCATGGGCTGGGTCTACATGGGACCGAAAACTGGTCGGCCTGGGATCATTCAGAAAACCGGTGGCGGCGGCGGATTCATCACCTATATGGCGATGGTGCCGCAGCATAACGTGGGGGTTTTTGTGGTGGTGACGCGCTCGCCGCTGACCCGCTTTACGCCGATGAGCGACGGTGTAAATAATATGCTGGCCGAACTGGTCGGCAACCAGCTTGGCTCACCGATGATGGTGCAGGTCATTCGTTAACGCTGCTGTACGCCACCGTCAGACTGGCTGACCCACAGGGTTGGCCAGTCATCACTGCTGTGCCAGGCGTCACAGGTCGACTCTTCCGCATATTCCGCTAACACAAACCGTGTGCCATCAAACTGCCAGCGTGTCGCCCTGCCGCAGTCGCCTAATCCACGCCCTTTACCAAACGTGTAGAGCTGGCCGCTGGCCGCGTCATATTCGGCATTAATCAGCTCCAGCTGTCGATCGCTGGCTCCGGGGGGAGTGAACGGCAGAGTCAGGGTGATGCCACGCGCTACATAGGGTGGACTGCGCGTCACTTCAAACGCCAGATCGATCACGTTATACGCCCCCATTTCGCAACTCACCAGCAGCAGCGCGCGCTGGTCGGTGAGCGGCGCCACGCTGACTTCACGGCGCAGCGGATCGAGTGAGCAGGAGTCGGTATTAACCCGCCAGGTGCCGTAATCAATTAATCCGCTGGTCTCATCGCGCGTCAGTGCAGCGGGTGACCTGACCGCAGGCGGCAGCGGCGGCAGTGCAGGCGGTGGCGGAACATCCCAGCTGGCCCTGTCGCCACGTTTGATCCACGCGCTCATGCTGTTGACCCGTCCCTGCGTGTCATCCATCAGCAATAGCGCGGCCTTCATGCCGCGCAGAGAGATCAGCGCATTAGGGTCATAGGTGAGCTGCAGATTTTTGGCCTCCATCACCAGATCAAAAAATTCATCAATGGCGATAGCATTGCTGGTGGCGAGATGATGCGGCTCTACCGTCCAGTGTTTGAGGTCGGGTTTAAGCCGGCGCTGATCGAGCAGCAGATTATCCTGTAGCGGGCCACCCGGCAGCGCACCACTGTAGGCGCTGCCGTAGTCTATGCGCAGCAAAGGGCGATCGTCGACGCCCGCATGGCGCGAAATCGTCATTACCAGTCCTTTGTCCCCCGGAATATTGCGCGCCACGCAAAAGGCTTCATTGTTGCAGGTGATTTGCCAGTCGTTGAATGACTTTTGCAACGGTTCCGCCTGAACAGAGGCAACCCACAGAGACGGCAACAGCCAAAGCGATTTCATCCAATACGACATTAAGAAGATCGATCCCCGAATACCCAGAGTGGAGAGAATAGCGCATCAACGGGCCTGACAGGGTTCGCATTCTGTGAACCTGTGCAAAAAGCGCAGTTAACTGCTTAAAAAGCGTGCATAAAGTGGATTACCGCTCACCACTCTCCCTCAACGCTGTCACGCCACAACAGGCTCAGAGGCACGGTTTTATGGCGTCAGCCAGCCTGCAATCTGTGCATGCTGAAGCAGCATGATAGTTTTGCCGTCACGAATGCGACCCTCAGCGACCATCGCCAGCGCATCCGGAAAGCGTAATTCCAGCACGTCGATTGACTCATCGTCGACGCCACCGCCAGCATTGTCGCGCAACGATTCATTATATTCTGCTGCGAAAAAGTGGATAAGCTCAGTCACGCCGCCCGGCGACATATAGCAGGCATACAGTTTTTCCACCTCGCCCACCGCATAGCCGGTCTCTTCAATCGCCTCCTTGCGGATGCAATCTTCCGGGGAGTCGTCGTCCAGCAAGCCGGCACAGGCTTCGATTAACATGCCGTCGTCATTACCGTTGACGTAAGTCGCGATACGGAACTGGCGCGTCAGGACCACGCTGTTCTTTTCACGGTTGTAGAGCAGGATAGTCGCCCCATTTCCGCGATCGTAGACTTCACGCTTGTGGCGGATAACCTCGCCACGGCGATCGGTGATGTCATAGGTGTAGTTACGTAGCACAAACCAGTTTTCAGACAGGAGCTTATCTTTGATGATATTGATCTTGAACGACATGATGACTCCGCTACCGCATAAAAGGAGCCTTTCATCATAGAGGGGGGCTTACGGGAAAACTATCCTAATTCTTCTCGTAACGGGTCGATTAGCGGGCAAAAAAAGCCAGCCCGGAGGCTGGCCTGATTGCTGCAGAACTTATCAGCGTGAGGTGTCGTCAGCCAGTCGGGTCGGCTGAGGCTCTTCTTCGTGATGATCCTGTTCGGTCTGAGCGACGGCGTGAACGCGCTTGCGCACGCCAAACCATCCCAGCACCAGCAATACCGCAATCAGCGGAATAGAGGCGATAGTGTATGTCCCGTTCGGGTAGTCAAACGCCATCAGCACCAGCACACTGAACAGGAACAGCAGCGTCAGCCACGAGGTGAACGGCGCGCCTGGCAACTTGAAGCTGACATCATCCGCCTTGCCCTCTTTTATCGCTTTGCGCAGTCGCAGCTGGCAAACCACGATAAAGGCCCAGGAGGAGATAATGCCCAGCGAGGCCACGTTCAGGACGATCTCAAATACCTGAGAAGGTACATAGTAGTTAAGCACCACACCAATCACATAGACGGCGATGGTCACCAGAATACCGGCATATGGGACCTGCTGACTGCTCATTTTCGACATGAATTTCGGCGCAGAACCCCCCATCGACATGGAGCGCAGGATACGCCCGGTCGAGTAGAGGCCAGAGTTCAGGCTGGAAAGCGCCGCACTCAATACAACGATATTCATGATGCTGCCCACGTAAGGCACGCCCAGCTTCGAGAAGAAGGTCACGAACGGACTCTGACCCGCCTGATAAGCGTTCCATGGCAGCAGCAGCACCAGCAGCACCACAGAACCGACATAGAAGAGGCCGATACGCCAGATCACGCTGTTGATCGCTTTCGGCAGCATAGTTTTCGGGTCTTTACATTCGCCAGCCGCCGTACCCACCAGTTCGATAGAGGCAAAGGCGAACACCACGCCCTGAATCAGCACCAGCGCAGGCAGTAAACCGTGCGGGAACAGGCCACCGTTGTCGGTGATCAGATGGAAGCCGGTGCTGTTGCCATCCAGCGGTTTGCCAGTGCCAAGGAACACCACACCCACCACCAGGAAGATGACAATCGCCAGCACTTTTACCAGTGCGAACCAGAACTCCATCTCGGCAAACCACTTAACGCCGATCATGTTCATGGTGCCGACAATCGCCAGCGCGCCCAGGGCGAAGACCCACTGCGGTACATCACCAAACGCGCCCCAGTAGTGCATGTAGAGCGCGACGGCGGTGATATCGACGATGCCGGTCATCGCCCAGTTGACGAAGTACATCCAGCCCGCCACGTAAGAGGCTTTCTCGCCAAGGAATTCACGGGCGTAGGAGACGAAGCTGCCGCTGCTGGGACGGTGTAATACCAGTTCGCCCAGCGCACGCAGAATAAAAAAGGAGAAGATGCCACATACCAGATAGATGATGGCTAACGCGGGGCCAGCAGCCTGCAAACGGCCACCTGCGCCCAGGAACAAACCGGTACCGATGGCACCGCCGATCGCAATCATCTGTACGTGACGGTTACCCATCGCTTTCTGGTAACCAGCATCGTGAGAATTCAGCCAGCGGCGCTTCGCAGCGCGCATCTCACTTGGGGTTTTCTTTTTAGATTTCATAGCATTCCTGTTTGTCCTGACCATCAGTCGTCGTCTCCCCAATGCGGACGTAACATCCTGCAAAATGGGGGATTTTCCTCTGTGCCTTTGCCCGTGAGTGAGTGCCGGGCAACGCGGGAATTTACGGCGATGAATCCTACCCGTTCTGCAAGAACGAAGCAAAATATACCGGGCAGTTGCACAGGCTGATTTGTAAGAATCCATCCTGATGCACAAAAACAAAAAAACCGGCCATTTCAGGCCGGTAAACGCTACAGGGATGGAAACAGGAGGGTTGGGTTAGCGATAAATCTCTGCGGTGCCGCTCCACAGGCTGGAGTCGCCTGGGTTATCGATACCAATAACGCGGTAATGGCTGGCGCCCAGCTCTTCTGCTTTTTGCGACAGCTGGCGATTAGCATCGTCCAGTGAGCCGCGAACGCCGGAGACCGACACGCTGCCGATGCTCTGCATATTCTGCGCCTGTGACGGGTCGACCGGCGCAGCAGCGAAAGTGGTAAATGAGGCGGTAGCCAGTAGTGCACCCGCCAGTACAGCATTCAGTTTTTTCATTGGATGCTCCTTAATCTGTGATTGGGGTTGAGTTGATGACTGGATGAATTATTGGCCTTGCAATGAAAAGCAACATCGGGACGATGTAAACCTGTTCCTTTTTTAACCACAAAACGGTAGCCCACCCTGGGAACTGTCAGTTGTGGTCATTTTATGTGCGATGTGTAACCGCCTGTGCGATAAACAGGGGATGGATCAGTTGCGTTACGTTATTGCGCTCTTATAATTCCCGCACTTTCAACAGGGCCATCCACGTGATTGTTAAACGTTCCGTTACTCAAAGCATCGCTAAGGCGCTCAGCGTCATTGTCCTGCTGTCGCTACTCACCACCGGTCTCGCCTTAGTCACACTGCTCAGCAGTCAGCGCGATGCGGAGGCGATCAATCTGGCGGGATCCCTGCGCATGCAGAGCTATCGCTTGGCGTGGGATGCCAGCCGTCAGCCACAAAATCTGGCGCATCACCTGACGCTCTATCAGCAAACACTGGATGCCCCGGTGCTGCAAAAGCTGGATCGGCCCTGGGTACCACGCGAAGTCAGCGCTCGCTATCAGCGACTGCGCGCAGCCTGGCCTTCCCTGCAGCAGCAGTTGCAGCAGGGTGATACCGTGGCATACCAGCAGCAGATGCCGATCTACGTCGGTGAAATCGATCGCTTTGTGCTGGGTCTGCAGCGCTATACCGAGCTGAAAATGCGTCTGGTGGCGGCCAGCAGCCTGGCGGGTGTCATCGCGATTGTTGTGCTGGCACTGATGACGATTCGCTTTACCCGGCTGCACGTGGTGCGGCCACTCAACGCGCTGGTCACGGCCAGTCGCTACGTTGAAAGCGGTAACTTTGCTTTTCCGCCGCTGCACGTTGAACAGCAGAATGAACTGCGGGTACTGTCGCACGCCTTCAGTGGCATGGCGGCACGTCTGCATTCGCACTATCAGCTGCTGGAGAGCACGGTGCGCGCGAAAACGGAAGACTTAACCCAGGCGAATCGCACGTTGTCACTGCTTTACGACAGCTCGCAGATGCTAACGGCCAGCCCGTTGCACCCGGCACTGTTTGAGTCAGTGTTAACCACTGTACTGACGCGCGAAAAACTGACAGCGATCCGGCTCGACAGCGACCAGTTTCAGTTCTGCGCCGGGGATGCTCAGGCTGACGGTGAGTGGCAACGCCTGCCGTTACAGCAGGACGATCAGCAGATTGGCGAACTGCGCTGGCAGTCGCCTGGCGTCACGCATCCCAGTGAGCTGATGCGCAGTCTGGCGGCGATGCTGGGACGGGCAATCTGGATCTGGCAGGCACAGCAGCAGTATCAGCAGATGCTGCTGATTGAAGAGCGTGCCACCATTGCCCGGGAATTACATGACTCGCTGGCCCAGTCACTCTCGTTTTTACGTATTCAGCTGACCCTGCTGCGCCGCACTGTGGATAAGGATGACAGCGCCGCCCACGCCATTATCGCTGACTTCGATCAGGCGCTGGCCGATGCCTACCGCCAGCTGCGTGAACTGCTGACCACCTTCCGCCTGACCATTGAGCAGGCGGATCTGGCAGCGGCAATGCAGGCGATGATCGCCTCATTGCAGGAGAAAAGCGGCGCAGAGATACACTTTAACCACCAGACCGGCCTGCAAAGTCTGGAGGCACAACAGCAGGTGCATGTGTTGCAGATTGCCCGTGAGGCGCTGCTGAATGCCATTCGTCACGCCAGCGCGCAGGTGATTCGGGTGGATTATCAGCATAGCGAACAAGGTGAGCACTTACTGACAATTACGGATGACGGGGTGGGAATGAACAGCACTGACGAGCCTGAGGGCCATTATGGCCTGACGATTGTGACGGAGCGAGCCCAGCGTCTGAGTGGCAATCTGACGATTCACACTCAGCAACGGGGTACCCGGGTCGAACTGCGCTTTCCACCGCAACCGGCGCGCTCACTGATATAAAGCGCCGGACGTGATGTTGACGTATTCAGATAATCTATCGGTCTCAGCGTGCAGACCAGCGGATATGGAGCCATCAGGTGCCAGCCCTGCTCTTCTGCCGCCGTCTGAAGCCGATGAAATGGAGAACCTATGCAACAGCCCGCATTAACATTGATGATTGTGGATGACCATCCACTGATGCGCCGCGGTATCCGTCAGCTGCTGGCGCTGGATCCCCGCCTTGAGGTCATCGCAGAAGCCAACAACGGCACGGAAGCGCTGGCTGAGGCCCGCCGTCAGGAACCCGATATCATTCTGCTCGACCTGAATATGAAAGGCATGTCCGGGCTGGATACGCTGAAGGCGTTGCGCCATGAAGGGATCAGTTCACGTATTCTGGTCCTGACCGTCTCCGACGCCCGCAGTGATATCTTCGCCATGGTGGATGCGGGTGCCGATGGCTATCTGCTAAAGGACAGCGAGCCGGAGATACTGCTGGAGCATATTCTGCAGGCATCGCAGGGTGAAAAGGTTTTCAGTGAAGGCGTGGCCCGTTATCTGGCTAATCGCCAGCACAGTGCCGATCCCCTGCGTCAGCTCACCGGGCGCGAATGCGACGTGCTGCAGGAGGTGGCGCGCGGCCTGTCGAATAAAGAGATCGCGGCTAATCTGCATATCTCCGAAGAGACCGTAAAAGTGCATATCCGCAACCTGCTGCGTAAGCTGGATGTCCGCTCACGCGTCGCCGCCACAGTGATGTGGCTTGAAAGCCGCAAATAGCCAACGAATTTACATTTTCTCCTCAATTTCTCCACGATTTCCCCCGCTGCCGCACGTAGAGTAAATGGCGGCGGAGAATCGTGGCATAGACCATCCGGTTTGCCCGCCAGTGCGCCCGTTGCCGCTGGGCCTGAACGCTTATAAAAGTCCTGAGGAGTGTCGATTTAATGTCGAATTTCTTTATCGACCGTCCCATCTTTGCCTGGGTTCTGGCGATTCTGTTGTGCCTGTGCGGCACGCTTTCGATTATTTCGCTGCCTGTTGAACAGTATCCCGATCTGGCACCACCCAACGTGCGCATCACCGCCAACTACCCCGGCGCATCCGCCCAGACGCTGGAAAATACGGTTACCCAGGTTATCGAGCAGAACATGACCGGCATCGATAATCTGATGTACATGTCCTCGAACAGCAGCAATACCGGTCAGGCACAGATCACCCTCACTTTTACCGCCGGGACTAATCCTGATGAAGCCCGTCAGCAGGTTCAGAACCAGTTGCAGTCAGCGCTGCGCAAATTGCCGCAGGCGGTACAGTCGCAGGGCGTAACGGTCAATAAAACCGGTGACAGTAATATTCTGATGGTCGCCTTCGTCTCAACCGACGGCAGTATGGATAAGCAGGATATTTCAGACTATGTCGCCAGTAATATTCAGGACCCGTTAAGCCGTATTGATGGCGTCGGCCAGGTAGACGCTTACGGCTCACAATATGCGATGCGCATCTGGCTCGATCCCAACAAACTGATCGCCTACTCGCTGACCACCGACGATGTGGTCAGTGCAATCCAGTCGCAGAATACCCAGGTTGCCGTGGGTCAGGTCGGTGGTCTGCCATCCGTAGAGAAGCAGGCGCTGAACGCCACGGTGAATGCGCAGTCGATGCTGCAGACCCCCGGGCAGTTCCGGGCCATTACCCTGAAGAACAATCCCGACGGTTCTGTGGTGACGCTGGGCGATGTCGCCAGCGTGGCGCTGGGCGCAGAAAAGTATGATTATCTAAGCCGCTACAACGGCCAGCCCGCGTCCGGTCTGGGGGTGAAGCTCGCATCCGGTGCCAACGAGATGAACACCGATAAGCTGGTGCGCGCGCGCATAGAGGAGCTGTCGCACTACTTCCCGCACGGGCTGGAAGCGAAAATTGCCTATGAAACCTCGCCGTTCGTTAAAGCGTCGATCACCGATGTGGTGAAGACGCTGCTGGAGGCGATTGTGCTGGTGTTTGGCGTGATGTACCTGTTTATGCAGAACTTCCGCGCCACGTTAATTCCGACTATTGCGGTGCCAGTAGTGCTGTTCGGTACCTTCAGCGTGCTCTATGCCTGCGGGTTCAGCATCAATACCCTGACCATGTTTGCCATGGTGCTGGCGATAGGACTGCTGGTGGACGATGCCATCGTGGTGGTGGAAAACGTTGAGCGCATCATGCACGAAGAGGGACTCTCGCCGCGTGCCGCCACGCGAAAATCGATGGGCCAGATTCAGGGGGCGCTGGTCGGGATCGCGCTGGTACTCTCTGCGGTATTTGTGCCGATGGCGTTTTTCGGCGGTACCGTCGGCGCTATTTACCGTCAGTTCTCCATCACCATTGTTTCGGCGATGGTGCTGTCGGTGCTGGTGGCGATGATCCTGACACCGGCGCTGTGTGCCACATTGCTGAAACCCGTGGCGAAAGGCGAGCAGCCTGAACGTCGCGGCTTCTTCGGCTGGTTCAATCGTCACTTTAATCGCAATGCTGACCGCTATGAGCGCGGCGTTGCAGGCATTCTGCGCAGGGGCGGTCGCTGGCTGCTGCTCTATCTCGGCATTATCGGCCTGATGGCGTTTCTGTTTCTGCGTCTGCCCACCTCATTTCTGCCGCTGGAAGATCGCGGCGTCTTCCTGACTCAGGTTCAGCTTCCGGCAGGCGCAACGCTTGAGCAAACCGCCAGCGTGGTCGCGAAAGTCGAACACTATTATCTCACCGAGGAAAAGGCCAACGTGCTGTCGGTCTTCTCCACCATCGGTGCCGGCCCCGGCGGCAATGGGCAGAACGTGGCACGTCTGTTTGTGCGACTAAAAGACTGGGAAGATCGGCCTGGTGCCGATCGCACCTCATTCGCCATTATCGATCGTGCGACTCAGGCGTTTCAGAAGATTGAAGAGGGCCGGGTGATTGCCAGCAGTCCGCCCGCCATTACCGGCATGGGCAGCAGCTCGGGCTTTGACATGCAACTACAGGATCACGCGGGTATCGGTCATACGCAACTGATGGCGATGCGCGACAAACTGCTGGAGATGGCGGGCAACGATAAGTCGCTATCGCGGGTACGGCACAATGGACTGGATGACAGCCCGCAGCTGCAGATCGATGTGGATGCCCGTAAGGCGCAGGCGCTGGGCGTGTCGCTGGACACCATCAACGACACCCTGACCACCGCATGGGGCTCCAGCTATGTGAACGACTTCCTGGATCGGGGCCGGGTGAAAAAGGTCTATGTGCAGGCCGCCGCCGAATTCCGCATGCTGCCGGACGACATCAATAAATGGTACGTGCGCAACAGCAGCGGCAAAATGGTGCCCTTCTCCGCGTTTGCCAGCAGCCGCTGGGAGACCGGTTCACCCCGTCTTGAACGCTATAACGGCTATTCGTCGCTGGAGATTGTCGGTGAAGCGGCGAATGGCGTCAGCAGCGGTACGGCGATGGATGAAATGGAAAAGCTGGTACATGCCCTGCCGCTGGGCGTCGGGTTCCAGTGGACTGGTGCCTCTTATCAGGAGCGGCTCTCCGGCTCGCAGGCTCCGGCGCTTTATGCAATTTCGCTGCTGGTGGTGTTCCTCTGCCTGGCCGCGCTGTATGAGAGCTGGTCGATCCCGTTCTCGGTAATGCTGGTGGTGCCGCTGGGCGTGGTGGGTGCGCTTATCGCCACCTGGCTGCGCGGGCTGGAGAATGATGTCTATTTCCAGGTTGGCCTGCTGACGGTGGTGGGGCTGTCCGCCAAAAACGCCATCCTGATTGTTGAGTTTGCTAATGAGATTAACAGCAAAGGCCGTGAACTGGTGGAGTCCACGCTGGAGGCATCGCGTCAGCGTCTGCGGCCGATTCTGATGACCTCGCTGGCCTTTATTTTTGGGGTGCTGCCGATGGCAATCAGTAGCGGTGCAGGTTCCGGCAGCCAGCACGCCGTGGGAACCGGCGTGATGGGCGGGATGATCTCCGCCACGCTGCTGGCAATCTTTTTTGTGCCGCTGTTCTTTGTGCTGGTCCGCCGTCGCTTTCCACTTAAAGCGAAACCGCATGACTAAAGCTAAATAAAAAGCGGCCACTGAGTTCAGTGGCCGCCTTATTTCTGTGTGTGGTAAGAATTCCAGCAAGTGGGACTGACCTGCTTTAATCTCCACGTGTTACTTGTTGCGTAACATCGCTTCGATAAATTCTTTCCAGGTTCCCATTTCAGTGTCAATCATAATGCCCTCTCTTATTGTGCTGGCAATATTACGCGCTTTTTTTAAGCAGGTGAATACGTTTACACCTGTTATACCTATCGGCAAGCCTCACAAAAACATGAATGTTGCTGATTCTGGACGCTGACGCACATTTCAGCAACCCCTTAACCTGATTGAAGATAATTTATTTTAAGCCCAGCGGTAGACTATTTTATCAACATGGCGAAATTCTTAAGCACGCATCGATAAGCAGGGTAATAATTGCCTGCGTAACTGATAGCGTTTACCCGCAATGAAATAACGACACGGCGCGCATGATATCCGGACCGATTCCCGCGCCAGCGCGGATGCCGCAACCAATCACACTATGCTAAACTCGCGCTTTGGCTGCTTTTTTCAGCTTTCTCTTTTCACAGGATAATAAGGATCGGGCAATGAGCACGCAGTGGGTGATGTTCGGAATTAAAAATTGCGACACCATAAAAAAAGCCCGGCGCTTTTTAGCAGATGCAGGCGTTGATTATCACTTTCACGACTACCGTGCCGATGGCCTGAGCGATGCCCTGTTGCAGGAATTTATCGATGCGCTGGGCCATGAAGCCCTGCTTAACACACGCGGCACGACCTGGCGTAAACTGCCCGAAGCTGATCGTGAAGCGGTTAACGATGCCAGCAGCGCCAAAGCGCTAATGCTGGCGCATCCCGCCATGATTAAGCGTCCGCTGTTGCGTGCTCCGGATGGCTCCCTGCTCGCCGGTTTTAGCGAAGCCACCTATCAGAATGCTATTCAGGAGAAGTCATAATATGTTTTGCCCGGTCATTGAGCTGACGCAGCAGCTTATTCGTCGCCCCTCTCTCAGCCCCGATGATGCCGGATGTCAGGCTCTGCTGATCGCCCGTCTTGAAGCCATTGGCTTTAAGATTGAAACGATGAACATCGACGACACCCTGAATTTCTGGGCCACCCGTGGCGAAGGTGAAACGCTGGCGTTTGCCGGTCACACCGATGTGGTGCCGCCTGGCGATGCCAGCCGCTGGATTAACCCGCCATTTGAACCGACAATCCGCGATGGCATGCTGTTTGGCCGTGGTGCGGCTGACATGAAAGGGTCACTGGCAGCCATGGTGGTGGCCGCCGAACGCTTTGTGGCAGTGCGTCCCAATCACCGGGGCCGCCTCGCCTTCATGATCACCTCGGATGAAGAGGCCAGCGGAGCCAACGGCACGGTTAAAGTGGTTGAACGGCTGATGGCGCGCCGTGAACGGCTCGACTATTGCCTGGTCGGCGAACCGTCCAGCACAGAAGTCGTCGGTGACGTGGTGAAAAATGGCCGTCGTGGCTCGATTACCGCCAATCTGACGGTGCACGGTGTGCAGGGCCACGTCGCCTATCCGCATCTGGCGGATAACCCGGTTCACCGGGCGATGCCCGCGCTGAATGAGCTGGTCGCGACGGAGTGGGATCAGGGGAATGCGTTCTTCCCTGCCACCAGCATGCAGATTGCTAATGTCCAGGCGGGCACCGGCAGCAACAATGTGATCCCCGGCGAGCTGTTTGTGCAGTTCAACTTCCGCTTCAGCACCGAACTCACCGATGAGATGATCCGCCAGCGGGTCGCGGAACTGCTGGATCGTCACCAGCTGCGTTACACCATCGAGTGGAAACTCTCGGGTCAGCCCTTCCTGACCTCACGCGGTAAGCTGGTGGATGCCGTCGTAAAAGCTGTGGCGCACTATAATGAAATTAAGCCGCAGCTGCTGACGACAGGCGGCACCTCCGATGGCCGGTTTATCGCCCGGATGGGGGCGCAGGTGGTGGAGCTGGGGCCGGTGAATGCCACCATTCACAAAATCAATGAGTGTGTGAAAGCCTCCGACCTGCAGATGCTGAGCCGGATGTACCAGCGCATCATGGAACAACTGATCGCCTGACGGCGATGTTAAGGAGCAGCAAATGGAATTTATTAAAGATTACTGGTGGATCCTGGTGATCCTGCTGATGGTTGGCGTGCTGATGAACGTTTATAAAGATCTGAAACGCATCGATCACAAAAAATTTATGGATAACAAACCTGACCTGCCGCCGCATCGTGATTTCAACGATAAGTGGGATGACGACGACAACTGGCCGAAGAAGAAGTAAACGAAAAAGCCCCTGCTATGCAGGGGCTTTTTTACATCATTGCGATAACGTCATCGTCACCGGGTTTTGCACCACTTAACGCCTCATCAAAGTAGCGTTTTGGCACCGTATAGCGCAGATGATTCAGCGCCAGCTCCATGCTGCGGTGATCGATAGCGTGCGCCAGATCGTCAACGATATCCAGCGTGACATCGCCACCGCAGGCGGTCAGCCGCTGTTCTGCCTGCCGGGCATGGTGCATCGGGATCTGCTCATCGTAATCACCGTGGATCAGGTGAATCGTGGTGTAGGTACTGGCCTTCTCTGGCAGAGTAATAAACCGGCCACTAAACACCACTGCGCGACCCGCCAGATCCGGATGGGCTTTGACGCCTTCCAGCACCATACTGCCGCCCTGCGAAAAACCGATTAAGGCTGTCGCTTCCGGCCGCACGCCGCTCTTTTTTTGCCAGTGGCGCACCGACGCAAAAAACTGTGGCATCGCCGCATCCACCCGCTGCTGGATGGTCTGATCGTGCAGGTCGGTTTCACCGAACCACTGACGACCCGCACCAGGCGAGCCGACAGAAACCACCAGCGCGTCGGGAAAGGTTTTCGCAAACCAGTTGCCAATCTCGCCCATTGAATCCGGGTTATCGCCAACGCCGTGATAGAGCAGAAACAGCTGTGCAGTGGTGACAGGCTGTTGAACGATTACATATTTCAGTGTCATGTTGACCTCCTGTGTTCACTCTACGCCGCCTGGCACAAAATGATATGAGGATAATTTGAGGCAGATGGTCGAATTATTTCAACGGCCGGTGCAGCGCGTCTGCAGTAACGCCCAGGCTCTCGAGCGCTGAAGCCGCCTGCTGACGCAGCGTAGCTATCAGCGCCTTGCGGCCGCTTAAGCCCGTCTGCCGGGCCAGGTCGCTTAGCGCATCAGGTGCAGCAACCGCGGCGGCCAGCAGCGGTACGGAGACGGCACTGGCCTCTGCCAGACGCTGCAACACTGGCAGACTCGCCTCCAGTGGCCGCTGCGCCCAGGCAAAACCGATGGCCAGATGGCTGTCCTGAACGGTCAATCCATCATCTGTGATCTTATCAAACTGCAGGTCCAGCGCGATATGCTGAGGCAACCGCGGCCAGTCACGCGCCAGCTGCTCTGCCGCGCGGCGTGTCAGAGCCTCACCCGCAGCAGAACAGGGCAATATCGCCATCGCTGCGTAGCAGCCGCTGCTGGCTTCGCGCTGACTGCCAATTCTTACCAGGGTAAAACCGCAGGCGCGCCAGAACGCCCAGAGTGATTCAGTGTAGCCGAAGCTGACAGAGAGGTAGTCGTGATCGGCAGCCGCATCAGCCGCCGCCGCAACAAGCTGCTGTCCGGTTCCCCGACGACGGCTCTCCGCCGCCACGGCAATCCGGCTGATGCGCTGCGAGCGCAGGATTGCCGCATCAGCCAGACCAGCGTGCGCTGCCAGCGACTGCGCAACCAGATTGCCGCGCGGTCGCCGGGTGCCCGCCCAGACCGCCTGCGCCAGTTCAGGTTCAAGACCGCCCTCCTCCACCAGCCAGAGCGCACCCTGTAACGCGTTTGCATCACCCGCCTGCCACAGTTGCATACCGGGTGCATCCAGCAGGCGGCGCAGATCAAGCGGCGACGTGCGGTAGTGCGCGCTGGTGAGCAGACGATAAGCAGCTTTCAGCGCGCTAAAATCGTGACGTTCAATACGATGCGATGTTGCCGGAGTATCGGGCGCAGTGGCGCTGGCATCATTAAACAGCAGTGCCTGGTTCAGCCATTGCTCCAGCGGATCAAAACGCGACCAGCGCAGCGGCTCATCCAGCGTGAAATAGTGTGCATCTGCAAGCCCGGCACAGAATTTAAGGATAAAGCCGCGTCCACTGCCTTCGTAGCCCTGTACGGTAGTGGTGAGCAACACGCGGGGATAGCGGCTCACCAGCGCCTGCAGCAGCGGTGCCGGTATCGCCGCGGCTTCATCCACAATCAGCCACTCTGCCCGGGGCGGCGTCTCCAGCGCCAGCAGCGCATCGGGGGCCATAAAGTGAAAATGCTCAGCGGCAAAAGCAGCCAGCACCTCTGTTGAGGCTTTGGCCGGTGCCGTTACCAGACAATGTCTGTTCTGCCGGGCCAGCATCCCCGCCAGTGCCGATTTACCTCGTCCACGTGCAGCGGTCAGCACAGCGACACCCGAGGGCAGCGTCATCAGATGATCGAGGATCGCCTGCTGTTGCTGTGGTGCCTGACCGTGCCACTGCGGCCAGGCCCGCTGCGCCGGAAAACGGCAGGGCTGATGCTGTCGCTCCAGCAGCACCTGGTTATCCGCCAGGATCAGCTGTTGCAGGTGGTGGACAAAATGAGGTGTTGCGATGGGTTCAGCGACATCCGCCCAGCGCAGGCTGTCGCTGTCAGGCTGTTGCGACCACGCTTGCCAGGGTGGGACCAGCAGCAGCAGCCAGCTTCCGGCTGTGAGCGTACCGGCAAGCGCCGCGAAAGCCTCGGCATGAAAGCCCTGCCGGGCGTCGAATATCGTATGATGGAATTCGCGTCCCAGCAGCGTGCGTACCGCGCCAGGCTGCCTGTGCAGAGCTGACTCGTCAGAGAATAGCGGCGCCGGACTCAGCGCCAGCCAGTCGCCTGGCAACGCTTCACGCCACGCCGTAGCCCGATCTAAGCACCAGGCCGGGTCACCGCTGATGACTGCCAGACGACGCACACCGGCCTGTTGCATAAGCTGCGTTGGGATCATCAGTTGCTGGCGAAGGTGTTGCACTGTCCTGGATCGCCACCATCAAACCCGCGCTTAAACCAGGTGTAGCGCTGCTCAGAAGTACCGTGGGTAAAGCTATCCGGCACGACGCGGCCCTGACCTTTCTGCTGCAGACGGTCATCGCCAATCGCCTCAGCAGCATTCAGCGCTTCCTGCAGATCGCCGGCTTCAAGGATGTTTTCCTTCTGCATATAGTGTCCCCAGACACCCGCAAAACAGTCTGCCTGCAGTTCCATTTTGACGGAGAGCTGATTGACCTGCTTCTCGCTGGCACCCTGCTGCATTTCACGCACTTTTGGCTCAATGCCCAGCAGTTTCTGGACATGGTGGCCAACTTCATGCGCGACAACGTAGCCCTGGGCGAAGTCACCGCCTGCGCCCAGCTTAGTTTTCATCTCGTCATAGAAAGAGAGGTCGATGTAGACGGTCTGATCGGCAGGACAGTAGAACGGTCCCATCACCGACTGTCCGGTTCCGCAGCCGGTGCGGGTTGCACCGCGATACATCACCAGCTTCGGTGCCACATACTGTTTGTTCATCTGCTGGAACAGTTTGCCCCAGGTGTCTTCCGTGGTGGCCAGGATCACTTTCGTGAATTTCGCGGCCTCGTCATCATTGGCACTGACGCTGCGCTGTTGCTGCTGGCTGGTCGGTGCGACATCCCCCCCCGTCAGCAGTCCGGTCAGGTCATATCCGTAATAACCGGCTACTGCCACCACGATCAGCAACACGATACCGCCTTTGCCACGCGGCAGACGAATCTGTCGGCCTCCGCCACCTAAATCGGACGATTGATCGCGACGGTCCTCTACATTGTCGCTTTCGCGACGCCCTTGCCAGCGCATGCTGTATTCCCTCAGTCATTTTTTCAGATGGCATGATTTTAGTTGCGTGACGGAGCAATCACCAGCTTTACCCTGAAATGAAAAAAGGAGAGCCGGCGCTCTCCTCTTTCTTTGTGCTTTCTTCGTGCGCCAAAAACAAACTCAGTCGAGTTTTACGCCCAGTCGCTGTGCCACGGCTTCATAGGCTTCAACCACGCCGCCGAGGCTCTGGCGGAAGCGGTCTTTGTCCATTTTATCGAGCGTCTCTTTGTCCCACAGGCGCGCACCGTCTGGCGAAAACTCATCGCCCAGCGTCACTTCGCCGTTAAACAGACCAAATTCCAGTTTGAAGTCGACCAGAATCAGGCCCGCATCGTCGAACAGTTTGCTCAGCACTTCGTTGGCTTTAAAGGTCAGCTCCTGCATCCGCGCCAGGTTCTGTTTGCTGACCCAGCCAAAGGTTTCGCAGTAAGATTCGTTGACCATCGGGTCGTGCTTTGCATCATCTTTCAGGAAAAGATCAAACAGCGGCGGATTGAGCACAATGCCCTCTTCCACGCCCAGACGTTTTACCAGCGAGCCTGCGGCACGGTTACGCACCACGCACTCGACCGGCACCATCTCCAGCTTCTTCACCAGCGCTTCGGTATTGGACAGCAGCGCTTCCATCTGGGTCGGGATACCTGCTTCCTGCAATTTGGTCATGATGAAGTGGTTAAACTTGTTGTTAACCATTCCCTTGCGATCAAACTGCTCGATTCGGGCGCCATCACCTGCTGACGTATCGTTGCGGAATTCGAGTATCAGCAGATCCGGGTTATCGGTGCTGTATACGGTTTTCGCTTTACCGCGATACAACTCAGCTCGCTTTTGCATCTTGTTCACTCCAGACTTGAAATAACGGGTGTTCAGCGACCAGTGCCGCTGCGGCGATTGCCTTGACGCAATCGTTTACTTCGCCGCGCGCTATTATGCCAAAAACAAAATAAAAAGGCCGGAGAATCTCCGGCCTGAGGCAACTTTATTTGTTCAGCGCCGCCTGGAACACGGCCACCAGTGCATCGTTCTGCGACTGGGTCAGCACATGCCCTTTCGGGTCGATGAATTGCAGACTGGTACGGTTGTCGAGATCGCCGACCTGCACTTTGTAATCACCGTTTGGTAATTCCGGATCTTTCGCACCGACTGAATCCCAGTCGCTGCTGCCCGGTGACTTGTAGGTCACCTTCATGCTGCCGGTTGAGCGGGTGGTATCGGTCACTTCCATCCCGACGCGTTTCATCGCATCTGGCAGACGCTGCCATGCCACATTGTAGGGTGTACGCAGGATCAGCATTGGCAGACCGGTGTCATCTGCGCCGCTCTGCACATCAATAGCGCCACTTACCCGGCCTGATGCCGCGTTTTCACTGGCAGTATCAATTTTGTCCAGACCGGTGCTGATTTCATTCAGCATCTGCGCGGTGTAACGCTGGATCTGCACAGGTGACGTAATGGTTTTACCATCCTGCTGCAGCTCAAGCAGACGCACGGTAAGCTGCTGCTGATAGCTCTGCGACTGCACGCTGACCTGATAGCGGCCACGATACTGCTGATCTTCATCAGCACGGTTCCACTGCACCCAGTCGGTCGTCAGCTGCTGACCGGCATCATTACGTGAAGCAATCGGGAATTTGTTTGACTCAACGACGTTAACGACCCGTGACCAGACTGAACCACGGCTGTTATCGATCATCAGCGCACCGGTATTGTTACTGAACTGCGCGCGGGTGCCGTTCATCAGCGCCAGCGGCTGGGCTGGCGGACGGATATCGAGCTGCTTGCCGGTCGGTGCCTGGCTGCTGGTGCGCGGCACATCATAGTCACCACGCTGAACCGGCAGGATCATTCCGGCTGGCGCTTTCAGTTCACTTAACTGGCTGGCTTCAAGATAAGATTCGTCACCGCTGACCTGGCGCTTATAACGCTGATCGCTTGAACAGGCCGACAACAGCATCAGAGTAGAAAGCCCGACTACGGTGGCTACTGTTGACCGCTTTACTGAGTAATTCATTCAAACTCCCTAAATTATCGCAAACCCGCTTTCACCAGCGCCTGCTCCACTTTCGGCTGGCCGGCTGCAGTCAGTGGCGTCATTGGCAGACGCAGCGTGTCGTTAGCGATTAATCCTAGCTGTTTCGCAGCCCATTTCACCGGGATAGGATTGGGTTCACAGAAAAGCGTCTGGTGCAGGTGCATCAGACGCTGATTCAGGCGGCGTGCCTCAGCGAAATTGCCCTGCTGTGCGAGTTGACACAGCTCGACCATTTCACGTGCAGCCACATTTGCGGTCACCGAAATGACGCCTTTGCCGCCCAGTTGCATAAAGTCCAGCGCAGTCGCGTCATCGCCACTCACCAGAATAAAGTCTTCATTAACCAGCTCTTGGATCTGACTAACCCGCGATAAGTTCCCGGTTGCCTCTTTGATTCCGATAATATTTTTAATTTCGGCCAGGCGGGCAACGGTTTCCGGCAGCATGTCACAACCGGTACGCGAGGGAACGTTATACAGCATCTGCGGCAGGCTGGTGCTATTCGCAATCGCTTTAAAGTGCTGGAACAGCCCTTCCTGCGTCGGACGGTTATAGTATGGCGTCACAGTCAGACAGCCCACCACGCCGGAATTTTCAAAACGCTTCGTCAGAGAGATGCCTTCAGCGGTGGCATTTGCACCGGTTCCGGCAATCACCGGAATTCGGCCATCGGCCAGTTCCAGGGTCAGCATCACCACATCACCATGTTCTTCATGGCTCAGGGTTGCAGATTCACCTGTGGTACCGACGGAAACGATCGCCGCGGTGCCGCTGGCGACGTGATAATCAATCAGTTTTTTCAGACTCGACCGGCAGACATTACCGCTGTCATCCATTGGCGTAACGAGTGCAACAATACTTCCCGTAAACATTGGCGATCCCCTCGACAAACAAGTGCTTCATGGTACGTTTTACACTTAGGGAAAAGCAAGCAAGCCACGCCATTCCCGCGCTTGTCAGCAGTTTTTTTTATGTTTACCTTATGGTTATTAGCGAAAGCAGAGGATAAGCCATTTTGTCGCAATCTCAGCCCCATCATCTGGTGATCACCGCGCTCGGTGTTGACCGTCCGGGTATCGTCAATACGATTACCCGACACGTCAGCAGCTGCGGTTGCAATATTGAAGATAGCCGTCTTGCCATGCTTGGGGATGAATTCACCTTTATCATGTTGCTGTCGGGCAGCTGGAACGCGATTACGCTGATTGAATCGACGCTGCCGCTGAAAGGCGCAGAGCTGGAGCTGCTGATCGTCATGAAGCGCACCAACGCCGGGGTTCGTCCGCCGATGCCCGATACCGCGTTCATTCAGGTAGAAGTGGCCGACTCGCCACATATTATTGAACGCTTTACCGATCTTATTGATAAGCATCAGATGAACGTGGCCGAACTGGTGTCGCGTATTACACCCGCGCAACACGATTTGCCACCAACGCTCTATATTCAAATGACCGCCCACAGTCCGACACGAACCAGTGGCACCACCTTTGAGCAGGCTTTTAATACCCTGTGTCTGGAGTTGAATGCCCAGGGAACGCTGCGTCTCTACAGTGTGTCTGATGCTGACAGCAGCGAATCGGTCAGCGCGGTACGCTAAGCTTTAGTTAATAAACCGGAGTTATTTCTCCCCATGCCTGACGCGTGATCGGCTATGTGGTGAAATACCCCCTGATGGTAATGTTCCCTCTGGTCGTTTCGGCCCGGATGGTGTATTACCCACAGCCTGAATAAGAAAATGGAGAGATGTGATGAATCCACTGAAAGCCGGAGATACTGCACCTGCATTTAGCCTGCCCGACCAGGACGGCGAACACGTGAATCTGACCGACTTCCAGGGACAGCGCGTTCTGGTGTACTTCTACCCGAAAGCGATGACGCCAGGCTGCACCGTGCAGGCGTGCGGTCTGCGTGACAACATGGATGAGTTGAAAAAAGCGGGCGTGGAAGTCCTGGGTGTCAGCACCGACAAACCGGAAAAACTGTCAAAGTTTGTTGAAAAAGAGCTGCTGAACTTCACGCTGCTGTCAGATGAAAATCATGAAGTCTGCCAGGCGTTTGGCGTCTGGGGTGAAAAAACCTTTATGGGGAAAACCTATGACGGTATTCATCGCATCAGCTTCCTGATCGATGCTGAGGGCAGGATTGAGAAAGTGTTTGATAACTTCAAAACCTCGAATCACCACGACATGGTGCTGGATTACGTTAAGTCAGCCTGATGTTGAGGGGCGCGGTAGCCCGACCGCCGCGCCCTGCTTATCTTCTTTCCCTTTTTCCCCTTCACGCTTGCCTGCCGTAAAAAAACATCTGCTCTTTGTGCGATTAAGCTGTGGCTGCGATAACGCAGTTTCGCCCGGCATTTTTCGCCGCGTAGAGCGCCGCATCCGCCTGTTTCAGACTCGTTTCCAGCCCGGCATCGTGGGTGCCCTTCCATGCCGCCACGCCAATAGACAAGGTAATTCGTCCTACATCCGTAAGCCAGGCTTCGGCAATACCCATCCGTACGCGCTCCGCGATGATCTGTGCCTCATCCAGGGGCGTGCCCGGCAGCAGCATCAGAAATTCCTCTCCGCCGTTGCGACATACCACATCAGACTGACGGGCGCTGGCACGCAGCGTGCTCGCCACCTGCTGAATCACCCGGTCACCGACATCATGGCCCCAGCTGTCGTTAACGTTTTTGAAGTGGTCGATGTCCAGAGCCAGCACCGAGAAAGGCTGGCGCAGCGTGCGGTAATACTCCAGCACCGCATTCAGGCCACGGCGATTCAGCAACTGGGTCAGCGGATCGGTCTGCGCTTCCGAGCTAAGACGGCCAATTTTGTCCTGCACCAGACCAATACCGGTAAGCAGTGCTCGTTTGACCTGAGCCGCCTCAAAATACCAGGCGGTGATGCCACCAATCTCTTTTGATACCCCCTGCGCATCCATCCGGCTGGCTTTACGGGCCAGCTGGAAGAGTGGCCGGGCAATCAGCCGCGCCAGCACCACGGCCACCAGCAGAGTCAGCAGCGCAAACGGCACCGAGTTTTTCAGGACATTCATTAACAGGCCCGAAAGGGGATCCAGCGTGACGTTAATCGGCTTCAGGGCCACCACCGTCCAGCCGGTGGTCGGCACGATCGCAAAGCCCGCCAGCTGAGCTGACTCACCCGGACCGGCAAGCATCAGCGAGCCATTGGTCTGCTCGTCACGCGGACTGACGATGGCCGGCAGCATTTTACCCACCAGCTGCCGGTTCTGGTGATACAACACCTCATTATTGCTGTCGAGCACATAGACCGTGGTGCCATCCCGGTAAAATTGCTCACCCAGCAGCGCATTCAGAATGCTTTTTTTCTTCAGGTAGATGGTGCCGCCGATGTAGCCCAGGTAGTCGCCATCGGCACTCCAGACAGGCCAGGAGACAAACACCAGCAGATTGTTGGCAGCAGAAAGGGTGGGTTTACTGATGATCGGCTGCCGCAGGGTCAGCGCTTCCCGTGAGGCGTCGCTGGTCAGATGCATACCTTTCAGGGTCAACGACTCAGGCGAAATCGCCTTGATCACGCCCTGCGCATCCACTATCGCCACTGAGTTGAAACTGCTGGTCTGCTCGCGCAGGCGGCTGACTTCGCTTTCCAGCAGCGCCTCATTATTAAAGTCGCGGCTGAGCTGATTAGCGCTATAGTGCAGCTGTGACTGCGCCAGCTGAAAGAAAATCTCACTGGTTGAGGCCAGTTTGGCGGCGTAAGCGCGATTGGCCTCAAGCGTGGTGTCAATCAGCACCTGGCGCTGAACCCGCCAGGTAGCGTAAAGCGTATTCGCGAGCGTGATAACAATGCTGACAATCACCAGCAGGGCGATCAGATTGCGCAAATCGGCCTTGGGTCGAAAGAGCTTTAACATGGCGTCGCCGCCCCGGAGATAAATGTCATGTCGTCAATGCCTGATTATTTTTTTAATGTGTGCCAGAAGCCCTGTTATCCGGGCTTAAGTCTACACGGTGTCGGCATTTTTGAGCAGCATTAAGACAAATTTCACACCTGATAATCCAGATTTGACTGGCACTAATCGATTAATCCCTGACTATCGTAAAAAGGCCAGGGTCCCGAAAAGCGGCCAATCGCACACTGATGCGTGACCATTCCCTGCCCGGGTTGCCAGCAATGCAGCAAAAAGCCTGGCGGCTCCAGAATAAAGTGAGCCGGCCCTTCGGGATGCAGATCCAGCGCTACCTGATGCGACACGCCTGGCGCAACACAGACCAGCGTGCCGGCAAAGCGGGTCTGCAGACTGCGATGCAGATGACCGCAGAGCACCCGCTCAACCTGCGGATGGCGGGCGATGATCGCCTCAAGGGCTTCCGGATGACGTAACCGTTGCCGGTCCATATGAGCAATGCCGCAGGCAAAAGGAGGATGATGCAGCATTACCAGCGTGGGCTGATCGGCAGCCACGATCAGTGCCTGATCCAGCCATTGCAGCTGGTGTTCGTCCAGCTCTCCCCACGGCTGTTGCGGCACGCTGGAGTCCAGCGCCAGCAGCCTGACGCCACCGACGCTAAGCTGCCAGCTCAGGGTGGGTCCCGTCTGCAGATAGGCGTGATCCGGGAAAGCGGCACGCAGCGCCTCGCGATTGTCGTGATTGCCCGCCATCAGGTAAAACGGCAGCTGCAGGCGTTGCAGGGCTTCCCGCAGCGTCTGGTACTCTTCCGGCCTGCCAAAATCGACCAGGTCGCCGGTAATGACCACCACATCGGGCCGCGGCTGCAGCGCATTAAGAGTGTCGATAACCTGCAGTAATGCCGCATAGGTATCGACCTGTTTGTAAGAGAGGCGGCCATGGGCCTTGATATGCAGATCGCTGATTTGCGCAATCATCGTGGGTTGAACAGACACAACAGACTCCTTAGCAACTGAATTCCAGCGCGGCCTGGCTGGTCAGCGACCAGCTGATGCGCTGCCCGGCCTGCCAGATTTCGCGCGCATGACGCTCTACCTGAATAGGGCTATCCAGTCCGATATCGATCAGTAAGCGCTGTGAAGCGCCGAGGAAGGTGCTGCCCAGCACTATGCCGCGCTGGGGATAGCGCGTATCGTCGGCCAGCAGCACATCTTCCGGGCGGCAAAAACGCATGGGCTGACCATGGAAATCTTGCGCAATGCAGTTAATGGCACCCACAAAGTCGGCCACAAAACGGGAGGCCGGGCGCTGATAAATGCCCTGCGGCGTATCAAGCTGCACCAGACGGCCCAGCTCCATCACCGCGATGCGATCGCCCAGCGCCATCGCCTCCTGCTGATCGTGCGTGACGTAAACGGCAGTGATCGCCAGCCGCTTGAGCAGTGCGCCGATCTCCAGCCGCAGTCGATCGCGCAGCCTGGCATCAAGCGCCGCCAGCGGCTCATCAAACAGCAGCACTTTAGGCCGGGCGGCCAGCGCGCGAGCCAGTGCCACCCGCTGCTTCTGCCCACCGGACAATTTATCAATCGCGCGATGTGACAGATGCGTCAGATCCACCAGCGCCAGCATCTCTGCCACCCGCGCCTCGCGTTCGGCTCGCGGCACGCCCTGCACTTTCAGGCCATAGGCGACGTTCTGCGCCACGTTGAGCGTCGGGAACAGCGCGTAGTTCTGGAACACCATGCCGACGTTGCGTTTCTCAATCGGCAGCGCGGTGACGTTCCGCTGATCAAACCAGATCTCACCCGGCGCATCGCTGCTTTCCAGACCGCTGATGATACGCAACAGCGTGGTTTTACCGCAGCCCGACGGCCCCAGCAGCACCAGCGTTTCTCCGGCATGGACCCGCAGATCGAGCGGATGCAGCGCGACCTGCTGATTGAAGCGACGCGAGCAGTGGCGCAGCGTCACGTTGATGGCCTCTTTCATAGGATTTCCTCTCTCTGCTGCCGCGCTGATTGCCGTTCCAGCCAGTGATTACAGGCGTTAAGTAACAGCAGCAGCGGTAAAATCATCATGATAAAAATCAGGGTGTAGGCGGATCCAACTTCCAGCCGCATCGAGGTGTAGCTGTCGGCCAGGCCGACCGGCAGGGTTTTGGTCAGGGGCGTGTGGAGCATCCAGGTGATGTTGAACTCCCCTACCGACAGCGTAATCACCATAAACGCGCCCGCCAGAATGCCGTTGCGACAGTTCGGGACGACCACGGTATAAAGGCGACGCCAGAAGCCCGCACCCAGGCTGGCGGCGGCCTCTTCCAGCCGCGGCAGATCTATCGCCTGCATTACCGACAGCACCGGTCGGATCATAAAGGGCAGCGTAAAGAGCACATGGCCGATCAGGATGAAGAGCCAGCTGTCGCGCAGTGCGCTGAACTGACCATAAAGCAGAATGATACCCAGCGCGGTGGCGAGGCCTGGTAACGCCACCGGCAGCATCAGGCACTCTTCAATTCGGGCAGCCCAGCGTGACGGTGACTTCAGTAAGCCCCAGGCAGCCGGAACGCCAGCGATGACCGTTACCGCCAGACAACTCAGGGCAATCAGCAGCGACAGCCAGAAGGTGTCGGCATACATCTGCCATACCTGTTCCACCCACGTCAGCGTCAGGCCGCTGCGCAGACCCGCGAAATAGTTCTGCGTGACGCCTGCCAGCATTGAGAGCACAATCGGCACGATCATAAACAGCGCGGTAAGGCTGGTGATCGCCACCTGCAGCCAGAACAGACCCCGGCGCTTCATGATGCATGCACCCTGTGGTGCGCAAGCCCATTAGCCAGCATCAGCGCCAGCCAGGCCACCGCCCCCATCACCACCGAGAGTGCCGCCGCAGTGGCAAAGTTGGCGTAATTGGTGAACTCGCCGTAAATAGTCAGCGGCAGCACCGCCAGCTCTGTGCCCAGGGTAAATGCGGTGCCAAACGCGCCCATGCTGGTGGCAAAACAGAGCGCGCCACAGGAGAGCAGCGCCGGTTTCAGCCCTGGTATGATGACGTCAAGGATGATGCGCCACTGGCTGGCTCCCAGCGAGCGTGCAGCCTCCTCCAGCGATCGATCCAGCTTCTCGCTCGCCGCCACCAGCGTCACAATGGCGCGTGGCAGCGAAAAATAGAGATAGCCGATAAACAAGCCACTGAGCGAATAGGCGAAAACCCAGCGATCATGAAACAGGCTGAGGCTGAGTTGCGCCAGCACACCCTGACGCCCCGCCAGCATCACCATCAGAAATCCCACCACCACGCCCGGAAAAGCCAGCGGAAAGGTCAGCAGCGCCAGCAGCGTGCCGCGCCCGGTAAAGCGCTGACGCGCCAGAAAGCAGCCGACTACCGCCGCAATCAGCAACGTCACCAGCGTGACGGCTGCCGAGAGCAACACGGTATTCAGCAGGCTTTGCAGATACTGCGGCTGGCTGATCACCATCCAGTAGCCGCTGTGGTGCGTGGTGCGATCCTCCGTCATGCCGATCTGCAACAGACGGGCAAACGGCAGCAGCCAGAAGGCTGCAAAGAAGAGCAGCGCAGGCAGCAGCATCCATGGCCAGTTCGCCCTCAGCGGACGAAGCCGCTGGCGAAACGGACCACCCGCAGCAGACAGGTTGATTTCTGACAGTGACATCAGCGAATCTCACTCAGATAACGCGCGGAGAAGCCCTTCTGCGCATCGGCCATCTGCTGATAATCGACCGTGTGGGCGCGCGCATAATCGCTGTCAGGCAGGAAATATTTTTTCGCCTCGGGTGACATTGTCCCCGCCCGCACCGGACGCAGCCAGGCATTGGCCCAGATAGCCTGACCGGCATCTGACAGCACGAAATCAATCACTCTCTTACCGTTGGCCGGATGCGGCGCACTCTTCACCAGGCTGATAACGTACGGCACCGTGATGGTTCCCTCGCTCGGGATCACAAACTCAACGTTGGCGTGATCTTTGTAGCGGGCGCGATAGGCGTTGAAGTCATAGTCAATCAGAATCGGGATTTCGCCCGAAATCAGCCGCGCATAGGCGGTCTGCTTAGGCACAATTGGCTGGTTACGCTGTAGCGCCTTAAACCAGTTAATCGCCGGGGTGAAGTCATGCAGGCTGCCGCCTTTGGCCTGATTCACCGCCACCGCCGCGACGTAGCCCACAAAGGCGCTGGCCGGATCCAGATACCCCACCATACCTTTATATTCCGGCTTGAGCAGATCATCCCAGGAGCGCGGCACCGGCGCGCCACCCAGCGCATCAACATTAACCATAAAGCCCATGGTGCCGGAGTGCAGCGCCACCCACTTGCCATTGGGATCTTTCATGCCTGTCGGGATCTGATCCCAGTTAGCCGGTTTATAAGCACTGACCACATCGGCACTGACAGCCTGAATACCAAAGCTGACGCCGTAATAGACCACGTCGGCAACCGGATTGTTTTTCTCCGCGACCAGCTGCGCCAGCGCCTGCCCTGAATTTTTATTATCCTGCGGCACATGAATGCCGGTCGCTTTTTCAATCGCCTTGAGCTGCGTGGCCCAGTCGGCCCACTCTGGCGGGCAGTTATAGCAGATCGCATTTTCTGCCGCCTGTGCCCACGAACTGGTAAGCGTGCATCCGGCCAGCAGCGCAGCGCTGGCGATCTGTCTGATATTAAGGTTGAGTGACATGATGTTTCCCTGAAGAAGAGCCATGAAATGCCGGGGCGATACTCTCCCCGAGCCGTAAATGATGGGCCAGCACGTGGGTTTTTCCGCCCGGATTCAGAAGCAGATCGATGGCGCGCGTGCCCATCAGCGCAATCGGCTGAACCACGCTGGCCAGTGACGGTGAAAGCTGCTCACCCAACTCAATGCCGTCGAAGCCGATGACTGACAATTGATTCGGTACGCTGACACCGGCTCGCGCAGCAGCCCCCAGCAGACTGATAGCCAGCAAATCGTTACTGCAAATTACGGCGGTCAGCGGCGAAGGGGCATTCATCAGGGGCAGCAGCAGCCGGAAGTCGGACTGAATATGGCTGGGCATCTCAATCATTGCCCGCGACGTCAGACCGGCCTGCTGCATGGCTTCGCAGTAGCCGAGATAGCGCAGACGCGCACGGTCAGATTGCTGCATAGGTCCAGCGGCCATCACGATGTAGCGATGGCCGAGAGCGATGAGATGGGCGGTCGCTTCCGCCATCGCTTTACGGTTGTCGACGCACAGCGTGGGCCAGTCGTGCTGTTGCGGCACGTTGTGAGTCAGCACGAAGGGCATCTTTGCCGCCGACAGCGTCGGCAGCAGCGCACTGCGGTCGGCGTCTGCCACAGTCAGTACCAGACCGGCGACACGCTGGTGCAGCATATGTTCGACAATGGCCGCTTCCCGCTCAGCCTGATAATCACTGGTTGCCACCAGCAGCGCATACCCAGCCTGCCGGGCCTGCTGCTCCATCGCCTGCAGTTGCAGGGCAAAAACGGGATTAAATAGTGAAGGCAGCAGTACGCCAAGCGTGGTGGAGTGTTGAGTGCGGAGCTGACGGGCAATATGATTCGGGCGAAAACCGACCTGTTCCGAGGCGGCAAGCACCTTTTGCAGCGTGCCCGGTTTCAGCAGATGAGGATCAGAGAAGGCGCGCGCGGCGGTTGCGCGGGAGACCCCTGCCAGTCGGGCTACGCTGATTAAATCTGTCATCACTGCCTCGTTTATCGTCGATGAGATCGATCTCATTGCGACGTAAACTAGCGGCGTTATATGACAGGCGCATCACGGTAACATGACCGGCAGGTGACAGCGGCAGTGACGCCGCTGCGGGGAATTAAAGCATCAGGAAGGCGTAACCGCTGTTTTCCAGCGTGGCAACGGTGGTGCCGCTGGAGATAGTGTGGGTGACCATCGGGTCGATCCAGCTGCGATCGAGCTGATGAAACGCCACGGACTGATCACAGATAGTGACCTGAACGCCCGCTTTTTTCAGTTCGCTGATCAGCTTCAGGTTCGGGTTATCCACACCGTAGGCTTTGCTGAACTGGTCGTTATTCAGCGCTGACGACACCGCGTCGCCGTTGATCGACACCACAAATTTCAGCTGGTCGAGTGGCACACCCGCCGCATAATAGAGGTTGGTGACACGCGCCACACGTTCCAGGCCCAGATTCGGCTTACGAATATCGCCATCATTGTGGTTAATCTGGAAAACAATTTTATTACTCAGACCCGCTGTGGTACCGGGTTTAAATGCCGGCGTATCGACATAATGTATTTTGCCGTAGCCTTCAATCGCTGGTGTACTCCAGAAATCAGCGGGCTCAGATTTATTATCTGCCATCTTTCCGCTGACTTTATCGAATAATTCCGGCAACTGTAAAACATTGCCTCCGATAAATCCTGCTACGGCTGCCATCACTACTAAAGCTGCTGGACGCATTCACTCTTCTCCTGATCGTTTAAAACATCAATTACATTGCCAGCCACGCGTACCCCTGGTTTTGCAGGGTTGATACCGTGGTCGGACTGGAAAGCGCATGGACGACTGATTTATCAATCCAGTTATTTGGATAGTGATGGAATGCCACGGACTGATCGCAGACCGAGACTTTCACTCCCACCTGATTAAGCGCATTAATCAGCTTCAGGTTTGGATTTTCGATGCCATAAAACTGTTTGAAATGGGCGTTATCCAGCATGGCAGGCGTTGCGTCACCGGTGACCGAAACCACGAACTTCAACTGGTCGGCAGGCACGCCAGAGGCGATATAGAGATTCACCACGCGCGCCACGCGTTCCAGTCCCAGATTGGGCGCGGTCATCGCGCCGTCGCTGCGGGTAATCTGGAAAACAATTTTGTTGCTCAGGCCCGCCACCGGTTTAAACGCGGCGTCAGGCTCGTAATGAATTTTGCCGTAACCTTCAATCGCTGGGGTACTCCAGAATCCAGGCGCTTCCTGTGGCTCGGTTGCAAAATGACGTGTCACTTTGTCGTAAATATTGCCACTCTGTGTGACAGCCGCGCCAACGACACCGCCAATAATGGCGATTAACGCGTATGAAACAACTGAACGCATAACTCTTCTCTCCGGCAAATAATGTCTGTCAGATTCAGGGCTGAATCAGGTCGGCTATCTATACCACAGCGCAGGTTTAATTCTCGCTTCTGTAAATTCAGGTCAACGCGCTATTGATAACCGCTGAAATTATTCACTCAGAGAATTAATCGAATATTTTCATCATGCAGAAAAAAGGGTCTTAGCCGCGGTGGATCTGACTATCGCGAATTTAACCTCTTTCTGTTAATTTGATACGAGAAAATAACAGCCAGACATAGCTGGAATCAGGAAGATCGGTGCAGGCAAATCGATTTGATTTATCAATGAAGCAGAAACATTTTGCGGCTCCGCGCGGGCTATTTTTTCAGAGTAGACCTGGAAAAACGCGTGCCATATTCAGTTTTTCTGATTGAATTTACATAACTTTAAAAAAAGAACGATTACGCTTCCTGATATCTGCCAGCAGAATCTGCTTTATTCGGTCGAAGCGCGATGGGAATGAACAGTTAAGAGGCAAATTAGCAGCTCAGGACACCGGGAAAACCTTGCCGGATTTTGTTCGTTTAACTGGGGTTTAAGTTGACAGGATGTTCAGTTTTTTTCGTCAAAATTTGCGATCTTGCACAAATTACACCAGGCACTGGCCAGAAAACGACATTTCTTTCTTTTGATGCTCTGGTTAAGATAGTCCCGAACCGCCGTTATCTGGGAAAAATGGAACATTCCCGCTGCGCACCTGTCCATTCTCAGGGCCTCTCTACAGGATTAAGGCATGTTGAACCGGTTAAAGAAAACGCTGCTCGCCGCGCTCCTCCCGACGCTCATTTTCACCACTCTGACACCGGCCCATGCCGATGTCAGTGATTCACTTCCCGATATTGGCACCACGGCCGGTTCGACGCTGTCGATTAATCAGGAATTGCAGATGGGCGACTTCTATGTGCGCCAGCTGCGTGCCAGTGCGCCGCTGATCAACGATCCGCTGCTTAATCAGTATATTAATCAGCTGGGGCAGCGGCTGGTCTCGCATGCTGACTCCGTCAAAACCCCGTTCCACTTCTTTCTGATTCAGAACGATGAGCTCAACGCCTTTGCCTTCTTCGGTGGCAATGTGGTGCTGCACTCGGCGCTGTTCCGCTTTACCGAAAATGAAAGTCAGCTGGCATCCGTGATGGCGCATGAAATTTCACACGTCACCCAGCGCCATCTGGCGCGCGCCATGGAAGATCAAAAGCGCAATGCCCCACTCACCTGGGTCGGTGCACTGGGCTCGATACTGTTGGCGATGGCGAGTCCGCAGGCGGGTATGGCCGCACTGACCGGCACCCTGGCGGGTACGCAGCAGGGGATTATCAGCTTCACCCAGGGCAATGAGCAGGAGGCTGACCGCATCGGCATTCAGGTGCTGCAGCGCGCCGGTTTCGATCCCCAGGCGATGCCAAATTTCCTACAGAAGCTGGCCGATCAGAGTCGCTTCTCCTCGAAGCCACCTGAAATTCTGCTGACGCATCCCCTGCCCGACAGCCGTCTGGCAGATGCCCGTAACCGCGCTAACCAGATGCGCCCGGTCGTCGTGCAATCCACTGAAGATTTTTACCTGGCGAAGGTGCGTGCGCTGGGGATGTACGCAACCGGGCGTAATCAGCTCACTGACGAACTGCTGAGTCAGTATGCCAGCGGCAATGCGCGTGAGCAGCTGGCGTCACAATATGGCAAGGCCATACAGTTTTTACAGGCGAAGAGCTATGCCGATGCGAAGCGCATCATGACGCCACTACTGGCGAAACAGCCTAATAACGTCTGGTTCCTGGATATCATGTCGGACATTGACATCGGCCTGAACCAGCCACAACAGGCGATCGCCCTGCTCACCGCCGCAACCGGTGCCAAAAACAGCCCGGTGGTGCAGCTCAACCTGGCGAACGCCTACGTGGAAGCGAAGCAGTATGCCAGTGCCAGCCGTATTCTGAACCGCTATACCTGGGCCAATAAAGACGATCCCAACGGCTGGGATTTACTGGCACAGGCTTCTGCACAGCAGGGACTGAATGATGAAGAGTTGTCGGCACGGGCAGAGAGCCTGGCGCTGAATGGCCAGATTGATCAGGCCATCACCGCGTTAGGCAGCGCCAGCGCACAGGTGCCACTCGGCAGCCTGAAGCAGGCGCGCTACGATGCCCGTATCGATCAGCTGCGCCAGTTGCAGCAGCGCTTTAAGCAATATCAGAAAGGCTAAGCCCTCGCGCTGCCAGCGCGTTGCAAATAAAAGGAAAATTTCGGATGGTGACGATTTACCACAACCCGCGTTGCAGCAAGAGCCGTGAAACGCTGGCGCTGCTGAACACCCGCGGCATTGAGCCGGAAGTGGTGCTCTATCAGCAGACACCGCCCGATCGCGAGACGCTGCTAATTCTGCTACAGAAACTGGGGATGCAGAGTGCACGAGAGTTGATGCGTACCAAAGAGGCGATCTACAGCGAACTGGCACTCGCCGATAAAAACGAAAGTGCGCTGCTGGATGCGCTGGTAGAAAATCCGGTGCTGATTGAAAGGCCGATTGTCATCAACGGCGATAAGGCGCGAATTGGACGTCCGCCAGAAGCGGTGCTCGACATTGTTTAAAGGCCGAGCGTCTCTTTAACGAAGGGAATGGTGAGTTTACGCTGCGCGCTGATCGAGGCGCGATCAAGCCGATCCAGCGTATCAAACAGCGTACGCATTTCACGATCCAGTCGCTTCAGCAGGAAGCGACCCACATCTTCCGGCAGCTCAAAACCACGTAACCCGGCACGCAGTTGCAACGCCTGCAGTTTGTCTTCATCGGAGAGCGGCTGCAGGCGATAGATCTGCCCCCAGTCCAGCCGCGAAGCGAGATCGGGCAGCTGCAGATTCAGCTGACGTGGCGGACGATCGCCGGTAATAAACAGGCGCGTATTGCCGGTTTCCAGAATACGGTTATAGAGATCGAAGATCGCCATCTCCCACTCCGGTTCGCCTGCAATGCACTCAATGTTATCGATGCAGACCAGTGACAACTGCTCCATCCCTTCCAGCACTTCCGGAACAAACCAGGTGCGTTTATCCAGCGGAACGTACCCGACCGCTTCGCTGCGCGCGGACATTTCAGCGCACGCGGCGTGCAGCAGATGGCTCCGCCCACCGCCTTCGCGTGACCAGAAGTAGAGATAGCTGCCATGTTGTTGATTGAGAGCGCCTTTGAGTGCGGCAATCAGCGACGGGTTTTCCCCCGGCCAGAAGCTGGAGAAGGTTTCATCGTCGGGTAAATAGAGTGGCAATGACAATTGTGCCGGCGTGTTCAGAAGCACCTCAGCAAGAGAACAAGCAAAAAATCGGGGGAAGTCTAACACAGTTTTCAGCAAGAGATGAATGGGGCGTCCCTGCCCCGGATCCTGTCAGGCGCGCTGCGATCAATGTTCGCGCGGTTCTTCAGCCTCCAGCACCACTTCTTCCGGGCGCAACAGCGAGATCACGCGGAAGATCAGCGCCAGGCCAACACCCACGATCGTCGCCAGTGCCATGCCTTTCAGCTCTGCCGCGCCGATATGTACCTTCGCCCCGCTGACGCCGATGATCAGGATCACCGAGGTCAGGATCAGGTTCTGCGCTTTGTTGTAATCGACTTTGGATTCGATCAACACGCGGATACCGGAAGCGCCAATCACGCCATACAGCAGCAGCGACACACCGCCCATCACCGGAACCGGGATCGCCTGGATCACCGCCGCCAGTTTGCCGACGCAGGAGAGCAGGATCGCCAGAATTGCCGCGCCGCCAATCACCCAGGTGCTATAGACGCGGGTAATCGCCATCACGCCGATGTTTTCACCGTAGGTCGTATTTGGCGTCGAACCAAAGAAGCCAGAAATAACGGTGGATAAGCCATTCGCGAACATCGAACGATGCAGGCCAGGGTCGCGAATCAGATCTTTCTTCACGATGTTGGCCGTAACTACCAGATGACCGATATGCTCGGCAATCACCACCAGCGCCGCAGGCAGAATCGTCAGCATCGCCACCCACTCAAAGCGCGGCGTATAGAAGGTTGGCAGGGCAAACCAGGGGGCTTTGACCACGCCACTCCAGTCAACGATGCCCATAAACGCAGAGAGCAGATAGCCTGCCACCACACCGACCAGAATCGGGATAATCGCCAGGAAGCCACGGAACAGTACCGAACCGAAGACCGTTACCGCCAGCGTGACCAGCGAAATCAGCACGGTTTTGCTGTCGGGCGCACTGCCTTCAGCGGGCAGCAGGCCGGCCATATTGGCGGCGACCCCCGCCAGCTCCAGACCAATGACGGCGACAATCGCGCCCATGGCCGCCGGGGGAAACATCACGTCGAGCCAGCCGGTGCCCGCGCGTTTCACAATCAGCGCCACAATACAGAACAGCACGCCGCACAGAATAAATCCGCCCAGCGCAACCTCGTATCCCAGTGGCAACAGCAGCAGCACCGGCGAGATAAAGGCAAAACTGGAACCGAGATAGGCGGGAATTTTGCCTTTACAGATAAAGAGATAAATCAGTGTGCCGACGCCGTTAAACAACAGCACCGTCGCCGGGTTGATGTGGAACAGGATCGGCACCAGTACCGTGGCACCAAACATGGCAAACAGGTGTTGCAGGCTGAGTGGAATGGTTTGCAGTAACGGCGGCCGTTCACTGACGCCAATGGCGCGACGAGTCATCATTTATCCCCTTATGTTTTGTATCCCCATGGGTTCGCGCCTCTGGCACAGCAGCAGGCACGCCGGTGCGCCTCGCGGCAGACCGAATCCGTTCGGGGCATTATTTTTGTCAAAAAAAAGCCGACTCTCTGGTCGGCTGTGCGATTTATTTGGTTCCGAAAATCTTGTCCCCGGCATCGCCGAGCCCGGGAATGATGTAACCCTTTTCGTTCAGTCCCTGATCCACTGACGCAGTGTAAAGCTCGACGTCAGGATGCGCTTTCTCCAGTGCGGCAATCCCCTCTGGTGCGGCAACCAGAACCAGCACTTTGATGCTGGTGCAACCCGCTTTCTTCAGAAGATCGATGGTGGCAATCATCGAACCACCGGTCGCCAGCATCGGGTCGACCACCAGTGCAAGGCGCTCTTCGATGTTAGAGACCAGCTTCTGGAAATAAGGAACCGGCTCCAGCGTCTCTTCATCACGGTAAACACCCACCACGCTGATACGGGCGCTGGGAACGTGCTCCAGCACCCCTTCCATCATGCCAAGACCGGCACGCAGGATCGGGACCACCGTAATTTTTTTGCCTTTGATCTGATCGATCTCTACCGGGCCATTCCAGCCCTCAATGGTAACGCGCTCTGTTTCCAGATCGGCGGTCGCTTCATAGGTCAGCAGGCTGCCCACTTCACAGGCCAGCTCGCGAAAACGCTTTGTACTGATATCATGCTCACGCATCAGGCCCAGTTTATGTTTGACCAGCGGGTGTCTGACTTCCACGATCTTCATTGGTGTTCTCCCGGAATGAGTTGAGCTAAAAAAAATCGCGGGATTATACCGCCTTTTACGCGCTGCGCCACCTGCTCTTACGCAAAGCCGCGGGTTTTACCGGGACAAATAAAGGATTAATGAAAATCGCCCGATGCGCAATGCCGGACTCGCAAACGTTTGCCTGCACTGATAGAATTGCCGCGCTTTATTTTAAACCACCAACCGCAACTCGCGTGGGGACCTCGCAGTGACCGACAAAACCTCTCTCAGTTACAAAGACGCCGGTGTTGATATTGATGCTGGTAACGCTCTGGTTGACCGTATTAAAGGCGTAGTGAAAAAGACGCGTCGCCCGGAAGTGATGGGTGGACTGGGCGGTTTTGGTGCGCTTTGCGCGCTGCCGCAAAAATACCGTGAACCCGTGCTGGTCTCCGGCACCGATGGCGTGGGCACCAAGCTGCGTCTGGCGATGGATCTCAAACGTCACGATGCCATTGGTGTTGACCTGGTCGCGATGTGCGTCAATGACCTGGTGGTTCAGGGCGCCGAGCCGCTCTTCTTCCTCGACTACTACGCCACCGGCAAACTGGATGTGGATACCGCCTCTGCGGTAATTACCGGCATCGCCGAAGGGTGTCTGCAGTCAGGTTGTGCGCTGGTGGGCGGTGAAACCGCTGAGATGCCAGGCATGTATCACGGCGAAGATTACGACGTGGCCGGTTTCTGTGTCGGCGTGGTGGAAAAGTCAGAAATTATCGACGGCAGTAAGGTGCAGGATGGCGACGTACTGATCGCCCTCGGCTCCAGCGGCCCGCACTCCAACGGCTATTCGCTGGTGCGTAAGATTCTGGAAGTCAGCAACACCGATCCGCTGGCTGAACAGCTGGAAGGCAAACCGCTGGCCGATCATCTGCTGGAACCGACCCGCATCTACGTGAAAAATATCCTGAGCCTGATTGAGCAGGTCGATGTGCACGCTATCGCGCACCTGACCGGCGGCGGCTTCTGGGAAAATATCCCGCGCGTCCTGCCCGACAACACCCAGGCTGTCATCGATGAGAAGAGCTGGCAGTGGCCGGCGGTCTTCAGCTGGTTACAGCAGGCGGGCAACGTCAGCCGTTTCGAGATGTACCGTACCTTTAACTGCGGCGTCGGCATGATCATCGCACTGAGCCCGGCAGACGCGGACAACGCGATTGCGCTGATGCAGGCCGCAGGCGAGAAAGCCTGGAAGCTCGGCGTGATTAAAGTGTCGGATGCTGAAGAGCGTGTGGTCATCAACGGATGAAAAAGCTGGTTGTACTGATTTCCGGCAACGGAAGTAACCTTCAGTCCATCCTTGACGCCTGTGAAAGCGGGCGGATTCACGGCAGCGTCGCTGCCGTGTTCAGCAACCGTGCCGCCGCGTATGGCCTGACGCGAGCGCAGGAGGCAGGGATTCCCGCCCACGCGCTTGCCGCCAGCGACTTCGCTGACCGTGACGCCCTTGATCGCCAGCTTATCGCTGAAATCGAAGCCTACCGTCCGGATCTGATTGTGCTGGCGGGTTATATGCGCATTCTCAGCAGCGCGTTCGTAGCGCATTTTCACGATCGCCTGCTGAACATTCATCCTTCCCTGCTGCCGAAATATCCCGGACTGCATACGCATCGTCAGGCGCTGGAAAATGGCGACAGCGAACATGGCACGTCCGTGCATTTCGTGACGGACGAGCTGGATGGCGGTCCGGTGATCCTGCAGGCTAAAGTCCCGGTCTTTCCTGACGACAGCGAAGCAGAGATTAACGAGCGGGTGCAGCATCAGGAGCACGCTATCTATCCGCTGGTGATTGGCTGGTTTGTCGAGGGCCGGCTATTGATGCGTGACGGTAAAGCCTGGCTGGATGGCGAACCGCTGCCGCCGCAGGGCTATGCTAACGATTGACGTTCCAAAAGCCGTTACAGGTTTTCCTACAGACGGTTGAAAAGCTTGATGCGAGGGGAGCCTGTGCCCGTAGTAAAGCATCGCGGGCCAGGGACAAAAACGCCGGGAGCGTTTTTGAACAACGCAAAGCGTTGGCCCGGTAACGGGCGCACATCAGGGATGAGGTGCGTAATCGCCCGCGCTGAGCATGCCAGGGATGGCGGTTTTGCGTCTTTACGAAGGGCACTGGCTCCCTGAGCCGATACTCTATTCCACACCTGACGCCCCCTGACTTTTCCCCTTTCTTAACCGTAGCGTCCCGTAATGTAATCTTCGGTCCGTCGCTGCTTTGGCGTGGTAAAGATCCGGTCGGTCTCATCACACTCCACTAATGCGCCCTGATGCATAAATGCGGTGAAATCGGACACGCGCGAGGCCTGCTGCATGTTGTGCGTCACCAGCACCAGCGTGAAATGCTGCTTCAGCGTGGTCATCAGTTCTTCAATCACCAGCGTGGAGATCGGATCCAGCGCGGAGGTCGGCTCATCCAGCAGCAGCACTTCCGGCTCAATGGCAATGGCGCGGGCAATTACCAGCCGCTGCTGCTGTCCGGTCGAGAGCGTCAGCGCATTCTGTGACAGCTGGTCTTTCACCTCGCTCCACAGCGCCGCTGCACGCAGCGCATGCTCACAGGCTTCGTTCAATATCCGCCGATCGCGCACACCCTGTAAACGCAGCCCGTAGACCACATTTTCATAAATCGATTTTGGAAAAGGATTAGGCCGCTGAAACACCATGCCGACCCGACGGCGCAGCGCGGAGAGATCCTGTTCAGGGCGCAGGATCGGCTGCGATCCCAGCAACACCTCCCCCTCTACCCGGCAGTGATCAATCACGTCATTCATGCGATTAAAGCAGCGCAGCAGCGTCGACTTGCCACAGCCCGAGGGGCCAATCAGCGCGGTAATCCTGTTTTTCGGCACCTGCAGCGAAATATCCTGCAGCGCCTGGCGCTCACCATACCACAGCGACAGATGGTTAACGGTCAGCGCGATATCCGTGTCGGACGTCATAGTCATAGCCTGTTATTGAGTCATAAGGCGATAGCGTTCACGCAGACGGTGACGCAGGCCCATCGCCAGCAGATTAAGCGACAGAATAATCAGCACCAGCAGCAGCGCGGTGGCGAACACCAGCGGCCGGTCAGCTTCAATATTCGGACTCTGAAACGCCAGATCGTAAATCTGGAAGCCCAGATGCATAAACTTACGATCCAGATGCAGATAAGGAAACACCGCGTCGACCGGCAGTTCCGGCACCATTTTTACCACGCCCACCAGCATCAGCGGCGCGGTTTCACCTGCTGCACGCGCCACCGCCAGGATCAGGCCGGTCAGCATGGCCGGCACCGCCATTGGCAGCACCACGTTCCACAGCGTTTCCGCCTGGGTCGCGCCCAGCGCCAGCGAACCCTGCCGCAGGCTGTCGGGAATACGCGATAAGCCCTCCTCGGTCGCCACAATTACTACCGGCAGCGTCAGTAACGCCAGGGTCAGCGACGCCCACAGCAAGCCCGGCGTGCCAAAGGTGGGGTTAGGCAGCGCGCTGGCGAAGAAGAGCTGATCAATCGTGCCGCCCACCAGCCAGACAAAGAAGCCCAGACCAAACACGCCATAAACAATGGAAGGAACGCCGGCCAGATTGACTACCGCGATGCGCACCAGTCTGGTCAGCGCATTCCGTCCGGCATATTCATGCAGCCAGATAGCGGCGACAACGCCCAGCGGCATCACCACCACCGACATCAGCAGCACCATCAGCACGGTGCCGAAGATCGCCGGAAACGCGCCGGATTCACTTTCGCCCCCGGCAGGTGAATCACTGACGAAGCGCCACAGCTGATGCAGAAAATGTCCGGTTTTGCCGGTCAGCGTCATCGCGTTCGGCTTCCAGCTGTCGACGATTTCGGTCAGCGGAATCGCATGTTCGTTGCCCTGCCCATCCCGCAGGATTAACAGATCGCGCTGACTCTGCTGTTGCAGAGAAGCCAGTGTCTCACTCAGCTGATTAAAGCGGCGCTGCAGTGCGGCCTGATTCGCCTGATATTCTGACTCTGCCTGCAGATCAAAGCGTCCGGCAGCCCGGTTTGTGGCCGCCTGCTCATCAAGCTCTTCACGCTGGCTGTTGAGGCGTGCCATATCGACCCGGCGAATCTGGTTAGCCTGCCGTACCAGCATCTGTACCTGTCCAAGCCGCTGATGCAGCAGCGCATCGGGATTCTGTGCAGTTAACTCTTCGTTATCTTCACGCAGGCCGACAAACCAGCCATAGGCCTGACCATGGCTGCGCCGCTGCAGCACCATGACGTCCGGCGGCTGACTGATTTTTGCCGCTGCACGGCTGTAAACCACGCGGAAATCGGGGGCGTCCCAGTCGCGGTTACCGGTTTTAATCAGATAGCGATGCACCTGTCCGCCGCTGTTGCCCTGCTCATCAGCCGGAGCGGGAAAATGCCGCTGATGTTCCAGGGTTTCACCCAGCAGGCGCGTTTCACCACCTTCAGGCTGGCTGAAGGTATAGAGATCCATGCGCTGCGGCCAGAAAGCACGGACGCCCTGCCACGCCAGTAGCCCAATCAGCAGCGTAAAGGACAGCAGGCAGACGGCGACGGCACCCGCGGTTAACCAGCGCCAGCGATCGTTTTGTCGCATCGCCTTCATGCCTGCTCCTCCTGCTGGCTGTAACGCTGACGCAGCCGCTGGCGGATCAGTTCGGCAACCGTGTTAATTACCAGCGTAAACAGCAGCAACATCAGGGCGCTGAGAAACAGCACGCGATAGTGCGCACTACCCGCTGCGGCTTCCGGCATCTCAATGGCGATGTTGGCGGACAATGCGCGAAGACCGCTGAACAGGCCACCTTCACTTTGCGGCGTGTTACCGGTCGCCATCAGCAAAATCATGGTTTCTCCTACGGCGCGTCCGAGACCGATCATCAGGGCGGCAAAAATCCCGGCGGAGGCGCCTGGCAGTACGACGCGGGTCAGGGTTTGCCACGGCGTTGCGCCCAGTGCCAGCGAACCCTGGCCCAGCGCCGCAGGTACGCTGAACAGCGCATCTTCAGAGAGGGTAAAGATCAGCGGCACCAGTGCAAAACCCATCGCCAGCGCGGCCACCAGCAGATTGCGCTGCTCGTAATGGGGCAGCCAGTCGCCCGCATCCGGAATAAACAGCGTGGGCAGCCACAGCGTCAGCAGCGTAACCAGCAGCAACAGCGGCAGCAGAATCAACACTTCCCGGCCCGGCTGACGCCAGCGCGGCGGTAAACGCGCGCTGAATACGCCACATAGCAGCAGCGCGCCTGCCAGCGTCAGGGGCAGCAGCAGTACCCCCACCAGCGCCTGACCAATATGCGGCGCGAGCCAGATCCCGGCAATCAGCCCCACCACTACGCTCGGCAGCGCGCCCATCATCTCAATGGCCGGTTTAACCCAGCGCCGAAGGCCCGGTGCCATGAACCACGCGGTATACATCGCTGCGGCCAGCGCCAGCGGCGTGGCAAACAGTAGCGCTAAACTGGCCGCTTTCAGCGTTCCCGTGACCATTGGCATCAGGCTGAACTTGGCCTGATAGCTGTCACCGGCGGCGGTGGATTGCCAGATCCAGTCGGGTCCGGGGTAGTTTTCATACCAGATTTTCTGCCAGAAATTACGCCAGGTCACATCCGGCCACGGATTATCGAGCCGCAGGGTCTGCCAGCTTCCCGCTCGCTCAATCAGCAGGCTGTCGCCATGGGGTGAAAACTGCGCCTGCACGATGCCGGGTTCAAGCTGACGCTGCAGTATCGGGCCAGTCTGCTTGCTGGCGAACAGTCGCAGCATCCCCTGTTTACTGAGCGTCGCGAACACGCGACGCTGTGATTCAGTCACCAGAATCGTCTCGCCATCGCTGTGCGCAAAGGTCCGGATACGCTGCAGGCGCGGCCCCTGATCGCTGGCGATAGCAAACCATTGGGTGACCCCGCTGCGATCCTGAATCAGCAGGCTTTTGCCGCCCACCAGCAGATGCAAACTTTGTGGGGGCTGCGACAGAGTATGCGTTTCGCGCAGCAGGGCACGGTCATCGTCGAGCTGCCAGACCCGCAGCAGCGTGCCTTCGGTGGTGTAGAGCAGATCGCCGGAGGGCGAGAGCGCCAGCAGATCCAGCTGGCGTTGCGGCAGCGGGATAACCGACGCCTGGCGATCGGTGCCCAGCGTCAGCACCCGCAGTCCGGCCTCGGTGAGGGCAGCAATGCGCCACTGACCTGCATGACGCGTCGCCAGCGCCATCTTTGTCACTCCACCATCAGGCAGATGAAAGGGTTTGTCGCCCAGCGGTAAGCGCCACTGCTGGTCAGTGGCAGGCTGCATCAGCGTCAGCGTGCCCTGTATATTCAGTAGCAGCGTCTGCCCATCGGCACTCTGGACCACCTCATCCGGCGCCGGGATCAGCGCCAGTGCCGGTTCCGCAGGCTGACCATCCAGTGGAATAAAACGTGCTGCACCGTGCGCGCTGATACGCCAGCCAATATTGCCCTGATTGCCTATTGCTAAGGCGGGCGTACGATCCCAGAGTTGCTGGCTGGCCGCGATTTGCAGGCCCGGCGCATTAAACAGCGGTAATACCACGCCAATCAGCCAGCAGAACAGCAGCAGCATCAGTAGCAGGATCGCGACGCCACAGCAGGTGATTAGCCGCCGCGTCAGACGATCAATGGCACGACGCTTGCGATCGCTGAATTGGACAGGAATGTGGTTTGCGCTCATGCGGTTCCGGTAGCAGGCCAAAATAAGCCGCTATGTTGCCCGTAGCCGGTTGATAAGACAACTCCTGGCGTTGGACAACGCTGCCATACTCTCGCCATAATGTTGGTGGATACTGGATCTTCAGTCCTGCAACCGCTAAATGGAGTGAGAATGGGTCAGGTAAAGCTTTATATAGAAAAAGAGTTAAGCTGGTTATCCTTTAATGAACGGGTTTTGCAGGAAGCAGCAGATAAAAGCAATCCACTGATTGAGCGGATGCGCTTTCTGGGCATCTACTCCAACAATCTCGACGAATTCTATAAAGTGCGTTTCGCCGACCTCAAACGCCGCATTCTGATTGGTGAAGAGCAGGGTTCCGCCAGTACGCCACGCCATCTGTTTAAGAAAATTCAGCAGCGGGTGATGAAGTCCGATCAGGAGTTCGACGCACTTTATAACGATCTGCTGCTGGAGATGGCACGTAACCAGATCTTCCTGATCAATGAACGCCAGCTGTCGCCCAATCAGCAGGCATGGCTGCGCCACTACTTTAAACATGAACTGCGTCAGCATATCTCCCCGATTCTGATCACCCATGAAACTGACCTGACCGAATTCCTTAAAGATGATTACACCTACCTGGCGGTAGAGATTATCCGTGGTGACGATATTCGTTATGCACTGCTGGAGATCCCGTCCGATAAAGTGCCGCGCTTCATCAATTTACCGGCTGAGCCACCGCGCCGTCGCAAGCCAATGATCCTGCTGGACAACATCTTACGTTACTGCCTGGATGATATTTTCAAAGGCTTCTATGACTACGACGCACTTAACGCCTATTCAATGAAAATGACGCGTGATGCCGAGTACGATCTGGTGACGGAGATGGAGTCGAGCCTGCTGGAACTGATGTCCTCCAGCCTGAAGCAGCGACTGACGGCGGAGCCGGTGCGGTTTGTCTATCAGCGCGACATGCCAGAGGCGATGGTTGAGCTGCTATGCCACAAGCTCTCGATTTCCAACTTTGACTCAATACTGCCGGGCGGCCGCTATCACAACTTCAAAGACTTTATCGGCTTCCCGAACGTAGGTAAAAACAACCTGGTCAACCGCCCGCTGCCGCAGATTCGCCATATCGGTTTTGATGGCTTCCGCAACGGCTTTGATGCGATACGCGACCGCGACGTGCTGCTTTACTATCCTTACCACACCTTTGAACACGTGCTGGAACTGCTGCGTCAGGCGTCGTTTGACCCCAGCGTGCTGGCGATCAAAATCAACATCTACCGCGTCGCTAAACACTCGCGCATCATGGATGCGATGATCCATGCCGCCTATAACGGTAAAAAAGTCACGGTGGTCGTTGAGCTGCAGGCACGCTTTGATGAAGAAGCCAACATCTATTGGGCGAAACGTCTGACCGAAGCGGGCGTACATGTGATTTTCTCTGCACCTGGCCTGAAGATCCACGCCAAGCTGTTCCTGATCTCACGCCGCGAAGGCGAAGAGATTGTGCGCTACGCGCATATCGGTACCGGCAACTTTAACGAGAAAACCGCACGGCTTTATACCGATTACTCATTGCTGACCGCGGATGCGCGCATTACCAATGAAGTACGCCGGGTGTTCAACTTTATTGAGAATCCTTACCGGCCCGTGACGTTCGATCACCTGATGGTGTCGCCACAGAACTCGCGCCGGATGCTGTATGAACTGATCGACACCGAAATTGCCAATGCACAGCAGAATAAGCCCTGCGGCATTACTCTGAAAATCAACAATCTGGTGGACAAAGGTCTGGTAGATCGGCTTTATACAGCCTCCAGCGTAGGGGTGAAGGTTAATCTTCTGGTGCGCGGAATGTGCTCACTAATCCCGGACCTGCCAGGGATCAGTGAAAATATTCGTGTCATCAGTATTGTTGACCGTTATCTGGAACACGATCGCGTCTATATTTTCGAGAATGGCAGCGATAAGAAGGTGTTCCTCTCCTCCGCTGACTGGATGACACGTAACATCGATTACCGCATCGAAGTGGCCGTGGCGATTCTCGATCCCCACATCCGGCAGCGCATACTCGACATTATTGCTATTCAGTTGAGTGATACGGTGAAAGCCCGCATCGTCGATAAAGAGTTGAGTAACCATTACGTCCAGCGCGGCAACCGTCGTAAAGTGCGCTCGCAGCTGGCTATCTATGATTACATCAAGAAACTGGAACAACCTGAATAAATCCTATGCCAATTTCTCATAAAAGTACGCCAAAACCCCAGGAGTTTGCGGCGATTGACCTGGGCTCGAACAGTTTCCATATGGTGATTGCGCGGGTCGTCGATGGTGCGATGCAGGTACTGGGCCGCCTTAAACAGCGCGTCCATCTGGCTGACGGGCTGGATGCTCAACACAACCTCAGCGAAGAGGCAATGGAGCGGGGATTAGCCTGTCTGGCCCTGTTCGCCGAGCGCCTGCAGGGGTTCAGTCCCAGCAACGTGACGATTGTCGGCACCCATACGCTGCGCGAGGCGGTCAACGCCGAAACCTTCCTGCAGAGGGCAGCTGAGGTGATCCCCTATCCGATCGAGGTGATTTCAGGCCATGAAGAGGCGCGTCTGATCTTTATGGGTGTTGAACACACGCAGCCGGAGAAAGGCCGTAAGCTGGTGATTGACATCGGCGGCGGCTCCACCGAGCTGGTGATTGGCGAGGATTTTGAACCACAACTGGTTGAGAGCCGCCGCATGGGTTGCGTCAGTTTCGCCCAGCTCTATTTCCCGAAAGGCGAAATCAGTCGTGAAAACTTCCGTCGCGCCCGCTTAGCGGCTGCGCAGAAGCTGGAAACGCTGGCGTGGCAATATCGGCTGCATGGCTGGCAATATGCGCTGGGTGCGTCCGGCACCATCAAGGCCGCCTGCGAAGTGCTGCAGGCAATGGATGAGAAAGAGAAGCTGATTACGCCTGAGCGCCTCGACAAGCTCTATGACGAGGTGATGAAGCACAAATCCTTTGCGGCCCTCAGCCTGCCGGGCCTGTCAGAGGAACGCAAAGGGGTGTTTGTACCCGGTCTGGCGATTCTGTGTGGCGTCTTTGATGCGCTGGCGATTCGCGAGCTGCGTCTTTCCGACGGTGCGCTGCGTGAAGGCGTGCTCTATGAGATGGAGGGCCGTTTCCGCCATCAGGATATTCGCAGCCGTACAGCACAAAGTCTGGCGAATCATTACGCCATCGACAGCGATCAGGCGCGCCGCGTGCTGGACACCACCGAGCAGCTTTATCTGCAGTGGAGCGAGCAGAACCCGAAACTGGCCAATCCGCAACTGGCCGCCCTGCTGAAGTGGGCGGCGATGCTGCACGAAGTGGGCCTGACGATTAATCACAGTGCCCTGCAACGTCATTCCGCCTATATTCTGCAAAATACCAACCTGCCGGGCTTCAATCAGGATCAGCAGATGTTGCTGGCGGCGCTGGTCAGATTCCACCGCAAAGCAGTGAAGCTCGACGAGTTGCCGCGCGTTACGCTGTTTAAGAAAAAGCAGTTTGTGCCGCTGATTTTCCTGCTGCGCCTGGGTACCCTGCTGAACAATCAGCGCCAGGCCACTACGCGTCCGGATGCGTTAACCCTGAAATGCGATGACGGTCACTGGACGCTGATTTTCCCGGCGGGCTATTTCACCCAGAACAACCTGGTTCAGCTCGATCTGGAACGTGAGCAGGTTTACTGGAACGATGTCACAGGATGGAAGCTGATTCTTGAAGAAGAAGCCTGACAACCCGGGCGCCTGGCGCCCGTTTAACTGAATTGATGAATATGACACAACCAACTTCACCACTTTCAGGCGAAAACTATTTTGCCGAAACCTATGGTCTGACGCCGCCCCACTCTGAAGTGGTTGCGGCTCTGCCTCAGCTCAACGTCGGCAAGGCGCTGGATCTGGGCTGTGGCGTGGGACGCAATACGCTGTTTCTGAACCAGCACGGCTTTAACGTCACGGCATGGGACCATAATTCGCAAAGTCTGGCGCGCCTGCAGGATATTATTGCCCGGGAAAATATCAGCGGGATCCATACTGAACAGCGCGACCTCAACAACACGCGCTTCAATGGCGGCTTTAACTTTGTGCTGTCGACCGTAGTGATGATGTTTCTGCAACCGCAGACCATTCCACAGCTGATTGCTGACATGCAGGCCTGTACGGTCAGGGATGGTTACAACCTGATCGTGGCGGCGATGAACACGGAAGATATGCCCTGCCCGGCTGATTTCTCCTTTGCTTTTAAGTCGGGCGAGTTGAGCCACTATTACCGCAACTGGCACATCGTGAAGTACAACGAACATCCCGGCCAGCTTCATCGCAAAGATGAAAATGGCAACCGCATTACCTGCCGCTTTGCTACGCTGCTGGCGCAAAAAGCGAGTTACTGATCTTTATCTGCTGTTTTTTTCAACAGCGATTGATTTCATCAGGCGACTGTGACTAAATATTGCAGTCGCCCCTGATGGGGTCATTACAGGAACCACCCCGCGTGAACAGCGCTATTTCTCCCCGAAGACGTCAAAAAACCGGCACCATGACCCGTATTGTGCTGCTGATCAGTTTTATCATTCTCTTTAGTCGCCTGATATTTATCCTGCCCGCTGCTTTCGAGCATCACCAGCAACAGAAAGCGATTCCTGAACCGGTTACCGTTACATCAGGTGATACGCGCTAACGAATACTGACTTTTCGCCTGAAAGACGCCTTAAAAGTAAATGTTATCCAGACAACTGGACTCTTTTTTGCATCCCTTTTTCAGGCGAAACGCTACACTTCGTGCTGGTGCTTTCAGACTAAAGGGATCTCATTGTGTCTGCCTCTCACTCTCAACGTTTAAGTGAAATACGTCATCGCATTCTGACGCTGCTGCTCAACGAGCACGATCTGGTTGATGCTCTGCTGGAGAAATCCGGCGATCTCAATCCTGAACAGCAACGTGAAAATGCGGCCCAGCGTGATGCGCTGGAACAGGACATTCTGCAACTGCATGCCGCTGACCTCGCAGATATTCTCGAAGCCCTGCCCGAAGAGGAGCGTCAGGCGCTGTGGCGGCTGGTGCCGAATGAGCGGCGCGGCCACGTACTGGTTGAAGCCTCTGAAACGGTCTGGGCCAGCCTCACCGAGGAGATGAGCGATCGCGATATTCTGCGTGCTATCCAGCCGCTGGATATCGACGACCAGGTCTGGCTGGCGCGTTATCTGCCGCGTGACCTGACCGGACGCCTGCTGGCAACCGTGGAGCCTGCTCTGCGTGCCCGCATGCTTGATATGGTACAGCTCGATCGTGACCGCGTTGGCCGGGTAATGGATTTCAATATCCTGACGGTGCGCGACGATGTCACGCTGGCAACGGTGCAGCGTTTTCTGCGTAAGCGTAAAGACATGCCAGGCGGCACCGATAAGCTGTTTATCACCAATAAAGAGAATCAGCTGCTGGGCGAGCTGATGCTGACCGATATCCTGCTTAACAAACCTAAAACCCTGGTGAGCGACGTCATGAATGCGCGCCCGACCACCTTCCAGCTCAACGATAAGGCCGAAGACGCCGCCAGCGCCTTTGAGCGTTATAACCTGATCTCTGCCGCCGTCACTGACGCAAAAGGCAAACTGATTGGCCGTGTCACCATTGAAGACATCATCGACCTGGTGAATGCCGAAAACGAAAGCAACATCCGTAAAATGGGCGGTATCAGTCAGGAAGAGGATGTTTTCGCGCCGGTGCGTAAATCGGTGCGTAAACGCTGGGCCTGGCTGGCAATTAATCTCTGTACCGCCTTTGTCGCCTCGCGCGTTATCGGGTTGTTTGAAGGGACGATTTCGCAGATCGTCGCGCTGGCGACCCTGATGCCAATTGTCGCGGGTATCGGCGGCAACACCGGTAACCAGACCATCACCATGATTGTGCGGGCGCTGGCCTTACATCAGGTTGAACCGGGTAACTTCTCTTTCCTGATCGTCCGTGAGCTTGGCGTGGCGCTGATCAACGGCCTGTTCTGGGGCGGCATCATGGGCGGCATTACCTGGCTGATGTACGACAATATGGCGCTCGGCGGCGTCATGATGCTGGCCATGGCGCTGAACCTGCTGCTGGCCGCGCTGATGGGCGTGCTGGTGCCGCTGGTGATGACCAAAATGAAGCGCGATCCGGCCGTCGGCTCCAGCGTGTTGATCACCGCGCTGACCGATACCGGTGGCTTCTTTATCTTCCTGGGGCTGGCAACAATATTCCTGCTGCCGCACTGATTAGCTGCGAAGGCCGTAACGTTGCAGCGACCCGTTAAGATTGCGCTGTCGCGTCACCTGTGCCAGCTCACGGGTCGCCGCAGGCAGCGTATAATTACCGCGCTGGCTCAGCCATTCCAGTACATCCGCTAAGTGCCAGATGGCGGTTTTACCGTCATGCACCGGCAGCGGAAACGGCGGGCGGTGGCTGAGCATCAGCTTGCGCATATTCTGTCGCGTCATGCCGATGATCTCTGCCACATCTGTCAGGCCCACAAAATCGGGTGCTGCTTCCACCAGCATGGCGCCCGGTATCGCGCGCAGTACATCTTCTTCCGCCTGCTTTAATACGTCCGTTGCAGAGTCAGACTCCCGGGTGAACGCCAGTGCAATTCGTCCAGGCATCCCCAGACCGATCAGCGCATCGTCACAGCCTGCTGCTGCCAGCGTTTCCAGCATCTCATCCATCGGCGCATGTCCGTCCGGCAGGCTGAACCGCAGCGTAAAACAATATTCCATATGCCTCTCCTTGTGCTGTATCAGGACTTCAGATAGTGACAGTTATCGACCACGCGCCGCAGCGCACGGGCATGGTGATGTACATTTTTCGATGAGCTCCAGATACAGGTCAGACAGAAATCCCCGCATCGGCACATCAACAGATTTTTCGGGCAGTACATTTTGCCCCAGGCATGATGGCCTCCGGTAACCACCAGCCAGCCGTGGGATTCGGCGTAACGTAACACCATCTCTATCTCTTTACCGGGATGCCGCTTCCTTGCCATATGTGCCCCTATGCTGACGCCAGGTGAGCGAGTTGTCAACTGACAACTCAATGCATATTTCTTAATATGGCTCAGCATGCGGAGACTTTTTCTCGCAGTAAAACAGACAGGGTATAAACTGGAAAACGTCACGCAAAAAATGAACCGTGCCAGCCAGAGTCTGGCCGGAGTCGCATTCAATAACGGAGGCAGGAATGTTTAAAGCAGAGGATTTTGTTCAGTCGAAAACCGGCGGTCCTAAAATGCAGGTGTTGCGCGTGGAAGGCGACACCCTGTGGTGCGCACGCGTTGATGATGCGGCGAAGAAAGAGATCGAAGTGAAGGCAGAGAGTGTCAACCTCTATCACGAAGAAGGTGACTTTGGCGTGTGCTGAGGCAAAACGGCCCCTGACGGGGCCATATTGTCAGGGCTTGTCCTGCTGAAGATTGTCGTTGCCCAGACCGCCAATAAACGGCAGCCGAAGCCGGAACGGCGAAAAATCGAGTCCCATATTCAGACCCAGCAGGTTCATTTCAAATCCCTCTTCTGCACCCAGTGTCACGCCTGCCACGCCCAGAATCGACACCTGCACACCGCGCCCGGATGGCGGCAATCCGACAGGACGCCATAGTGGCCGGTAATCTTTGCCCAGCGCATTGGCGGGAAGATCAAGCCTCAGGGCGGGTACTTCGCGGCCAATGTGTGCCAGGAAAGTGTTGCTGTTCGGTCCTGGCCAGGCACGGTAGGTTGTCGGCCACGGATACGATTTAATGGCGGCTTCTATCTGCGGAATCATTGCTTCAGCTTCCGGTCCGCGATGTTCCACCAGCAGCCGTGGTTTTGCGCCATACCAGTAGCCATCCGGCAGGTTGGTGTTGCGGCGGACCTTGTCGCCGCTGCCCCAGCTAATCACTTCATAGCGCGTGTAGCGCGTTTCACCCGCACGCTTGAAGATGATCCAGGGATGCACCGCCACCCGCCCTTTCCAGCCATAAGTCGGCGCGGCATAGACCTGCACGATAGCCAGGCTATATAAAGCGCGCGGATCGGGCGCTATGCCAGCCGAATCACGCCGGGCAGTCGCCCAGCCACCTGACTCTGAACTTTCGCCGTGACGCGTTGCCTGCGCAATGCTGGCTCCGAGCGATAACAGCAGTACGGCAACAAAAAACAGGCTGAACATTTTCAGTGAGAGCATGACAACATTCCAGGTGACGTAAAAATCACGAAACGCCTGATGAGCAGGTGCTTCAGTAAGCGGCAGCGTTGGGATAGATCGGTGAAAGCGGGACACAGCTGAAGTGAAGTGCAGCTTTTACTGCATGGAGAATAGCGTAATTCGCGGCAATGTGAACAGAAAACCGACAGCAGCGTCAGCGGATGTGGTGAAAGGTTAAAACGGTGGAGTTGTGAGAGGTTGAAGGAATAAAAAGCCCGCTGAAAGCAGGCTTTTTAAGCATCAGGGTTTAAGCGGCTGAGGCCGGTTTATTCCCACTCAATCGTCGCTGGTGGCTTACCGCTGATGTCATACACGACGCGGGAAATGCCGTCGACTTCATTGATAATGCGGTTAGAAACGCGGCCCAGGAAATCATACGGCAGGTGCGCCCAGTGTGCGGTCATAAAGTCGATGGTTTCCACCGCACGCAGTGAGACAACCCAGTCATACTTACGGCCATCACCCATCACGCCGACCGAACGAACCGGCAGGAAGACGGTGAACGCCTGACTGACTTTGTTATAGAGATCCGCTTTGTGCAGCTCTTCGATGAAAATAGCATCGGCACGACGCAGCAGGTCGCAATACTCTTTCTTCACTTCGCCCAGCACGCGCACGCCCAGACCCGGACCCGGGAACGGATGGCGATACAGCATATCGTACGGCAGGCCCAGCTCCAGACCAATCTTGCGCACTTCGTCTTTGAACAGCTCTTTCAGCGGCTCAACCAGGCCCATCTTCATCTCTTTCGGCAGGCCACCGACGTTGTGGTGCGACTTGATGACGTGTGCTTTACCGGTGGCAGAGGCCGCCGATTCAATCACGTCCGGATAGATGGTGCCCTGCGCCAGCCACTTCACATCCTGCAGCTTAAGCGCTTCTTCGTCGAACACTTCTACAAAGACGCGACCAATGGTTTTACGCTTGGCTTCAGGCTCATCAATACCCGCCAGCGCATTCAGGAAGCGCATTTCAGCCGGTACATGGATGATGTTCAGACCAAAGTGGTCGCCAAACATATCCATCACCTGCTGTGCTTCGTTCAGACGCAGCAGGCCGTTATCCACGAATACGCAGGTCAGACGGTCGCCAATGGCGCGATGCAGCAGCATTGCCGTTACAGAGGAGTCCACGCCACCTGACAGACCGAGGATCACTTTGTCATTACCCACCTGCTCACGCAGGCGCTCAACGGCATCTTCAATGATTTTGGCTGGCGTCCACAGGGCTTCGCATTCACAGATGTCGATGATGAAACGCTCGAGCATCCGCAGCCCCTGCCGGGTGTGGGTCACTTCCGGGTGGAACTGCACGCCGTAGAAACGCTTCTCTTCGTTAGCCATGATGGCGAACGGACAGCTTTCTGTGCTGGCAACCGTCACGAAGTCAGCCGGGATCGCCGTGACTTTGTCGCCGTGGCTCATCCAGACATCCAGCAGCGGTTTACCGGCGGCGCTGATCGCATCTTCGATGTCGCGAACCAGCGCGCTTGGCGTCGTGACTTCGACCTGCGCATAACCGAACTCGCGCTCATTTGATCCTGAAACGGTGCCACCCAGCTGCATCGCCATGGTCTGCATACCGTAGCAGACGCCCAGTACCGGTACGCCCGCGCTGAAGACATAGTCAGGTGCACGCGGGCTGTTCAGTTCGGTAGTGCTTTCCGGGCCGCCGGAAAGGATGATGCCGCTTGGGTTGAACTGGCGGATCTGCTCTTCGGTGACATCCCATGCCCAGAGTTCACAGTAAACGCCAAGCTCGCGCACGCGGCGGGCAACCAGCTGAGTATATTGTGAGCCGAAATCGAGAATCAGAATGCGGTGCTTATGGATATTTTCCGTCGTCATTGAGGGGTTTCCAGAACGGTGACTTGATCAATAAAAGCGCCCGGCTGAAGCCGGGCGGGAAATCGGGATTATGAACCCATGCGGTAGTTTGGTGACTCTTTGGTGATGGTCACATCATGCACATGGCTCTCATTGATGCCTGCGCCGCTGATGCGGACGAATTCCGCTTTGGTGCGCAGGTCGTCAATGGTCGGGCAACCGGTCAGGCCCATGCACGAACGCAGGCCGCCCATCTGCTGATGTACAATCTCTTTCAGACGGCCTTTATAGGCAACACGGCCTTCGATGCCTTCCGGCACCAGTTTGTCAGCGGCGTTATCAGTCTGGAAGTAACGGTCAGAAGAGCCTTTGGACATCGCGCCCAGTGAACCCATACCGCGATAGGATTTGAATGAACGACCCTGATAGAGTTCGATCTCGCCCGGTGACTCTTCGGTCCCCGCCAGCATCGAACCGACCATCACACAGGAGGCACCTGCGGCAATCGCTTTGGCGATATCACCGGAGAAACGAATACCACCATCGGCAATAACCGGAATACCGGTACCTTCCAGCGCGGTCACGGCGTCAGAAACGGCAGTAATCTGCGGAACGCCCACGCCGGTCACGATACGGGTCGTACAGATAGAGCCAGGACCGATACCCACTTTAACAGCGCTGACGCCTGCCGTAACCAGCGCCAGTGCGCCTGCGCCGGTAGCAACATTGCCGCCGACGATTTCAAGGTCAGGATATTTGGCACGGGTTTCACGGATACGTGACAGGACACCTTCAGAGTGGCCGTGAGAAGAGTCGATCAGCAGCACGTCAACGCCCGCTGCAACCAGCGCATCGATACGCTCTTCGTTACCGGCACCGGCACCCACCGCTGCACCCACGCGCAGACGACCCTGCGCATCTTTACAGGCATTAGGTTTACGTTCGGCTTTCTGGAAGTCTTTAACGGTAATCATGCCCAGCAGATGGAAGCTGTCATCCACCACCAGCGCTTTCTCAACGCGCTTTTCATGCATTTTCTGCAGCACGACGTCGCGTGCTTCGCCCTCTTTCACCGTCACCAGACGATCTTTCGGGGTCATGACGGCAGAGACTGGCTGAGTAAGGTCTGTCACAAAGCGTACGTCGCGACCAGTGATGATACCGACCAGTTCGTTGTCGCGGTTAACAACCGGGTAGCCCGCAAAGCCGTTGCGCTCGGTCAGCGCTTTAACGTCAGCCAGCGGAGTGGTTGGCAGCACGGTCTGCGGATCGGTAACGACGCCGCTCTCATGTTTCTTCACCTTGCGTACTTCGTCTGCCTGGCGCTCAATCGACATGTTTTTATGGATGAAGCCAAGGCCGCCTTCCTGTGCCAGCGCAATCGCCAGACCCGCTTCGGTCACGGTATCCATGGCAGCGGAGAGCATAGGAATGTTTAAACGGATATTTTTGGTCAGCTGAGTGCTGAGATCGGCCGTATTGGGAAGGACGGTGGAGTGAGCAGGAACGAGCAGAACGTCGTCAAAAGTGAGTGCTTCTTTAGCGATTCTTAACATGGCAATACTCCACCTCGGGTGATTGAGATTAGATAAAATATTGCCGCGGCATTATACAGGCCGTAATCGATTGCCTCCAGCATTATTTACGAAAAACTCTTGATCCGCACTGACAGCCCTGTAGTATCGATGAATTAACCTGCTGATTTGGAATTTGATCTTCGTCACATGTCGCTGCCCTCTACCGCCAATATTTTTACCGTCAGCCGTCTCAATACGACAGTGCGTCAGCTGCTGGAGAAAGAGATGGGCCTGGTCTGGATCAGCGCTGAGATCTCCAACTTTACCCAACCGGCTTCCGGTCACTGGTACTTCACGCTGAAAGATGATGGCGCTCAGGTTCGCTGCGCCATGTTCCGCAACAGCAACCGTCGCGTCACCTTCCGTCCACAGCATGGTCAGCAGGTGCTGGTTCGCGCCAACATCACGCTCTATGAGCCCCGTGGTGACTATCAGCTGATTGCTGAAAGCATGCATCCGGCGGGTGAAGGCCTGCTGCAACAGCAGTTTGAACTGCTGAAAGCAAAGCTGGCGAGCGAAGGCTTATTTGAGCCGCAGCATAAGCAACCGCTACCGGAACCGGCGCGTCAGGTCGGGGTCATCACCTCCTCCACCGGCGCAGCGCTGCATGATGTGTTACGCGTGCTGCATCGCCGTGATCCCTCCCTGCCTGTGGTCATCTACCCGACCGTGGTACAGGGCGTTGATGCGCCAGCCGCTATCGTCCGGGCGATTGAAATTGCCAATCTGCGTAACGAGTGCGATGTGTTAATCGTCGGGCGCGGCGGCGGTTCGCTGGAAGATTTATGGAGCTTTAACGACGAACGCGTAGCGCGCGCCATTTTTGCCAGCCGCATTCCTATCGTCAGCGCCGTCGGTCATGAAACGGATGTCACCATTGCTGACTTCGTCGCCGATTTACGCGCCCCTACCCCTTCAGCAGCCGCAGAAATTGTCAGCCGGAACCAGCTGGAACTGCTGCGCCAGTTGCAGTCGCAGCAGCAGCGGCTGGAAATGGCGATGGATTACTATCTGGCGCGCCAGCAGCGGCTTTACACGCGTCTTGAGCATCGCCTGCAGCAGCAGCATCCACAACTGCGTCTGGCCCGTCAGCAGACCGCCCTGTTCCGCCTGCAGCAGCGTCTGGGTGAAGCGATGGAAACCCGCCTTCGTTATGCCACACGTCAGCATGATCGCCTGGCGCATCGGCTCAACGCTCAACAGCCGCAGCAGCGTCTGTTCCAGGCGCAAAAACAGCTGCAAAGCTGGCACTATCGCCTGCAGCAGGGCATGGCAACACAGCTGAGCAGTAATAAACAGCAGTTTGGTCAGCGGGTCGCACAGCTCGAGGGTGTCAGCCCGCTGGCGACGCTGGCGCGTGGTTTTAGCGTGACCACCGACACCACCGGACAAGTGGTGAAGAAAACCGAACAGCTGCAGAGCGGCGACCTGCTGCGCACCCGTCTGGATGATGGCTGGGTTGAAAGCCAGGTAACACAGCTGTTACCTGAGAAAAAGCGCCGCCGCAAAACCACTTCCTGACGCTGTCCGGCTGCTCACACCTCTCCACTTAACGCTGGCCTCATTCATGAGGCCTGTACAGCTTCACCGGTTATGTTTATGGCTGATTTTTGCTGCCAGAAATTCTCATATAACTCATCAGAATTTTTATCTGAAAAATAAGCGCTATCTCCAATCCGCCCCTGACACTGACTTTGCGCGCCACCTCACATTTTTCCATTTACCGCTGGCCTCCCTCATGAGGTCTAACCAGCCAGACGGGTCTATACTTTTGACTCATTCCTTTTTGCCAAGGAGTCTCACATGGCTTACTGCGTTATTCCTCCCTATATCCTTCGCAAGATCATCGCTCACAGTTCCGGCCACCAGCAGGAGCAGGCTCGCCGCACCCTGACGCACGTTCAGCACCTGATGGCGGAACACTGGCAAAAACCAACCGGCGTTAAAACGGCGGCGGGTGGTCACGTTGAACGCGAAATTTATGATGCCCAGAGCCAGGAAACCCTGCCGGGTAAGCTGATTCGTCAGGAAGGCCAGCCGGGTAATGATGATGTCGCGGCTGAAGAAGCCTGGGACTACCTTGGCGTGACCTATGACTTCTTCTGGCAGGCGTATCAGCGTAATTCGCTGGATGGTCAGGGCCTGAAGTTGCTGGGTACCGTGCATTACGGTGAGAAATACCAGAACGCCTTCTGGAACGGTCAGCAGATGGTATTTGGCGATGGTGACGGCGAAATCTTTAATCGCTTCACCATTGCGATTGACGTTGTGGCCCACGAACTGGCGCATGGCGTCACGGAAAACGAAGCCGGATTAATCTATTTTGAGCAGGCTGGCGCACTGAATGAGTCGCTGTCGGATGTCTTTGGCTCGCTGGTAAAACAGTTCAGCAAAAAGCAGCGTGCGGATGAAGCAGACTGGATTATTGGTGAAGGGCTGCTGGCGAAGGGTATTAACGGGCGTGGTCTGCGGTCGATGTCCGAACCCGGCACCGCCTACGACGACCCGATGCTGGGCAAAGACCCGCAACCGGCCCACATGGATCACTATGTGAAAACCCGCGAAGACAATGGCGGCGTGCATATCAACTCCGGCATTCCTAACCGGGCTTTTTATCTGGCGGCCAAGGCGCTGGGTGGTCATGCGTGGGAACAGGCGGGATATGCCTGGTATGACACGGTGTGTGACGACGAACTGCCACAGGATGCAGATTTTAAAACCTTTGCCCGCTTCACCATTAAGCATGGCGAAAAGCGGTTTAACCCGTCAGTGAGCAGTGCCATTGAACAGGCGTGGAAGGAGGTTGGCGTGCTATGAGTGACCTGCCCGAACTCACCGATGATGCGACCATCGTCGTTGCGCGTGAAGGCGGCATGGCCTTTATTCCGGGGCTGCGCGCCGAACGTCGCTTTATGCTGGGTGAGTTGCCACCCCCTGAAAAACAACGCGTCTGCCATGCACTTGAGCAGGCTATGCCACTGGGCGAATCCGAGGAGAAAGCCGCACAGGTGGGCAGTGGCGACCAGCGTTATTTTCGCATCCAGATTCAGTATGCCACCCGCCGTGAGGCGGGCACCATTGTGCTGCTGATCCCGGAACAGATAGCCCCGCCTGAGCTAAAGGCGCTGTGGCACGACGGAAAATAAGCAAATAAAAAGGGCCGACAATGTCGGTCCTGAGACAGCGGATAATCCGATGTGAATCTTGCAGCAACGAATAAGCTTAAAGCGAAGGTAACACGGTCAGAGGAGGAAAGCGTCCCGCGCCATGGACAAAAATGCCGGGAGCGTTTTTGAACAACGCAACGCGTTGGCCCGGTTACGGGCACACCTCAGGGATGAGGTGTGTAATCGCGCGGGCCGGGCAGTCATGGATGACGATTTTGCGACTTTCCGATCTGACCATTTTCCCTGAGCATGCTCGGTTTTACAGCAAATGGGGTAAGACTTTTTCAAAAAAAGGGCCGACAATGTCGGCCCTTTTCTTTATGCGTTGTTACTTGCTGTCTGGCAGCGCGTAAGCAATCACGTAATCACCGCGGTCCGGTGACTGACGTGCGCCACCTGCCGAAATCAGAATGTACTGTTTACCATCTTTCGGTGAAACGTAGCTCATCGGGCCACCCTGACTGCCGACCGGCAGGCGTGCTTTCCACACCTCTTTACCGGTTGAAGAGTCAAAGGCGCGCAGATAGTAATCCTGCGTACCGGCGATGAACACCAGGCCACCCTGCGTTGCCAGCGTACCGCCCAGCGTTGGCATGCCAACCGGCATTTTCACACGCATTTTAATGCCAAACGGACCGGTATCCTGCACGGTACCGACCGGCACCTGCCAGACAATTTTCTGGGTTTTCATGTCAATCGCCGACAGCGTACCAAATGGCGGTTTCTGACAAGGAATACCCAGCGGTGACATAAAGCGGTTTTTATTCACAGCATATGGCGTGCCTTTCAGCGGGACGGCACCCATACCGGTGTTGATCGCTTCGCCGCCGTTGCTGCCACGGGCAATGTTGCGGGTATCCGCCGGGATCATCTGAACCCACAGGCCCAGACGCATGTCATTGACGAACAGCAGATGATTGTTCGGATCGGTCGACATGCTGCCCCAGTTCATACCACCCAGCGAACCCGGGAAGCTCAGAGACTTATCGGTGTCCGGCACGGTGAACAGGCCGTCGTAGCGCATTGATTTAAAGCCAATGCGGCAGGCCAGCTGATCAAACGGCGTTGCACCCCACATGTCAGACTCTTTCAGCGTCTGGTTGCCAATCTGCGGCATACCGGTCGAGTGTGGCTGTGTTTTCGTGTACTGCTCGTTCGGGATATGCCCCTGCGGCATCGGCAGTTCTTCGACTTTGGTCAGCGGCTTGCCGGTCATACGATCAAGCACGAAGATCATGCCGGTTTTACCACCAATCACCACCGCTGGCGTGGTGCTGCCATCTTTCTGCGGGAAGTCGATCAGGCTTGGCTGCATCGGCAGGTCGAAGTCCCACAGATCGTTATGTACGGTCTGATAGACCCACTTCTCTTTACCGGTAGTCGCATCCAGCGCCAGCACCGAAGCACCGTATTTGTGATCCAGTTCGGTACGGTTCGCACCCCAGAGGTCAACCGACGAACTACCCATCGGGATGAACACCGTGTTCATGGCCGGGTCGTAAGACATCGGCGCCCAGGAGTTCGGCGTACTGCGGGTATAATCTTTACCCGGCATCAGAATCGCATTCGGGTCAATGTTGCCTGGGTCAAATGCCCAGCGCATTTTACCGGTGATAACGTCAAAGCCACGCAGCACACCACCTGGCATATCGGTCTGCACGTTATCCGCAACACGACCACCCACCACGACGGTGGTGCCCGCCAGCGTTGGCGCTGACGTCAGCTGATACTGTGGATCCGGTGCCTGGCCCAGTCCTGCTTTAAGATCAACGATGCCGTGATCGCCAAAGTTTTCACAGAACTCACCGTTGTCGGCGTTAATCGCAATCAGACGCGCGTCGATGGTGTTCATCAGAATGCGACGCTGGCAGCTGTCACCGGCTGGCAGCACAGCGGCAGGTACAGGTGAAGAACCCGGCTTATCCGGCTGTTGCAGCGGTTTGGTTGCGTCAAAGTAAGCCAGACCACGGCAGCGCGGCCAGACTTCTGCTTTGGCATTGATTTCACGTTTCCAGATCTGCTTACCGCTGTTGGCTTCAACGGCGATGACATTGTTGTGCGGCGTACAGAGGTAAAGAGTATTGCCAATCTGCAACGGTGTCTGCTGATCTTCTGCGCCGTTCCCGGTCGGGCTGACAGGCGTATCACCGGTGTGGAAGGTCCAGGCGACCTGCAGATCTTTCACGTTGTCGCGGGTGATTTGGTCCAGCGCCACAAAGCGGCTGCCCTGCGGAGTATTACCGTAGTTATCCCAGTCTTTCTGTTGTCTGGCTTTATCAACCGGGACCAGCGGCAACTCTTCGCCGGTGCCGGCAACGGTAGGATGTGGCTGGAACATCTGTATCAGCGTCACAACCATGCCTGCCGCCAGCAGCGCAGAGAAGGCGTAAGAGGGTTTTGCCAGTGAGTGCTTACCTTCGTGCTTACGCAGTGAAGGCCAGATCAAAAAGGCCAGCAGCATCAGTCCGGCAGGCACCATCAGGCGTGAGACCAGCGGCCAGAACTCCAGACCCGCATCAAACAGCGACCAGATCAGGGTGCCGACAAAGACCAGCAGGAACAGAATCACTGCCGATGATTTGCGACGGAAGAATTGAATTGCGGAGAGTACAGTGACGATACCCGCAATTAAAAAGTACCAGCTACCGCCAAGGGCTGCCAGTTTACCGCCGCCAATGGCAAAAAACAGACCGGTGGCAAGCAGCACCAGTCCGAGCAGCACGGATGCGATTCCCAGCCCCTTTCCGGAGCGGGAGGATGTTTCAGCCATAACACTTACTCTCCTGAATAAACAGAGCATCCGGACAGATGCCGTCCCGGTCTCTGGCGCGTTATGCACGTCCGCGCAGAGCATTGTTCTGTTTCAAATCGAATATAAACAGACCCGCGTCCGTGAGAATCTGTGGGCCGGAAGAGCACGGATGTGGCTGACCCCTCCCACGACGCGGCAGGATTGTACCACCTGGTACATTACAGAGTGAACATATACAACGCATTTGTTACGGCGTAATAGCATTTTTGCTACAAAAAGGGCCAGGGATCGCGCTGCGTTATCTGACATTTTAAGCGTAGCTGAAAGCGAGGTCAGTGACCGGGTGGCTGGAAAAGTACCCGCTTGCGGGAGATCAGACCCTATCCGTTACGGCAAAAATAGTCCACTGCGCCGCAGGCTTTCAGCACCTCAAGCGGCTGATGACACTCAGGACAGCAGGGATGCGCCGGGTAATGTGCTCCGCAGGCTGTGCAGATACATTCACCGTCGCCGAGCGACAGCGGTTGCTGACATTTTTCACACAGCACACGCATTATGTTCTCCCTCGTGCGTTATTCAGCGCAAAAAAAAGAGGGCCAGATGGCCCTCATTTTATTAACGCTTATTCTTTTTCATATGCGCCATCAGACGCTTACGCTTACGCTGCTGCGTTGGCGTCAGCAGGTTACGTTTGCCTTCATAAGGGTTATCACCCTCTTTGAACTGAATGCGAATTGGCGTTCCCATCACGTTAAGTGATTTACGGAAATAGTTCATCAGGTAGCGTTTATAAGAATCAGGCAGATCCTTAACCTGGTTACCGTGGATCACCACGATAGGCGGGTTATAGCCACCAGCATGCGCGTATTTAAGCTTAACGCGACGACCACGTACCAGCGGCGGCTGGTGATCGTCTGCCGCCATGTTCATGATGCGGGTCAGCAGCGAGGTATTTACGCGTCGGGTCGAACAGTCATAGGCTTCCGTGATTGACTCAAACAGATTACCTACGCCGCTCCCGTGCAGCGCAGAGATAAAGTGGATGCGGGCGAAATCGATAAAGCCCAGACGGAAATCCAGCGTCTCTTTCACTTCATCACGCACTTCCTGCGACAGGCCATCCCATTTGTTGACCACAATCACCAGCGAGCGACCACTGTTAAGAATGAAGCCCAGCAGCGAGAGATCCTGATCGGAAATACCGGCATGGGCATCAATCACCAGCATCACGACGTTGGCATCTTCAATCGCCTGCAGCGTCTTGATTACCGAGAATTTTTCAACGGTGTCCGAGATTTTGGCACGCTTACGCACGCCTGCGGTGTCGATCAGAACATATTCACGTCCATCACGCTCCATCGGAATATAGATACTGTCGCGGGTGGTGCCCGGCATGTCGTAGACCACCACGCGGTCTTCACCGAGAATACGGTTAGTAAGCGTTGACTTACCTACGTTAGGACGGCCAACGATCGCCAGTTTGATTGGCAAGCCAGTCGGGTCGAAGTTTTCTTCTTCCTCTGCGGCTTCCTGCTCCGCAATTTCGTCAGCTTCAAGCGCAGCCCAGTAAGCCTGGTTCTCTTCTTCTTCAGTGAGCTCAACCGCCTCAACTTCTTCCATCCACGGCAGCAGTGCCTCTTCTATCAGGCTGCTCACACCACGACCATGCGAGGCCGCAATAGCGTGAATCTCGCCCAGGCCCAGTGAATAGAAGTCGACAACCGCCTGATCCGGATCGAGTCCGTCAGTTTTGTTTGCTACCAGGAAAGTGGCTTTCTGACGCGAGCGGAGGTGCTTAGCGATCTGCTGATCGGCGGCCATCATGCCCGCACGCGCATCGACCATAAACAGCACGACATCGGCTTCTTCAATCGCCAGCAGTGACTGCTCGGCCATCCGCGTTTCAACACCCTCTTCGGTGCCGTCGATACCACCGGTATCAATAACAATAAATTCGCGCCCTTCCACTTCGGCGCGACCATATTTGCGATCGCGAGTCAGTCCAGGAAAATCCGCTACCAGCGCATCACGTGTGCGGGTTAAGCGGTTAAATAGCGTAGATTTTCCCACATTGGGACGCCCAACCAGCGCGACCACAGGTACCATAACAAAATGCCTCAATAAATAATGAATCGCCCGAATGGCGTGATTATAACGGCTCTGGCCGCTAAGTTCAGGCTTAAGGCGCAAAGAATACCATGCCTGACTAAAAACGAAACGGCCCCTGATTAAATCAGGAGCCGTCGGAACGGAGGATTTCACCTGCCAGACGTTTACCCGTTAACGGGTAATCGCATAAACCTCGCCGTCTTTCGACTGGATCAGCAGCTTATCGCTGGCGACCACCGGCTCAGTCTGGAAGCCTGAGCTATCCAGTTTCTGCTGTGCGACAAAACGACCATCAGTGGTGTTCAGCCAGTGCAGATAACCTTCACTGTCGCCGACCACCAGGTAGCCGTTGTAGAGCACCGGTGATGTCAGATTGCGATGAAGCAGATCGCTCTGACGCCAGATGGCAACACCGCCGTCAGCGTTCAGCGCAATCACGCGGTCATCCTGATCGACCAGATAGATGCGACCGGCATCGACAATCAAATCTTTCACACCGCCAATTTCGCGTTTCCATAAAATCTGGCCGGAACGCAGATCCAGCGCCGACAGATTACCGTTGTAAGCGAGTGCATACACAACGCCGTTAACGATAACCGGCGTGGTATCGACGTCGTTAAGACGGTCGATCTCAGTGGCACCGCTGACCTGAGAAATACGCTGCTGCCAGATCAGCTGCCCCTGATTCATCACCACGGCACTGACGCGACCGTTGTCGCCACCGACTATGGCGCCGCCAAATGCGACAGCAGGTGCCGATTCACCGCGCAGAGACAACGCTGGCATATCCAGGTTGACGCTCCACTTCACCGCACCGCTGCTCTGATCCAGTCCCTGCAGCATGCCGTTACTGGTATGCACCAGTACCAGACCATCGCTGACGACAGGACGAGACAGGGCTTCACCTGCGACGCTGGTCTGCCAGGCCAGGCTGCCATCACTGCTGTTAAGTGCATAAACTTTGCCGCGCTCGCTGCCAACATAAACCCGATCGCCATCAGCGGTCAGGCCGCCTGATAACAGTGCTGAGCGGTTTTTAGAGAAGAAGCCGGTTTTCTCAGAGAGATCGACTTTCCATTTTTCTTTACCGTCTGCGGCATCCAGCGCTTTGACAATACCAAAACGATCGGCTGCAAAAACGGTGTTATCCTGCCAGGCCGGATGCAGATTTGAGTAGAAGTCACCGACGCCATCGCCTACCGAGGTGTTCCACACTTTCTGTGGCGTGAACTGATTTTCCACCTTCGGCAACGGGGCCATTTTTACTACATCTTCTTCGCCGCTAAACAGCGAACAACCGCTGAGCAAAGTGACTGAAATCAGTCCTGGCAGCAGGTATTTACGTAATTCCATGTGCGCTCTCTTGACTGGCTTAGCTTAAGTTATTCATCTTCATCTGCATCATTTGCTTTAATGCCGGAGAGGCGTCAGATTCGACGCCTTTACTCCAGGCATCGCGCGCGCCTTGTTTGTCACCTTTGGTCAGCAGCGCTTCGCCGCGAATATCGGCCACAATGGCTGTCCAGCCATCACCCTTCACACCGTCAAGGGTTTTAAGCGCCGCGTCCGCTTGATTCTGTTGCAGTTGAATGCGTGCCAGGCGCAGGTTAATGACCGCCTGCAGATTGGCATCTTTGGTATCTTTCAGTCCGTTTTGCAGCAGCGTCGCGGCCTTATCAAACTGACCGGCGTCAACATACTGCTTCGCCAGATCCATCGCAGCCAGCGCACCGTAGGTATTACTGTTTTCACTGGCAAAACGGTTCACCGCTTCCAGCGTTTCCGGTTTACCCGCCTGCATGGCGCTGGTGAGCTGCTGATACTGCGCGGACACGGATTTCGCCGTATCATCCTGATGACTGCTCCAGTAACGCCAGCCACCCAGCGCAGCAATGCCGATGACTACGCCAATGGCTAACGCTTTGCCATTACTGGCAAAAAAGTTGCGCAGCGCGTCGGTTTGCTCGTTCTCATTGCTATACACTTCCACGCAATCCCTCTCCTTTCTATGATTGGTGCTGTGTCACGCTTACTGTAACAGCGTGCGCAATACAGCAGCAGCCTCTGCCTGATCCAGCGTTTGCTGCTCGCCACGGCGCAGATCTTTAATCACGACCTGACCGGCTTTGACTTCGTCTTCGCCTAACACCAGGGCAACACGCGCGCCCCACTTATCAGCACGGGCAAATTGCTTCTTGAAGTTACCGCCGCCAAAGTTGGTCATCAGCCTCAGTTCCGGTGCTTCATCACGCAATTTCTCAGCCAGCTGCATCGCAGCAGACTGCACGCCCTGACCTGAAGCGATAACATAGACATCCACATTGCTCGTCGGTTCAAATTCAGGATTAACCGCCTGAACAAGCAGCACCAGACGCTCCATGCCCATGGCGAAACCCACGGCAGGTGTAGCACGACCGCCGAGCTGCTCAACCAGGCCATCGTAGCGACCACCGCCACACACCGTGCCCTGTGAACCCAGGCTATCGGTGACCCACTCAATCACGGTGCGATTGTAGTAATCCAGGCCACGTACCAGACGCTGATTGACGGTGTAGCTGATACCTGCGTCATCCAGCAGGGCACACAGGCCGCTGAAATGCTCGCGAGATTCGTCATCCAGATAGTCGCCAAGCTGTGGCGCATCATTCAGCAGTTGCTGAACATCGGGATTTTTGCTGTCGAGAACGCGCATCGGGTTGCTGTACATACGGCGTTTGCAATCCTCATCCAGCACGTCTTTGTGCTGTTCAAGGAAGGCGACCAGCGCGTCACGATAAAGCGCGCGCGCCTCCAGTGAACCGATAGAGTTGAGTTCCAGACGAACGTGCTCAGAGATACCCAGGGCTTTCCACCAGCGGGCATTCAGCATGATCAGTTCAGCATCGATGTCCGGTCCCTGCAGACCAAACACTTCTACACCGATCTGATAAAACTGACGATAACGGCCTTTTTGCGGACGCTCATAGCGGAACATCGGTCCCATGTACCACAGGCGCTGTTCCTGGTTGTAGAGTAAACCATGTTCGATACCGGCGCGCACGCAGCCTGCCGTGCCTTCCGGACGCAGCGTCAGGCTTTCACCGTTGCGGTCGTCGAAGGTATACATCTCTTTTTCAACCACATCGGTGACTTCACCGATGGCGCGTTTAAACAGTGGGGTTTGCTCTACCAGTGGCAAGCGAATTTCGCTGTAACCGTAGCTCGCCAGCGTCTGCTTAAGAACGCCTTCAATCCGTTGCCAGAGGGCAGTATCCGCAGGCAGGTAGTCGTTCATCCCGCGAATTGCCTGAATATTCTTCGCCACGTTAAAATCTCTTAATGCAAAAAAACCTGTCCGGCATCATACCTTATGAGGATGAAACCGCACAGGTTCGGTCAAAAAAGTCACGTACGCAGGCCGCGCACGCCATTATTTTTCCAGATGCTGCACATCAATACGGCGGCTGGCATCCAGCATCGACGCTTTGGCACGAATGCGCGCTTCCAGCTGATCGATCATGTCATTGTTGTCGAGACGATCGCGCTGACGCACACCATCTTCGTAGAAACCGCTCTTCTTGCTGCCGCCGGTTACGCCCAGCGTAGAGAGGGTCGCTTCGCCGGGTCCGTTGACTACACAGCCGATAATCGAAACATCCATCGGCGTAATCAGATCTTCCAGACGCTGCTCCAGCGCGTTGACCGTACCAATGACGTCAAATTCCTGACGTGAGCAGGTCGGGCAGGCGATGAAGTTGATACCGCGAGAGCGAATACGCAGTGACTTCAGGATATCAAAACCGACTTTCACTTCTTCAACCGGATCGGCCGCCAGCGAGATGCGCAGCGTATCGCCAATCCCTTCTGACAGCAGCAGCCCCAGGCCAATCGCCGATTTCACCGCGCCCGCACGCGCGCCACCCGCTTCGGTGATGCCGAGATGCAGAGGCTGTTCGATCTGTTTCGCCAGCAGGCGATAAGATTCAACCGCGAGGAAGACGTCAGACGCTTTTACGCTGACTTTGAATTGATCGAAGTTAAGGCGGTCGAGATGATCGACATGGCGCATGGCGGATTCCAGCAGCGCCTGTGGCGTCGGCTCGCCATACTTTTCCTGCAGATCTTTTTCCAGCGAACCGGCGTTTACGCCAATTCGGATCGGAATATTGTTGTCGCGTGCGCAGTCGACCACCGTACGGATGCGCTCATTGTTCCCGATGTTACCGGGATTGATGCGCAGGCAGTCGACGCCATACTCGGCGACTTTCAGGGCGATGCGGTAGTCAAAATGAATATCTGCAACCAGCGGCACGTTTACCTGCTGTTTGATCAGTCTGAATGCTTCTGCGGCATCCATGGTAGGCACCGAGATACGCACGATGTCGACACCGACGCGCTCAAGGGCTTTGATCTGATTTACCGTCGCTTCCACGTCAGTGGTGCGGGTGTTGGTCATCGACTGTACGGCGATTGGCGCGCCGTCACCGACCGGCACCTTGCCGACGTAAATGCGTTTGGATTTACGGCGGATAATGGGTGCTTCGTTATGCATATTTCTTCTCCACAATTGCCCGGTACGCGATACGCTGTTATTGCGCACCCAACGTCAGGCGAGCAACCTGGTTATTACGGATAAAACGGCTTAAATCAACGGGCTGATTCTGATATTGCACCTGAACCGCGGAAGGCGCGCCAATTTTCAGACGATACGGAGGCGTTCCTGCGAGGCTGAGTTTACCACCACTACGCTGAATGCCGCTGAACAGTTTTTTGCCAGTCGCATCGCTCACTTCAAGCCAGCAGTCTGCGTTAAAAGTCATGACCACTGCGTTAGGGTCAGCAGCCGGTTCACTGACTGCGGCTGCGCCTACCGGCATCTGAGGTGATGTGCTGGTACCGGACTGGGTGGCTGCCGGGGCAGCCGTCGTGTTTTCCACAGCTGCCTGACTCGGTGACACCACCGCATTACTGTTGGTGTCCTGCTGTGCGGCAGTCGCGCCATTGCTGGCGCTGGCGGCCGGAGCCGTACGTGCTGGCGTGCTGGCCGCACTGTTATCACGGGTCGTGGTATTGCTTTCGTCCGGCGCGGCAGGTGCCGCGCTGTCACCGCTGGATTCACCCAGCGGAATCGACTGACCATTGTCGCCGCTGCTGCTGTTCTGATCGGTCATCGGCACCAGATCATCCTGTGACGCCTTATGATTCTGCCACCACCAGGCGCCGGTCAGTCCCACCACCACAAACACAACCAGCCAGGTGAAAATCATCAGCCAGCCGTCGCGTTTTTTGCGGCGCTTACCCAGTGAGAAACTTTGCATCGGTTCGATTTTTGCAGCACGAACCGGTGTCTGTTTCGCCATCATTGGCAGCAGTTCCTCTTCAGGAATATGCACCAGACGCGCGTAAGAGCGAATGTAGCCGCGCAGGAACGTAGAGGCTAAATCAGCCGGCGATTTGTCTTCCTCAATGTCACGCACGGTAGAGAGTTTCAGGCACAGGCGCTCAGCGACGTTCTGCTGCGTCAGCCCCATCTGCTCACGGGCCAGACGCAGGCGTTCACCTGTTGAATGTAATGCAGAGTTTTCTTGAGTGGCTTCAGTATTCATTAGCTAAATAACGCTGGTACTGTATCGATTGCGGAAAACGTCGCGCTAACTGGTCGCCATAACGTGAAACGTCAGCGGCATTTCCCTGTAGCGCGGCGAAACGTAAGTGTAACACCAGACTTCGTGCCGTTTCGGGCAACTGTTGCTGGTAAACGTCGAGCAAAACCTGCACCTTTGCCAGCTGGTTATCTGCCATCAGCTTTTCAGCTTCCGACAGCAGCGAATCCGCTTTGCGTCTGTCGGCCTCAAGGGCCTGACGTAACGTCCTGCGGGCAGCGGCAACATCGCCCGCCTGCAGATAACAAAACCCTGCCAGTTCACGCGCGTCATTGCGTGCGTCAAACTGAGGTGCAGCGCCTGCCCGACTAAACTGTTGATGCGCTTCGTCATACTGCCTTAAAGCGCAGAGAAACGCACCGTAATTGTTAGCAACAAAACCATTATCCGGGGCCTGCTGCTGTGCCAGTATAAACCGTGCCTGCGCCGCTGTCTGATTACCCTGCTGCTGCGCCAGCCGTGCCCGTGCAAGCGAGACCCGGTAGTCTTCGGGCGCGGCAGCCTGCGCGCGCAGAAAGTTTCGCTCTGCCGCGGCATAGTCACCACTGGCCAGATAGTGCATCCCTAACTGCAGACGCACCTCTTCAGCGCCGGGTTCACAGGGCTGGCTGACACACCCGCTTACAACAAACAGCACCAGTAAAACTGCAGGTAATCCGTTACGCATAATCGTTTCCATCCGGTTGACATTGACAGGCTGCAGCCTGCCACGCGTCATCACTTCAGGAAACGCACTCTGTCACTCTTCTAGAGAGCCTTCACAGATATGGCTTCACCCGCCATTTTTTTACGCAGCGTTCGCTTGGTACGGTCGATCACTTCTCCGGCTAACTGACCACAGGCGGCATCAATATCGTCGCCACGGGTTTTACGCACGATGGTGGTAAAACCATAATCCATCAGCACCTTGGAGAAACGATCGATGCGGCTGTTTGAGCTACGGCCATACGGTGCGCCCGGGAAGGGGTTCCACGGAATCAGGTTAATTTTACACGGTGTTTCTTTCAGTAATGCGGCAAGTTCATGCGCATCGTCGGTGCTATCGTTGACGTGATCCAGCAACACATACTCAATGGTCACACGTCCCTGATTGGCGTTAGATTTACCAATGTAGCGTTTCACCGCCGCCAGGAAGGTTTCGATATTGTACTTTTTGTTGATTGGCACGATGTCATCGCGCAGCTTATCGTTCGGCGCATGCAGGGAAATGGCCAGCGCAACGTCAATCATATCGCCCAGTTTATCCAGCGCAGGAACGACACCCGAAGTTGAGAGGGTCACGCGACGCTTCGACAGACCAAAACCGAAGTCATCCAGCATGATTTCCATCGCCGGGACCACGTTATTGAGGTTGAGCAGCGGCTCGCCCATGCCCATCATCACCACGTTGGTGATAGGACGCTGGCCGGTGATTTTCGCTGCGCCGACAATTTTCGCCGCACGCCACACCTGACCAATAATTTCTGACACCCGAAGATTACGGTTAAAGCCCTGCTGTGCGGTCGAACAGAATTTACACTCCAGCGCACACCCCACCTGTGACGAAACACAGAGCGTAGCGCGGTCGCCTTCCGGGATATAAACCGTTTCCACCAGCTGGTCACCGACACGAATGGCCCATTTAATGGTGCCGTCAGTAGAGCGCATCTCCTCCGCCACTTCTGGCGCGCGGATCTCCGTCAGCTCCATCAGCCGGTTACGCAGCTTTTTGTTGATGTCGGTCATCTGCTCGAAATCATCGCAGCAGTAGTGATAAATCCACTTCATGACCTGATCGGCGCGGAACGGCTTTTCACCCAGCGACAGGAAGAATTCGCGCATCTGCTGACGGTTGAGATCCAGCAGGTTGATTTTCTGGCTTGTGGGGGAGACGACAATAGGGGATGCGGACGCGGACGTCACAATCTGTTCGGACATAATATTCTCTGGCCTCGTTGTTACACGTTATGGCGCTGTTCAGGGATAGGTGAAAAAATTGCGCCTTCATTAAGCGATGTCAATGAAGGCGCAATATTGTACAACATCTGCGACCTGATAACAGGCGGGAGTGACCTCCCCTGCACAGATTTTTGTAAAGCCGCTGTAACGTTTATCGCCCGGCGATTAACGGGTACGTGGGCAGATTTCGTTTTCGCCGAAGAAGTAAGCGATTTCGCGGGCAGCAGATTCCGCAGAATCTGAACCGTGGGTCGCGTTTTCGGTGAAGCTGTCAGCGTAGTCAGCACGCAGAGTGCCAGCCAGTGCGTTTGCCGGGTTAGTAGCACCCATCAGGTCACGGTGACGCTGAACGGCATTTTCACCTTCCAGCACGGAAACAACAACCGGGCCAGAGGTCATGAATTCAACCAGACCATCGAAGAATGGTTTGCCCTGGTGCTCAGCGTAAAAGCCTTCAGCCTGCTCTTTGCTCAGCTGCAGCATTTTTGCGCCAACAATTTTGAAGCCTGCGCTTTCAAAACGGTTGTAGATAGCACCGATCACATTTTTAGCGACGGCGTTTGGCTTGATGATAGAAAAAGTACGTTCGATTGCCATGATGACCTCTGTCTTGACGTTCTGAAGAAACCGGTGGCGTTCGCCCCGGTTAATAAACGGCGCCGATTATAGGGGCTGAGTCCGGCATTGCCTATCAGAGATCCCTAATTTGTTGAAAATTCTTGATCTGAGTCGAAGCGGACGCGCTTCAGTTATGATTCAGCGCAGAAAACCATCATCCCCGACTGAAGGTGACTGAGACAAGCTGGCCCTCTTCATCCATCACCACCAGCTGATATTCACCCGGATGATCGAGATGCAGCGACATCTCTGCGGCATTGTGCGTTATGAGAGGCTCACCATTCAGGAACCACCAGCGCTGCGTACCCTGCCCGCCCTGCACCGCGACCGGGATCGTCAGTGCAGCGTTGCCCGGCAGCGGCTTAACAATTTGCCCTTCAATGACGCCGGTGACGATCAGCGGTGCACTGCTGCCCTGCTGTAACGGTGGACAGTGCATATCAACAGGTGGCAGACGCCGCGCCCGCCGCTCCTGAGGCGGCAGCCAGGCTTCCAGCGGCAGCGGCCAGACCAGCCGTTCGTGACGGGTGGCGCCGGGACAGTCGGCAGCAACGCGCAGCCCCTGCGCATTCTGCCAGTAACTCAGGCGCAATCCGCTGAGGCTCTCCTGGCCGGGTGCCAGCAGCGTTGGCGGCAGCGTATCCGAAGCAACCCAGCTTTGCCGCCGCTGACGACAGTTTTCGTCTCCGGCGGCCAGCGGCTGACCACCAGGCCAGCAGATAGTCGCGACCGTCACCGAGGCAGGACGCGGATCGACCGGCACGTCACGTCGTCCAGTCCCACTCATCAGCACGCTGTTAATCTGGTTCATGATCGGCACGGCTGAGGCAAAACCAAACTGGCCTGCCACCGGGGTGGCATCCGGTCGCCCGACCCAGACGCCAATCAGATAGCGGGGATTGATACCCACCGACCAGGCGTCGCGATAGCCGTAACTGGTGCCGGTTTTCCAGGCGAGTGGCACCACGTCAGGTACACTGCCATTACCGGCAGGCTGCGCTTCCCCCGCCAGGATACGCCGGATGATCCATGCCGATTCCGTTGATAGCAGCGGTCGCTGCTGCAATGGTTGATCGGGCATCCAGCGCAGCTGAGCGGCATTACCGTGGCGGGCAAAGGCGCTGTAGGCCGCGACAATTTCATCCATGCGCGCCCCGGTGCCGCCGAGAATCAGAGAAAGATTGGGTTCAGCGCCAGGCGGAAAACGTAAATTCAGACCCACATTGCGCAGACGCGCCGCGACGTTTTTCGGCCCCAGTGCCTCCAGCAGTTGAACGGCGGGCAGATTCAGGGAGCGCACCAGCGCATCGCTGGCGCTGACCGGTCCGTGAAAGCCGGTGTCAAAATTGCCGGGCCGGTAATCACCAAAACGACGCGGCACATCCTGCAGCAGCGATTCGGCATGAATCAGTCCCTCGTCCAGCGCCATGCCGTAGATAAAGGGTTTTAACACCGAACCTGGCGAGCGCACGCTGGCGATCATATCCACATGACCAAAACGGCTGTCATCAGTAAAGTCAGCCGAGCCGACGTAGCCGCGAACGGCCATGGTGGTGTGATCCACCACCAGCATCGCCAGCGAGGTACGCGGCGGCAGCTGGTTTTTAACGTTCAGCGCCAGGCTTTCCAGTTCGCGCTGCAGTGAAGGATCGAGTGTAGAGACAATTTTATCACTGCGGCTGATCGACAGCAGCCGCCGGGCCAGCAGCGGTGCCATCTGCGGCATCTGTCGCGGCGGCAGCCACACCGGCTCCTGACGAATTTCCGCCACCTGTTCCGCGGACCAGATGCGGTATTCCGCCAGTCGATCCAGCACTTTATTGCGAGCGGCTTCCGCCCGCTCCGGCCAGCGATCGGGCCGCAGACGGCTGGGTGCCTGCGGCAACACCGCCAGCAGCGCCGCCTCGCCCGGTGTCAGCTGCGACGGGGCTTTGCCCAGCCAGCTCCAGCTTGCCGCGCCCACCCCTTCCAGCGTGCCGCCAAAGGGCGCACGGTTAAGATAGAGCGTCAGAATATCCCGTTTGGAAAGATGCCACTCCAGCTGCAGCGCCCGCCACACCTGAATCAGCTTACCCCGCAACGTGCGGGGTTGCGGGTCGATAAGGCGCGCCACCTGCATAGTCAGGGTGCTGCCGCCGGAAATCACACTCTGATGACGCAGATCCTGCCAGGCGGCGCGCAGCAGGGCCAGAGGGTTGATGCCAGGGTGATACCAGAACCAGCGATCTTCGTAAGTGAGCAGCGCCTGCAGATAGGCCGGTGCCACCTCTTCGGGTGTAACCGGATAGCGCCAGATGCCGTTGCTGTCAGCGAAGCGCCACAGCGGCGTACCGTCGCTGGCCACAATGACCCGCGCGGGCTGCACCTGTTTAAGCGGCAGCGGGAACAACCGATCCAGTCCCCATATCGCCAGCCATAACACCAGAAAAAAAAGCGGCAGCGCGAGCCACCGCTTTTTAATCGTGCTGATGTTTACCACGCCCTGCGTCACTTATTGAATATGCAGCTGCGATGGCGTAATGCCGGTGGCACGCCACTCCGGCACATACATCGACTCCACCTGGGGCGGCGGCATCAGGAAGCGACCCGGTGTGACCGCACGCGCCAGGTAGACCAGCGTTGCGGGACGATAAGTATCCACCGCCAGCGCCGCGACAAAGCGATCGTCACGGAACTCAATATGCTTAATGTCCGCCTGCTGCATATCGCCCATGCTCTCCTTCAGCGCATCCGCACTGTCGCCAAGGCTGGCGCTGCTGTTCGCCAGGTTCTGGTTTTCCAGCTCCAGACCGGCAGGCAGCAGATCCACCACCAGCGCATCGCTGATGCTGCGTTTCGACGAAACGGTCAGACGTACCACCAGCAACTCTCCGCTGCGCAGATTACTCAGATCGGCGGCTTTGCCATCCAGGGTAAAGTATTCACGTTTTATCCCAAGCACATTGCTCTCCGGCTGCGGGGCGGTCAGCGGATAGCCTGTCACATCCAGACGACCATAAAGCGGCGCACTTCCTGAATTACGGATGGCTAAGCCCTGTAACAGGCGGTCAGCCGCCAGCCCTTTATTGAGTGGCGCATCGCCCTGCAGCGGTTCTGAATTACCCGACAGCAGCGCCTGCCAGCTGCCGCCCTGCGCACGTTGCAGAGTGTGAGCTGCCAGATAAAGTGCGTTATTTTCCTGAGTCGAGAACCAGCGTTTGCCATTCACCTCCCTGGACAGTGACAGCAGCAGACTGTTTTGCACATCCGGCTGCAGCTTATTTTCCGCCAGCAACGCAATCATCATCCCCTGATCGCGCACCGTGCTGCCATAGTCGCCATACCACTCTTTGTCCGAACGCGTCAGCGTAGCTCCCTGCATGATTGCCTGCTGAGCGCGCTGCGCGTCACCCATCAGCTTCAGCGCGACGCCAAGCTGCATCAGCGCCAGGCCGGAGCGGGACTTCTCACGCTGCTGATACAAGGCGCGCAGCGCACCCAGCGGGGCACGTTGCTGACGCGCCAGCACCAGTCCGGCGTAAGCCTGCACGCTGAACTGCAGCGCGGCGTTGTTATCACCGCCGCCGCTGATCTGCGAGGGATCCTGCAGATAGCGCAGCAGCCGTGCATTAGCGCGCTCCACCACATTATCCGGCAGCGCATAGCCCGCCTCGCTGGCGCGCAGCAGGAAGTCCGTCACATAGGGCGTCAGCCAGAACTCCTCTTCACTCTCTTTATCCCATAGCCCGAAGCTGCCGTTAGCTCGCTGCATCCCGGCCAGACGGGCAATGCCGGTGTCGACAGCGGCCCGACGCGCCTCATCGCTGCTGATCTTGATCCCCATGGCGGTCAGCTCAGCATGGCTGGTGTAAAGCGAAGGCCAGAGTCCGCTGCTGGTCTGTTCCAGGCAGCCGTAGGGATAGGCGTAAAGCGCACTGATATAGCTGGCGATATTCAGCAGTGGTCGATTGCTCAGCGTCAGCTGTCCGCTCAGGGTTTGTGCATCCAGCCCCGTCAGCGCCGCCGCCGCTATCTCCCAGGGCTGATCGGGATTGATGACGGCATCAAAGTTCAGTGTCTGCGCCGGATAAGGTGGTCTGACACCAATTTTCCACTGCTGTCTGCCGGGCTTTATCTGTTCACCTGGCAGGTTCAGACCGGAAATCTGTACGGTAACCTCGCCCTCACCAAAGCCCGTTTTCGCCGTAACCGGAATCTGTAAGGTGGTGCGTGCACCTTTAGCCAGCGTCACACTCTGGCTGGCAGCACCAGCCAGATCCACCAGGCCACTGCTGGACAGATCCACCTTCAGGGTTTGCGGCAGATCGGTCAGGTTAGTGAGATCCAGCGCCAGTGATGCGGTATCGCCGCTGGCAAGGAAACGTGGGGTAGCCAGCTCGCTGATCAGCGGCGCCGCGACCACCAGTTTGCGCTCTGCGGCACCGAAGCTGTCATCGCTCCAGGCCTGCGTCATCAGCCGGAGTTCACCGTTAAAGGCCGGGATCGGCAGCGTGATCGATCCGTTGCCCGCTTTATCCAGCGTCACCACCTGTAACTGCTGCGCGACGATATTGACACGCGTCACCGGTTTTTTACCGCCGCGCGTCATCGATTCATCCTCGCCATCACCACCAAAACGCAGCGCCGCCAGCCGGCCGCCGCCTTCGATCAGCTGACCGAAAACGTCGTACTGATCGACGTTGTAGCGTTTACGGCCAAAGAAAGCCTGCCATGGATCGGGCGTTTTAAAATCCGTTACGCTCAGTACCCCACTGTCCACTGCTGACAGCAGCACATTCACTTTTTCTGGCAGCGGACCGCCGTCACGACTGGCGTGAACGTTGACCGTCAGGCGTTGCTCAGGACGGATTTTATCGGGTGCCGCAAGCGTCAGGTTTAAGCGACGTGCTTCGGTCGCCATCGGCAGGTGCAACAGCCCCACCGCGCGTTTGGGTGTGGCACCACTGACCTTATCACCGTCACGTACCACGATGGCGCTGAAGTAGATATCGTGACGCCGCCAGCTCTCAGCCACCGGCACATCCACCGTGGTGCCGCCCTTTGGTACGGTCAGCGGCTGCCACCAGAGCGTGCCGCTGCTCGACTCCACCATCAGGTAGCCTTTACCGGCTGCCGGTGATTCGACCTGCAGGTGCACGGTGTCACCCGGCTGGTAAGCCGCTTTATCCAGCTTCAGTCTGACCTGATCGGGACGCAACGCACCCGTGCCGTTGGTGTTGTCCTGCCAGTCATAGCCGGCCTGGAACCGCACGCTGCTGACGATCCTCTCACCCGCCTGCACTTCCAGCCGGTAGTGGCCCCACTCGACCGGGAAGCTGACTTTGGTGCTGCCGTCAGCCGGGATTGAGATGGCGCGTTCATCTTCCTGCAGATCTTTGTCGCCGTACTGCGACTGCCAGCCTTCGCTGTCAGAGAAGCTCCAGTAGTAATCACGGCGCTCACGGATCAGTCGCACGTCCAGCTTGTCTGCCGCCAGTTTCCTGCCCTGACTGTTGGCATAGACAATGTCGAATTCGGCCAGGCTCTCTTCCGGCACGGCAGGCTCATCGTGATAGCGGTCGCTGCGGTAGTCATAAACTGCCTTATTACCAAACAGCGGCCGGATGCCCGGCAGTGCGTCAGCGGGCCAGATAGCCTGGATGGCCCGACGGGTGACCGGACGTCCGCCGGTCTCCAGCAGGCTGGCCTGAAGGATCAGGTTAAGCGGGGAGTGCAGCTGGTCCCACTGATTCTCTACCGTAAGCTGCGCTTTACCGCTGGCATCAAGCCTGAGGTCCACTTCATCCAGCGTGCGCTTTAATCCCTCTTCGGTGATGTCACCAAACTGGTAGCCTGGCAGTGCAGCCACGGCTTCGCGTGCCGGTCGCAGATAGAGTTGCCCCTGTAAGGTGCTCCCGGCAGCTGGCGCACCATAGAGGTAACGTCCTTCAATACCGAACTCAACGCTGGCACCAGCAGGTTGCGGCTGAGGATCATTTTTAAGGCTTAACGCCATGCGCTCCGGCAGGAAATCCTCAACGTGAAAATGCCACTCGCGCTTAAGGTTATCGCCGGTATTGAGCCGCAGCATCCAGTCGCCGGTCATGGCGGACGCGGGCAGCGCCAGTCGCTGCTGGTAGAGTCCTGCTTCAGGCTGCCAGACAAAGGTTCGCATCACCTGGCCGTCGGGCTGCACCAGCTCCGCTTTGATCGGCTGAGTAGGCAGCGGGCGTCCGTCGGCATCACGCAGCAGCGCATTGACGATGACGATTTCGCCGGGCCGGTAGATATCGCGCGGGCCAAAGACAAACAGCTGTTTGTCATAGCCCTGCGGCCCGGCTACCGGAAACTCAGCCAGATCCAGCGCCGGACGCGCCAGATCGATCAGCGAGGTTTGCTCGCCCTGCACGCCCAGCAGGAGCTTGCCTTTTTCGTTCGCCTTGAGGCGCAGATGACCGGTGCTGTCACTGGTGTCGCTCTGCAGCACCTGCCCTTTCTCATCCAGCAACCTGACGCTGACGCCGGAAAGCGGCTGGCCATTTGCCAGACTCTGGGCGAAGAGGTCGAACTGAGTCGGGAAGCGGTGCAGTGACAGGCCAATATCGCTCAGAGTAAAGAGTGTGGCGGGCTGGCTGTAATGATAAGTCCCGGCCTGCTTCATGACGGCCAGATAGACGCCGGGCTGCTGAAGCGCGGTAATGTCACTCATCGGCAGCTGCAGTTTTTCACGGGTGTTTCGCGCCGGATTAAGTTCAAAGCGTCCGGTATAGACCAGCTGGCTGCTTTTCAGCAGATCCTGTGACTGCCAGCTGGAGAGGTTGTTACCGTAATTCCACTGTGAGAGAAACCGGGCCAGACCAGCATTCTTAATGCGGAAGAAATCGACATCAACCTGGTTAACATTCAGCGCCAGTACCGGCAGGCCATGGGTGATGCGCAGCGGCAGCAGTGAACCGCGGCTGGCAAAGCCCACCATCGGCTGGATATCGCTGGACGCGATTTTTTTACTGTAATCGGTGGCGAGCGTCTCACCGCTGGCGGCGCGCAGTCCCGCATCCACCGTAACGGTGAAGTGGCGCGACGGCTCGGGGTGGCGGAAGCGCAACGTTTTACGGTTAGCGGAAAGCTCCCAGCCGCCATCCACCCGGCCCTGTTTGTCGTCGGTCAGCCTGACTTTCTGCGCGATATCCTGTTTGTCATCCAGCGGCTGACTGAAGGTTAAAACCAGGGCAGCGGCACCGTCGATCTGCAGTTCCGAGAGATCGATAATCGTCAGCGGCTTGCTGGCCTGGGCGGTTGCGGATATCTCTGCCGCCTGAAGAGGCAGGGGTAACAGGGTCGCTGACAGCAGCGAGCCACCGATCAGCATACTGAGCAGCAGCCGGGTAGTGCGTTTTTTCATGGTAGTTCCTTCACCGGGACGCAGGGAGTGTCGTTTGATTACGCTGCGCAATTTCATATCAATGCTCGCATTTAATCAACGCTTCTCTTGAGATGGTGCGCACATTCCCTGACACTGGTATGACAGATTGCTGAGATGAGGTTGTTATGACAACGCCACTGTTTGTGTCCGCCGACTGGTTACAAGAGCACGACAACGATGAGAGGCTTCAGGTGCTGGATGCCCGTATGCTGCCACCCGGAATGGAAGCGGTTCGCGATATCCAGGCTGAATATCTGGCAGGTCATCTACCCGACGCGCCTTACTTTGATATTGAAGCGCTCTCCGATCACACCAGCCCTTATCCGCATATGCTGCCGCGTGCCGAGACCTTTGCCGTCGCGATGCGCGAGCTGGGCGTAAGCAGTGATAAGCATCTGGTGGTCTATGACGAGGGCAACCTCTTTTCTGCGCCGCGCGCCTGGTGGATGCTGAAGACCTTTGGCGTGGCGCAGGTGTCGATCCTGGCAGGCGGTTTGCAGGGCTGGAAAGAGGCCGGTTTTGCGCTGGCAACCGGCAACGTGAATCTGCCGGAAGGTGAGTTTGAAGCGCACGCGGATGAAAGCCGGGTTAAACGCCTGACGGACGTGCTGCTGATCAGTCATGAAGGCGGTGCACAGATTGTTGATGCGCGTGCCGCCAATCGCTTTAACGCTGAAGTGGACGAACCGCGTCCCGGTCTGCATCGCGGACATATTCCCAACAGCCTGAATGTGCCGTGGAATACGCTGGTCGAGCAGGGAAAACTTAAGCCGGAAGCGGAACTGCGCAGGCTGTTTTCTGAAGCAGGCGTCGATATCACACAACCGGTGGTCGCCAGCTGTGGCTCTGGCGTGACGGCGGTGGTATTGATTCTGGCGCTTACGGCGCTGGGCGCTCGGGATGTCACGCTGTATGACGGGTCCTGGGGCGAATGGGGCAGTCGCGACGACTTACCGATTGCGAAATAAAAAACGGGCGGCTGACAAGCCGCCTGTTTTTTTGAGTACGTCAGATAATTCGTTCACTGCCCTTGAAGTCACGCAGGAAACTGCCCCAGCGACGCTCATAAAATGGCGTGATGTGGGCGGTAAAAAAGTGGCTGATGCCACGGTCCTGCAAAGTGACTTCACAGATATCAATCGGTGCATCGTCCGGCAGCGTGTCCGTAGCCACACTGCCTGCCGCCTGAATAATCGCCTCAATGTTACTGTCCGCTTCAATACCAATCAGCAGATTAGGCGCGTCGTCTGCCCGCTCACGAATGCTGGCGATAAACGCCCGGCGCACCTGTTTATGCTTACTGAACAGCTGCGTCAGCGAATCGATCATCTGCGCAGGCGGCTCGGCCACCTCAGAGAGCAGCAGGGACTGTCCGCCTTCCAGCACGGTTTGCTGGCTTAGCGCACTGCCCTCTTCAGCCAGCAGATGGGTGATCTCGGCTGCAGTAAACTCTTTACCGGAGGGCAGTTTGGGATTGAGAAACAGCGTCTCGCCGCGTGTAATTTCAAACAGCGTCCGGACCGGCAGACGCAGCCAGGACTGCTCACCGCTCACCGCTTCACTCATCGCCTCTTCTGACGTGAAAAAAGGAATGATGCTGCTGCCATCCTCTTTTTCCCAGTGCTGCAGATCAACGGGCGTGCTGGCATCAAGCTGTTGCGTGGTGCTTTCGCCTGGAACAAAGACATCAGACTCCAGCAGCAGTTGAAAAAATTCGGGCCGATGGGCAGGCTCGGTGGCTGCCAGCTTCAGCACCTCTTCAAGACGGTTCATAGTTTCCCTCTGAACAGCGGCGGCATCCGCCACCGCTGAGCCCTTCTTATTTCAGTAACAGATTTGCGATGGTTCGCACGCCAAGACCTGTTGCACCCGCCGCCCACTGATCAACCGCCCCTTTACGATAGGTGGCGGAACAGTCGATGTGCAGCCAGCCCTGCTGATAGTTACTCACGAAGTGGGACAGGAATGCTGCCGCGCTGCTGGCGCCTGCCGCATGAGACGGGCTGGCGATGTTGTTGAGATCGGCAAAGTTAGACGGCAAATGGCTGCGATGGAATTCAGCCAGCGGCAGACGCCAGAAAGGCTCGTTCTCACTTACCGCGCTGCCCATCAGCGACTGCGCCATCACATCATCAAAGGTAAACAGCGCATGATAATCGTTGCCCAGCGCCGTTTTAGCCGCGCCGGTCAGCGTGGCAGCATCGATGATCAGCGTCGGGTTCTGCTCGCTGGCGTCGATTAAACCGTCGGCCAGGACAAGGCGACCTTCCGCATCGGTGTTCATGACTTCCACCGATTTGCCGTTGCGATAGCGAATGATGTCGCCGAGCTTGAAGGCGTTGCTGCTGACCATGTTATCGGCACAGCAGAGGTAGAGTTTGACGCGCTTATTCAGGCCACGCGAAATCGCCATTGCCAGTGCGCCAGTAACGGTCGCCGCGCCGCCCATGTCAGACTTCATTGAGTCCATAAAGCTGCTCTGCTTCAGGCTGTAGCCGCCGGTATCAAAGGTAATGCCTTTACCGACCAGACAGGCGTAGACCGGTGCATTCTCATCGCCGGTTGGGTTGTAGTCGAGCGCCAGGTAAACCGGCGCGCGATTTGAACCCCGTCCCACCGTGTGCAGGCCCGTATAGCCCTGAACGCGCAGGTCGTCGCCTTTAGTAATGCGATAGCTCACAGCGCTGCCGCCCACTTCACTGATCAGATCGACGGCCGTATGCGCCAGTTGTTCCGGCCCCAGATCTTCTGCAGGCAGGTTAATCACGTTGCGGACCCAGTCGATGATTTTCAGACGGCGATCAAACTCCGCCTGCTCATGTTCGCCCAGCGCGGGCCACTCAACCTGACGCTGGCCTTTCGGGCCACGGAAGCCCTGCCAGAATGCCCAGCACTGCTCAAGGTGCCAGCCTTCGCCGGTCAGCGCCACGTGGCGGATGCCCTGGCTGTCGATTTTGTGCGCCGCACGCTGAATGGTATTCAGCGCATCCGCGCCGGTGAGATGCAGCGTCATGCCGCTGTCGTTGCTGCTCAGAATCGCTTTTTCGCCCCAGCGCGCATCGGCGGGCTGGCTGCTAAGCGTAATGTTCATCGGTTGTGTGGTCATCGAAAAGCTCCGTAATCGTTATCTGTTTCATCCAGCCTGATTGTTATGACGGCTTTAATAAGATGTTAAATGTATTTCGCAGAGACCTGATAACAGATTCCGCCGGGCGTTGCCAGCGAAGCGCCCATATTGGCGCAGTTTCCGGACTTTAACCGGGTATCAGGATTTCATTAAGGCTCGCAGCCGGGTCACCGACTTCTGCACCAGGGCAATGGCGTAGTCGATCTCTTCTTCGGTCGTGAAACGTCCCAGCGAGAAGCGCAGCGAACTGTGCGCCAGCTCCTCACTTACGCCCAGCGCGCGTAAAACATAGGAAGGTTCCAGGCTGGCAGAGGTACAGGCCGAGCCGGAAGAAAGGGCCAGATCTTTCAGCGCCATGATCAGGGATTCGCCCTCAACGTCAGCGAAACTGATGTTAAGAATGTTCGGCGCACACTGATGCGGATCGCCATTGAGGGTAACGTCCGGCAATACGCTGATACCCTGCCACAAACGATCGCGCAGCGTCTGCAGACGCGCAGTCTCGGTTTCGCGCTCTTCTGCCGCGATACGATAGGCCTCACCCATGCCGACAATCTGATGCACCGGCAGGGTGCCGGAGCGCATCCCGCGTTCATGCCCGCCGCCGTGAATTTGCGCGGCAATCTGCACGCGCGGTTTACGCCGCACATAGAGCGCACCGATGCCTTTCGGGCCATAGAGTTTGTGGGCCGAAAAGGACATCAAATCGACCGGTAACTGGCTGAGGTCGATAGGCAACTTACCGACGCTCTGGGTCGCATCCACATGAAACAGAATTTCACGCTCGCGGCAGAGTTCGCCAAAGGCGGCGATATCCTGAACCACACCGGTTTCATTATTGACGTGCATCAGAGTCACCAGAATGGTGTCATCGCGCAGCGCCGCACGCAGCTGTTCAGGCGAGACAATGCCGTTAGCCGCCGGCGTCAGATACGTGACGATAAAGCCCTCGCGCTCAAGCTGTTGACAGCTGTCGAGCACCGCTTTGTGTTCCGTCTGGCTGGTGATGATATGTTTGCCGCGCGCCTGATGGGCGTGAGATGCGCCTTTAATCGCAAGGTTATCGGATTCGGTGGCGCCAGAGGTAAAGACGATTTCGCGCGGATCGGCGTTGACCAGTTCAGCAATCTGATTGCGGGCAACATCGACCGCTTCTTCAGACTGCCAGCCAAAACGGTGCGATCGCGAAGCCGGATTACCGAACGTGCCATCCAGCGTCATAAACTGCATCATTTTGCTGGCTACACGCGGATCGGCCGGCGTGGTAGCGGCATAATCCAGGTAAATCGGTAATTTCATTGCGCTACAGCTCCGTATAGAAAATCATACGTCTTTATAGCAGATTCGGCCCTGACCGCGTTAGCAGTAAGGGCCGCAACAGCGGGGATTACGAGGCGCGCTGGTTGACGTTAATTTCCTGCGAACGCGGGCTCTGGAAGCGACGATTATCGATCGCATTCTGACGATCGGCCACATCCAGAATCTCCTGATTATTCACCAGCTCAGCCAGCGTAATATTGTTCAGGAAGTCACTGATGCGCACACTCAGATCGCGCCACAGCACGTGAGTCAGACAACGCTCGCCGCCCTGGCAGCCTTCTTTGCCCAGGCATTTGGTGGCATCAACCGACTCATCAACCGCAGTAATCACTTCGCCGACAGAGATAGTGTCTGACGCTTTACCCAGCAGATAACCGCCACCCGGGCCACGAACGCTGGAAACCAGGTCATTTTTACGCAGTCGGGAGAATAACTGCTCCAGATAGGAGAGCGAGATGCCCTGACGTTCTGAAATATCAGCCAGCGGGACCGGACCTTCATGGGAGTGAAGGGCAACGTCCAGCATTGCAGTAACGGCATAACGTCCTTTGGATGTCAGTCTCATAGCGTACGACCTCAATAGCGTCCGGTTATCGGAGGATTAGCAACAGTTGCCATGAAGTCTGACATTCCTGAGTAATTTGGTCAACTATTTAACCTGGTAAATTAGTCAGGTATTTAACCAGGTAATTTACTCAACTATTATCTGCTTCTTTTTTCTCGTTTTTTCGCTTTTCAAACGACGAAAGCATACCGCGCAGGATGTTGAGTTCATCGCGTTCCGGACGGGCGCGGGTATAAAGACGACGCAGTTTGCTCATCACCTGGCCTGGATTGGCTTCACGGATAAAGCCGCTGTTCAGCATCATCTGTTCCATATGCTGATAGAAGCGCTCAAGATCATCCACCAGCGGATAAGGCGATTCTTCATACTTCGGTGGCGGACTGGCCTGCTCCTGCGACTGTAACCATGCCATGCGCACTTCATAGGCGATAATCTGTACTGCCATCGCCAGGTTCAGCGAGCTGTACTCCGGGTTGGCCTGAATCGCGACGTGATAATGACACTTCTGCAACTCTTCGTTGGTCAGGCCAACGCGCTCACGACCAAACACTAATGCGACCGGTGCCTGCTGGCCCTCTTCCACACTTTTTATGCCGCATTCACGTGCATCCAGCATCGGCCAGGGCAGCGAACGCGAACGTGCACTGGTACCGACCACCAGACTGCATCCGGCGATTGCCTCATCCAGTGAATCGACGATTTTTGCGTCGCCGATAACGTCACTGGCACCGGCGGCCAGGGAGATCGCTTGTGAGTCGGGTTTGACCAGCGGATTAACCAGATAGAGGTTGGTTAAGCCCATGGTTTTCATGGCGCGCGCAACGGAGCCCATGTTACCGGTGTGAGACGTCTCAACCAGTACGATACGAATATTTTGCAACATGATTAGGGATACTCAGAAACGGGTCAGTAAAATCAGTGGGGAGAATCGTAACATAAAGCAGGACATTTACCGAACACGCTGCTATACTCCGCGCCGTTTTCCCCGTTCTTTAACATCCAGCGAGAGATACCGATGCATCCAATGCTCAACATTGCCGTGCGCGCAGCGCGCAAGGCCGGAAATTTAATTGCCAAATATTATGAAACCCCGGACGCCGTCGAAGCCAGCCAGAAAGGCAGCAACGACTTCGTAACCAATGTTGACCGCGAAGCAGAACGCCTGATTATCGAAATTATTCGTAAATCTTACCCGAAACATACCATCATCACTGAAGAAAGCGGTGAACTGGCGGGTGAAGATCAGGATGTTCAATGGGTTATCGATCCGCTGGATGGCACCTCCAACTTCATCAAACGTCTGCCCCACTTTGCTGTTTCAATCGCTGTGCGCATCAAAGGCCGCACTGAAGTCGCTGTCGTTTATGATCCAATGCGCAATGAACTGTTCACCTCTTCACGTGGCCAGGGCGCTCAGCTGAATGGCTATCGTCTGCGTGGCAGCATTGCACGCGATCTGGATGGCACCGTTCTGGCAACCGGCTTCCCGTTCAAAATGAAGCAGCACGCGCCAGCTTACATGAACATCCTGACCAAACTCTTCACCCAGTGCGCTGACTTCCGTCGCACCGGTTCTGCTGCGCTGGATCTGGCCTATGTGGCTGCGGGTCGCGTAGATGGCTACTTTGAGATTGGCCTGAAGCCGTGGGATTTTGCGGCGGGTGAACTGCTGGTTCGTGAAGCGGGTGGTCTGGTTACTGACTTCACCGGTAACCACGGCTTTTTGCTGTCAGGTAACCTGGTCGCGGGTAATCCGCGCGTGGTGAAAGCGATGCTGTCGAGCATGCGTGATGAGCTGAGCGAAGCGTTAAAACGCTGAGTTTTAGTACAGAAAAAGGCGGCTTATCAGCCGCCTTTTTATTGCCTGCTAATCAATGATGATTAACGACGTTCGTGTGCCAGCACCTGACGGGGCTGAGTACGGCGACCCACCATACCCATCACACCAGCCAGTGCGGCTTCGATGATCAGCAGAATCAGGGCATACCAGCTCGCTTTAGCGGTCGCAGCAGCGGCTTTTTCGCCCGCTTCACGTGCTTTCTGCTCAGCCTGCTGTTTCAGTTCATTGTACTTCTGGACGGCCTGCTGATAGCTCTGCTCGGTTTTCGCAACGATCTGATCCACTTCCTCATCGCTTTTACCGGTACGGGCTTTAATGATATTTTTCAGTGCGTCACGATCGGCTGCCTGCAGGGTATCTGAATGACGATCCATCACACCTTTTAGCCAGTTGGTCAGATCGGTATCGGCTGTCTGCGGATGGTTCGCGGTGTTGCTAGCCTGGTTTTCTGCATTCTGCGCTTCGTTATTTGCGTCCTGCTTCAGATTCTCGGGCTGTAATTCCGGCTTACCGGTCTGGCGTAATGTGGTTTCCAGTTCGTTCTGCAGACTATCTAAATTAATATTATTTTCCTGCAGCTTTTCTTTTGCCATTTGAGTCACAGATGGCGCAGCGGCGGAAATACCGCTACCCAGTGCCTGGAAGCCTGAACCCACAATATTCATCGCGCCACCTAATACACTGGTTGCCAGCGCAATAGCCAGGTAAATAGTGAAAATTGTGCTAATGCCAAACATCAGTAAACCATGCAATGCGCCTTCGCGCTGAGCCAGTCGACCGGCAACATAACTACCCGCGGCCATCGCAACCAGCATTTCAATGGCTGTCCAGACCAGTGCGCCAGTGCCAAGACCGTCCAGCGGATTCTGTTCTTTCATCGGATCAATGGTGGTAGCACCAATGGCTGTGCCCAGCAGCGTCAGAATGATATGAACGATTAATGCACAAATAACACCAGCAAACACCGCGCTCCAGGAAATACGTTTTAACGGTAATCCTGCCGGCCCGGTCGCCAGCGTTTCGGTGTAGCCATTATTTATACGGGTATCAGCCATGAAATATACTCCTCGCAATAAACAGAAAGCTGTTCTGAACTTTTATCATCCCGACGGCGGAATGCCGTTTTGGTATTAATAGCGTAGACAGGGAATAGTCATTTCACCACTAAACTGCTCAGAGAAAAAATAAAGAGATGAATTTAGAGATAATTCACGAGGTAAGGATAACCGCGGGAATTTAATTCCCGCTGCGTTTATTCAGAAAGGTCGAATTCCTCCGCCCGCTGTCAGCTGTGCTGACTGCCATAATGCGATGCCCGCCACAATTAAAATCAGGCTACCGGTTAAGGCCAGCGTTGGCAGCAGTAATCGCGAGATGCCTGAGACTGCACCAGGTTGTGCCAGCCGTTGCGCTATCGAGCGCGCCTGCTGAACCACCAGGCCAATCGCCGAAATGGTCAGTGCCGTGCCCAGTGCCATAACCGCAGCAGAGACAATGCCCCAGCCATAAACGCCAATCACTTTGGCAAACAGCAGCATCATAATCGCGCCGGAACAGGGACGTAACCCCATCGATACCACCACCAGCAGTTGGGTTTTCCAGCTGACATTGCCGCTCATCTGCTGCGGCGTCGGCAGATGCGCATGTCCGCAGCCGCAATGCTCATCATGCTGATGGTGGGGCCGGAAGGCACGAAATACCGGGGCTGGACGCAACACCCGCCACAGCGAACGCAGCGCCCGATACCCGATCATCACGCCCAGCCCCATCACCAGCAGATAACTGCCCTTCTCCAGCCAGAAACTGCTGAGATGCAGCTGGCGCGACGAAGTCTTCAGCACGACCAGCATTACGGTGACCAGCACAATGGCGACTGATCCCTGCAGCAGCGAGGCGAGCAGCGTCAGCCTGATACTGGTTCTGACGCGGCTCGGATGGGTCGCCAGAAAAGTCGCGATCACCACTTTGCCATGGCCCGGGCCCAGCGCGTGCAGCACGCCATATATCAGGCTGAATATCACCAGCGAAAGGCCAGCCTTGTTGGGCTGCTCCGCCACCTGCTGTAACAGCTGGGTCATCTGCCGGTGCAGATCTTTCTGCCATAACGCGCTTTGCAGCAAAATCTGCGACCAGTAAAGCCAGACCAGCAACGCGCCGCCGATAAAGAGCCCCGCCAGCAGGCATAGCGGCCAGAGCCGGGAAGCCCGCAGGGGTGTGGAGATTACTGACATGTCAGAACCACCGTTTGTGCAAACTGGCGCCCCAGATCCATCTCCTCTGCAGGCGCATCGGCTTTGTCCAGCGACAATGCATACTGCTTCAGGGAGTCGTTGGGTTTTGGCGTATTGAGCGCAAATTTGCAGCGGGTCTGCAACGCCGGCGGCAGCGATAATGCACCGGGATTGTCATAGAACATATCGACGAAATAGGTGGGATCGAAGGTCAGGATCTCAAAGCGCTGCCCGGCCAGCGTCGGGGGTTCCGCCAGCGGCAGAACAAATTCCAGCACCGCTTTGTGGCCGCTACGCGACAGATTATATTCCGTTGGCAGATTCAAAAACTTTACCCGCTGTTGGTTGTGCCAGATTTCAGAAAAATAGTGCTGGCCCAGTACGTTCGCCATCACGCCTGCCGCCAGCTTTTTCCACACCACGCTGCCTGGCTTCGCCTCGCCCGCGTCATACAGCAGGTCGGCGGAAGTGATCTCATCCATGGTCCAGGTCATCTTTAATCCGGTGAAGGTGTCATCCTGCACCACCAGTTCGGTTTTCATGTCGATGAAGCTGTGAGGATGGGCCAGCAGAGCCGGACTTAATACCATCAGTAAGGCAAAGAGTGCGCGTTTCATAATGTTATAAAGTAACGTTCCTGATGAAAAGAATCTATAAGTAACAAAATTTTGTGACCCGCCTTAAACCTCCGGCAAATAAACCGCGTAAACCGCGCGGGCACTGACCGGGTTGACTACGCTTAGCTCAAAATAGCCAGCTGGAAATCTGATTGATGAGTTCTGCTACCCCTTTGGCACCACTCTTCACCCGTTCACAGCGTCAGTGCCATCTTTTGTTGTTGCTGTTTCTGCCCGCACCCGTGCTCACGCTTGAAAAGATCTGCCAGCTGAATGGCATCGATCCTGCCGTTGCCCGACAGGATATCGCGGATGTAGGCCTTGAGATACAACGATATCACCAGCTGGAATTGCACCAGATGGTGGATGGCAGCTTTCGTCTTCATGGTACAGAGCTGGACCGGCGCCTTTGTCTGTTGCACAACCTGCGACGCAGTCTGCGTTTATCGCAGGACTTTGTCTGCCAGCATTTTGCCACGCCGCTGCGTCAGCGCCTGAAGGCCATGAAGATTGAAAAAGCGCTGTGGGATGAGACCAATTTACAGGCGCTGATTCAGCACTGCAGCCTGCGTCTGAAGCGCGAGTTCAGCGAGCGCGACCGGCTTTTTCTGCAGATTTTCATGAAGTATGGGTTGTGTCAGCGCCAGCCGGTGCTGTTCAGTGAGGCGCAGTCCCTCTGGCTGCAGCAGAAGCCTGAGCGGCAGGCCGCCGAAGATGTGATACACCACTGGCGAAAACGCTGCCATCCTGCCCCGCACGTCAGTGAAACCGACTTCTGGACGCTGCTGTTCAGCCAGATTTATACGCCGGTCGTGGACGCGATTACCCATCCTGCTGAGCAGCAGTTGATAAACGCGACGCAGCAACTGATCAATGACTTTGAAGCCTGTGCAGAAATCGCCTTTGCTGACCGCGACGAACTGCTCAAACAGCTCTATCCGCATCTGGCGCAGGCGCTGGATCGCACTCATTTCACTATCGGGATCGACAATAGCGTAGCACTGGATGTCAGCCGCCTCTATCCTCGCCTGTTGCGGACGACTCAGCAGGCCCTGCAGGATTTTGAACAGCATTATCATGTTGCTTTTACGCCGGAAGAGGTGAGTTTAATCACCATTATTTTCGGTGCCTGGCTGATGCAGGAGAGTGCACTGCAGGAGAAGCAGGTGCTGATCCTGACCGGCGACGACGCCGATCTGGAGCAGAATGTGGAGCAGCAGATCCGCGAGATCACGCTACTGCCGATTAATATTTCCTACCTGGACGTAAAGCAGTTTCAGCGGGATGGTGCACCACGAGACGTCGACATCATTATTTCGCCCTACCCGACCTCGCTGCCCTTGTTCTCTCCGCCGCTGGTGCATGCGGAACTGCCGCTAACGTTGCATCATCAGCAGCGCATTCGTTATTTACTGGAGTCGTAGCCGGGACGCAGAAACAGTGCGGGCAGCGCCACCAGTGCCATCACCCAGAAAAGATGCCCCTGCAGATGCGCGAACAGCACACCGCAGATCATGGTCATTATCGCAATACCCCCGCCCATCGCCAGCGCGGAATAGAGCGACTGAAGCCGGATCACTTCCGCCCCCTGCCGCGCCGCAATAAAGCGCATCGCCGCCAGATGACAGACGGTAAAGCTGCCACAGTGGAGAATCTGCGCCACAATCAGCAACGGCAGCGCGGTGCTGGCTCCCAGCAGGCCCCAGCGGATGAGCGCGCAGATGCCTGAAAGCAGCAGCAGGTCACGCGCACTCCAGCGGCGGAACAGGCGGCTGCTCAGAGCGAACACGATAATTTCCGCCACCACGCCCAGCGACCAGAGATAACCCACCGTCGAGGCGGAATAGCCGCTCTCCTGCCACCAGATAGCGCTGAAGCCGTAATAGGCAGCATGCGCGCCCTGCAGCAGCGTCACGCAGAGCATAAATCGCCATACTGCATTTTCACGCAGCAACGCACGCCATTCCTGCCAGCCGCCGCTCGCAGCACTCTGACGCTCATGCCCCTGTGGCTGGGTGGCCGGTCTCAGCATCATGCCAGCGAGCATGGCGATGACACCAACGGAAAGCAGCAGCAGAATAGCCTGAGAGGAGTAAGCACTGACCAGCACGCCGGTTAACGCCGAGCTGATCACAAAGGCCAGCGATCCCCACAGCCGCACCGGCCCATATGCCAGCCCAATCTGCTGTGTCCAGGTAGCGGCCAGCGCATCGCTGAGCGGCACCAGCGGCGAGAAGAAGAGGTTAAAGCCGATCATCACAGTCAGCAGCCACATCCACTGCTCACCTATCCAGAAACCGGCGGCGAACAGGCAGGTCATCAACGCCAGCAGACGCAGCGCCGTAATCAACCGGCCGGGATTCTTAACCTGCGAGGCGATAAGCAGACTACCGACGAAGCGCGCAACCATACCACATCCAAGCAACAGGCCAATTTTCTCAGCATCCAGGCCGGTGCCTTTCAGCCACACACCCCAGAATGGCAGATAGATGCCGTAACAGAAGAAGTAAGTGAAGTAGCCCAATCCGAGCCATCTGGCGGAGCCGATTGCCATATTCCCTCAAGCAAGTGTGCTGCCTCGCAGCATGAGTGGGCGCTACTCTGGCAGAGCGCCGCGGGACAAACAATAAAAAAGGATGGCAGATGCCATCCTTTTTATGCTGTCTCACAACAGGTTAGCGATTAAGCGTAGACCGGCAGACGGCTGCAGATATCCAGCACTTTCTTTTTGGTGCGCTCGATGGTTGCTTCGTCATTGATGTTATCCAGCACATCGGCGATCCAGCCAGCCAGCTCACGCACGTCTGCTTCTTTGAAGCCACGACGGGTAACCGCTGGCGTACCGATACGGATACCGGACGTCACAAACGGGCTTTTCGGATCGTTTGGCACGCTGTTCTTGTTAACCGTGATGTTGGCGCGGCCCAGCGCCGCATCGGCTTCTTTACCGGTCAGGTTCTTGCTCACCAGATCGATCAGGAACAGATGGTTATGCGTGCCGCCAGACACGATGTCGTAGCCACGCTCGATCAGCACTTCTACCATCGCTTTGGCGTTTTTTGCCACCTGCTGCTGGTAGGTTTTGAACTCTGGCTCCATCGCCTCTTTGAAGGCAACTGCTTTACCAGCGATAACGTGCATCAGTGGACCGCCCTGGCCGCCGGGGAAGACAGCAGAGTTCAGTTTTTTATAGAAATCTTCGTTGCCGTTTTTCGCCAGAATGATGCCGCCGCGCGGACCCGCCAGCGTTTTGTGGGTGGTGGAGGTCACGATGTGCGCATGTGGAATCGGGCTTGGATAGACTTCTGCGGCAATCAGGCCAGCAACGTGTGCCATATCGACAAACAGCCAGGCACCCACACTATCCGCGATTTCGCGCATTTTCGCCCAGTCGCAGACGCCGGAGTACGCCGAGAATCCGCCAACGATCATTTTTGGCTTGTGGGTTTTCGCCAGTTCAGCCAGTTCGTCGTAGTCAATTTTACCGGTTTCATCGATACCGTAAGCCACCACGTTATAAAGTTTGCCGGACAGGTTAACCGGTGATCCGTGAGTCAGGTGTCCACCGTGCGCCAGGTTCATCCCGAGGATGGTATCGCCTGGCTGCAGCAGCGCGGTGTAAACCGCGAAGTTAGCCTGTGAACCAGAGTGAGGCTGCACGTTAGCGTAATCAGCGCCAAACAGTTCTTTTGCACGGTCGATCGCCAGTTGCTCAACGATATCAACGTACTCACAGCCGCCGTAGTAGCGTTTGCCCGGATAGCCTTCAGCGTATTTATTGGTGAGCTGAGAACCCTGTGCCTGCATAACACGCGGGCTGGTGTAGTTTTCAGAAGCAATCAGTTCAATGTGCTCTTCCTGACGCACTGTCTCCTGCTCCATCGCCTGCCACAACTCGGCATCATAATCGGCAATGTTCATATCACGCTTTAACATCCGGATCTCCTGACTCAGCTAACTTTCAGACGGTATTTACCCCCCTTCAGGGGCGAAGGCCCACAGTGTAAACCGTTTTAACAGGTGAAGGTAGGGTGAACCGCCTCTTTTTACGCAAACGATTGGCTGGCTGCTGGCACGGCATTTTCGCCCCTTTTTGCCCCGTTCAGACGCCACAATTTTTCTTCAGGCTGTGACGAAGGTTTTTCATGATGCACTAAAAAGTTGCCACTCAGACAGCCAGAAAGTTCATTGGGTTATTTACACCGCAGACGAAGCGGCTATAAGATGCATTTAAAATACATGTTTATCTGAGAGGTTACTTTTATGCTTGATGCCCACACCATCGCTACCGTTAAATCGACCCTGCCGGCCATCGCCGCCTGCGGCCCAAAGCTTACGGCCCACTTCTATGACCGCATGCTGTCGCACCATCCGGAGCTCAAAAACGTCTTCAACATGAACAACCAGCGCAACGGCGATCAGCGCGAAGCGCTGTTCAACGCCCTCTGCGCCTATGGCGCGAATCTGGAGAATCTGGTGGCGCTGCTGCCTGCGGTGGAAAAGATTGCGCAGAAACATACCAGCCTGAATATCCAGCCTGCGCAGTACGCCATCGTCGGTGAAAATCTGCTGGCCACCATCAGAGAGTTGCTGGATCCAGGCGAAGAGGCGCTGGCGGCATGGGGCCAGGCCTACGGCGTACTGGCGAGCGTATTCATCAATCGCGAAGAGGAAATTTATCAGGCCACAGAGCAGCAAACTGGCGGCTGGCGTGGCACCCGGGCGTTTCGCATCAGCGCGATTGCGCAGCAGAGCGATGTGATTAAAAGCTTTACCTTCACGCCGGTGGATGGCGGCCCGGTCGCCGCCTTTAAGCCCGGTCAGTATCTGACAGTGCATCTGCAGCCTGCCAGCTTCGAACATCACCAGATTCGTCAGTACTCGCTGACGCATCTCAGCAACGGCAAAGCGTATCGCATCGCGGTGAAACGTGAAGCGCAGGGCACCGTCTCCGGCTGGCTGCATCAGAATGGCAAGGTGGGTGATGAGCTGATGCTCGCCGCGCCGCACGGTGACTTCTTCCTTGAGGTCGATCCTGTCACGCCAGTAGCGCTGATTTCCGCAGGCGTGGGTCAGACGCCGATGCTGGCGATGCTCCATGCGCTGGCAGCAAGCCAGCACCGCGCGCCGGTCAGTTGGCTGCATGCCGCAGAGAACGGCAAACAGCACGCGTTTAGCGAAGAAGTTATTGCTACTGGCGCGCAGCTCGCCGATTTCGTCAGTCATGTCTGGTATCGCGAACCTGCCGTAGAAGATGCCGGTCATTATGACGAGCGGGGTCTGATTGATATCACCGCGCTTTCAGCACGTCTCACCTCACCTGACACCCACTTCTACCTCTGCGGCCCCCTGCCTTTTATGCAACATGTGGTAGCGCAACTGCGTGATGCCGGTGTGGCAGATTCACATATCCATTACGAGCTGTTTGGGCCGCACAAAGGGATGTGATTCTGCTATTAAGTTCAGGCAGCAACAAGCCAACACAAAGCTAAGGGAACACGGGCAGAAGAGGGAAGCGTCCCGCGCCAGGGAGGGTTTAAGCGCCTTTCCGATCTGGCCGTGTTCCCTTAGCCAGCTCGATTTCACCGCTAAAAATATCCGGCTACCAGGCATAAAAAAAAGCCCGCAGCGCGGGCTTTTTTTATGCTGATAAAGAGCTGATAAAAAGACTATCAGATCGCCTCTTCATCCTCTTCACCCGTACGAATACGCACCACGCGTGCCACGTCGAAGACGAAGATCTTACCGTCACCGATTTTGCCGGTCTGCGCCGTGCGCATAATCGTCTCGACGCAGGTATCAACGATATCGTCGCCCACCACCATCTCGATTTTTACTTTAGGTAAAAAATCGACCATATACTCTGCGCCGCGGTACAGCTCGGTGTGCCCTTTCTGGCGACCAAAGCCCTTTACTTCACTCACGGTCATCCCGGTGATGCCCACTTCCGCTAAGGCTTCGCGAACATCATCGAGTTTGAATGGTTTGATAATTGCATCAATCTTTTTCATGTCAGACCCTTTTTCACTCCCTCCATGGTCAGAGGGTTTATCAAGTATAAATGTTTCTGGCGCTGTCGGGCGGTAATATCCGGGTTTCTTCAGGTTGCCGCAAGTGCTGCCAGATTATGCTGACTGCAGCCATTATGCCTCTGGCCTGTGCAGTCAACCTCCCGATATCACTTCGCCGCCCCGCTACTCTTTGAAATCACTGGCGTCCAGTTCATGCCGGGACAGCAGCTTATAGAACTCCGTGCGATTGCGCCCGGCCAGACGTGCAGCGTTGGTCACATTGCCTTTGGTCATCTGCAACAGCTTGCGCAGGTAGTTCAGCTCAAACTGATTGCGCGCCTCCGCAAAGGTCGGCAACGCGCTGTTTTCCCCGCTTAAGGCCTGCTCCACCAGCGCATCGCTAATCACCGGCGATGAACTCAGTGCCACGCACTGCTCAATCACGTTCACCAGCTGACGCACGTTGCCCGGCCAGCTGGCCGCCATCAGACGCTTCATTGCATCGACGGAAAAACTGCGAATCTGCGGTTTATGGCGCTCTGCCGCCTGACGTAACAGATGATTAGCCAGCAGCGGGATATCTTCTGTGCGCTGATGCAGCGCCGGAATCTTCAGATTCACCACATTCAGACGATAGAAGAGATCCTCACGGAATTCCTTCTTCTCCATCGCCTTTGGCAGATCGCGATGGGTAGCTGAAATGATGCGCACGTCAATCTCAATATCGTGATCGCTGCCCAGCGGCCTGACCTTACGCTCCTGCAGCACCCGCAGCAATTTAACCTGCAGCGGTTGCGGCATATCGCCAATCTCATCCAGGAACAGCGTGCCGCCGCCAGCGGTTTTAAACAAACCATCACGGGCACTGACCGCGCCGGTAAACGCCCCTTTAGCGTGACCGAACAGCTCTGATTCCAGCAGCTGCTCCGGCAGTGCGCCACAGTTAATGGCGACAAACGGCTTACCGTTACGCGGGCTGGCGGCGTGAATCGCCTGCGCCAGCATCTCTTTACCGGTGCCGCTCTGACCGTTAATCAGCACGCTGACGTCGGACTGCGCCACCATGTGCGCCTGCTCCAGCAGCTTCAACATCAGCGGGCTGCGGGTAACAATCGCTTCGCGCCAGCGGTCATCGCTGACCGGCGCCTGCTGTGACAGCGCCTCATCAATCGCTTTATAGAGCGCATCTTTGTCCAACGGTTTGGTCAGGAAGCTGAAGACGCCCTGCTGGGTGGCAGAGACCGCGTCCGGAATGGAGCCGTGCGCCGTCAGGATAATCACCGGCAGACCGGTGTGGCGCTTCTGGATTTCGCCAAACAGCGCCAGACCGTCCATCTCGTCCATCCGCAGATCGCTGATCACCAGCTCGATTTTCTCTTTCTGCAGCAGACGCAACGCTTCGGGTCCGCTGGCCGCAGTAGTGACCTGGTACCCTTCGCTGCGAAGACGCATACCCAGCAGCTTCAGCAGGCTGGGATCGTCATCCACCAGCAGCAATTTTGCCGCTTGTCTCACCATCATTGCTCCTCATCCTGCGGCAGTGCCGTGCCGTGACCGCTGTCAGGCACATCCGGCGCTTTGCGCGATGAAAGCTGGCGCTCAATGTCAGTCAGCCGCTCCAGCTTATGCTGCGTGTCGCTGAGCTGCTGCTGCTGTTTCACCATCTGCTGGCGTATCGCCTCCAGCTGCGTATCACTGCTCTGCTGCAGATGGGCATAACGGGTGCGCGCTTCACTGAGGTCAAGCTGTGCGGTCTGATTACTGCGCCACAGCTGAATCAGCGGGCGCACAGACTGCGGGAAATCGCTGCTGTAACGGTCCAGGGTTTCAACATAGCGACGACGTTCAACAGGCGTCACGTTGCCGTTGGACATCAGTACGCCCTGCTTGAAGGCGCGCGACCAGTTCTCAGCCGGCCAGCGATGGGCTTCGGCACGGGCCTCCGCGGGAGAAAGACGTTCGGCACAATCAATCGCCCGCATCCAGTAGAGGGTGTTGCCCAGCGCCGTACTATTTTCTATCGGCCACAGGTCACTGCAGCGGGTCGCCAGGTAATCAGCGATTCTGACCTCGGGTTCCGCCACCTGATGGCCTGACGGCAAAGAGGAGGTGGCCGGGGAGGTCGTACATCCGCTGAGGAGCAGCGTAGTCAGCGTGCTCAACAGCAAAGCGGGTAAATATTTCATCAGTCAGACTTTCCCGGCTGTGGTGTTCAGTTCAATTCGAAAACAGACGTCAGCCTGCTCGCAGGAGACCAGCATCAGATCGCCCTGCATCCGGCGCAGGCAATCTTTGGCGATACTTAATCCCAGCCCGCTGCCTTTCACCGGCCCTTTTCGCTGCTGGCTGCCCTGGTAGAACGGTTCAAAAATCATCGCCTGCTCTTCCGGCGGGATCGGCGAGCCGCTATTCGCGACCTCAATCCAGACCCGATCGCCCTGCTGCTGACTGCGAATCCAGATGGTACCGGATTCGCTGCCGTAGTTCACGGCGTTCGAATAGAGGTTGTCGATTACGCGTATCAGTAACATCGGTTCTGCAAGGCAGTGGCTGGCTTTAAGATCGACGACCGTCTGCATCAGTTTGGCGCGCGATGAAAGCGCGTGTGCGTTAACGACGTCTTCCACAATCTCCGCCACGCTGACCGACTCCAGCGCGATCGGGCCATCCGCCAGTTTGCGGTTGTAATCGAGCAGCTGTTCAATCAGCTGCTGCAGATGGCGACTGCTGCTGTCGAGGATAGTGACCACTTCTTTTTGATCGGCATTCAGCGAGCCGGCGACTTCGTCTGCCAGCAGTTCTGTGCCTTCACGCAGGCTGGCCAGCGGCGTTTTCAGCTCGTGAGAGAGATGGCGAAGAAATTCATGACGCTGCGATTCCAGCCACTGAAGCCGCTCGCTGAGCCAGACGATGCGCTGTCCCAGCGAGCGCAATTCGCGCGGACCGCGAAATGTCCCGCTGTTACCCAGTGCCCGCCCTTCGCCAAGCCGGTTGATCATCCGTTCAATGCGCTTAACCGGACCGATAATCATGCCGGTAAACAGCGTCATCAGTGCCAGACTGATGATAAACAGAATCAGCGCCTGCCAGCCAAAAAACTGGCCGCGATCGGCAATTTCGCGCTGCAACTGTAAGCCACGCGAAAAGACCACTTCGCGCGTGTCCTGCACCATCTGCGCATTCGTCGCAGAGAAGCGATCCAGCGCCTCTGCGGCAACCGGCACCGGATTGCCATTGTCACATTTCAGTGGCGTCAGCAGCGGCAGCGTCGCCTGTAAGGTCTGGAATGCGGGCAGTTCGGGCAGGCTGGCGCTGTGTGAGCTCAGCATCTGACTGTAGCGGGTATGTTGAGTCTGATAGAGGCGCGCCAGCGAGGCATCATCCAGCACACAGTACTGGCGATAGCTACGCTCCAGCTCAACCGCTGTTCGTGCCATCGCTTCACTTCTGCGCACATCGGTAAACGTATTGCGGTTAGTATCCGCAGCCTGTTCGCTTAATGCAGAGAGACTTTCCCACGCCTGCCAGGCCAGTACCAGCAGGGGCAGCAGCACCAGAACAAACGCCATCAGCACCAGCTGACGCAGAGAACGGGGAAATAAACGCCATTTTTTCACGCAGCCGCTTCCTTAAGATTTGCTGTCTGGATGCTAGCGGACTCTGTCTGTGGAAGAAAGATGTCTGCGGAAGAAAGGGGAACAAAAGAAAGCGGCAGGCTCAATGGCCTGCCGCTGGCACGACGCGTGTTGCATCGCGTAAGAATGGGTGGAGCCTTACTCAACGTTACGTCCGGTGTTTGATAACGCAAGCGATTATCGGTCAGGTGGACGGCAGGCTCCTTTTGGTGCGTCATTCGGGCTTCATGAGCTCTTATCCGCTAAGCGGGGCAATCATAAACAGGTGAATGAGCAGCTGAATGATTATAGCAAGTTCCATGCCATAAAATAAATCATTATATTTTTCAGCAAATTGAGCAGACCCGCCCGCTGACTGCGCGAAAAATCTTATATCAGCACAGGCTATCTGTCTCCGTAAGGCGACACTAAATACAGCCTGAGAAGCACGCATTAAAAATCAATGAGATAAATGTCACCATACAGCGACAGCGCAACAAGCCTGTTGTCGCCATTTGCCAACAGCGGCGCAAAAAAAACAGGAGGCACGCTGGCCTCCTGTTCATTTCAGGGGGATTAAATTAACCCAGCTGTCTGCGCGCATTGCGGAAAATACGCATCCACGGACTGTCTTCGCCCCACTCGGCCGGATGCCAGGAGTTGCTGACGGTGCGGAACACGCGCTCCGGATGCGGCATCATAATGGTGACGCGGCCGCTTTCATTGGTCACAGCAGTGATGCCGTTAGGTGAACCGTTCGGGTTAGCCGGATAGGTTTCTGTCACCTTGCCGAAGTTATCGACAAAGCGCAGTGCCACCAGCCCTTTCGACTCCAGCGCTGCCAGATGCGTCGCATCACGGACTTCGACAAAGCCTTCACCGTGCGACACCGCGATAGGCATATGCGAACCGGCCATGCCGTCCAGCAGCAGTGACGGACTGGCGGCCACTTCGACCAGGCTGAAGCGTGCTTCAAAGCGCTCAGACTGGTTACGCACGAAGCGCGGCCAGAGATCGCTGCCCGGGATCAGTTCGCGCAGGTTGGACATCATCTGGCAACCGTTGCAGACGCCCAGTGCCAGGGTTTGTGGACGGTGGAAGAAGGTTTCGAACTCGTCACGCACGCGCGGGTTAAACAGAATCGATTTCGCCCAGCCCTCACCGGCACCCAGCACATCGCCATAAGAGAAGCCCCCACAGGCCACCAGTGCCTGGAACGCTTCCAGACCGCGACGTCCGGCCAGCAGATCGCTCATGTGAACGTCAATGGCGGTGAAACCGGCCCTGTCAAAGGCGGCAGCCATCTCGACGTGTGAGTTCACGCCCTGCTCACGCAGCACCGCGACGCGTGGACGTGCGCCAGTTGCGATCATCGGTGCCGCCACATCTTCCTGCGGATTAAAGGTCAGATTCACGTTCAGCCCAGGGTCGCTGTCGTTCTTCTTCGCTTCATGTTCCTGATCGGCACACGCCGGATTGTCGCGCAGGCGCTGCATCTGCCAGGTGGTTTCCGCCCACCAGGTGCGCAGCGTGGTACGGCTTTCGCTGTAAACCGCGCTGTCGCCGGCACGGATCACAAAGCGATCGCCCATCTGTGCGCTGCCCAGCAGATGCGTCGAGGCGGCAAGGCCGTGATCCGCCAGGATCTGCTCAACCGCCGCGCGATCGGCGGCATTGATCTGGATCACCGCGCCCAGTTCTTCGGTAAACAGAGCAGCCAGCGCATCGTTGCCCAGCGAGGCGATATCGACGTCGATACCGCAGTGACCGGCAAACGCCATCTCGGCCAGCGTCACCAGCAGACCGCCGTCAGAGCGGTCGTGGTAGGCCAGCAGTTTCTGCTCAGCCACCAGCGCCTGAATGGCATTGAAGAAGCCCGCCAGCTGTGTGGCATCACGAACGTCGGCAGGTTTATCGCCGAGCTGACGATAGACCTGCGACAGCGCAGTTGCGCCCAGCGTATTCGCGCCGTTGCCCAGGTCAATCAGCAGCAGCAGGTTATCCTGATCGGCCTGCAGCTGTGGCGTGACGGTGCGACGAACATCTTCGACGCGGGCAAACGCGGTAATCACCAGCGACAGCGGTGAGGTCATCTCTCGCTGTTCGGTGCCTTCCTGCCAGCGGGTTTTCATCGACATCGAATCTTTACCGACCGGGATAGTGATCCCCAGCGCCGGGCAAAGCTCTTCGCCGACCGCTTTCACCGCCGCATATAAACCGGCATCTTCGCCCGGGTGACCGGCTGCAGACATCCAGTTGGCCGAGAGTTTCACGCGCTTCAGCGAACCAATCTGTGTTGCTGCCAGGTTGGTCAGTGCTTCACCCACCGCCAGACGACCCGATGCCGCGAAGTCCAGCAACGCAACCGGTGAACGTTCGCCCAGGGCAAAGGCTTCACCGTGATAGCTGTCAAGGCTGGCGGTGGTCACCGCACAGTTGGCTACCGGGATCTGCCACGGGCCGACCATCTGATCGCGCGCTACCATGCCGGTCACGCTGCGGTCACCGATGGTGATCAGGAAGGTTTTCTCCGCTACGGCAGGCAGATGCAGCACGCGATTCACCGCATCGACCAGCGTAATGCCGTCGCGCTGCAGTTCGGTACCCTGTGCCTGCTGTGTCACCACATCACGCGTCATCTTCGGCGTTTTGCCCAGCAGCACGTCAAGCGGCATGTCGATTGGCTTATTATCGAAATGGCTGTCTTCCAGGCTCAGGTGCAGTTCTTCGGTCGCTTCACCAATCACCGCGAACGGAGCGCGTTCGCGCTGGCAGATCGCCTCAAACTGTGCGAGCTGATCGGGCGCTACAGCCATCACATAACGTTCCTGTGATTCGTTACACCAGACTTCTAGTGGGCTCATGCCTGGCTCGTCACTCAGGATATCACGCAGGTTAAACCGGCCACCGCGGCCACCATCGCTGACCAGCTCCGGCATGGCGTTGGAAAGGCCGCCCGCGCCTACGTCGTGAATAAACAGAATCGGGTTCTCATCGCCCAGCTGCCAGCAGCGGTCGATCACTTCCTGGCAACGACGTTCCATTTCCGGGTTATCTCGCTGAACAGAGGCGAAGTCGAGATCGGCATCCGACTGGCCCGAAGCCATGGATGATGCTGCGCCGCCGCCCAGGCCGATGTTCATAGCCGGTCCACCCAGCACCACCAGCTTAGCGCCGACGGTGATTTCGCCTTTCTGCACGTGATCGGCACGGATGTTACCGATACCGCCCGCCAGCATAATTGGCTTGTGATAGCCGCGCAGCTCGGTGCCGTTGTGGCTGGTGACCTGCTCTTCATAGGTACGGAAATAGCCATTCAGTGCCGGACGACCAAATTCATTGTTAAACGCAGCGCCACCCAGGGGGCCGTCGGTCATGATCTCCAGCGCGCTGACGATGCGGGCTGGTTTGCCGAAGTCCTCTTCCCACGGCTGTTCAAAGCCCGGGATGCGCAGGTTAGAGACCGAGAATCCAACCAGGCCCGCTTTGGGCTTGGAGCCACGTCCGGTTGCGCCTTCATCACGGATCTCACCACCGGAACCGGTCGCGGCACCTGGCCACGGCGAAATAGCCGTTGGATGGTTGTGCGTTTCCACCTTCATCAGGATGTGCGCGGCTTCCTGATGCCAGCGGTATTCGCTCTCGCCGGCGTCAGCAAAGAAGCGGCCGACTTCTGACCCTTCCATCACGGCGGCGTTATCTTTATAAGCCGACAGCACGAAGTCCGGCGTCTGCTCCATGGTGTTTTTGATCATCTTGAACAGCGACTTCGGCTGTTTCTTGCCGTCGATAATCCAGTCGGCGTTGAAGATCTTGTGACGACAGTGCTCAGAGTTCGCCTGCGCAAACATATAGAGTTCAATGTCGTTGGGATTGCGGCCCAGCGCGGTAAATGCCGCCACCAGGTAGTCAATTTCATCGTCTGCCAGCGCCAGACCCAGCGAGATATTTGCCTGAACCAGCGCCTGACGGCCCTCACCCAGCAGATCGACACTCTTCACCGGCTGCGGCGTATGGTGCGCAAACAGCTGCTCAGCCTGCGCCAGATCGCTATAGACCGTCTCCATCATTCTATCGTGCAGCAGTGTACCCAGCGTCTGCCACTGCGCTTCCGTCAGTTGCGGAGCCTGCACATAAAAAGCCAGACCGCGTTCCAGACGACGTACCTGTGGCAGGCCGCAGTTATGAGCAATGTCGGTGGCTTTGGATGACCAGGGCGAAATGGTGCCGGGACGTGGTGTCACCAGCAGCAGACGTCCCTGCGGGGCATGTTCAGCGAGAGAGGGACCATACTTCAGCAGGCGTTGCAGGCGGCTCTGCTCGTCAGCGGTTAAAGGCGTACTGACATCAGCAAAATGGATGTACTCAGCGTAAATATCACTCACTGGCAGATGAGCGTCCTGAAAGCGGGTCAGCAGTTTGTTTACACGAAATGCCGACAGGGCGGGCGAACCACGCAGAATTTCCATTAATAAGTCTCTCGTCAGGGCGCCGGGCGACGCTTGATTGGGCGCAACAGGGAAAACGGGGCGTATTATAGAGAAAGCGACATCGCGACGAAACCGTTTGCGCACAATTTTTGGCAACCCGGATTTGCCTGAATTTTGCACAAAAGCTGCTATAAAAGTTGCTCAGTGTGATTTTGTTGCGCAAAATGCCCCTCGCTCTGGGAGTTCAAAGAAGATAAATACTGCCTTTAAAAGACAGAGGCCTTAGAGCCAGCGAGAGATAACTATTTGAAACGCCTAAAATTTAATTATCTGTTTATCGGTCTGGTTGCTGTGCTATTAGCGTTAGCGCTGTGGCCATCCATTCCCTGGTATGGGGGTGGGCAGGACAGGATTTCACAGATTAAATCACGGGGAGTCCTGCGGGTCAGTACCATCAACTCCCCATTAACGTACTACACAGTTAACCAGTTACCGGTCGGTATGGATTATGAGCTGGCAAAACGCTTCGCCGATTATCTTGGCGTCAGACTGAAGGTGACGGTTCGTCCTAACCTGAGCGATCTGTTTGATGACCTTGATGAGGATAAAGCCGATTTGCTGGCCGCTGGCCTGAACTACAACAATGAACGCCTGACGCGCTATCAGACCGGGCCAGGTTACTACAACGTTTCACAACAGCTGGTCTATCGCGTGGATAAGCCACGCCCTAAAAACCTCGGTGACTTAAAGGGGCGGCTGACGGTTGCGTCAGGATCGGCCTATCTGTCCACGCTGAAGAGCGCGCGTTCCAATCAGTTCCCCGATCTCGACTGGGCGATCTCCACCGATCAGAGTCCTAAAGCCCTGCTGGAAGCGGTCGCCGACGGCAAGCTCGACTACACCATTGGTGACTCGGTGACCATCGCTCTGCTGCAGCGCATCTATCCGCAGCTGGCGGTGGCGTTCGATGTTACCGATGAAGAGCCGGTGACCTGGTATGTGCGGCACAGCGATGACGACAGCCTGAATGCAGCAATGCTCGACTTCTTTAATGGTATGGGTGAAGAAGGCGCGATGGCACGGCTGGAGGAGAAATATCTCGGTCACGTCGGCACCTTTGACTATGTTGATACCCGCACATTCCTGCGCGCCATCGACAATACGCTGCCCGACATCAAGCCGCTGTTTGAGAAGTACGCCACCAGCATTGACTGGCGGCTGCTGGCGGCGATCTCCTATCAGGAGTCGCACTGGAACCCGCAGGCTACCTCGCCGACCGGCGTGCGCGGCATGATGATGCTGACGCGTAACACTGCTGATAGCCTGGATGTGGGCGATCGAACCGATCCCGAACAGAGCATTCGCGGTGGCAGTCAGTATCTGCAGGATATGATGGCAAAGGTGCCGCAGACCATCCCGGAAGATGAGCGCATCTGGTTTGCGCTGGCGGCTTATAACATGGGTTATGCCCATATGCTTGACGTCCGCAAGCTGACGGCACGCCAGGGCGGTAATCCGGACAGCTGGGCGGATGTGAAGCTACGTCTGCCCATGTTAAGCCAGAAGCGCTACTACACTCAGACAGCTTATGGCTATGCCCGTGGGCATGAGGCCTATAACTACGTGGAGAATATCCGCAAGTATCAGATAAGCCTGGTGGGTTATCTGCAGGAGCAGGAGAAGCGTCTGGCGCGGCAGGCTGAAGCCCAGGCCGAGCTGGCGAAGGGCTATCCGGCGGTCGAACCGAAGATCGCCATGAACTAACCCTGGCGTTGCGCCTGACGCAGCGCTTTTTGCTGCTCGCGACGCATACGGAAGAAGTCGCTCAGCATGGCGGCACACTCTTCAGCCAGTACGCCGCTGTGCAGTTCAACCTGATGATTCATGCCAGGGTGGCCCAGCACATCCAGCAGCGACCCCGCCGCCCCACTCTTAATATCGTGCGCACCATAAACCAGTCGGCTAATGCGGCTGTGAACCATGGCACCGGCACACATCACACACGGCTCCAGCGTGACGTAAAGCGTAGTATCCAGCAGGCGGTAATTTTCCAGTATTTTACCGCCCTGCCGCAGCGCCATGATCTCTGCATGCGCGGTCGGATCGTGCTGGCCGATGGGCCGGTTCCAGCCTTCACCAATCACCCGGTCGTTCTGAACCAGCACAGCCCCCACCGGCACTTCACCCTGCTCCCAGGCGCGGCGCGCCAGGCTTAGCGCGTGGCGCATCCAGTATTCATCTTGTTGTTTCACGCTGACCACTCCGGGCGACTGAAAAGCGGCGCATTATAGCGATCTCTGCGAGCGTGTCGAAACTTATTCCAGCTGTTGCAGTTCACCCGCCGGCGTCACACGCCAGCGATGCTGACAGAAGAACAGCAGCGGGTTGTCCTGTTTGCTGTCGCTATAGCCACTGTAGAGCTGTAACGGCGTGCCGATTTTCTCTTCAAGCTGAGCCACTTTTTCATGGCCGAGGCAGCGCATCGCCAGCACACGTCCGCCCCAGCCGCGCTGCATCTGACTGGCAATCAGCTTAACGCGTGGCAGAAATGCGGAGTCGTAATAGACCTGCTCTACCAGCGACTGTGGCGATCCGGTGATCAGCCAGACGTCAGCGTCATCACTGCCGAGGTAATCCGTCAGGCGCTGCTGCACCATCGGAAAGGCTTTTACGCGCAGGCGAAACCACCGGGCAAAGTCGGCTTCGAGGCGCAGCAATGTCTGCTCGGAGCGGCCAAAGGTAATTGACCAGAGCAGCAGGCTCATGGGCCAGCGTGCCGCGCGGCCTTTAAACAGCAGACCGATGCCCACCACCGGCAGTAAGGGCACCACCAGCAGCAGATTAAGCGGGCGGCGACGCAGCAGATAGCGCATAAAGGTGCCGAACATGTCCTGCTGATGCAAAGTGCCATCGAGGTCGAAAAATACGATGCGACGTTGTGTTCCCCTGGTCAAACAACTCTCCTTAACGGCTGATTCCGGGATGATAAAGAGTAGTGTAGCCATCATCAGGCGGTACGGCGATGACGGTCATTTTTAATTCCGATGACTACAATGCCCGATGAATAGTTTATTCTTCACTGATTATCCCTGAATTACGAGGATTGGGCATGAGTTCATTGCTGCGCATTCGCCAGCTTTATCCACGTCTGGCATTGAACGAGCGCCGGCTGGCGGATTTTTTACTGTCGCAACCCGATCGGGCACGTCACCTGAGTTCGCAAAAGCTGGCGGAAGAGTCGGGCGTCAGCCAGTCGAGCGTGGTGAAGTTTGCTCAGAAACTGGGATATAAAGGCTTTCCGGCGCTTAAGCTGGCTCTGAGTGAGTCACTGGCGGACAAGGATGCCATTACCGTGCATAACCATATTCTCAGCGACGATCCGCTTAAAATGGTGGGGGAAAAGCTGCTGACCGAAAAGCTTTCGGCGATCCGCGCCACGCTGGATATTAATAGCGAAGAGAAGCTCAACGATGTGTTACAACTGCTGAAAAATGCCCGGCGCATTTTACTGGTCGGCATCGGCGCATCGGGCCTGGTGGCAAAGGACTTCTCCTGGAAGCTGATGAAGATTGGTATTAATGCGGTGGCGGAACAGGACATGCACGCCCTGCTGGCCAGCGTGCAGGCGATGGGGCCAGGCGATGTGCTGCTCGCTATCTCCTATACCGGGGAACGGCGCGAGATTAATCTGGCGGCGCAGGAAGCGGTTCAGGTTGGGGCCGATGTGGTGGCGTTTACCGGCTTTACACCGAATACCCTGCAGCAGAGCGCCAGCTACTGTCTTTACACGGTGGCGGAAGAGCAGAGCACCCGCAGCGCAGCGATCTCTTCGACCACGGCGCAACTGGCCCTGACCGATCTGCTGTTTATGGCGCTGGTGCAAAACGATCCGGAACGCGCCTCCAGTCATATTCGTCACAGCGAAGCGCTGGTGAAAAAGCTGGTCTGATCAGTAGCAGCGCGTATAATACCCGCGTTTTTTCTGTTGTTACCAGGTGGGATAAATGGCGCTGTTGATTACGTCCAGATGCATTAACTGTGATATGTGCGAACCGGAGTGCCCGAACCAGGCGATTTCACTGGGCGATGCGAGCTATGAGATTGATGTCAGCCGCTGCACGGAATGCGTCGGGCATTATGAAGCGCCAACCTGTCAGCGGGTCTGCCCCATCGACAACACCATTATCACTGACCCACAGCACACCGAATCGCGCGATGCGCTGTGGGATAAATTCGTGCTTTTGCACGGCTAGCTTTCAATGATTACCGTGGCGCAGGCGTAGTGACGCTCGTCGGCCAGCGTCACGTGAACGTGGTTAACGCCCAGCTTCTCTGCCACGTCAGCGGCCTGCTGAAAGAAGCGTAACCCCGGTTTACCCAGCGCATCGTTGTAAACTTCGAACTGATTAAACGCCAGACCACCGCGAATGCCGGTGCCGAAGGCTTTGGCTGCCGCTTCTTTAACCGCAAAGCGTTTGGCGAGAAAGCGCACCGGCTGTTTGTGCGCCTGATACTGCTGCCATTCGGCTTGACTCAATACCCGACGCGCCAGCCGGTCACCGGAACGCGCTATCACCCCGGCGATGCGTTCAATTTCAACGATGTCGCTGCCCAGTCCCAGAATAGCCATCAGCGGCGGGCTTCACGCAACAGTTGCTTCATCTCTTTGACCGCATCCGGCAGGCCACTCATCACCGCACGCCCGATAATCGCATGGCCGATATTCAGCTCATGCATTTCCGGCAGCGCCGCAATCGGCAGCACGTTGTGATAGGTCAGACCGTGACCGGCATTTACCTTCAGCCCCAGGCTGGCGGCAAAGGTCGCGGCATGGCGAATGCGTGCCAGTTCTGCGTCACGCGCTCGTCCCTCGGGTGCCTCGGCATAAGCGCCGGTGTGAATTTCGATGTAAGGTGCACCCGTGGCAACGGCCGCTTCGATCTGGCGGTGGTCGGCATCAATAAACAGTGAAACCAGAATGCCCGCGTCACGCAGCAGTCGTACGGCCGCGTTCATCTTCTCCTGCTGCCCTGCCACATCCAGACCGCCTTCCGTGGTCACTTCCTGACGCTTTTCCGGCACCAGACAGCAGAAATGGGGCTGGATATCACAGGCGATGCCAATCATCTCATCGGTGACCGCCATCTCCAGATTCATGCGCGTCTGGATGGTGTCACGCAGAATACGCACGTCGCGGTCGGTAATGTGACGGCGATCTTCGCGCAGGTGAACCGTAATGCCATCTGCGCCTGCCTGCTCGGCGATGAACGCCGCCTGCACCGGATCGGGATAGTTTGTCCCACGGGCGTTACGCACCGTAGCAATGTGATCGATATTGACGCCTAACAGCAACTCAGCCATAACCATCCTCACTTCTTTTCCATCGTGATGTTGAGTGTACCGCGCAACGATAAACCGTCGGTATACCCTGCGCTATTCATCTGCCTGTTCGGGCTTTTTCTTTGGGATAAACTGGCGGAAAAGCTCCTGACTTTTCAGCGGTTTGCCACCCAGGTAGGGCTTAAGGGCAATACGGGTAAACCGCTTCGCAGCGCGCAGCGTGTCGGCATCGGGAAACTCACGCTCGCACAGGGCGTGCAACTCACGGCCGGTAAAGCTGCGCTGATTGACCACCAGACTGGCGATAAAACCACGCTCTTCACGGTAGCTGTACGTCATGTCGTCGCTGACCGGCTCGCCGCTGCCGGCGCAATGCAGGAAGTCGACGCCGTAGCCCAGGTGACCGAGCAGCGCCAGTTCAAAACGGCGCAGTGCCGGTTCGGGCTTGCCGTGCGTTGAGGCTAATGCCTGAAGGCAGTTTAGATAGTCGAAGAAGAGTTCCTGGAAGGGCGATTCCGGCTGCAATACGCGAGAGACCAGTTCATTGACGTAGAGACCGCAGTAGAGCGTAATGCCGCTGAGCGGTAAAGCCAGCGACACCGCTTCGGCGTTGCGCAGGGTTTTGACGTCCCCGCGCCCGCTCCAGCGAACCAGCAGCGGAGTAAAAGGCTGTAACGCACCTTTCAGCTGGGAGCGCCGCGAGCGTGCGCCCTTGGCCAGCACCCTTACCCGCCCTTCGTTTTCACTGAACAGGTCGAGCAACAGGCTGGTTTCGCTGAAGGGACGACTATGCAGCACAAAGGCGCGTTGCCAGCCTTCCATTGAATCAGAGATCGTCTGTATAACCCAGGCTGCGCAGCGCTCGTTCGTCATCTGCCCAGCCGGATTTCACTTTTACCCACAGTTCGAGATGCACTTTCGCTTCGAACATCTCTTCCATGTCCCTGCGTGCTTCTGTTCCGATGACTTTGATTTTGGCACCTTTATTGCCAATCACCATCTTCTTCTGCCCTTCACGCTCGACCAGAATCAGACCATGGATGTCATAACCGCCGCGTTCGTTAGTCACGAAGCGCTCAATCTCCACGGTGACGGAGTAAGGCAGTTCAGCGCCCAGGAAGCGCATCAGTTTTTCACGGATCATCTCTGACGCCATAAAGCGCTGAGAGCGATCGGTGATGTAATCTTCCGGGAAGTGATGATCGGCCTGCGGCAGATACTTACGGGTAATGGCCGCAATGGTATCGACGTTTTTGCCGCTCTCAGCAGAGATTGGCACGATATCAAGAAAGTTCATCTGCTGGCTGAGGAACTGCAGATGCGGCAGCAGAATAGTTTTATCCTGGATGTTGTCGACTTTATTCACAGCCAGCACAACCGGCACTTTATTGTCGCGCAGTTTGTTTAATACCATCTCATCATCTGGCGTCCAGCGGGTACCTTCAACGACGAAGATCACCAGCTCTACATCGCCAATGGAACTGCTGGCTGCACGGTTCATCAGACGGTTAATGGCGCGCTTCTCTTCCATGTGCAGACCGGGAGTATCGACGTAGATCGCCTGATAGTTGCCCTCAGTATGAATGCCCATGATGCGGTGGCGCGTGGTTTGCGGCTTACGCGAGGTGATCGACACCTTCTGCCCCAGTAACTGGTTCAGTAAGGTGGATTTACCGACGTTTGGTCGGCCAACAATCGCGACAAAGCCGCAATAAGTAACGTTTTCGCTCATTCGAGTCCTGAATTGTTCAGCGCCTGATACGGCGCCGAAGAGTGCTATTTGAGTCATGTGTCATTCAGCGTCTTCTGACGCCGGGATAGCGCTGTCAGAGGGTGATTGATTCAGCGTCCGGCACTGTCACCCCGACAAACCTATTCGAGACCTAATTTTATCAGTGCCTGTTCAGCCGCTGCCTGCTCGGCTTTACGACGGCTGGAGCCAACGCCGACGACCGGCTCGGCCATGCCACTCACCTGACAGTGAATGGTGAATTCCTGATCGTGGGCTTCGCCACGCACCTGCACCACCAGATAACTTGGCAGCGGCAGATGACGTCCCTGCAGATACTCCTGCAGGCGCGTTTTGGGATCTTTTTGTTTGTCGCCAGGACTGATTTCATCCAGGCGCGTCTGATACCAGTCGAGTATCAGCTGCTCTACCCGCTCGATGCTGCTGTCGAGGAAGATACCGCCAATCAGCGCTTCCACCGTATCCGCCAGGATCGATTCGCGACGGAAACCGCCGCTTTTCAGCTCCCCCGGCCCTAAGCGCAGACACTCGCCAAGATCAAATTCGCGAGCCATTTCAGCCAGCGTATTGCCACGCACCAGCGTGGCACGCATGCGGCTCATGTCACCTTCATCAACACGCGGGAAGCGGTGATAAAGGGCATTCGCAATCACATAGCTAAGAATAGAATCGCCCAGAAATTCCAGGCGCTCGTTGTGCTTACTGCTGGCGCTGCGGTGCGTCAGGGCCTGCTGTAACAGTTCCGAATGAGTAAAAGTGTAGCCCAGTTTGCGCTGAAGCTTGTTAATCAGGATGGGGTTCATGCGATTCCAGTTCTTTGTTGCGTCTGTGACTCTGCATACCAAACGGGGCTGGCAGTCCAGCACGTTCCGTTTGGTGTGCAGTGGCCTCCCTGAGGAGGCCACCCGATTTGCCTGTTAATCAGACAAAATTATTAGTGGATACCGCCGATGCGACTGAATCGCACGCCGGTTGGCCACTGACCTTCTTGTTTCTCAAAGCTCATCCAGATAGCGACCGCTTTGCCGACCAGATTACGCTCCGGGACAAAGCCCCAGTAGCGGCTGTCGGCGCTATTATCACGGTTGTCGCCCATCATGAAGTATTGCCCTTTCGGCACGACCCAGCTCGCCTGCGGCTGACCCGGCTGCTGATAATACATGCCCGCCTGACTCTGCGCTTCGTTAACCAGCAGAATGTCATGCGTCACGTTACCGATTGTCTCTTTGCGTGTTCCCAGGCGCAGACCACCGCGCAGGGTATCGCCCTGTGGCACCTGATAAAAACCGTTGCCGGTTTCGTTGCCATCAAAGCCGCTAAAGGTCTGGATAAAGTTGCTTGGCTCAACGTCGGTGTAAGTCACTGCTAGCGCTGTGTCGCAGGCTTTATCATCACCACAGGTCGGTTTCACCGTCAGCGTTTTGCTGTAAGGATCATAGATGACTTTATCGCCTGGCAGGCCAATAACGCGCTTAATGTAGTCCAGGCTCGGATCTTTCGGGTATTTAAATACCGCAATGTCGCCGCGCTTCGGCTGACCGGTTGGGATCAGCGTCGTCTGGGTAATCGGATCTTTAATGCCGTAAGCAAATTTCTCCACCAGGATAAAATCGCCAATCAGCAGTGTTGGCATCATCGAGCCAGAGGGAATCTGGAACGGTTCGTAAATAAACGAACGCACGATGAAAACCACGGCCAGCACCGGGAACACGGATGCGGTGGTCTCAACCCAGCCTGGCTGTGAAGAGACTTTCGCCAGCGTTTTGCTGTCAAGTGCGTTACCGGTCTGAGCCTGTGCCGCCGCCTGTTTCGCGCGACGCTCGGGTGCCCATTTGAAACGATCAATTACCCACACGATGCCAGTAATCAGCGTCGCTATCGCCAGAATCAGGGCGAACATATTAGCCATTGGAAATCCTTATTTGCTGTCCTTACCGACATGCAGAATGGCGAGGAACGCTTCCTGTGGCAGCTCAACGTTACCAACCTGCTTCATACGTTTCTTACCATCTTTCTGTTTCTGCAACAGTTTTTTCTTACGACTGACGTCACCGCCATAACACTTGGCGAGAACGTTTTTACGCAGCTGTTTAACCGTTGAACGCGCGATAATGTGGTTGCCAATGGCAGCCTGAATCGCAATATCAAACTGCTGGCGCGGGATGAGATCTTTCATTTTCTCAACCAGATCGCGTCCGCGATAAGGCGCGTTGTCGCGGTGGGTAATCAGCGCCAGCGCATCCACACGTTCAGAGTTAATCAGTACATCGACGCGCACCATGTCTGAAGGCTGGAAACGTTTGAAGTTGTAATCCAGCGAGGCATAACCGCGCGAGGTGGATTTCAGACGGTCAAAGAAGTCGAGGACCACTTCTGCCATCGGAATTTCATACGTCAGTGCAACCTGATTGCCGTGGTAAACCATGTTGGTCTGCACGCCACGTTTCTCAATACAGAGCGTGATGACGTTGCCCAGATACTCCTGCGGCAGCAGCATGTGACATTCCGCTATCGGCTCACGCAGTTCTTCGATGTTATTCAGTGGCGGCAGCTTGGATGGGCTGTCGACATGAACAATTTCGCCGCCGGTGGTCACGACTTCATACACTACCGTCGGTGCAGTGGTAATCAGATCGAGATCGTATTCGCGCTCCAGACGCTCCTGGATGATCTCCATGTGCAGCAGACCGAGGAAGCCACAGCGGAAACCAAAGCCCAGCGCCGTTGAGCTTTCTGGCTCATAGAACAGTGAGGCATCGTTCAGGCTCAGCTTGCCGAGCGCATCACGGAACGCTTCATAGTCGTCAGAGCTGATCGGGAACAGACCGGCATACACCTGCGGCTTCACTTTTTTAAAGCCTGGCAGCGCTTTGTCTGCCGGGTTGCGTGCGGTGGTCAGGGTATCGCCCACCGGTGCGCCGAGGATATCTTTAATGGCGCAGACCAGCCAGCCGACTTCACCGCAGTTCAGTTCATTACGGTCGACACGTTTTGGGGTAAAGATACCCAGGCGGTCAGCGTTATAAACCTGGCCTGTGCTGAGAACTTTAATCTTGTCACCTTTACGCATGGTGCCGTTTTTCACACGCACCAGCGAGACAACGCCCAGATAGTTATCAAACCAGGAATCGATAATCAGCGCCTGCAGCGGACCTTCCGGATCGCCTTCCGGCGGCGGAATATCGCGCACTAAGCGTTCCAGCACGTCCGGAACGCCGACGCCGGTTTTAGCGGAGCAGCGCACCGCATCAGCCGCATCAATGCCGACAATATCTTCAATCTCCTGCGCAGCGCGATCGGGATCGGCGGCCGGCAGGTCAATTTTGTTCAGAACCGGCACTACTTCCAGATCCATCTCCATCGCGGTGTAGCAGTTCGCCAGTGTCTGCGCTTCAACACCCTGACCCGCATCCACCACCAGCAATGCACCTTCGCAGGCAGCCAGTGAGCGGGAAACTTCATAAGAGAAGTCTACGTGGCCCGGAGTATCGATGAAATTGAGCTGGTAAGTTTCGCCGTCTTTCGCGTGGTAATCGAGTGTGACGCTCTGTGCTTTGATAGTAATGCCACGCTCACGCTCCAGATCCATAGAGTCAAGAACCTGCGCAGCCATTTCACGGTCAGAGAGGCCACCGCAGATCTGAATAAGGCGGTCAGAGAGCGTAGATTTACCATGGTCGATATGAGCGATGATGGAGAAATTTCTTATGTGCTTCATTTATAGGGATATCTTCGCTTAAAATTCAGTTGAAAATCTGAGCACAGACACATTCAGGAAGATCGCTCTTTACCCACAATCCTGTCAGCCTCATTAATGACGACGCATATTACACTGTTAACGCCGCGCATAAAAGAATGGAACGTGGTGGAAGCGAAACAGGTATCTGCGCAAGGCAGAACAGACGAAGGCCGCGGGATGCGCGGCCTGGACGTACATTACGCTTCGCTTTCAACACGCAGCGCATCGGGAGGTAGAGCGATGTTCAGAATGACCGGCTGGAAGGCTTCGCGATCGCCAAATTTCATCGAAACGCCTTTCGCGACAATAAAACCGCCGATGCCGCCCAGCAGTGCGCCACAGGCAGCCGCCAGATCGCTGCTGAACAGCGACTGAAACAGGCCAGCAACCACGAACAGGCCAAACAGCGGCGTCATGTAGACCAGCAGCGCCGAACCCAGCAGGCTGCTCTCTTTGATGCCTAGCTCAATGCGCTGTCCTGGCTGCAGTGGCTTGCTGCTGGCAATCTGCATCACGTGAGCATTCTTCGGACCGAGTTTATTCAGCATATGGCTGCCACAGCCTTTACGTGCCTGACAGCTGTTGCAGGACGTTTTTGCTTCGGTGTGCAGTGTGGCAATGCCATCCTGCCATGCCACTACGGTGGCCCATTCTCTCATCATTTTTGTGACCCCAGATCGATGCTGTCCGCAATACGTTTTGCGGTTGAGGGCGGTAATTCACCGATCACCGCAATTTCGTTATTATTGCGCACAACGGTCTGGACCGTACGACGCCCAGTGCGCAATGTCTGCGTTGTACTGGTTTTATCGGCTGGCGTCACGTTGATCGCGAAACTAAACAGACCATCGCTGTAGAGCTTCGACTCAATATTTTTGTTTAGCCCCGGCAGCGTGCGACGATTCTGCGACACCAGCGACATGCCTGCGGGTATCCAGCCTGGCTGCCAGGCGACGGTAACCGCGTCCCCTTTCGGCACGGACAGCGACGGTGGAAGATTCGCTTTCTCCAGCCCCTGCATCAGATTGCGCACCCCTTCATCCACCGCAAAGCTGATGACGCGGAACTGCTCCAGCGTTTCACCGTCACGATCGAGCAGGTCGATACGTAGCGGCAGCTTGGTATCGACATCCAGCCAGACCACATAGCTGTAACGGGTGCCATCGCGTGACACGATGCGCAGCACATCACACATCTGATCGGCAATGCGCGAGCGACCCACGGTAATAAAATCGTAGGCAGTGGCGAGTTTGGTGAAATCAGCAAAAATCACCGACGGCAAAGCGTCAATAATGTGATTGCCAGGAAGCGAGAAAGGATCAAGGCCGGGTTCGAAGTAGCTGATATCGTTGCCACGCTGGATCACTTCCCGACGTGGCCCGTCCATCTGCAACAGCTGCGCGAATATCCGGTTATCGATCACAGCATGACGATAACGCAGTGATTCAATGCCGATGCGCGAGACGTTGATATAAGCAAATTCGTAATTGAGGTTCTGACTTGCCTGCTCCATCTGCTGCAATAGCGCCCCGGACGCAGTAGGTTGCGCCGGGGCGGCAGATGACCAAAACAGGCTGCCTGTCAGCAGGCTAACAGCATACCAAAACGGCTTCATTACTGCTGCTGCTGTCCTAATGACTGGTTTCCGGGAACATCAACCTGCGCCTGTTTTGGCGCATTGGTTTCAAACTGGAGCTGATCAGCATGCAGACGACGTTGCAGTTCATAGTCCTGCAGCATGGCGTTCACGCGACGACGCTGATCCTGAACCTGCTGATTTGAGCTGTTGGTGTCAAAGGCATCGGACGGCACACCCAGGCTCACCGGTGAGGCTTTACCCATCATCGGCAGCGTATTGAACACCGGAGAGTCAGACGTCTGCGTGGCGCTACCCTGCGGCTGGTTGTAGTGCTGAACACCCACGATCACGGCCAGTGATACACAGGCAGCTACGCCCACCTGAGTCAGTTGCGCAGCCCACGGACGCGCTTTTTTCCAGAACGGCATTTTTTCCCAGCGGGAAGGTTCTGGCTGAGCTTCAGGGATCAGCGTGGTAACCGTACGCAACGGTTCTTTTTCGATAGCAGCAGCGACACGCGCAGAGATATCAAAATGCAGGACATCGCCCACATCACCGCGCATGGTATCGCGAATAAGGTGATAGCCCGCCCAGCTTTTCTGTAGTTCTGCGTCCTTAGACAAGGCGGAAAACAGCTCGTTATCTAAGGTCTCACCATCCATTAAAGCGGAAAGTTTTTCTTTCTGCATGCCTATGTACCCTTCCAGTAGCCGTTATCACTAACGTTGGATAAGCGGTTGAACTTTGTTATCAATGGCCTCTCGCGCACGAAAGATACGTGATCGAACAGTGCCTACCGGGCAATCCATAATGACGGCAATTTCTTCATAACTCAGACCGTCCAGTTCCCTGAGGGTGATTGCCATACGCAAGTCCTCGGGTAGCGCCTCGATGGTACGAAAGACAATTTGTTTCAATTCATCAGACAACATTAAGTTCTCAGGGTTCGAAATTTCTTTTAATGCACCCGCACTTTCGAAATTTTCTGCGTCAATGGCATCCACATCACTGGATGGCGGACGACGCCCCTGAGCAACCAGGTAATTTTTCGCTGTGTTTACCGCAATGCGGTACAGCCAGGTATAAAACGCGCTATCGCCCCGGAAAGAGTCCAGTGCGCGATACGCTTTAATAAACGATTCCTGTACTACATCAGGCACGTCGCCCGAGGGAACATAGCGTGAAACCAAACTCGCCACTTTATGCTGGTAACGGATCACCAGTAAGTTGAACGCTTTTTGATCTCCCTTCTGTACCCGCTCGACAAGGACCTGATCCGTTAACTGCTCGCTCATCCGAGGTAATGTCTCCCCAAATTTTTCATATGCATAAAAGTAACTGCCAGCACATCTCATGTTTCTGAGCAAGCATGCGCTTAGAGTTGTGATGTGGTGCGAAGTTCACTTCCCGCCGTGATATTTACCGCTCCGATGGCGATAACACAGGTTGTTCGTTTTCGTTCAGTGTCAGGAGCGTAAATCGCAGGCAGAGTAACCTATGACAACAGCTTTTTCATCATTAAATCCTTCAGGGTTGATAAGTTTGCTATAAAAAACCACGGCTAAAGTGGCACGTTTTTAACTTACTGATTATAGGTGACTTTAGGCAATCATCAGATCAACGCGTACATGTGATGTTTAAAATACTTCACAGACCCCCCTGTTAAGCTTATGCTCAGGTCTGGTCTTGTTTAGTAAATTAAACATTATGATGAATGCGAACCCGGATTGTCAGTGTGATGTGTTGATTGTGGGCAGCGGTGCAGCTGGACTGTCGCTGGCGTTACGGCTGGCAAAACAGTATCAGGTGATCGTTCTCAGTAAAGCGCAGGTCAATGAAGGGTCAACCCTTTATGCGCAGGGCGGTATTGCTGCGGTATTTGATGAGACGGACAGCATCGAATCACATATCGAAGATACCCTGATTGCCGGCGCGGGCTTATGTGACCGTGAAGCCGTGTCGTTTATTGCCAGTAATGCCCGGCATTGCGTGCAGTGGCTGATCGACAACGGCGTTGCGTTTGATCTCGATCCACAGGCGGCGGGTGACATGCGCTATCACCTGACTCGCGAAGGCGGCCACAGTCATCGTCGTATTCTGCACAGTGCTGACGCCACCGGCCACGCGGTAGAAACCACGCTGGTGAGCCAGGCATTAAGCCACCCTAACATCCGGATTCTGGAGCGCACTAACGCGGTCGATCTGATTCTTTCAGATAAAATCGGCCTGCCTGGCGCTCGCCGGGTGGTAGGTGCGTGGATCTGGAATCGCAATCGCGAGCAGGTCGAAACCTGTCGGGCGCGGGCCGTCGTCGTTGCAACCGGTGGGGCCGCCAAAGTCTATCAATATACCACTAACCCTGACATCGCCTCCGGCGATGGCATCGCGATGGCGTGGCGAGCGGGTTGCCGGGTGGCCAATCTGGAATTTAACCAGTTCCATCCGACCTGCCTGTTTCATCCTCAGGCGCAGAATTTCCTGTTAACCGAAGCGTTACGCGGAGAAGGTGCCTGGCTGTTACGTCCTGATGGCAGCCGTTTCATGCCCGATTTCGATGAGCGCGCCGAACTGGCCCCGCGTGATATTGTTGCCCGCGCTATCGACCACGAGATGAAACGCCTGGGTGTCGACTGTATGTACCTGGATATCAGCCACCAGCCTGAAGAGTTTGTGCGTGCACACTTCCCGATGATTTATGAGAAGTTGCTGACCTTTGGCTTTGACCTGACCAAAGAGCCGATTCCGATTGTACCCGCTGCGCATTACACCTGCGGTGGCGTCGTCGTCGATCAGCACGGTCAGACCGACGTCAGTGGCCTGTATGCCATTGGTGAAGTGAGTTATACCGGCCTGCATGGCGCTAACCGCATGGCCTCCAATTCGCTGCTGGAGTGTCTGGTGTATGGCTGGTCCGCGTCAGAGGAGCTGATGCGTACCCTGCCCGGCATTGAAGCCGTCACAGCCCTTCCCGCATGGGATGAGAGTCAGGTTGATGACGCCGATGAACGCGTAGTGATCCAGCATAACTGGCACGAGTTGCGTCTGTTCATGTGGGATTATATGGGAATCGTCCGCACCACCCGGCGGCTGGAACGGGCGTTGCGTCGTATCAACCTGCTTCAGCAGGAAATTGATGAATATTACCGCCATTTCCGCCTCTCCAATAATCTGCTGGAGCTGCGGAATCTGGTGCAGGTCGCTGACCTGATGGTGCGCTGCGCGCTGGAGCGAAAAGAGAGTCGCGGCCTGCACTATATCCGCGACTGTCCGGACTTACTGCCAGAAGCGCTGCCAACTATTCTGACCCCGCCGGGTTACATGAAGAGGTAAAAGCTCTGCGTCAGGCTACACCACTCATCGGAATAGCGGGTGTCCGGTGCGCGGATTGCGAGACGCTCCAGCAGCGTTTCCCCAGCCTGCGGCGACAGACCCAGTACGACGCGGTGTGGCGGACGATGAGCATATTCCGCCACGTCCAGCCGGAAACGCAGATGCCAGCCATCGGCCTGCGCCAGGGTGATAAATGTCTGCCCAATATCGACGGGCAGCACCACGCAGAACATCCCCTCTTCTTCAATTAATAAGGCTGCACTGCGTAGCAGCGTCTGATGATCGAGCGAGGCCGTCGCGCGTGCGTTGTCCCGTGCCACGGTAGAACAGGCTACGCCCGGCGCGAAATAAGGGGGATTGCTGACAATCAGCGAGTAACGTTTATCGCACTGCTCAGCCCAACTGGCGATATCCTGCTGATGAACCTGAATACGTTCAGGCCACGGTGATCGCTGCACATTCTCCTGCGCCTGCTGTGCGGCTTCAGGTTCTGACTCCACCGCATCGATTTGAACCTGTGACGGCGTACGCTGCGCCAGCATCAGCGCGATTAACCCGCTGCCGCTGCCAATATCCAGAATGCGTCTGACTCCGGCGACCGGCGCCCAGGCACCAAGCAGAATGGCATCGGTGCCCACTTTCATCGCACAGCGATCGTGGGCAACAAAAAATTGTTTAAAGGTAAATCCGTTCTTGTTTAACTGAGGCCGTTCACGCGGCTTATCCTGCATCATTCGTCACTACCATCGTTTTTTTCCTGCCGCACGGCAGCGCATGAGTGTAACGTGACGACCGTGGGAATTCACGCAGCAGACAACCCCAGGCGCAGCGGAAACGGATTAACAGATGAAGATTCAGTCTGATCTGTCTATAATCAGCGCCCCAAACTGAGGTAGACCATGACAGTAACCACATTTTCCGAACTCGAACTCGACGAAAGCCTGCTACAAGCGTTGCAGGAAAAAGGCTTTACGCGCCCAACAGTGATCCAGGCCGCTGCAATTCCGCCCGCGCTGGAGGGCCGTGACGTTCTGGGTTCGGCACCTACAGGAACCGGGAAAACCGCCGCGTATCTGTTACCGGCGCTGCAGCACCTGCTTGATTTTCCTCGCAAGAAATCCGGACCGCCGCGCATCCTGATTGTGACCCCGACCCGAGAACTGGCGATGCAGGTTGCCGATCATGCGCGTGAGCTGGCGAAACATACTCATCTGGACATCGCCACGATTACCGGCGGCGTGGCTTATATGAACCATGCCGAAGTCTTCAGCGAAAATCAGGACATTGTGGTCGCGACCACCGGCCGTCTGCTGCAGTACATCAAAGAAGAGAACTTTGATTGCCGCGCCGTAGAAACCCTGGTACTGGATGAAGCGGACCGCATGCTTGATATGGGCTTTGCTCAGGATATCGAAACCATCGCGGCTGAAACGCGCTGGCGCAAGCAAACCATGCTGTTCTCCGCCACGCTGGAAGGCGACAATATCCGTGACTTCGCCGAGCGCCTGCTGAACGAACCGGTTGAACTGGAAGCGGATCCAAGTCGTCGCGAGCGCAAAAAGATCCAGCAGTGGTACTACCGCGCTGATGATCTGCAGCATAAAACCAAATTACTGATTCATCTGCTGAAGCAGCCGGATGTGACGCGCAGCATTGTGTTCGTGCGTAAGCGTGAACGTCTGCATGAACTGGTGAGCTGGCTGCACGAAGCGGGGATTCGCAGCAGCTATCTTGAAGGCGAAATGGTGCAGGCTAAGCGTAACGAAGCGATTAAGCGTCTGAGTGAAGGACGCGTTAACGTGCTGGTTGCGACCGATATCGCCGCGCGTGGTATTGATGTTGAAGATGTCAGCCACGTCTTCAACTATGACATGCCGCGTACAGCCGATACCTATTTGCACCGCATCGGTCGTACCGGCCGTGCGGGCCGTAAAGGCATCGCCATTTCACTGGTTGAAGCGCACGACTTCGTTCTGCTGGGCAAAATCACACGCTATGTGAACGAGCCGATCAAAGCGCGCGTGATTGATGAGCTGCGCCCTGAAACGCGTGCGCCAGCGGCTAAAACCACGGGTAAACCGTCGAAAAAAGTGCTGGCAAAACGTGCAGAGAAGAAAGCCAGTGAAACGGAAAAACCGCGCGTGAAAAAACGCCATCGTGATGCCAAAAATGTCGGCAAACGCCGCAAGGCAAGCGGCACGACGCCCGCTAATGAGAACGCGGAATAAAACATCACACCCATAAAAAAATCGCCTCTCAGGAGGCGATTTTTTTTATCTGATAATCAGTTACGGCCTTTTCAGAATGTTTCTTCTTCCAGCGCGCTTTCTTCACGACACTGGCATCAGCATGCCCTGCAGTTAACTGCTTATCTCTTTAATAATACTGATGAAAATTGCTGTGTGCGCTTTGCGCTAATTTTCAGCACCCGATCATTCAGGCGGCTTACAGACTTTCGGTAAAGGTACGGGTGATCACGTCGCGTTGTTGTTCTGGCGTCAGTGAGTTAAAACGCACGGCATAGCCTGAAACACGAATGGTCAGCTGCGGGTAGTTTTCAGGATGTTTTACCGCATCTTCCAGTGTTTCGCGACGCAGAACGTTGACGTTAAGATGCTGTCCGCCTTCAACGCGCACCTGCGGTTTGATTTCAACCGGCACTTCACGGTAAGCGAATTCGCCCAGTTCGCTGATGGCGACAACCTGATCTTCTTCATAGCCCGCTTTTGCACACAGGCAACGCGCTTCAGCTTTCTCTTCGTCCAGCAGCCAGAAAGAGTTCAGTAGTTGTGAATTATTTGATTGAGTGATCTGGATACCAGTGATCATGATTACGTCTCCCGGATAATACGTGAATAAATCAAATTTGAGGCTCCGGTATACCATCGTTCATTCGCAACAGCCTTGACCTGTATCAATAGTAATCAGCCATTCAGCGTGCTTTTTAGCTAACCCATTGATCTCGATATGCCTTCCAGCTAAAAATAATTTGTATTTTTCAAATTATTTTTGCCTTCAGGTCAGCGACAGGAACGGCTAAGCTTACTCCACTAACGTTAAGGGAGTTAAACATGGCTGAAAAGCTGACCTGGCACGACGTGCTGGCTGAAGAGAAAGAGAAACCCTATTTTATTGAGACGCTGAAGCAGGTCGCCGATGAACGCGCCGCGGGTGTAACCGTCTATCCGCCGCAGAAAGATGTGTTCAACGCGTTTCGCCTGACGGAACTGGGCGACGTCAACGTCGTGATTCTGGGGCAGGATCCCTATCACGGGCCAAATCAGGCGCACGGGCTGGCTTTCTCGGTGCTGCCGGGCGTTCAGGTACCGCCCTCACTGCAGAATATCTATAAAGAGTTGATGCAGGATATTCCCGGCTTCCGGAAACCCGATCACGGCTTTCTTGAGAGCTGGGCAAAACAGGGGGTGATGTTACTGAACACGGTGTTAACGGTTGAGGCGGGTAAAGCCCATTCCCATGCTCGTTTTGGCTGGGAGACGTTTACGGACAACGTGATTGCGGCAATTAACCAGCACTGTGAAGGGGTGATTTTCCTGCTGTGGGGCTCACATGCGCAGAAGAAAGGCAGCATTATCGATCGCAAGCGCCATCATGTGCTGCAGGCGCCGCATCCCTCGCCGCTCTCCGCGCACCGTGGATTTTTCGGCAGCAAACACTTCTCAACGACCAATGAACTGCTGAGCGCGGCTGGTAAAAAGCCGGTGGACTGGACACCGGTCTTACCTGAATAGCGCCAGAACGCACACGGCCGCGTCAGTGCGCGGCCGTGTAACAGGATTCAGGCGTTGAATCAGCTTTTGGCTTTAGAAACCGCAACCATCGCCGGGCGCAGCAGGCGACCATTCAGCGTATAGCCACGCTGCATCACCAGCATGACATGGTTAGGTTCAAATTCTTCAGACTCCATCATCGACATCGCCTGATGGACTTCAGGGTTGAATGGCACGCCGGTTTCGCCGACCACTTCAACACCGAACTTACGCACGGCACCGAGCAGGCCCTTCAGCGTCAGTTCAATCCCTTCGATCATGGATGCCAGCTGTGGGTCCTCTTTATTGGCCACTTCCAGTGCACGTTCCAGGCTGTCGATTACCGGGAGCAGTTCGTTGGCAAACTTCTCAAGCGCAAACTTGTGCGCCTTCTCAACGTCCATCTCGGCACGACGACGAATGTTCTCAACCTCAGCCTGCGCACGCAGTTGGGCATCGCGTATTCCGGTCTGCGACTGCGCTAATTCAGCTTCGAGCTGGGCAATACGCTCATCACGCGGATCCACCTCTGCTGCTGTCTCCGCTTCCTGAGGTTGCTGCTGATCCTGCTGAATTTCGTCTGAGACTTGCTCGTTTGGGGTGTTCTGTTCTTTACTACTCATGAATTTCTCCGCGTTTTGCACATTCATTTCGCTGGTTGGCTTATTATGGGGATTGGTATGACGGATTCAAGGGAACCTATCACATTGCCTTGCCGTTTTGACTTATTAGGAACACCGACCAGATGAACAAACACTTTAACTGCATTGGTATCGTGGGTCATCCGCGCCATCCCACCGCGTTAACCACGCATGAGATGCTCTGGCGCTGGCTGACAGCCAAAGGTTATCAAGTGATCGTTGAGAAGCAGATTGCGCAGGAACTGTCGCTTCACGACGTGCAGACCGGCACGCTGGCGGAGATTGGTCAGCAGGCTGATTTAGCGGTCGTCGTAGGCGGTGACGGTAACATGCTGGGCGCAGCGCGGGTGCTGGCGCGTTATGACATTAAAGTCATTGGCATTAACCGCGGTAACCTTGGTTTTCTCACCGACCTTGACCCGGACAATGCGCAGCAACAGCTGGATGAGGTGCTTCAGGGTAACTATTTCGTCGAGAGCCGTTTTCTGCTGGAAGCACAGGTGTGCAAATCCGACTGCTCACCGCGTATTGGCTCCGCCATCAACGAAGTGGTGCTGCATCCCGGTAAAGTCGCGCACATGATCGAATTTGAAGTCTACATTGATGAAGTGTTCGCCTTTTCCCAGCGCTCTGATGGGCTGATTATCTCAACACCTACCGGCTCTACCGCCTATTCCCTCTCGGCGGGTGGCCCGATTCTGACGCCATCACTCGAAGCGATTGTGCTGGTGCCGATGTTCCCGCATACGCTGTCAGCGCGGCCACTGGTCATTAACAGCAGCAGTACCATTCGTCTGCGCTTTTCTTCACGTCGCAGCGACCTGGAAATCAGCTGTGACAGCCAGATTGCGCTGCCGATTCAGGAAGGTGAGGATGTACTGATTCGGCGCAGTGCCGGTCATCTTGATTTAATCCATCCTAAAAACTATAGCTATTTCAATACGCTGAGTTCAAAACTGGGCTGGTCAAAAAAATTGTTCTGAAAACCGTCCTCACCTCTTTACTGGATAAAAAACCAGTTTATACTGTATGAAAAACCATATGTGTTTATTCGTACAGGTGAACCTATGCTGGCCCAACTGACCATCAGTAATTTCGCTATCGTTCGTGAGCTCGACATTGATTTCCAACGCGGCATGACGGCAATCACGGGTGAAACCGGTGCCGGTAAGTCTATCGCGATTGATGCGCTGGGATTATGTCTGGGCGGCCGTGCCGATGCCGACATGGTGCGTCAGGGTGCCAGCCGGGCCGACCTCTGCGCCCGCTTCCAGCTTAAGTCCTCCCCTTCTGCGCAGCGCTGGCTGATGGATAATCAACTCGACGACGGCAACGAGTGTCTGCTGCGCCGGGTGATCAGCGCTGATGGTCGTTCCCGTGGCTTTATCAATGGCACGGCAGTGCCACTTTCTCAGCTGCGCGATCTGGGCCAGTTGCTTATCCAGATCCACGGTCAGCATGCCCATCAGCTTTTGCTCAGACCCGACCATCAGAAGCATCTGCTGGATGCCTATGCCGGTCACGACGATCTCCTGCAGCAGATGCGCGCCAGTTATCAGACCTGGCACCAGAGCTGTCGCACCCTCGCGCTGCATCAGCAGCAGGCGCAGGAGCGCGAATCACGCCGCGAGCTGTTGCAGTATCAGTTAAAAGAGCTGAACGAGTTCGCGCCGCAGCAGGGCGAATATGAGCAGATCGACGAAGAGTACAAGCGCCTGGCCAACAGCGGACAGCTGCTGTCGACCAGCCAGCAGGCGCTGCAGCTGTTAGCAGACAGCGATGACAATAATCTCAACAGCCTGCTCTACACCGCGCGTGAGATGATTTCAGAACTGACCTCGCTGGATGAGAAGCTGAACGGCGTTCATAACCTGCTGGAAGAGGCGGCGATTCAGTTGAGCGAAGCCAGCGACGAACTGCGTCACTACTGCGACAGCCTTGATCTGGACCCCAATCGCCTGTACGAACTGGAAAAGCGTATTTCCCGTCAGATCGCCCTTGCGCGTAAGCATCACGTCACGCCAGAAGCGCTGCCTGAACTGCATCAGCAACTGCTGGCGGAAGCGGAGTTGCTGTCACAGCACGAAAGCGATCAGGAAAGCCTGCAATCGCTGGTGGGTGAACATTACCAGGCGGCACTGCAAAGCGCAGAGCAGCTGCATCAGCAGCGCAGCCACTTTGCTGATGAACTGCAGCAGCTGATTACGCAGAGTATGCATCTGCTCTCAATGCCACACGGTCAGTTTAAAATCGCGCTGAACTTTAATCCGGATCAGCTGACGACAGATGGCGCGAGCCGCATTGATTTCCAGGTGACGACGAACCCGGGTCAGCCACTGCAGCCGTTAGGCAAAGTCGCTTCGGGCGGTGAACTGTCACGTATCGCACTGGCGATTCAGGTGATCACCGCGAAGAAAATGGAAACGCCAGCGATGATTTTCGATGAAGTCGATGTCGGGATCAGCGGCCCGACCGCTGCCGTCGTCGGTAAACTGTTGCGTCAGCTGGGTGAATCGACCCAGGTCATGTGTGTCACCCACCTGCCGCAGGTTGCCGGTTGCGGACATCAGCACTTCTATGTCAGTAAAGAGACCGATGGCGCGATGACCGAAACCCATATGCAGCCGCTGGACAAGCGGGCGCGTTTGCAGGAACTGGCGCGACTGCTGGGCGGCAGCGAGGTGACACGCAATACCCTGGCCAACGCAAAAGAACTTTTAGCCGCATAGTAGCGCACTTTTTTAACGTACCGTGGTCATATGCTTGCTCTGTAGAGGTTTCCAACGGCGAAAAGGTTTATTATCATCGGCACTTATGTCGCCAGAGTAATAAAGCCTGCCGCAGGCAGAGTTCAGATTTTGATGGCAAGAAAGCCGCCTGTTAAAGGCGTTTGGCCCCGGAAAAGGAATGTATAGATGCGCTGTAAAACGCTGACTGCCGCGGCAGTGGTAATGTTGATGATGACCGCCGGATGTTCCACCTTAGAGCGCGTGGTCTATCGTCCTGATATCAACCAGGGTAACTATCTGGTTGCCAACGATGTGGCCAAGATCCATAACGGTATGACACAGCAGCAGGTGGCTTACACGCTCGGTACGCCGATGATGAAAGATCCGTTTGGCAGCAACGTCTGGTATTACGTTTTCCGTCAGGAGCCAGGTCATGAGCGCGTGAAGCAGCAGACGCTGACGCTGACCTTTGATGGCAACGGTGTTCTGACTAACATCGATAACAAGCAGAATCTGTCAAAAAATAACGACTGATTTCACGACAGACCGTTTTAAAGACAGCAAAAAAGGCGCATTGAGCGCCTTTTTTATGCCTGTTATCCGCTGATTCTGGCAATATAACGACTTATTTTTTGCTTTCTGCTGCTCGCTCTGCGCGCTGCCTGCGTAGCTCTTTTGGATCGGCAATCAGCGGACGATAGATCTCAATGCGATCGCCCTCCTGAACCACATCATCCAGTTTCACTGGCCGACTGTAGATGCCGACCTTATTACTGGCGAGGTCAATCTCCCGGCGCAGTTCAGGCAATCCAGACTTCAGGATGGCCTGTTCAACCGTGCTGCCCTGCTCCACTTTTACGTAAAGCTGATACTGCTTTTCAGGCAAGGCATAGACTACCTCGACGGAAATATCAGGCACGGTAGACCTCTTTGGCGCGCTGAGTGAAGGCCTGCACCATGCTGTTGGCCAGCTCTTTGAAGATACGTCCAAAGGCCATCTCTACCAGCATGTTGGTGAATTCGAACTCCAGGCTCAACTCAACCTTACAGGCATCATCGCCCAGCGAGACGAACGTCCAGCCGCCGGTCAGTTTGCGGAACGGCCCATCAACCAGTTGCATATGGATGCTCTGGTTATCCGTCAGAGTATTGCGGGTAGTAAACGTTTTGCTGATGCCCGCCTTCGACACATCCACGGATGCCGTCATCTGATTATCAGACGCATCCAGCACGCGACTTCCGGTACAACCCGGCAGGAATTGCGGATAGGCATCCACGTCATTTACAAGTTGGTACATCTGCCCGGCACTAAACGGGACCAGCGCCGAACGACTAATCTGAGCCATAATGGTTCCTGTTCATCACAAAACCGCTGAATAATAGCATTTTCAGCGATTAAACAAAAATGTCCCCGAGTGAGGGTGTGCTAGAATATCCCGTTTCCTGCTGCCCCGCTGGACTGGGGATGCGATAACCGACTAAGTGATGTAAAATACGCCGCACTATGACAAAGAAAAAAGCACACAAACCCGGTTCTGCCACTGTTGCCATGAACAAACGCGCCCGCCACGAGTACTTCATTGAAGAGGAGTATGAAGCGGGATTGTCGTTACAAGGATGGGAAGTTAAGTCACTTCGTGCCGGTAAAGCCAACATCAGCGACAGCTATATTCTGCTGCGCGATGGCGAAGCCTTTCTATTCGGTTCAACCTTTCAACCCTTAGCCGTTGCCTCCAGTCACGTGGTCTGTGACCCGACGCGCAGCCGTAAGCTGCTGCTGAAGCAACGTGAACTCGACTCCCTGTATGGCCGCGTCAACCGCGAAGGTTACACCATCGTGGCACTGTCGCTGTACTGGAAGAATGCCTGGTGCAAACTGAAGATTGGTGTTGCACGCGGTAAGAAAGAGCACGACAAGCGCGATGACATCAAAGACCGTGAATGGAAATTAGACAAAGCACGTATCATGAAGAATTCAGCGCGCTAAGCACTGGATTTTAAGCTGTTTAGTTGCTAGTATTTGAAGTTCTGGGGCTGATTCTGGACTCGACGGGATTGTGAAGCCTTAGGAGCATGCCGAGGGGCGGTTTGCCTCGTAAAAAGCCGCAAAAAAATAGTCGCAAACGACGAAAACTACGCTTTAGCAGCTTAATAACCTGCTCTTAGCCTTCTCTCCCTAGCTTCCGCTCTTAAGACGGGGATCAAGAGAAGTCAAACCCAAAAGAGATCGCGTGGATGCCTTGCCTGGGGTTGAAGCGTTAAATCTAATCAGGATAGTCTGTTAGTGGCGTGTCTGTTCGCAGCTAACCGGCGAATGTAAAAACCGACTAAGCATGTAGTGCCGACGGTGTAGTAATTTCGGACGCGGGTTCAACTCCCGCCAGCTCCACCAAAATTCTTCAAAGATGGTTCCAGTGCCATCCGCAGAAGTCCTGAAAGCCCGCACGGCACAAGCCCTGCGGGCTTTTTTGTGTCTGTAACCTTCCGAGACGATCCGCCTGAATCCAGAGATAATTGGTACACGAATTGGTACACGCTATAATGGGGGCCAAAAACGTGTACCAATTATGGACGGAAATCAGTCATGGCGCGGATCACACGCCCCCTTACTAATAACGAAATCCTCAAAGCTAAGCCTCAAGAGAAAGATTTCACACTGCATGATGGTGACGGCCTTTTTATGCTCGTCAAAACATCTGGTAAGAAGCTGTGGCGTTTTCGCTACCAGCGACCAAATAGCAGCAGTCGCACAAATCTCAGCCTTGGCTCTTACCCTGCCCTAACGCTCGCTGCCGCACGCCAAATGCGTGACCAATATCTTTCGCTGCTTGCACAAGGGATCGACCCGCAGAAGCAGCAAGAGGAAGTTTCAGAGCAGCGCCAAATCGAGCTGGATAGCATTTTTTCAGTTGTGGCCGGGCGGTGGTTCCTGATTAAAAGCAAAAGCGTCACGGAGGATTACGCGAAAGATATTTGGCGATCGCTGGAGAAAGACATCTTCCCTACGATTGGTGAGATTCCTGTCCAAACGCTCAAGGCCAGAACGATTGTTGAAGCATTGGAGCCAATTAAAGCTCGCGGTGCGCTTGAGACAGTTCGCCGGTTAGTGCAGCGCATTAACGAGATTATGATTTACGCGGTCAACACAGGGTTGATTGATGCCAACCCTGCCTCAGGTGTAGGCATGGCTTTTGAAAAGCCTAAAAAGCAAAACATGCCCACGTTACGGCCTGAAGAATTACCAAACCTGATGCGTTCTTTAGTCATGTCGAATCTTTCTGTTCCGACTCGCTGTCTTATTGAGTGGCAGCTCCTGACTCTTGTGCGCCCTTCTGAGGCTTCAGGTGCTCGGTGGGCAGAGATCGATCTTGAGGCAAAATTATGGACGATTCCGCCTGAGCGGATGAAAGCTAAACGCCAACACATTGTTCCTCTCTCGCCTCAGGCTATAGAGATTTTGGAAGTGATGAAGCCCATTAGCGCTAATCGAGAACATGTTTTCCCAAGTAGGAACGATCCGAAACAACCGATGAATAGCCAAACTGCAAATGCTGCTTTGAAACGAATTGGATACGGTGGAAAACTAGTTGCACATGGGTTGCGTTCTATAGCAAGCACAGCTCTAAATGAGGAAGGCTTTAATGCTGATGTAATTGAAGCGGCCTTAGCTCATTCAGATAAAAATGAAGTAAGAAGAGCTTATAATCGTTCAACATACTTGAGCAACAGAGTAGAATTGATGGATTGGTGGGGAGTTAAGGTTAAAAAATAATAAATTAGCAAATAAGGAGAAAACCCCTTATTTGCCCAATCGTTCCTTACAAAACAAGACCATTGATAACACTGAATATTTCAAACTTAACTAATTCAGGGAGATCATCAAGTATATTTTTGTTATTTTCAATCCAACTAGCACATTCTATTTCATCCAAGCTGTCTGAACTTATATATTCTGATATCATAACAGCGGATGTACGTGAAAAACCCAATCCAATCAAAGAGATTTGTGTTTTCATGCTTACGCCTAGTTCAAGATAAACACCTATGTCGTCTATCTTTTCTACAAGATCAGCCCTATTGCTATTAATGTAAAAACTTTTGAGAAGATCGTTATAGCAAGTTAGTAGTCTAGGTGCGTGATATCTCGCTATTTTCTCAACATCTTCCATCACATTACGTATTATAGTAGGCTCTTTATATTCTTTTTTACTCTTCCTAAGATAACCAATTCGTTCTGATATTAGCCTTGCAAGTGGATAACCTCGCATCCAATTCAGGACTAACAGCGCAACAACGAATGCACCTTTAGAATTATGTCCAAGCTCAAGACTCATTGTTAGGGATATTCGAGTAAATGCAGAAACGTATGATGATAAAGCATCCTTGCTAGCGGGGTCAGCAAGTAGTAGTTTGTGCATCGAGTCGTTATCATAAGAATGAAATTTCTCCCACAACGACTGCATCAATATAGGACTTATTCCGGGATTACGCGAAACTATCGATAGAGGAAAATCCAATCCATCTAATACTTCGCTAATCTTTTCGTTTAAATATTCAACATTATCTAAATTATATTTCTCTATGTATGGGTTATTTTCTAACCCCTCATGCAAGTATGAGGATATGCACAAATAACTCAATAAACTTTGAAGCTGTGGGTTACGCTTAGTCATTCCATAATGATGTGGTGAATCAATATAATCAACAATATTGTCAACTTCTGCCTTCAAACTATCTGTAGCTCTCGTTATTTTTATGTTTTTTTTATTTATAGGCGGAGTTCCATTCCAAAGCTTATCAAGATTTGTATCAATGCATATAACATTCCCTTGGAACTCTTTCCCCCACCTACCAGCCCGGCCAGCCAGATTCCAAAAATCGTCATCTTTCATCGGTTTACCACTACCTTTCTTGGGGCCTCTTATAAAGATGTTTTTACATGCCATATTTACACCCTCAACCAGTGTTGAGGTGCAGACTAAGTATTTCAACATCCCGAGGGAAAACAATCTTTCAATTTCACTTTTAATAATTAATGGCATATTACCATAATGAAAAGCCACTCCTTTAGTTAAGGTAACATTGAGTGCATAGCGCTCATGAATCACTTTTTTACTGAGTTCAATAAGATCCTCTACTTCTTTACTTATTTCAGAACTCACTATGCCATCAGCTATCTGCTTTGCTGTTTTTTCAGCATCAGCAGCTCCATTCACATAGACAACGTTACCTGATGTATGTCCACCTAACGCCAATGCTATAAAAGGTAAACGTTTACTGTCTGGGGATGGTTTATTATCAAGATGGAAATCACCTATGTGGTGTTTTTGGCCTCGTATAAATAAATACATAGACCAGTCTTTAGCTGATCCTGGCCCTTGCTCAATCCATATTAAATTCTGGTTTACAGTGACATAACTGCTTTTAACAATATCTTTTTTTCTACCGTAAGGTGCATCAATTAATAGAATTTCTGGATTTGAAGTAAATGGACTCGCAAAAACCACCTTAATACTTTGATTTCGAGAACAACTCATTTCAAGAACATATTGTAAGAAAACTCCCCGATGAGAGTCACCAATCTTATGAGCCTCATCTATGACAAGTAAATCTATTTTAAATTCATCACTTAAGGAATTGTTAAATATATTCAACCTTTCCTGAGTGAACACAAAAAGATTAACGCTGTCTTTTTTAAAAGAACTTTTCAACGGCAGTGTTTGAATATTAATGGCACCATTTCGATTCGGATCTAAGCGATTAATTAATGAATTATAAACCTCAGTAATTAGAGCCCTCGTAGGAACGATGTATACTACAGTGCAGAATCGGTTTTTTTCAATATATTCCTCAACCCAAGATTCTAGGATATAAGATTTCCCGACAGATGTTGGAGCCGATACACTTACCCATTCATTATCTGTAACAGCATCCCAAAACTCAGCTTGAAACTTATTCGCACGAATATACTTATCCGCACCAACCTCAATTGTATGCTCGATCCTTCTTTTTGTTGACTCAAGTTGTCCTGCTAAAGGAAGTCTTTTTTCGAAATCACTTCTTAGTAGCCCTTTATTCAATGCTAGCTGTAAAGTGGCATTATTGGACAATGCATCCAAGATTAACGCAGCACAATCTTTTCTTTGGTCACTCACATCGTTCTGAAGACAATATTGAGCGATTCTTAACGCTGCATCTTGACATATATCGTCATCAGAGTGAGAAAGTATACTGCCACAAGTCAACAAGTAGCTTATATTTATATTGCCATTTACTCCTTCACTGCAGGGCACAATCACCGGAAACTGGTCTTTAACAGACTTCTTGCTAAGTTGCTCAAACTCAGCAAGAAAACCTGAATTATTAACTAACCATTTTGGTAATCCTTTCATTGAATCAATCCCCACTAAATGACTTTAATAAAGTTTTCCTAAACTCCTCAACAGAGGGGAACGGAAGTAAAAACACATGCATTGAAAAATCATTCAGCTTTTCTTCTATTAATCTCTTGTGGATGCTTTTTTGCCAACCTGCAAGCTTGCTATTGAATCCATCAACCAGTGTATTAAGGGACATTTTGTTGGGATCTGATGGATAATCATCTATATCAAAACCTACTAAACAAACACCTCTATACTCTAACTTATTGAAACAAGGATCGTCCGGGTTTAGATATTTTTTCAGTGCACATTCTAAATCTTCATCATCAACATTCATAAAGTCACTAAGTAATTGAATATCTCTTTCTTCGGCACTGCCAGCCCCCATATTTCCAGTAATTATCGGGGTGATACTTTTCATACACTGATAGATAGCGTGTGTTAAATCAGAATAAAGTTTAGATTCCCCCCAATACAAACATAACTTTTCTGTTTCTTTGTCCACCCCAATATGTACTGCATCTGCACCATGAAAATGCATCTGAGAACTGGTTTTGAGATTCATCTTGCATATAATCTGGGGTAACTTCAAAAACTTTTCTGCAAATAAGAAAAGTATCAACTCCCCCCCCTCTCCGCTATTCGAAAGACGTGTAAATAACCCCATAGCTTGAGAAAACAACTTAGCTATTTTCAATGTTGAGTTTGTTTCTTGTTGATATTTTATTGCTTCATTAATTTTCTTCCTAGGGATTGCATAATCGATGATATTACTAACTAAATACTGAACTAGAGCATCAACTTTAGGCCTGCCATTTCCATCAAGATTGATGCAATGAAAATGGCATGATGCTGAGGTCCCCTCAATCAAGCAATGTGTCTTAACTTCGTGAAAATAGCTATTTATCGTATCCCCATCATTCCTAACTAATTTTTCCAATGCGGAATGTAGCGCATCCATAAAACGTCCCTTTAATCGTTAGATTTTAAGATAGTTCTAATCGATTTTAAGGAAAATCTCCAGCGCGCAATGCTATCCCCGCCACGCCTGCCCGCTTTATGCATCGCTTTTCATGCAGATGCATGATACGGGCTGGACCGCGCCCGCTGTGGCCTGAACGGGGGAAAGCGGTGCATGATTTTGCATGCAGATCCATGCACGCTATGCATGCACTGCTCTTTACAAAGCGGCTGGCCAGAAAAAAGGCTTCTGGAAGAGAAAAGATGGACACAAAAAAGCCGCTGGTGTAGCAGCGGCAGTGCAGGATTAATGAACCTGGCGGAATGCAGAACCATAACGGCCCAGCGTCTGACGTTCTCTTGCCGGTTCCGGCGGTGGTGCCGGTACTTTTTCCGGCTGTGGCGGTGCGGTGATGACCTTTGTGATGCTCTCATTCGTCTTGAAAGTACAGGAGCAGTCCAGGTTAGTGCACTGGTGATAACGCTCTTTTACCTGCTCGGACATATAGCGGCTCGATTTAGTATGTGCCGCGCTTTTGCAGTAGGGACAGTGCATCATTTCTGGCTGCCCTCCTGAAGTTTTGCACGCTGCGCCCGGATTGATTCAGCCAGCTTCTGGCGACGCATAGGATGGCGGTAAAGCTCCATATCAATACCGGTAAGCGGCGGGCGATACAGACCAATATTCTCCAGCAGCGGAGCCTCATTTAGCATGCTGTCTGGCAGAGCAGCAGCCGCCCGCGTCAGCGCTTCACCGACCAGATAAGCCACGTCCTTAATACTATCCCGGTCGTCTCCGGCAAACGTCGGGGAAAGCTCTTCACGACGGAGACGCAGCTTAATGGCCCACAGCAGCGACGGACTTACGTTACGCAGGGTTGACTGCCAGTGCGCATCCGCGAACCCGGTAAAAGCCTCCCGGTGCGATTCAACATACTCTTTCCCACTGCCGCAGCATTTCAGCATCGCCTCCTGCTTATCCAGCGCCAGCTCTTTCAGCAGCCCGCCGAACTCATCGGCCAGTTCCCGGCTGGCGATGCGCTGAGAATGTTCGGCGCGCAGCTCGTCGGTGAGATTGCCTCGCAGGTTGCGAAAGCTCGTGCGCCAGTTGCTCTCGGCTTCTTTCCCTGCCTCGATGGCTGCCTGCTGTTCTTTTTCACAGCGGGCGATATCGGCGCAGATACCGTTATAGGCTTTCATCCTTTCGGTATGTTCAGCGCGGGCTTTCTCGAAGCGTTCCAGTGATGCAGGTTTCTGTTCCGGGGTGGTCATGATTGTCTCTCATCGTCTGTAAAGGATGAGGCCATTCTGTCGTGTACCACAGGACAGCGCATTTCATTGCTTTCCGCCTGTCGATGAACAAACAAGGGCATAACCGTTAGGGGATGGCCCTTAACTGATAATATTTCTTATATAACTGTTCACTGGTATTCACTGAGATAAAAAAGATAATAAATACAGTAATTAATGCAGTGAATACTTTTAAGTTAAGTCTTCACAGAGTATTCACCAGTGTTCACACAGTCTTAGACAACAGCTTTTTTCTGGCGAGCCTTTTCCAGCGTTTAATCCTATCAATAACATCCTTTTGATTGCCTTAAACTTGCAAATGGCAAATGTTTGCAGTTCATTGCAATTTAATGGCAAACGATGGTTAAAAAATAATCACTCGTACTTATCTCAGCAAGCCGGACACTTGTTTACTTACCGAAAAATATTCTCAAAATAGGGGGTTACCTGAAGACACCACCGGAACCGGACAGTACCGGCCGGACTCACAATGAGGTAACACCATGCACGCAGTTTCATCCTTACCGGCCCCTGCCATTCCCGCAATCCGCGATGCCGTTTTCCCGCGCGACCGCTTTATGCGCCTGCCGGAAGTCATCAGCACCTGCGGCCTGTCACGCTCGACCATTTACGACTTAATCAGCCGGGAGCAGTTTCCCTCACAGATTTCCCTCGGCGGTAAAAACGTCGCCTGGCTGGCGTCAGAGATTGACGGCTGGATGCAGGCCCGCATCGCACAGCGTGCCGGAGGTGCAGCGTGATTTCGCTGAATTTTGGCACGAAAACCTTTCCGTTCACCCGCGAAGAAGTCGCCTTTGTTGCGGAAAGTCTGACGGCGTCGGTCAGCGGCAAACCCGCCACGGCATCAGCTTTTACCAGCGGGTTGCACGACCATATCTCCATGCTGAGTCAAAAAGCGAAGCCTGCCAGGCAGCGGGCGAAAAAAGAGAACCGGGAATTCCGATCAAATCCGCCGCAATCCGATCACGTCCTGACCGGTTGCTGAGGAAATAGCCCCGATGTGTGAAAAAAGGCTTTTCTCTGGCGAGCGGCCGTTATACAGTTTTTGTGCTGCCGCAAAATCGGCAGCCGGGCGTAGGAACCCGTGTTACTCAATGGCGACACCAGACGCGCCATGCGTCTTTTTTTGTGTCTATGCCTCAGCGCACCCATTATCCGGGCAACGGTTCTTTCGCCGTTGCGCCGTCTGCGTAATGGTGGCCCGGGCGGGGCAGCCTTCGGGCTGGCCGGTATCCATTGAGGCCGGTATTCCTACCCCCGTCCGGGCTACCACCCATGAGCGTAGGAACTCCGGTGGTAGCAGTAACCGCTACTCGATGGAGATTGTCCTCATGACAACGGTCCTTACTGCCGCTCACTCTCAATTCACCTTTATTTTTGCCGCCGTGCGACGCACTGATGCCGCCGCCCGACCCTGCATGCTGCGGACCGTGGCATACGATGAGCGCAGCGCCCGTGCCAGCCTCGCCCGCGATTACGTGCTGTCCTTTGCCGGTCGCCTGCCGGTTAAGGCGGTGGCCGCATGAACACGCTCACAAAGCGCCTGAATAACAGTGAGACCTATCCCATTCCCCACGCTGACTATCTGCGCCTGCTCCACGCGCATGCGGTCGGCGTGACCGTGCTTGATATGTTCGACTCGGTGAACGGTATGAGCGCACGAGGCTGCGTGCCGGACGGCGCGGCGCTGGCCTCGGTCGTCGCCCTGCTCACCGATCAGCTCGGTAAAGTCGTTGAAACCTGTGAATCCCGCATGTTAGCCACGGAGGCCCGCCATGATGACCGTTAATCACTCATGCCTGCCCGTTGAGGTACGCACCGCCGTTTACCGCCGCGCGCTGGCGCAGGGCTACCTGAATGCCTGCAAAAACCTCGGCATCACCGTGTCAGCGACGCTCGATGAGCTTCAGATGACCATCGCCCTTGAGCTGGAAGGCTTCTATGTGCGCCGTCACGGCCCTGATGCAGGCATGGAGATGGCCTGCACCATGCTGGGCGATATGGTTGAGCCGGACCTGCTGACCGCACCGCCGCGCCTGACGCAACTCGGCGTCACCATGATGGATGAACTTTTCCGTAGCCAGCTTGCGGCCGCCAGCCGCATCACGCTGCACTGAGGGAGAAAATGCAGATGAAACATATCGTCTCTGACACCGTTAAGGCGGCCACCGGATTCTGGCCGCAGCTTCTGCCTGCCCTCGGTATCAGCGTGCTCGCCGGGGGGCGACACGGTGCCTGCCCGGCGTGCGGCGGTAAAGACCGCTTCCGCTTCGACAATCAGGACGGGCGCGGAACGTGGCTCTGTAACCAGTGCGGGGCCGGTGACGGCCTTAACCTGGTGGAAAAGGCGCTCAGTATCAGCGCTAAAGAGGCCGCCATGAAGGTGGCCGGAATGCTCGGCACGCTGCTGGAGTCAGCCCCGGTTATGCATGATGAAGCCGCAGATAAAAGCCGCGCGCAGGCAGACGCCGCCGCACGGGCGCAGGCACTTATCGCCGCCGCAGTCAGTCGCACGGACAACGCCTACCTTTCAGCGAAAGGGCTGCACGGTACGCAGGCGCTGACGCTTTCTGATGCGCTGCGCTGTGGTGGCATCAGCTTTGCCGCCGGGGATGTGCTCATCCCGCTGACCGGCGAAGACGGCACGGCCGTTAACGTGCAGCTCATCAGCACGGAAGGCGACAAGCGCACACTGCCCGGCGGACAGGTGAAAGGCACATACTGGCTGACAGGCGAGCCGGATGGCAAAGCGCTGTGGCTCACTGAAGGATACGCAACCGGCCTGACCGTGCACCGGCTGACCGGCCAGTCGGTATACGTGGCGCTGAGCGCCAACAACCTGCCCGCGCTGGCAAAGCGGCTGCGTGAGTCATACCCAGGCGCGATGATGCTGATTGCCGCCGATCGCGATGACAACGGCACCGGCCAGTTAAAAGCAGAGGAAGCGGCAAAAGCCTGTGGCGGGAAAACCGCACTGCCGCCGGTTACGGGTGACTGGAACGACGTGTGGCAGGCGCAGGGCGACATCGCCACGCTGGCGCAGCTCACCGACTTCACGCAGCCGCAACCACTTAGCCCGTTTGAATCCGTCAGCGAGGCTGACCTGAAGGCCATGAGCGCCAGCCAGAAAGCCGAGCTGCTGGTCGCCCATTACGGAGAGGCGCTGGCCGTGCCGCCGGTCGGAGAGGAAATCTGCCGCTATGAAAACGGCGCATGGCAGGTGATGGAGGCGAAGACGCTACGCCGGGAAATCGCCGCGCTGTTTCAGAAGGTGCGCGCACCGTTCTCGGCCGCCGGGATCGGCAGCGTGCTGGACACGCTCAAGCTGATGGTGCCGCAGATGGGTGAACCGTCCCGCCGCCTGATTGGTTTCCGTAACGGCGTGTATGACACCACAACAGGCACCTTCAGCCCGCATCGCCGCGAAAACTGGCTGCGCACGGTCAACAGCGTGGACTACTCCGCGCCGCGTCCCGGCGAAAATCTCGCAGACCACGCACCGCACTTTTACCGCTGGTTAACGCGGGCTGCCGGACACAATCACGATAAGCAGGAGCGCATCCTCGCGGCGTTATTTATGGTGCTGGCAAACCGCTATGACTGGCAGATGTTTCTCGAAGTCACCGGCCCCGGCGGCAGCGGTAAAAGCGTGATGGCCTCCATAGCCACTCTGCTGGCCGGAAAAGACAACACCACGTCAGCCACCATCGACACGCTGGAATCCTCACGCGAACGCGCCAGCGTAGTGGGATTTTCACTAATTATCCTCCCTGACCAGGAGAAATGGAGCGGCGACGGTGCGGGCATCAAGGCGATAACCGGCGGCGATGCGGTAGCAATCGATCCGAAATACCGTGACGCTTATTCAACGCATATCCCGGCGGTGATTCTGGCGGTAAATAACAATCCGATGCGCTTCAGCGACCGCAGCGGCGGCGTTTCGCGCCGCCGGGTTATCCTGACGTTCCCGGAAGTGATACCGGCAAAAGAGCGTGATCCGCAGTTGCTGGACAAAATCAGCACCGAGCTGGCCGTGATTGTTCGTCACCTGATGCAGCGCTTCTCATCACCAAACGAAGCGCGCGAGCTGTTGCAGGCGCAGCAGACTTCCGGTGAGGCGCTGGATATCAAACGACAGGCCGATCCTCTGGTTGATTTCTGTGGATACCTGATGCCGCTGAGCACGCCAAACGGGCTGTTTATTGGTAACGCCAATATTCGCCCGCTGAATCCGAAGCGCTATCTCTATCATGCCTACCTGTCATTCATGGAGTCACGCGGCCATCAGCACCCGCTCAGCCTGACGGCTTTTGGCCAGGCTGTGCCGCAGACGCTGAAAGAGTATGAGCGGGTACTGCTCAAGCGCAGAACGAATAACGGCATACAAACTAATCTCACGCTACATGAAGACAGCGAAGCAGATTGGTTGCCCGCATGTAGCGTCTGATAACATCATTACATGTAAACCGGCTTAGGCCGGTTTTTTATATTTGATGCAATTATTAATGTCAGCCAAGGTCCGCTAAGAGCGAATAGCGGGCTTAACTTGATTACCAGTCCTGATAAGAAGAATCCTTAGTTAAGATTTATTTTTACTATCAAATCTTTCAGCGATTTTTCCAAAGAGTTCAATAAAACGTGAGTCGATTTTATCTACATCAAGATGCGACAAATCTGACGACCCTGAAGTATTCCAATGTTGGAATACTTCTTTTAATTCAGATTGAGATATTTGCGTAGAGAAAACGCGCATATAGAACTTCCCGAAAGAAATTGCGTGCAGGCGATCGGCGTTCTTCAAAGCTTCTAATTGATGAGTTTTTGCCATTAAAAATGAATATCTTGCCAAGCCCAAAAGTAACGCAACAACCGTTACGCCCTTAATGGCATCGAAAACCAATCTAGTGCTATCAAGAGGTGATTGTACAAATGAACGTTCAGCTAAATACCAAAGAATAAATACGAAAATGACAGAAAGTACTAATGCCGCATATCCAGCGAAATGCCATCTTGACGATAATTGGCGACCAGCTTTTTCGCGCACCTTAAGATCCTCAATTGTTTCGCTTATGTAATCGGCTGATTCATCTTTAAGAACTTTTGCTCGAATTTCTTTTATCTCTTCTTGAGCTAGTCGGGCTCCTTCGAAGCGGCTGATAGCATTCACAATTTCATGGACGAGGTATGTCATATCATCAGAGCGTGCGAACAATGCTTGGAACGCCCCAAGATCGCTATCACTAAGTGCGTCTTTATCCAGTACCACTGGCAAAATAAGCTTATCCCGATTGCTATGAGCTACATAGGATATAGCGCCAGTAACCTCTATATTAAAATAGTAAGACTTATCACTATGTTCAGTAACAAGTGCGATAAATACATCCGCATTTTTTAAATGCTTTAGTATATCTTCTTGCCAATGAGCCCCAAGCTGAATCGATTGCTGGTCCAAAAAAACCTTATATTCATGTCGATTTAGTTCTTCGGTTAGCTTTTTTGCAATTAAAAAGTCTTCTCTCGCATAAGATATAAATATATTGGTCATGATATCTCAACTTTTATCGTCATCATTACGACATCTATATTAATTTTCCTATCTCAGAACTATAGTGGAGATACGAAATAATGATCGCTATAGAATACACATTACCAAATGTTAACAGATTTTAAAATGATTATTCTTTAGAGGCCACGATGATACATAGGTGGTTAAGTTGAACTAAGGAAAGCCAAAGCTGCCAAGCATACGAACGTCCGCTTTTGGCACAAAGTGGGCCATTGACAACAGCAGCGCCTAATAACTTCATATTATGCATAGTGGCTCAGGTCGCTTTTTGTCATCTTGTCTAAAGTGTTCACCAAAAGTGCACATTAGTATACATCCCGCATCAAACCATTCACCCTCCAAGCGATTGAAATTAATATATAAAATCCAAAGGTGAACAGTGTGAACACTTTTCTCTAAAATCTTTTTATTTTGGATCTAGCGCCGGGCATTCGTTACCCTTTACTTGGCGCTCCGGGATATGAGATCCAATAATTGGTACACGTTTAGGTACACGGAACAAAGTTGAATTAGATAAAAACACATTAATACATGAATTTGCGAGTTTTGTTCAGACTCCGCCAGCTCCGCAGAAGTCCTAAGAGCCCGCACGGCACAAGCCCTGCGGGCTTTTTTGTGTCTGTAATCTTCCGAGACGATCCGCCTGAATCCAGAGATAATTGGTACACGGTAAGATGTATCCCAAACACGTATACCAATTCATTCAGAAATGTCTCCTATGGCAAGGACTACGCGCCGCACTTCTGGCAGTGGCTCGACTGTGCCGCCAAACACGACCCGGCCAGACGTGACATCATTCTGGCCGCGCTGTTTATGGTGCTGGCGAATCGCTTTGACTGGCAGTTGTTTCTGGAGATCACCGGCGGCAGCGGCAAAAGCATCATGGACGAAATCGCCACCATGCCGGCCGGAGCGGACAACACCACATCCGCGACCATAGAGACGCTGGAGTCATAGCGCAAGCGCGTGGCAGTGATTAGCTACTCGCTGATAATTCTGCCCGGTCAGGAAAAGTGGAGCGGCGACGGTACTGGCATCAAGGCGATTACCGGCGGTGATTTCAGGCGGTAAACAATCCGATGCGCTTTACCGACCGCAGCGGCGGCGTATCGTGTCGCCGGGTTATCCTGCAATTCCCGGAAATCATCGCGGCAAGTGAGCGCGTTTCGCAGTTAAAGGAAAAAATCAGCGGCGAGCTGGCCGTTATCGTGCGCCAGCTGAAGCAGCAGTTCAGCCAGCCGCAGGACGCAAGGGTGCTGCTTGAGTCGCAGCAGAACTCAGATGAGGCCAGTCGCATAAAACGCGACGCGGATCCGATGGTGAACTTCTGCGGCTATCAGTTCACCACGTCGGAGCCTGATTCGCTTTTTATGGGGAACGCCAGCATTCGACCCTTACAGCAGAGACGCTATCTTTACCATGCCTATCAGGCTTACATGGAGGCGAACGGTTACAGAAGTCTATCCAGCATGAAGATGTTCAGTTTGTCGCTGGAAAGCATTTTGCGTGAGTACGGGAATCATTATCTGAAACGGCGCACGAAACTTGAGATGCAGACCAATCGAGATCTGACTGAGGAAAGCAGCAGCGACTGGTTACCAGAGTCTGACGCCGTCTAATTTGTTGCTTAACAAATAAAACCGGCTTAAGCCGGTTTTATTCAAGATCGCGATGATCGTGATGCCGAAAGCGTGATCATCGTCGGCATGATGCCTGCCGCGCTGCTGGAAAAAATCACTCGTCGCCTGCAGCCGCTGTATTACGTGGTGCGTGGCCGCTATCTTAACGGCACCCGTTGCAAAACCGGCATAACTGGTAGCGATACCGCCGTTCTGGGAGCCGCCTATTTTCGACAAATTTAATCCGCAGTTTCAGATGTTAATAAAGTGATCAGGCCGGACAATTGCCCGGCTGGCGCTTTACGCTTCCCTTCTGGTACGTTGCTCATCCAGTCTTTGATCGAACTGGCTGGCGCTCCACTCTTGCTGCACCGCTTCGTGTACCAGTGCTTGCTGAGTCTGCGGCACCATCCCATCTAACGGAGGATCGGTGTCGAGATTGGTGGGGAAGGAATAACCCCGCGCTGCCACGTTGATCACGGTGTTCAGCTCGTGCTGGGTGAGCTGGCTATTTTTCAGTAGGGGGTAAATCAGCTTGAGTAACTGCTCATGGTTAACTTTCTCCATCGGCACGCCAAATGCGGAGGAAATCTGCAGCAGATTTGCGGTCCTGACGTGATCAGTGGTGGTGTTGTTACCTGCGGCATGGAACAGGGCTGGGTTAAAGAACAGACCATCACCTTTTTCCAGCGGAAGCTGGACGTAATTTTGGTTAAAGAACTCAACAAACTCAGGAGCACGATAGGCGATATATCCCAGCTCATACTGATGCGACCACGGCAATAAACGGGTCGGGCCCGACGCCAGTGGCATGTCAGTGTGCGCCACGGCACCTTGCAACGTTAGATATTGCGAAAGAATCTGTACCGGAACGGGAAATTCTGCGGCGAAGACGCTTTGCTGGAAGCCAAGGTGGTAATCCCTGTGCGGCTGCTGAGCTTCACCGCCGGGGCGCACCTGATTTACTTGCGAGGTCATGCACCACGCCGGGCCCAGCCAGGCCTGACAAATTAACTCCAGCGTCGGATTGGCGTAGTAATCCACGAAGGTTTGCGGGCTGGTTTCACCCAGTTTTTGCAGCGCATTCCAGATACGACCATTGTTGCCCGCACGCGAGAAATGATCGGCCTGAATTTTGGATTTGGCCTCATTGCTCATAATGGTTTCGAAAACCTGCGAGGTGCGATCAATAAGGTCAAGATCGCTGTATAACCCCCGCACCACGAACACACCAGGACCGTATGAGAGGACTTTGTGCAGTTCGTTCAGCAGCGCTTTTTTATCTTTTTCTGCCGCAATATCCAGCGTGACACGATCGTAAATCAGCACGTTTGCTACTGCTTCGCTCGCCAGCGGATATTCACTGGCATCAAGCTGCTGGGTACAGAAGGTTTTGAAGTCTTCAACAGAGACCTGATCTTCACGGGCAAAATAGGGTGACGTCATAACGACCTCATTTCATTGGTGGATTAACATAGCGTTGTTAACCGCCTACACATTATCAGCAAGCGGCATGACAGGGTTGATGAGTGTTAAAATAGCAGCTACATTTCATTAACAGCACGTCAAAAAAACCTCACTCTCACATCATGTGACCTATGCCTAAATTTACCCAGAAACAGATCTCAGCTCAGTCAGGTTTAAGCCTCGCAACCATTGATCGCGCCATGCACAATCGTGGTCGCGTGCATCCTCAAACGCAGCACCGCATCAAGCAAGCCTTAGCCGACCTGGAATTGCAGCAGAAAAGCAGCCTGGCACAAGGGCGAACTCTTTATTTCGATGTCATCATGCATACGCCGGAGCGTTTCAGTGAGCTGGTGAAAGAGGCCTTCAGCAGCCAGATATCCAGTTTTGCCTCATTCAAAATCCAGCTGCGCTTCCACTGCAGTGAAGAAATGACGGTGGAAGACGTTGAAGGGCTATTGAAAAAGTGCTCGCTCAGCACGCACGGCATCATCCTCAAAGCGATGAATTCGAGTCAGCTGGTGCCAGTTATTAATAATTTGATTAAGCAGCGTATTCCGGTGGTCACGGTAGTAACAGATATCCCCGGCAGTCATCGCCTGGGTTACATCGGCATGGACAACGTTAGCGCGGGTCAATCTGCGGCCTTCTTGATGTCAAAGTGGTTAGGAAGCGAAGGAGGCACCATTGCAGCAATCACCGGCAATAAAGCTTTTGTCGGTGAGCAGGATCGCATTCGTGGCTTTCAGCAGGGCATGAAATCCTTTTCCCCACAGCATCATATTAAAGTTATCGCGGGTGGATCGGGCATCGATCATTTAATGTATGAAACCTTGCAACTATTTCTGCAGAATCATCCTCACATCGATGCGGTTTATACCGTAGGTGGAGGAAATGCCGGGATTTTGCGGGCGTTGGATGAACGTAATATTCAGCCAAAAGTTTTTGTCGGGCACGATCTGGACCGGGAGAATCGCGCCCTGATGCAGGCGGGAAAAATCGATGCGTTGATTGAGCATAATCTGCAACTGGATGCGCAACACTCCTTCAAAACACTGCTGGAGTTTCACGGATTTTTGCCGGAAGAGCGCAACTATGCGCCTTATTCGCGCATCAATATCATCATGCGCTACAACATGTACATCTAAGAAGCCTGACGGCGTCAGGCTTCTTACGGCATCAGCGATATTTCGGCTGTTTCCATACCGTTCCCTGTTGATGGCTATCGACAACCGCATCGACAAAGGCTACACCCTTCAGGCCATCATGGATTTGTGGGATAACTGCAGCAATGCCAGAAACAGCTCGCTTTTCATCACGCGCACGCAGTGCCGCAGCAAAGCCGCTATACAGATTGGTAAAGGCTTCGATATAACCCTCAGGATGGCCGGGCGGCGTGCGAGTGCGCGCCTGGGTTATCGCATCCAGATCGTCACGACCGCGTTTAATAATCTGGGTATATCCTTCTAATGAGGTGTAAATCAGTTCGTTTGGCTGCTCTTGTGCCCATGTCAGACTGCCGGTTTCACCATAAACTCGCAGCCGCAGCGCATTTGAACAACCAATCGCCACCTGTGAAGACCACAGCATACCGCGCGCACCGCCTTCGTAGCGAATCAGTACGTGGGCGTTATCGTCCAAAGCACGTCCTTCTACAAACGTGGCTAAATCAGCAATCACGCTCTCCACTTTTAAGCCGGTCACATATCCCGCGAGATGATAGGCGTGGGTACCAATATCGCCAATCGAGCCGCCGCGCCCGTTCTTTTGCGGATCGACTCGCCAGGCCGCCTGCTGATTGTTTTTCAGCTCTACGCCGGTTGCCATCCACTCCAGCGGATACTCCACCTGCACCGTTCGCACCTTACCAATCAACCCGGCCTGGACACGCATCCGGGCTTCCACAATCAGTGGATAGCCAGAATAGGTATAAGTCACACCCAGAAAGCGTCCGGTCTGACTTACAACTTCGGCCAACGCTTCAGCATCCTGCAACGTGGTGGTGAGCGGTTTTTCACAAATCACATCAATACCGGCTTCGAGGAAGGCTTTCACTATGGGAAAGTGGGTAAAGTTTGGGGTGCAGATGGCGACCACATCAATGCCGTCAGCACGTGCCGCCTCAGCCTGCGCCATACTGGCATAATCCCGATAAGATCGCTCAAGCGCGATATAGTTTTGTGCTGCAAAGCGGTGCCCCCGCTCAGCATCAATGTCAAACGCACCCGCGACCAGTTCATACTGATCGTCAAGACGCGCGGCAAAACGATGGATTCCGCCGATATAGGCACCATCGCCACCGCCAACCATGCCTAATCTGATACGACGTCCACTCAACGTTGACCTATGCATGTTCTGCTCCTTCAATACCCAAAATTTTACGATTAAGTGATTGGTCTGCCCAGGACTTACAGAAATTATCAAACGGTTTATCGGTAACACGAATAATGTGGTCGCTGATGAACTGCGCGCCTTCACGTGCGCCATCCTCCGGGTTTTTGAAGCAGCATTCCCACTCCAGCACTGCCCAGCCATCAAAGCCGTAGCCGGTCAATTTAGAGAAAATGCCGCTGAAATCAGTCTGGCCATCGCCAGGTGAGCGGAAGCGGCCAGCGCGGCTGGTCCAGGGTTGATAGCCGCCATAGGCGCCGGTTTTACCATTCGGCCTGAATTCAGCGTCTTTAACGTGGAAAGCCTTAATGCGCGGGTGGTAGTGATCGATATACGTCAGGTAATCAATGCCCTGTAATACCAGATGACTAGGGTCATACATGATGTTGCAGCGTGGATGGTTGTGAGTTTTTTCCAGAAAACGCTCAAAGGTTAAACCATCATGTAAATCTTCCGTAGGGTGAACTTCATAACAGAGATCGATTCCCTGTTCGTCGAATGCGTTAAGAATCGGTGTCCAGCGTCGTGCCAGCTCGCTGAAGCCCTCATCAATTAAGCCTTCTGGCCACTGCGGATAGGGATAGAGAAATGGCCACAGCAACGTGCCCGAAAAAGTGACGTGTTTCTCCAGACCTAAGCGGCGTGATGCGCGTGCCGCCAGATAAAGCTGTTCAGTTGCCCACTGCTGGCGTGCTTGTGGGTCATTGCGCAGACTGGCTGGGGCAAAGCTATCAGCGGGTAAATCAAACGCAGGGTGCAGCGCCACCAGCTGTCCCTGCAAATGGCTGGCCAAATCGGTCAGCTGAAGGTCATGTTCAGCCAGCACGCCAAGGATTTCATCCGCATAGGTTTGGCTCTCGGCGGCTTTCGATAAATCAATAAGGCGATGATCCCAGCTGGGAATTTCAACCCCTTTAAATCCTTTTTCCGCTGCCCAGCCAGCCATGCCAGATAAAGAGTTAAACGGTACATCGTTGCCAGCGAATTGCGCCAGAAATACCGCAGGCCCTTTAATGGTTTTCATAACTTCTCCAAATTTAAAAAAGTGCACCTGCAACCTTCACAGGTGCCAACAACAGACACAGAAGGAAACAAAGGTTAATTTGTCATGAACTTCTGGTAATTTTGCGGCGTAACTAATTGGAACGGAATAAAGTTAATATCCTGAACCTTTTCACCTTTGGCAGCTTTTTCGGCCATATCCACCGCGCCATAAGCTTGTGATTTTGCATCCTGGAATACGGTAACGGTAAGTAAGCCGGTTTTGATCGCCTGCAATCCATTCGGTCCACCATCGGTACCGCCGACTAAAATATCTTTACCAATTTTAATGCCATTACTTTTAATAGCCATTGCGGCACCGATAGCCATTTCATCTGCGTTAGCGGAAAGAATATCAATTTTGTCCCCAGATAAAATCCAGTTATTCATCAGATTCATGCCATCTTCGCGCATCCATTTCGCGGTATCTTCTACAATCACATGCATATTAGGATGTTTGGCTATGATTTCTTTTGCTCCCTGAGTTCTGAAACGGGTAGCATCATTGCTTAATAACCCTTTCATGATGGCGACGTTGACGCTTTTACGATCCTTCACGAGATCTGCCAGATATTGCATCTGTAAACGGCCGGCTTCAATCTCATCGCTGCCGATGTAGCTCACGCCATCACCCATTTTCGCGTCTGAAGGCATACGGTTGAGGAAAATGAGTGGTACTTTAGCGGCGCGTGCCGCTTCAGCCATATTTTTGGTTCCCTGGGTATCAACTGGGTTAACGATAATAACGTCGACCTTACCGTTAATAAAACTTTGCACCTGGCTCAGTTGCTTATCTACCGCACCCTGAGCGTCCTCAAACTGAATTTTCATATCTGGATGGGTTTTCGCCTGCTCGATAATATAGCCTCTCAGACGAGAGAGAAACACATCATCCATTTGGGCGATACTGACGCCAACCTGTACGGCATAAACAGCAGGACTGAGCGAAAGTAAGGTAAGACAGAGTAAGATGATTTTTTTCATAATGGTCTTCCACGTTAATTATTAGTCTCAGAGAGAGTCTGATCTCGGGTATTTTATTATTAACTTCATTTACGTAGGGTTATTACAATGCTTTCAATTTAGTGCCTGTTCTGGCGTAGGCTTGACGGAAATATTTAATGGGCCTCCTTGCCAGACATCGATTAATTTAAATCGTAATCCAACTCCTTTCACGCGAAGAGGCGACGGCAGCATCGACCAGCTTCTGAATTTCATAGGCTTCGCTAAAATCGGGTCCGATTGATTTCTTCTCATTGATTGACTGAATAAACTCCAGCATTTCAATGGTCTTAAGATCGTTGAATCCAAGCTGATGTCCCGGAGCAGGACAGAACAGGCCATAAGGATAATGCTCGGGTCCCGCCACAAGCGTTTTGAAACCACTGGTTGCCTGGTTTTGACCGAGTTGAAAATATTGCAATTCGTTGAAACGCTCCTGATTAAAAATCAGTGCGCCTTTTGACCCGGTGATTTCAAAGCCCAGCTGCATTTTATGGCCGGAAGCTACCCAGTTAGCTTCAATATACCCGCTGCAACCGCGCGCAAACTTCACCGTCAGACGGGCGATATCATCCACTTCGACGGATTTGGTATTTGATGCACCTGCGCTTTCCGGGCGCGTTTTAATCACGGTTTCCAAATCGGCAAAAAGTGACGAAATGGGACCAAGCAGAAAGCGCGCCATACCAAGAATATGGCTGCCGAGATCGGCTACGGCACCGGCACCGCCAGAGGGATCCAGCCGCCATGACCAGGCAATATCTGGATTGGCCATAAAATCTTCGGCGTGAATGCCGCGAAAACCAGTAATCTCGCCCAGTTCCCCTTCCGCTATCATCTTTTGTGCCAGCTTCAGCAGTGGATTTTTAACATAGTTAAAGCCGACCTGGGTGACCACGCCCGCTGCCTGAGCGGCTGCCATCATGCGCTGTGCGGTTTGGCTATCAGGCGCCAACGGCTTCTCGCAGTGGACATGTTTGCCTGCGGCTATCGCCGCCAGCGACTGCTCGGCGTGAAAGCGATTGGGCGAGGTGATAGAGATGACATCGATCTCTGGATCTTCTATCAGCGCCTGCCAGTCAGTGGTTGAACGCTGAAAGCCATACTGATGCTGGGCACGGCGGGCGGCTTCACCGTCAATATCTGCCACGCACACCAACACCGGCTGCACCTCGCCACTGAAGTTGGCTGCCGCGCGCCAGGCCATGGCGTGAGATTTGCCCATAAAGCCGGTGCCGATAAGACCAATACCTAATTTGCGCATCACATTATCCTTAATTCAATTTCACCACGGCCTGGGTATCCGCTGACAGTTGCGCGGCATCGGCGAGTCGCAGCGCCTGACAGCCATCATGAATAGTGACAGGCAGCGCGCTACCATTGCCGATCGCCTGAATGAAAGCGTCGATTTCCAGCCGATACGCATCGGTATAGCGTTGCATAAAGAAGTCCAGCAACGGTCCACGCACTTCGGTGTGCTGGGCGCCAAAATGGCGCACCGTGGTTTCACGATGGTTGTCATTGATCATCATGCCGCCAGAGCCAAATGCTTCCAGACGCTGATCGTAGCCATATACCGCCTGGCGGCTGCAGTTGATCTGACATTGTTTACCGGAGGCGGTACGCAGCTGCACCATTACCGTGTCGTAATCCCCTAACGCTTCCAGCGAAGGTTCAAACAGGCGGCTGCCGGTGGCAAATACCTCAACGGGTTCCTCACCCAAAATCCAGCGCGCGAGGTCAAAATCATGGATCACCATATCGCGGAAAATACCCCCGGAATGCTTGAGATAGTTTAGCGGTGCCAAACCAGGATCGCGGCTGGTGATCACAACCTGGTGCAGATCGCCAATCTCTCCCTGAGCAATACGCTGATGAATTTCGTTAAAGCCGGGATCGAAGCGGCGGTTAAAACCGAGCATCACTCTGCTGGCCTTCTCGCCCAGCGCTTTTTCGGCCGCCAGTGCTTTGTGGATATCAAGGTCGACCGGCTTTTCGCACAGCACGGCTTTGCCCGCGTTGGCAGCGGCCAGCATTAGCTCAACGTGGGTATCGGTCGGTGTACCGATCACCACGGCATCTACAGCAGGATCGTTAATCGCTTCAAGGGGATCTCGCACCGCGCGACCGCCCCACAGATCAGTTAACGCTTGGGCATTTTCAATAAAGGGATCGGCAACCATAACCAGTTGAGCGTCTTTATGGCGCGCCACGTTGGCTGCATGAACCTGGCCAATACGGCCAGCGCCGAGGATGGCAATTTTCAGCATGATGTTCTCCGGGTCGAGAGGTTTATCGTTATCAGGGCAATTGGCTCATCAGGTCGTTAAGCGCCAGAACCTGCTTATTGACCACCAGATCCGTATCGAGCTGACCAGCGAAAAAGTTGACGATATTGGTGGCGGCGGAGATCGACATGCGCATCGCCGCCTCTTCAGTCAGCCCTGCAGAATGGGGGCTGAGAATTAATTTGTCGCGCTGGGCCAACAGTGCGGTATTTAGCGCGGGCGGCTCCTGCTGTAATACATCAAGACCCACGCCACCCAACGCATCATTTTGCAATGCAGTTGCCAGCGCCTCTTCATCGACAATACCGCCGCGTGCTGTATTGATTAAAATGGCGTGGCTTTTCATTAGCGCCAGTTCGTCCGCACCAATCACCGCTTTATCACCGCTCAAAGGCAGATGGATAGTGACCGCATCGGCCTGTTGCAGGCCTTCATTGATTTCTGCAACGCGTGTTACGCCGCTTTCTACAAAACTGTTATCGGGCAGGAAAGGATCATAAGCGATAACGTTCATGCGAAAGCTTTGCGCCAGGCGCGCCACTTCACGGCCGATGCGACCAAAACCGAGAATGAATAAGGTTCTGCCAGCCACTTCTACGGCGGAAAAACTGTTGCGACGATTCCATTCACCCTCACGAATGCTGCTATCGAAATAGCAGATGCGTTTTGCCAGAGCCAGCAGCATGGAAAGCGTGTGTTCCGCCACTGAAAGCGAATTCACATTGCCGACAATGGACAGCGGAATGTTGCGTTCGGTGAGGGCGGCAACGTCAACCGAGTCATAACCCACGCCGTGACGTGACACCATGCGCAGATTTTTTCCAGCAAAGATCTCTTTTGCCGTGAGCGGCTGCGTACGGATTAATAGCGCATCCGCTTCGGCAATAAAGGGCGCATAACTCGCCACACTGACTTCTTGTACCAACTGCACTTTGAATCCGGATACGTTATGCAGGATATCGAGCCCGGCCGGATGAATTTTTCCGGCAACCAGAATGTTTGGCATCTTAGTAACCTCCCGCCAGGGTTGATTGTGTTGCCTGCCCATCACCGTCGAGTTCGCGGAATTGCTGCACGCTGCTGGCTGCTGCGCCACGCAACAGCTGGACGTCGTTAGAAAGCGTGACTAAATCGAAACCCCATTGCGCCGCGTTGGCCGCATAAGTGGCAGAACCATTGTGCAGCCCCGCCTTTTTTCCGGCACGATGTGCAGTGGCGAGAATATGTTTAATCGCATCGACAATTTCAGGTTCAGTGCGATCAAAACCAGTGCGATATTTTCTGCCGGTGAGTCCTAGTGTCAGATCGGCTGGCCCAATATAGACACCGTCCAGACCGGGGGTAGCGACAATCGCTTCGATATTGTCAAAGGCTTCAGCGGTTTCGATCATCGCCAGGCACACCACGTGATCGTCGGCATGCTGGCCGTAATCCTGCCCGGCGGAAAATGTCACGCGGGTTGGGCCAAAACTGCGGCTGCCGTGGGGTGGATAACGCACGCAGGAGACCAGTGCCTGCGCTTGCTCTGCGGTACTGATCATCGGACAGATAATGCCCCACGCACCGGCATCAAGTGACTTCATGATAATGCCGGGTTCCAGCCAGGGCACACGCACCATCGGGGCGACACCGCTGGCGCGCATCGCCTGCAGCATATGCGTGGCCTGCTCATAGCCGACAAAACCGTGCTGCAAATCGATGGTTAGCGCGTCGTATCCTTGCTGCGCCATAATCTCGGCGGTAAAGGTGTTAGCGATACTCAGCCAGCCATTGAGCACCGTTTGCCCTTCATTCCAGCGTGCTTTGATATTATTCAGCTTCATCAATCAGTTCCTTACAGCACGATTTGCGTCAGTTTGACGTTCATGTAGTCGTGGAGACCCTCACTTCCGCCTTCACGACCCATGCCGCTGGCTTTAACGCCGCCAAACGGCACTTCGGCAGCGGCCAGCGCATAGCTGTTAATACCGACCATACCGGATTCGAGGCGCGCAACGGTTTCACGAATACGGGCCGGATCACGGGTAAAGGCGTAAGCGGAGAGGGCAAAGTCAGAGTTATTAACGCGTCGCCACAGATCCTCGCTATCGCGAAATGAGGTGATGGCGGCGATCGGACCAAAATTTTCTTCGGCGATCGCCAGCGCATCATCGGGGACGTCGGCAATGACGGTTGGAGCAAAGAAGTACCCACCATTTAATTCGATACGTTCGCCGCCGGTCACGATCCGCGCTCCTTTATCTCGCGCATCTGCCACAATCGCCTCGATAGCTTTGAGACGACGAGGATTGATCAGCGGGCCCATTTGCGTGCCTTCATCCAGCCCGTAACCGACTTTCAGTTTTTTCGCGCGCTCGGCAAATCCTTGCACAAAGTCGTGGTAGAGGCTTTGATGCACATAAAAGCGATCGCAGGTGACACAAACCTGACCACAGTTGGCAAATTTGGTTGCCACAGAAAGGTCGAGCGCTTTTTCCAGATCGGCATCGTCATAGACGATGACCGGCGCGTTGCCGCCTAACTCCATGCTAAGGCGTTTAATCGTGGCCGCTGAATCCCGAATCATCTGCTGACCAAGCTGCGTTGAGCCGGTCAGCGAGACTTTCTTCACCACCGATGAAGCAATCAGCGGTTCATAGGTGGTGGCAGTTGGCCCGACGACCAGATTCGCCACACCAGCCGGCACGCCCGCTTTACGCAGGCACTCAAATATCATCATGGCGGAGCCGGGGACTTCACTGGATGGACGTAACACCACCGTGCAGCCAGCCGCGAGTGCGGGTGCAAGCTTGCGTGCCACCAGCACCACCGGGAAATTCCACGCGGTAAATGCCGCCACCACGCCTACCGGTTCGTGCGATACTTCACAACGTCCGCCTGGCACCCGGCTTTCTACAATGCGACCATAGATGCGACGCGCCTCTTCGGCGTACCAGATAAATTGGTCAGTCGATAATTCCCATTCGCGCCTGGCCTGCGCCAGCGGTTTACCACTCTCCTTCGAAATGATCTGTGCGGCCTCTTTCGCTAACACAGTCATCTCTTTTGCCACCGCTTGCAGCAAATCGGCCCGTGCCCAGCCAGCGCTGGTTCGCCATTCGACCAGTGCCGCTTCGGCGCTTGCCAGAGCAGATTGGGTGTCGGTGGCAGAGGCGGCTGCAATTTCACCCAGCGTTTGCCCGTTACCGGGATCGGTAACGATCACCGGTTCTGCACCGCTGCCCTGACGCCATTCGCCATTAATAAACTGTCCAAAGTTTTGATACATGTTGATCCGTTCCTCCGGTAGCGGTTTCAGGCTAAAAGCGACTGCCTGAAACGGTCAGCTGAGAGGGAGGACCTGGAGTGCGAATCCCCCGACAGCATTGATAGTTGCAATGTTAGGATCACGGCAATAAAAATTGCAATGTAATGGCAGGCATGAGGTGAAAATGAGGGTTTTCTTTAAAATATCTATAAAAATCAAAAAGTAAATTAATTTAAATTTCATTGTAAAAGGTGTTTCATTCAGACTAAAAGTGAATTTTTCGAACCAAATCACAAATATCACGCAGAGCTTTTCCCTGTTGAGAGCGAATGAGTTAGAACTAATTGCATTAAAGTTTTACTTGCAATTTTTATTGCGGTAGCGTGCTGGCGAGATGGGCTGTTCGCCGAAAAGGATTAATGCATGAGCAAGATTGAGAAGATGCAAACCACGCTGCCGCATGAAAATTACGAACAAATTGTGGATGAGATTACTAAACGCTATGCGCAGCTGTCGGTACGGCATCAGCAGGCGGCACGCTATGTGACGCAAAATCCGAACACGGTGGCGCTGGAATCGATTAACGCTGTAGCCGCCAAATGCGGACTGCATCCCTCGGTGCTGGTGCGCTTTGCGCAGGTGTTTGGCTATAGCGGTTTTAAACAGATGCAGAGCGTATTTCAGACTCGACTCGCCACTGCGGCACCGGGTTACAATGAACGCATCACCGCGCTTGAGAATGATCTGCGTAAGAATGAGCAGAAAGGCAGCCTCGGCTTTCTGCAAAGCCTGGTGATACGGGACATCGCTACACTGCAGGAGCTGCTGAGCAACGTTGCGGAAAGCGATCTTGATGCGACTGCGGCATATCTGAAGGAGGCGGAGACTATCTACATCGCCGGTCAGTTGCGCTCCGAGCCGATTGCGTTATTGCTGCGCTACCTGCTCACCATGTTGAATCGCCGGGTGATCCTGCTGGATTCCGCTGGCGGCCTGGCGCCGGAAATGGCCAACAATATGCGTGAAAGTGACGTACTTATCGCCATCGCGTTTCGCCATTATGCCAAAGAAGTGATCGCCATTGCCGACCATGCCAGCGCACGCACCATTCCGGTGATCGCCATTACCGATGGGCCGCTATCACCTTTAGCCAAAAGCGCCAGCGTGCTGTTCAACATTCCGGAGGAGGAGTACAGCTTTTCGCGATCGCTGGCCGCGCCGGTTTGTCTGGCGCAAAGCATCGCCATGGCGCTGGCAGCAGTATTGCAGCCGGAAGTGGCGCAGCCGCGCATCGAAACCATTACTGAACGTGAGAAGCGCACTGAATCACCGCGCAAACGCAACCGCGCCTAATTGAACTAACGGGCTCCCTCTCGCTGCAGAGTGGGAGTTTTGTCGCCTGAAATTGCAACTTATATTGCTGTTGTTTTTTTTTAGCAATTTAAGTTGTGAAATAAAACACCACGCTGCACAGCAGCATCTTTGAAAAGTGAGTATGGATATGGCTACGATTCGTTGCACGACGGCTCAGGCGATAGTTCGCTATCTGAGCAATCAGTTTACCGAGGTAGATAGCAAACGCGTGCCGCTGTTTCCGGGCGTGTATGGCATATTTGGCCACGGCAATGTCACCTGCCTGGGCGAGGCGCTGGAGGCGGTGCAGGATGTATTACCCACCTGGCGCGGGCAGAATGAGCAGTCGATGGCCTTTGCGGCCGTGGGATTTGCCAAGGCGATGGTGCGACGTCAAATTATGGTTGTCACCGCCTCAATTGGTCCTGGCACTACCAATCTGCTTACCGCTGCGGGCGTAGCGCATACCAGCCGTCTGCCGCTTTTAATGATCTGTGGTGACAGCTTTGCACGTCGTCATCCCGATCCGGTAATGCAGCAGGTCGAGCATTTCAACGATCCGACCCAAACCGTGAATGATGCCTTCAAAGCGGTATCGCGCTACTGGGATCGGATTACCTATCCTGAACAGATCCTCTCCTCTCTGCCACAGGCTGTGGCAACCCTGCTCGATCCTGGCGACTGTGGCCCAGCGTTTATTGGCGTATGCCAGGACGTGCAGGAGATGGCGTGGGATTACCCTGAAGATTTCTTTGCCCCGCGTTTGCATCTGATGCCGCGTCCACGTCCCGATCGCCAACTGCTGGCTCGCGCTGCTGAGCGCCTAAAACAGGCTAAACGTCCGCTGATTATTTCCGGTGGCGGCGTGCGCTATTCGCAGGCTGAAGCAGAACTGGCGCAGTTTGCACTGGCGCATGGCATCCCGGTAGTGGAAACCATCGCCGGAAAGGGCGCGTTTACCCACGATGACCCCATTCATTGTGGGCCGATTGGCATTCTCGGTTCAACTTCGGCCAATGCGCTGGCCGCCGAGGCGGATGTGGTGATTGCGGTGGGCACGCGCTTGATGGATTTCGTCACCGGTTCATGGACGGTATTCGATCATAAAGCACAATTTATTGCGCTCAACGCAGCGCGCTTTGATGCGCACAAGCATCTGGCCATCCCGCTTGAGTGTGATGCCCGTGAAGGCGTTAGCGAACTGCACATGGCGCTCGGCAGCTGGAAAGCAGCAGATAGCTGGCTGGAAAAAGGTCGCCGGGCGTTTGCCAAATGGAACGAGCTGATTGCGGCACGGCAGGAACGCACAGTATCAGATGGTGATCCCACTTACGCGCAGGTGATTGGCGTAGTGAATGCGGCGGCGGCGGCAGAAGATTACATCATCAGCGCGGCAGGCGGACTGCCCGGTGAACTGGTCAAGGGCTGGAGGGTGAAGAATCCGGGCACGTTTGATTGCGAATTTGGCTTCTCCTGCATGGGCTATGAACTCTCCGCTGGCTGGGGCGTGGCGATGGCTGAGCAGGATCGCGACGTGTTCGTGATGATTGGTGACGGCACCTACATGATGATGAATTCCGATATCTACTCCAGCGTCCTTTCGGGTCATAAATTCATTTTGCTGGTATGCGATAACGGTGGTTATGCGGTGATCAACCGTCTGCAAAATGCCAAGGGCGGCGCCTCATTCAATAATCTGCTGAAAGATTGTCGGGTACAGGAGCCGTTTCACGTCGATTTCGTGGCTCATGCGCAATCTATGGGGGCGCTGGCGCGCAAGGTCTCCTCGCTGGATGAGCTTGAGGAAGCGATCGGCTGGGCCAAAGGTAACGATCGCACCACGGTCATCTCCATCGATACTCATCCGTTTGACTGGACGCCAGGGGATGCCTGGTGGGATGTCGGCGTACCGGAAGTCAGCGCACGTGACAGCGTTAACCAGGCACGTGAAGAGCACGTTAAAGGTCGCCTGGCGCAGCGCGTCGGCATTTAATCAGGGAGTTCATGATGTTAAAAGCAAAACTGGGCATCGCGCCCATTGCCTGGTCGAACGATGACTTACCACAGTTAGGTGGGGATACGCCGCTCACTACCTGCTTGTCTGAAAGTCGTCAGGCGGGATTTCAGGGCGTTGAAACCGGCGGTAAGTTTCCCAAAACCGCTGACGCGCTAAAGCCGCTTCTGCAAGAGTTTCAGCTGGATTTGGTATCAGGCTGGTACTCCGGCACCTTGCTGGACAACAGCGTGGAGGAGGAGATCAAAAAATCCCTGCCGCAAATGCAGCTGTTTCGTGAGTGCGGCGCGGCTTGCCTGGTATATGGCGAAACGGCTGGCACCATCCAAAATCAGCAGCATGTGCCGTTGGCGCAGCGTCGTCGTCTTAATGATGAGCAGATGCACGAGTACGGTGAAAAATTGATCCAGTTTGCTGCGTTTTGCCATGATTACGGCGTGCCTCTGGCTTTCCATCATCACATGGGAACCGCCATTGAGGATGAACATGATATTGACCGCTTGATGGCCGTCACCACGCCAGAGGTTGGGCTACTGTTTGACGCCGGTCACCTGGTTTTTGCAGGCGTAGATCCGCTGCGTATTCTGGAAAAACATGGTGATCGCATCATTCACGTGCATACCAAAGACGTGCGCGAAGAGGTCCTGCGCGCCGTAGACCGAAATAGCAATTCCTTCCTTGATGCGGTGCTGCAAGGGGTTTATACCGTCCCAGGTGATGGCATGATCGATTTCAGCACCATTGTTAATAAGTTGGCGCAAATCGGCTATCAGGGCTGGTTTGTGGTGGAAGCAGAGCAAGATCCGGCGAAAGCACCACCGCTGGAATACGCGCGTATTGGTTATAAAACACTTCGTTCTGCGCTCGACGCAGCCGGTTATTCAGTCATTTCAGGAGCAATATGATGAGCCAGTTAACAGGTAAAGTGGCCGTAGTTACCGGTGGTACTCAAGGCGTGGGTGCAGCGATTGCGCGCCAGTTTACGCAGCTGGGCGCTAGCGCGGTTGTGATTTGTGGGCGCAATCAGGAGAAAGGTATAAAGGTTGCCGAGCGTTTAAGCGGAGAAAGTGAAACCAAAGTGGATTTCGTGCGCGCGGATTTATCTAACGTAGAAGACTGTCGTAACGTCATCGCCACCGCAGATAAACTGCATGGCCGCGTCGATATTTTGGTTAACGCTGGCGGCATGAGCGATCGCGGTACCATTTTAGATACCGACCCCGAACTCTTTGACCGCATCTTCGCCACCAACGTACGTGGCCCGTTTTTCTTAATGCAGGAAGCCATCAAGCTGATGCGCCGCGATAACATTGCGGGCAGCATCGTAAATATCTGTTCGATGTCATCGCTGGCAGGGCAACCTTTTATCTCCGCGTACTGCTCTTCGAAGGGCGCGCTAGCCACTCTGACACGCAACACCGCCTACGCCTTACTACGTAACCGCATTCGTGTGAATGGCCTCAACATTGGCTGGATGGCATCGGAAGGCGAAGATCGCATCATGAAGCAATATCACAGCGCGGAGGATAACTGGCTGGAGAAAGCAGCGGCGTCTCAGCCATTTGGCCGCCTCATTCAACCGGAAGAAGTGGCGCGCACGGTAGCATTCCTGGCCAGTGAAGAATCCGGATTGATGACCGGTTCAATGATTGAGTTCGATCAGTCAGTCTGGGGTGGCTATGATCAAGCTGCTGCACCTGCCTCCCCGCTTTAAGCTCTTTCCCCAGTCTGTGAAAGCAGGCTGGTTCCTCATTTTATTAACTCATAGAAGAGGATGCGCCATGAATCTAAAACAACTCGATAGTATTGCTCAATTTTATAATCAGCTGCTGCTTCAGGTTCGCTTTCTGAAATTCAGTAAGCGGCGAACACCAGAAGAGGAGAAAAAAGAGTTGCTTGTTAACTGGCTGATTGAAGAGAAAAAGTTGAAAAATTTTGGTGAAGAGTGTCGACATGAGATCGTATATATGATTCTCGAATTAGAGAACAGCAGTCTCAGAAACTTTGAAAGTAAAGTGGAGCATCTTGAGACTAACTGCGCTGCTATTCGACTGGAGATGGAAATGAGTCAGGCGCTAAAGAGGGAAACGTCAACAAAATCGGGCTACGGTTGAAATGTCTGCCTCAGGACGAGGCAGATTTGGAGCTCCATTCACACTTATCCGATCTAGCCCGCTTCTCCTTCATCTTCTAAACCAACCGCAGCGCAACGCAACGAACCATATAGTGAATTAATCTAAAGTGATGATTTTCATCGAATGGGTTCAAATCGAAGCTACAAAAAAATACATCTTAGGTGGTGTAGCGGACTTTGGCTTAAGCGATCTGCCATAAAGGCCTTACGACAGTGCCTTTGAACTTTTAGCCTCTCTTCCAGACAGAAAGCGCGTGATAATGATGGGGTTCAATGGCTCCCTCGCAGACGCTCACATCACCAATGCGCAATCCATTAATAACGATTTCGTTTAGGTATACCAAGGAAACCTGCAGTGAAGAAAATATCTTATTTTCATTATCTTATATTTATTATTCAGATTCCGCTAGCCTGCCAAATTGCTGGTTGATGGTTACAAGAACCTTCAGCGAAGTCCTGAGAAGTCTGTAGCCAACACGAAGATAGCCGGGACCTCAAGCGTCCCGGCCAAAGGCTAACGCTAAAAACTATAATCCACCGCCGCAAAATACCTTCTGCCGTCTTCGTTATAGCTATAGTCGTCACGGTTGAGAGCTTTATCGGTCAGGTTCAGAACCCCTGCGCGGATCTTCACTGCTTTATTCACCTTATAAGACCCCCCGGTATTCCAGATGGTGTATCCGCCAGGCGTGGCGTTGCCTTTGGTCACGGGGCGGTTTTTACCTTTGTAATTCGCGGAAAGATAGAAGCTCCAGTCCTTCAGCCGTTTCCAGTCGAGCGTCGCATTACTGGTGTGGAACGGCAGTTCGGATAACAGCTTGTTGCCGCCATTACTCCAGTCGCGGGCGTCGTTATAGGTGTAATTCAGTTTAAGGTTCAGCTTGTCAGTGACCGGTAGACCAGGTTCGGTTTCCAGCCCACGGATCCGTGCTTTATTCACGTTGTAATACCGAAAGATCGGGTTGCCGCTGGCATCAAATCCGGCAAAGTTTTGATAGGTCTGCGCCAGATTGCGGTTGGCGGTGCGGATAACTGTAATCATGTCGTCGATGTCGTTCTGGAACACCGTCGCGCTGGCGGTCACATCTTCAAGCAGACCTTCCTGACCGGCGTAATAAAGGCCGAACTCCACATTTTCGCTGGTTTCCGCTTTCAGATTCTTACTGCCCACAACATTACAGCTGTCGCGGCAGGAGGAACTTCGCCAGTCCGGACTTAACTGCAGCAGAGAAGACGCTTTGAAGGCTGATGTCCAGCCGCCTTTCATCGTGATGGTATCACAGTAGCGCTGTAGACCAGATAAGCACGCGGGCTCCAGTTGACGCCGTAGTTTTCGTAGTCATCCATACGCACGCCGCCGGTAAGCGCCAGCTTTTCGAAGATGCGCCATTCATCTTCCAGAAACAGCGTATACTGATTTGCCTCCGTGCTGCCGCCGTTTTCATGTTTACCGCGTCTTACAGTTTATCGTTGCGGTATTCGCCGCCGAACGTCAGGAATTGGGCGTAATCGCCCAGCGGGATCATGACCTTGCCGTCGAGGGAATTGTTTTTAGAGGTGATGGTTTGGGCGTTTTTATTTTCGATTTTCTCACCGTAGAAACGTAATTCGGTGTTCGCCACTTCCCAGCGGCCATTGTGGCCCAGCGAGTAGTTTTCACGCTCGATACGGTTTTTATCCAGCGTGTCGAAATCACAATCCTGGCGGTCCATCCCGTAACCAAAAGTGATGTCCTGATCTTTATCCGGCGTCAGTGAGCATTCGACGTTGGCGTTGCGCGATGTGTAGCCTTCGATACGCGGCTGACCGGTGCTGCCGCTGGCAGAACTGGCCTTATCTTTCTCACGTTTACCCTGCGCACCGTAAACTTTCACGCCCAGTAAATCATCGACCAGCGGGCCGCTGGCAAAAAAGTGGCCATTGCCGCTGTCGCCGCGATCGCGATGTTCCTGAACGGTGGTGTCGGCGCTCAGCGTGCTGTGCCATTGCGTGCCGACTTTACGGATGATGATGTTGACCACGCCACCCAGCGCGTCGGAGCCGTATAAGGAGGACATCGGCCCATGCACCACTTCGATACGTTCGATGGAATCCGCAGGGATTCAGCTCAGATCGAAATCGTTATGGCGGAAAACGGCGTTACGGGAGTTCACGCGTTTGCCGTCGACCAGGATCAGCGTATAGCCGGGGCAAAATCCCTTTTACTCGGTCCAGTAAGTACCGGTCGGTTCGATGACAAGGAACGGTTTATAGAATTGCGTTTGCTACGCTTCAGGATCAGCAAACTTCTGCGGATAAAACACCCTGGCGAAGAACTGCACGGCCAGCACGTTACAGGAGGAATGGTACCAGATGCCAAAACTGCGACCGGCTTAAACCACTTTCAGCGTGCTGATGTCTTACGCGCCAGTAGCGGCTTCAGGCTGGCACTCACCTGCTCCGCAGTAGTCTGCGTGCCCGGCGCTAAACCGGCGGCTAGCGGATCGCCCGCTTTCGGCGCTTTGGCGCCACCGCTGACCAGATAGATATCCTGCTGCGCGGCGATAACTTTTTCCAGATTCACCTGCCCGAGCGCGCCTGGCAGATCGATAAAGTCCCGCATATTGCCGTTACCGTCTGAGCAACAGCATTCATGAGCTAAAGACGCCTGAGCCATGACCATTTTTTTCACCACGTCACATCAGGCGCTATATTAAGACATAGCTGCCCTGCGCCTGCACCAAAAAAGGGCTTTAACCCTTGCACTATCACGACTTTGCACCGTTCCGCTTCTTCTGAGGCTGGCACACTTTATGCTTGGATATTTGACAGCCTTTAACGTCTGCGAGGTGACGATGCTGAATATCAATCTCTCCGCTTCACCCTTTTTTGATGAGATGCTTCTGGCTGAAGGTGAACACCGTGACCACTACGCCGCCTACTGGCACTGGCTGCAGCAGGCCGATCACCAGGCGGTACAGCGCAAGCGGGAAGAAGCCGCCTTCCTGTTTCACCGGGTAGGGATTACTTTCAATGTCTACGATGACGATAATGGCGCTGAACGGTTGATCCCGTTCGACAGCGTGCCACGTATTATCCCGGCCGCCGAGTGGGCCATGCTCGATGCCGGCATTCGTCAGCGTGTGCAGGCACTCAATGCCTTTCTCTACGACATCTACCATGAACAACACATTCTGAAAGCGGGCGTCATTCCGGCAGAACAGGTTCTGGCTAACGAACAGTATCAACCCTGTATGCAGGGTGTTGATCTCCACCGTAACATCTATGCACACATTATCGGCGTGGATATGGTGCGCAACAGTGATGGCGAATATTACGTCCTGGAAGATAACCTGCGTACCCCCTCCGGCGTCTCCTATATGCTGGAAAACCGTAAGATGATGATGCGGCTTTATCCGGAACTGTTTGCACAGCAGCGCATTGCGCCCGTAGAACGCTATCCGTCACATCTGCTGCAAACGCTGCGCGAAAGCTCACCCGTCAACGATCCCACCGTGGTGGTATTAACACCAGGCCGCTTTAACAGCGCTTACTTCGAACACAGTTTTCTGGCCCAGCAAATGGGTGTTGAACTGGTGGAAAGCGCCGATCTGTTTGTGAAGGATGGCATGCTGTTCATGCGCACGACGGCCGGGCCATGCAGAGTGCATGTGATCTATCGTCGGGTTGACGACGCTTTCCTTGATCCGCTGGCGTTCCGCCCTGACTCCATGCTCGGCGTACCAGGACTGCTATCGGTTTACCGGGATGGCAATGTTGTCCTGGCCAATGCCATCGGCACGGGTGTGGCTGATGACAAATCTATCTATCCCTACGTACCGGATATGGTGCGCTTTTATCTGCAGGAAGAGCCGATCCTCAACAACGTCCCAACCTGGCAGTGCAGGCATAAAAATGAGCTGTCGTATGTGCTGGCCAACCTCGAAAAAATGGTGGTGAAAGAAGTTCACGGCGCTGGGGGTTACGGCATGTTAATTGGCCCCGCCGCGAGCAAAGCTGAGCTCGCCCACTTCCGTGACCTGTTGCTGGCGCGTCCGCAGAATTACATCGCGCAAAACACACTGGCATTATCCACCTGTCCCACGTTTGTCAACGACGGTCTGGCACCACGTCATATCGATCTCCGGCCCTTTGCGCTCAGTGGCGCGGAGATCCGACTGGTGCCTGGCGGGCTTACACGCGTCGCGTTGACGGAAGGATCGCTGGTCGTCAATTCATCTCAGGGCGGCGGAACCAAGGACACCTGGGTACTGGAGGATGATCTATGCTGAGCCGCACAGCCAGTGAACTCTATTGGATGGCCCGCTATCTGGAGCGGGCAGAAAATATCGCCCGGGTGCTGGACGTCACCAACAAGCTGTCGATGATGCCAATCCGCAACGGGGGTACGCATGATCTGCTGGTACCGCTCAACCTGACCAGCACCAGCGAGCTATATGCTGAGACCTACCCGACACTGACGATGCCCAATCTGGTCAGTTTTTTCGCTCTTGATAACCGGAATCACAGCAGCATTTTCAGTTGCCTGCAGATGGGCTGGAACAACGCGCACGCGGTGCGTGGCAGCCTGTCATCCGAAGTCTGGGAATGTATTAATGCCACCTGGATCGGGATGAAATCGATACGCCGTCAGGGCATCGGCTCAGACGGTGCCGACGCCTTCTTTGACTGGGTGAAAGAGCGCTCTCATCTGTTCCGCGGTGCCATGTTCGGTACTCTGCTCCGCAGCGATGCGATGCACTTTATCCGCCTGGGGACGCTGCTGGAACGGGCTGATGGCACTGCCCGTCTGCTGGAGGTGAAAAACCGACTGATGGACATTGATGACGACCCGGTGCGCGAATATTACCGTATGGACACACTGCTGCAGGCGGTAAGCGCGCGCGAAGCCTACCATAGTATTTATAAGCAGCCCCTGAGCCGGGAGACTATCGCCGAACTGATGATCCTGCGCAACGAGCTGCCGCGTTCGTTGCTGGCGTGTATCAACGATATGGTTCAGCAACTGGAGCTGATTGGGGGCCGTGCAAACCCGCCCCGCCGCCTGGCGCACATCCTGCACGCCGAGCTGCGCTTCAGCTCCATGAGAGACCTGAACAGAATCGGGCTGAACAACTGGCTGGAAGCCTTTCTCACCCAGGTCAACGAGATCGCCGAAAGTATTCATCACACGTATCTGGAGGCGCAATGAAACTTAGCATTGAGCACAACACGCACTATCGTTACGACCAGGCAGTGCAACGGAGTATTCAGTACCTGCGTCTGACGCCTCAGGAATCGCCTCATCAACGCATACTTTCCTGGCAACTGACCTTGCCGGAGAAGGCGGTCTGCACCACTGACGCCTTCGGCAACATTATGCATGTGCTGACACTTGATGAGCCGCATGAGTCCATCACCATTCATGCACATGGCGTGGTGGAGATTGAACACGGCATTGAAGATCAGGCTCAGGGGCATTTGTCGCCGCTGGTCTTTCTGCGCCACAGTCCGCTGACCCAGCCTGATACGGCGATTCAGGCGTTTGCCCTGCGCTATCATCAGCCTCAGGCGATTCTGGCCGCCCTGGAAAACCTGATGGCAGACCTGCTGCTCAGGATGCCTTACACCCCAGGTTCTACTCTGGTGACCGACAGTGCCGCTGAGGCTTTCGCCGCCCGTACCGGCGTCTGCCAGGATCATACGCATGTCTTTCTGAGCTGCTGTCGTAGTCTCAATATACCGGCACGCTACGTCAGCGGTTACCTGCACAGCAAAGACTCTACCCATGTCGCCACGCATGCCTGGGCCGAAGTCTGGGTAGAAGACCGCTGGCACTGCTTTGACGTCACCAACAATACCCGAATGCCTGATCAACATCTTAAGCTTGCCGTCGGCATTGATTACCTGAATGCCTGTCCGGTACGCGGTTTACGCATTGGTGGGGGCTACGAAGATATGTGTGCGATTGCCGCCGTACAAATGATGTAAATCGCGACTTGCTGATGGTGAAAACTTCATGCACGCTGATGGCGTGCAAATCTTTTTTTGAGGGGAGTGTGGTATGACCTATTGTGTGGCCATGCGCCTGTCATCCGGGCTGGTCTTTGCATCCGATTCACGCACCAATGCTGGCGTGGATCATATTTCCACCTTCCGTAAACTGCACGTGTTTCATCAGGATGGCGATCGTACGCTGGTGCTTCAGACTGCCGGCAATCTCGCGACCACGCAAAGTATTATCAGTCTGTTGCGACACCGCAGCAGGAATGCCGACTGCCCCAATCTGCTGAATGCCTCCAGCCTCTACGACGCCGCATCTCTGGTCGGCGAGACGGTTCGTGAGGTCATCCAGCGTGACAGTGAAGCACAACAGAATGGCAGTACGACAGACTTCAGTTGCAACCTGCTGCTCGGCGGTCAAATCAATGGGGATGAGATGGGTCTGTTCCATATTTACCCACAGGGTAATTTTATTGAAGCAACCCGTGATACGCCCTATTTCCAGATTGGTGAAAGCAAGTACGGCAAACCGATCATCGACCGGGTGCTTCACTACGACATGTCTCTGGAGCAGGCGATGCAATGCGCGCTGATTTCACTGGATTCGACCCTGCGCAGCAATCTGTCCGTTGGTCTGCCGCTCGACGTGATGATCTACCCTTGTGATAGCTACAGCGATGCCCGGCAATACCGCATTACCGAAGACCACCCGTACTTCAGTACTATCCGTAAAGGCTGGGGAGAAGGCTTAGTCAGCACCTTCAGACAGCTTCCGCCGCTGGTTCTCTAGTCAGAATCGGGCATCCTGTTCCCCTTTACAGCCCCAGCCCAAACACGAAATAATACCACCACAAGCCGGGTCGGAATCCGGTCGCTACTTACTCTCAACTCTGCGGACCCCTTATGGATAACGAAATTTCTCTCAAATATTATGATGTCGCAGATGAGTACGCGACGGAGGCTGCTAAGCCGATCAGCGAAGCGGAACGTACTCCGCTGGCGCATTACTTTCAGTTGCTGATCACCCGTCTGATGAATAACGAAGAGATCAGTGAAGAGTCGCAGCAGGATATGGCGCGCGAAGCGGGTATCGATGAGCAGCGTATTGATGATATCGCCGAATTCCTGAACCGCTGGGGCAACGAGTAAGAGATATGCACCGGCAGACGAGCGTTGCGCCATCCGCCGGTTAACCTTTTTGTCTACCGCATTCACCTCAGCGCCGGGCACCCGCCCCAGCCTTGCTGCCCGATCGAAAATTATCACCCAGACTTATATAGTCTGCGCAGGCATTGTGTTTTACACTGCGCGCTGTAAAAAACTGAGTAGATTAAGCAGGCAAAAATGGCGATGAACGGAACGATCACAACCTGGTTTGAAGATAAAGGTTTTGGCTTTATCAAAGATGAAAACGGTGATAACCGCTATTTTCATGTGATTAAAGTCGCCAATCCTGATCTGATTAAGAAAGATGCGGCGGTGACATTTGAACCCACCACCAACAACAAAGGCTTGTCCGCCTATGCGGTGAAAGTCGCACCGACCAGCAAATACATCTATATCGCAGGTGAGCGGCTGAAGATAACCTCGATTAAGTCTTACCTGGTTTACAACGAAGACGTCCCGGTTGATGCCGGTGTCGACAAAGAGAACGCGGTGCTCTCAGTGGGCCTGTTGCTGAATAACATCCGTCCGAAGTCTGACCCGAATGCCAGTGAGATGCGCTCGCTGAAAAAGCTGGCGGTGACTACCTTCCAGGGCACGACGCTGATCTTCTCCGAAGATGAGATCGACATCGAAAGCACGGTTAAAGTGCTTAAAGGCCTGAAGTAATCCCGCAGGCAGGCCGGGATTCTGTGAGCAGGATTTCGGCCTTTATGCCCGCATCCGCCTGATATTCAGGCACATCTCCTGACATGATGCTACCCGGTGCCGTGAGAAAGCGAATCTCTGGCAGATAAAACCGCCCTGCTCTCCCGCCTAATCCGTTGTTCATGATAAAACAAAGGTCAAAAGCGCAACGCATCAAGGTTCATCCCCACAACGCGTCTTTCCAGGTTAGAATCAGATACTTTGTTCAGTTATGGCCAATGTTTTCCATCATTGCAAAGTGATACGAAAAGCGGGTGAAATAAGGTATAAAGCCGCATGAAAATCCCAAACAGAATCCAGCCCCTGGTCGATGACGGCCTCATTGACGATGTGCTGCAGCGGCTGAAAAGCGGCAAAGAAGCAGACGTCTATACCGTGCTTTGCGGCGGTAAAGTGCAGTGCGCCAAAGTTTATAAAGAAGCGACCCAGCGTAGCTTCAGGCAGGCGGTGCAGTATCAGGAAGGACGTAAAACCCGCAACAGCCGTAACGCCCGCGCCATGCAGAAAGGCACGAAGTTTGGCCGTAAGCAGCAGGAGGAGTCCTGGCAGACTGCCGAAGTGGACGCCCTGTTCCGCCTGGCTAATGCCGGTGTTCGCGTGCCCCAGCCTTATCTCTGCATTGACGGTGTGCTACTGATGGAGCTGGTGACCGACGCCAATGGTTCCGTTGCGCCGCGCCTCAGTGACGTCACGCTCTCCGAAGAGGAGGCGATTACCGACTTCCACACCATGATTCGCAACATCGTGCGTATGCTCTGTGCCGGTATCGTCCATGGTGACTTATCCGAGTTCAACGTGCTGCTGGACGAGCAAGGCCCGGTGATTATTGACCTGCCACAGGCGGTCGATGCGGCAGCCAATAACCATGCTGAGTCGATGTTCGAACGTGACGTAGACAACATCACGTCCTACTACGGTCAGTTTGCTCCGGCGCTGCTGAAGACGCGCTATGCCAAAGAGATCTGGCAACTTTATGAAGACGGCAAGCTGACCCCGGAAACGCCGCTGACCGGACAGTTTGTCGAAGAAGAGCGCGTAGTAGATATGGATTCGCTGATGGATGAGATCATCACCGCAGAAGATGAATACTACGAGCGCCAGCGCGCCAGCCGTGAGCGCGACGAAGATTAGAAAAAAGCAGCGAGTTATCTCGCTGCCTCTGCACTAACGCACTACTACAATGCCCTCATCGTACGACGACCGTCAGCGCAATCAGCGTTAAGCCGATGATCATCACGCCGATAAATACCGTATCGAGCCTGCCTTTTTTCATCTTCGCCTCCCTAGAACCACTGACCAAACCGACGGATATAGAAACGTTTCATGCCCTGCGCCACCAGGCAGTAGCTGAACAGCGTCAGCACCAGCCAGGGGAAATATTGCCATGGCAGCGGCACCAGACCGACCATCGCACCCAGCGGTGAGAACGGAATCAGGATGCCCAGCGCCATCACCGCCAGCGTAGTCAGCATCACCGGTAAGGTGGCACGACTCTGGATAAACGGAATCTTCCGGGTGCGCAGCATATGTACCACCAGCGTCTGTGACAGCAGTCCCTCAATAAACCAGCCAGACTGGAACAGCGACTGCACGCCTGCATGGTTAGCACCGAACACGAACCACATCAGTGCAAAGGTGGTGACGTCAAAGATTGATGACGTCGGGCCCATCCACAGCATGAAGCGTTTAATATTGCCGGCATCCCATTTACGCGGCTTATTCAGAAACTCACGGTCAACCTTGTCCCACGGCAGCGCCAGCTGGGAGACGTCATACATCAGGTTCTGAATCAGCAGATGAATCGACAGCATCGGCAGAAACGGAATAAAGGCACTGGCCACCAGCAGCGAGAACACGTTGCCGAAGTTGGAGCTGGCGGTCATGTTGAGATACTTGATGATGTTGCCAAAGGTCTCGCGTCCTTTGAGTACCCCCTCATTCAGCACCTGAAGATCTTTCTCCAGCAGGATGATGTCCGATGAGGCTTTCGCCACATCCGCCGCGCTGTCCACAGAAATACCGGTGTCAGCCGCCCGCAGGGCAGGCGCGTCGTTGATACCATCGCCGAGGAATCCGACAGTGTGACCGTTCTGCTGCATCAGGCGCACCAGACGTGATTTCTGCAGCGGCGTCAGCTGGGCAAACAGGGTGCAGCGCTCTGCTTCGAGTGCCAGTTCATCATCGTTCATCGCCTCAATCTGATCGCCGGTCAGCATCGCCGGATCGGTCAGCCCGACATCGGCACAGACCCGCAGCGTCACCAGCGGATTGTCACCGGTCAGCACTTTCACCGTTACACCACTGTCGCGCAGGGCTTTAATCGCCTTACCGGCACTGGCTTTCGGTGGATCGCGGAAGGTCAGCATGCCCTGGATAACAAGATCGCGCTCATCACTGTCGCTGAGCGGCGCGTGCAGCTCGCCATCACGGGTTGCCACCAGCAGCACGCGATAACCCTGCTGATGATAGCGTTCGGTCTGCGCCAGCAGGGCCGCACGCTGTGCCGCATCCAGTGCAACGATCGCATCACCCTGCCGCACGGCAACGCTGACTGCCAGCATCTCTTCAACTGCGCCTTTACAGATCAGTTGTGAACGATGCTGTGTCAGATCCTCCACCAGCACCGACACCCGACGGCGGGTAAAATCAAACGGCAGCTCATCAACCAGCTGATACTGGCTGCGCTGAGTCTGTGAAATGACTTTATCGCCTGCGCAGAGCACGGCTCGGTCCATCAGGTTTTTTGCGCCACTCTGGCTGCCACTGTTAAGCCAGGCCAGCAGCAGGACCTGCTCATCTTCACTGCCCTGCGCATCCAGATGATGCGCCAGCAGGATAGTGTCCTGGGTCAGCGTGCCGGTTTTATCGGTGCAGAGCACATCCATCGCGCCCAGGTTCTGAATGGCGTTGAGCTTTTTGACGATCACTTTGCGCCGGGACATCGCAATGGCGCCTTTGGCCAGATTAGCGCTGACAATCATCGGCAGCATTTCCGGGGTCAGCCCGACCGCGACCGCCAGAGCAAACAGCGTGGCATCCATCCAGTCCCCTTTGGTGAAGCCGTTAATCAGCAGCACCACCGGGACCATCACCAGCATAAAGCGGATCAGCAGCTTGCTGACGCTGTTCACCCCACGGTCAAACGCAGTCTGTGGACGACTTCCGGTCAGCGATGAGGCCAGTGAACCAAACCAGGTTTCGCCTCCGGTCGCAACGACGACGGCGCTGGCTGTGCCGCTGGCCACGCTGGTGCCCATCAGGCAGATGTTCGGTGACGCCAGCAGCTCCTGAGCGGTCTGATCTTCGGCATCGACACCCGCATCGCTGCTGTGTTTCTCGACCGGCAGCGACTCCCCAGTCAGCACTGCTTCACTGATAAACAGATTGCGGGAACTCAGCAGGCGTACATCGGCAGGCACCTGATCGCCAGTGCTGAGCAGAATAATGTCGCCCGGCACCAGCTCACTCATATCTACATCCTGACGCTGCGCGGTTTCACTGCCGGGCTCCCGCCGCAGCACGGTAACCTGGCTGCGAACCAGTGACTGCAGCGCCTGCGCCGCACGGTTGGTCCGAAACTCCTGCCAGAAGCGCAGCAGCCCGCTCAGCATCACCATGGTGCAGATGATGATGACGCCGGAGAGATCGGTCTCCTGACCGGCGCGCAGCGGCAATATATAGTCGGTAAAGAAGCTCACCAGCGCCAGGACCAGCAGGACGTAGATAAACGGGTTATTAAACGCCATCAGCAGCTGAATCAGCGCCGGTGGTGCTTTCTCATGTGCCACTTCGTTGCGGCCATACAGGGCCAGTCGTTTCGCCGCTTCAGCCTGAGTCAGACCCTGACGCTGACTGCGCAGGTTCGCCAGCGTCATCTCGACGTGCTGGCCTGCCTGCTGTGCGACAGCAAATATTTTTTTACTTTTTTTATCGTTACGGTTGCCGGATGAGGTGATCGCAACCTGTTCAAGTTTCATGTCGCTCATGTCGACATCTCCCTGATTTAAAGCAATAGTTGTCCTGCACGAAAAATAAGGTGCATGGATAAAACCTGGCGTGGCCGGGTTATTTAATGAGGCGACCTTCAGGAATAATGACGTTATTCCGCCTGCGTGAAAAATAATAACGCGCGCAGGATGACGTAACGCCTGTTAAGCGCTGTGTTTTAAAGGTCTGATATCGGCGTTCGGGCGCAGCCTGAGCTACGCCAGTCGGGGTGGAGGAAAAAGGGCTAAGATAAACAGCAGCATAACGCACACTCCTGTGGATAACAGGATTAGAAAAAAGGAGCGCGATCGGTAATTAAAGCGGGGATCGCTGCTCGCCGGTTGGCAAGCAGCAGAGAAAATTCAGCTTGCCAGAATTAAAATTAATCTAGGGTGACTGTCCAACTGAATTCTCCTGAAGTTATTTGCCGCTATTATAAAGAGAGGAATATTGGGGTAAAGCGATTCAGAGATAAATGACCGCTTCGTTGAGGATTTGTTTCTGCTCAGGTTGCCGCTTCGGTAACAACATGGCGATCTTCTTATAACCACAACCTAACCCTTATAACCTTTTGACATATGATTAGCCCATATTCGACTATTCTTCGCATCGGCCCTTTCGTAAACTCGCGTAACTTTTTAGAGGCAAGGAAATTTCATGAAAACTATAATTCCATCACTGCTGGCGCTGACGCTGGCTGCCGCTTTCACAGCACAGGCCGCAACACCTAAAGATACGCTGGTTATTGCCCAATCTACCGACGACGCCGACAGCTTCGACCCGGCCAAAGGGTTTGAACTGACCAGCGTTCAGGCTTTTACGAATATCTATCAGCGTCTGGTACAGTCTGACCCGCAGAATCCGGTGGACCTGAAACCGACACTGGCCACCTCATGGCAGCCCGGCAGCGACAACCGCAGCCTGACCTTTGAACTGCGCAAAGATGCGAAATTCTCCACCGGTAACCCGCTGCGTCCGGAAGATGTGATCTTCTCGCTGGGCCGCGTGGTGAAACTGAACCTCGATCCCTCTTTCATCCTGACGCAGCTCGGCTGGACCAAAGATAACGTCGATGGCTTCCTGAAGAAGGTTGACGACAATCATGTGCAGATCAGCTGGACCGCCAACGTCAGCCCGACTTACGTACTGAGCCTGCTCTCTGCGCCGGTCTCGTCTATTGTCGATGAAAAAACCGCGATGGCGAACGCGAAGAATGGCGATTTCGGTAACGCCTGGCTGGCAACCCACTCGGCGGGTAGCGGTCCGTATCAGATCCGTAAAGTGGTGATGCATCAGGTGGTGCTGCTCAGCGCCAACCCGACCTCACCGGCGGGCGCGCCAAAAATGAAGAACATCCTGATCAAGAACGTGCCGGAACCGGCGGCGCGTCGTCTGCTGCTGGAACAGGGTGATGCCGATATCGCCCGTAACCTGGGTGCCGATCAGATTGCTGCGCTAAACGGCAAACCTGGCGTGAAGACAGAAGCGATTCCAATGGCGTCGCTCTACTACATCCAGTTCAACATCGGCGCGAACGAGACGATGAAGAACCCGGCCTTCTGGGAAGCAGCACGCTACCTGTGGGATTACAAAGGTATTGCTAATGAGTTGCTGAAAGGTCAGTTCGACGTGCATCAGAGCTTCCTGCCGAAGGGCTTCCTGGGCGCAATCAACGACACGCCATACAGCTACGACCCGGAAAAAGCCAAAGCGATTCTGAAGAAAGCGGGCCTGAACAACGTCACCTTCAAACTTTCCACCAGCAACCAGCCGCCTTATCTGGATATTGCGCAGGCGCTGCAGGGCAGCTTCGCCAAAGCTGGCGTGAAAGTGGAAGTGGTGCCCGGCCTGAGCTCCGAAGTCTCAACCAACGTGAAAGCGCATAAATATGAAGCGACGCTGAACGCCTGGGGCTCCGACTACTTCGATCCGAACACCAATGCCGCCTCGTTTGCTTACAACCCGGAAGATGGCAGCAAAACCATCGCCTTCCGTTCAGACTGGCACATTCCTGAGCTGAACAAGCAGGTCATTGCGGCCACTGCGGAAAGCGATCCGAAGAAGCGCATCGCGCTGTATGAAGCGATGCAGCGTGAAGTGATGAAGAACTCCCCTTACGTGATTGGCATGCAGGCGAAGAACCTGATCGCCCTGCGCGACAACCTGAAAGGCTATGTACAGGGCATTAACCCTGACATGGTGTATTACTCGCAGGTCACTAAGTAATGGCACAGTCTGTTCCTTCAGCCGGGTTCGCCCGGCTTTTTTGGCAGCGTGGCGGACGGCTGATCGGTAGCGTGCTGTCGCTGCTGGTCACGCTGCTTGGCCTGCTCGCCTTCACCTTTATGCTGTCGCATCTCTCGCCGATTGACCCGGTGCAGCAGATTGCCGGCGATCACGCCAGTGAAGCAACCTATCAACAGGTGCGTCACGACCTGGGGCTTGACCAGCCGGTGCTGATGCAGTTCTGGCGCTACATCGAACATCTGGCGCAGGGCGATCTGGGCGTCTCCCGTCTGACCAATCAGTCAGTGAGTGGCGACCTGATGACCACCTTCCCCGCCACCATTGAGCTGGCGACCTGCGCGATGATTTTCGCGGTGGTGTTCGGCGTCACGCTGGCGCTGCTGGCGGCGTGGAAACCGGGCAGCTGGATCGATAACCTCGCCCGCTTTATCTCGCTGCTGGGCTACTCGGTGCCGGTGTTCTGGCTCGGCCTGCTGGGCCTGCTGCTGTTTTATGCGGTGCTGCACTGGTCCGCCGGACCGGGACGGCTGGATGATATCTGGGTTTATACTCTGGAGCCGAAGACCGGCTTTGTGCTGATCGACAGCTGGCTGTCCGGTGAACCGGAGATGTTCCGCAACGCGATTGCGCACCTCTGGTTGCCGGTGGTGATCCTCGGCCTGCTGGCGATGGCGGGCATTACCCGTCTGCTGCGTGCTGCGCTGCTGGAAGAGAGCAGCAAAGAGTATGTGGTGCTGGCGCGTGCCAAAGGCGCGGGTCGGGTTCGCATCCTGCTGCGCCACATCTTCCCCAACGTGCTGGGCACACTGGTTACGGTGATCGCCCTCTCCTACGCCACCCTGCTGGAAGGTTCGGTGCTGACCGAAACCGTCTTCGCCTGGCCGGGTGTGGGTCGCTACATGACCAATGCGCTGTTCTCCGGCGATGTGCCGGCGATTCTGGGCTCCACCCTGTTGATTGGCAGCTGCTTTATTCTGATTAACGCCCTGGCGGATGTTTTAACCTGGTTAACCGATCCGAGAACCCGATGACGCAACAACTCTCTGAACTCGAAACGCTGCGACCACGCCGTCGCCGTCAACGCGTGACCTCGTTAACCGTTGGGCTGACGCTGGTGGCGATTCTTATCCTGATGGCGCTGCTGGCACCGCTGATTGCGCCGTTCGACCCAAATATGCAGACCATGTCGAGCCGCCTGCTGGCACCGTCGGCGCAGCACTGGTTTGGCACCGATGGCTTTGGCCGCGATCTGCTGTCGCGCGTAATTTACGGCGCACGTCCTACGCTGCTGCTGGTGTCGCTGATTCTGGTGCTGACCATTCCGGCCGGGCTGCTGATCGGCATCACTGCCGGTTACGTCGGCGGCTGGACCGAACGCCTGCTGATGCGCATTACCGATATCTTCCTGTCGCTGCCGAACCTGGTGATCGCGCTGGCGCTGGTGGCGATTCTCGGCCCTGGCCTGATGAACGGTGCGCTGGCACTGGCGCTGACCAGCTGGCCGCCGTTTGCCCGTCAGGCGCGCGCTGAAACGCTGGCGCTGCGCCGCAGCGACTACCTGGCCGCCGCGCGGATGCAGGGGATTACGGGCTTTCGCCTGATGTTCGGTCATATCCTGCCGCTCTGTATGCCGACGGCGGTGGTTCGCGCCGCGCTGAGCCTGGGCGGGATTATCCTGGCCGCGGCCGGTCTTGGCTTCCTCGGCATGGGCGTGCAGCCGCCGACGGCTGAATGGGGTTCAATGGTCGCCGAAGGCAGTAAAGTGATCTTCGATCAGTGGTGGGTTGCTGCCGCACCGGGCGCGGCCATTCTGTTTGCCAGCCTGGCCTTTAACCTGACAGGCGATGGCCTGCGCGACCGACTGGATACCCGTCATGCAAAATAATCTGCTCCATGCCGAAGGGCTGACCATTCGCAGCGATGATGCGCTGCTGGTCGATAACATCAGCTTTTCCGTGGGCCGCGAACGTGTGGCGCTGGTCGGTGAGTCCGGTTCCGGCAAGTCACTCACCGCCCGCAGTCTGATGGGCTTGCTCTCGCCCGCGCTGCATCTGCAGGCCAGCCAGCTTCAGGTCGCCGGTGAGAATGCGCTGACGCTGAGTGAGCGCTACTGGAACCAGCTGCGCGGTAACCGCGTGGCGATGGTGATGCAGGACCCGAAATATGCCCTTAACCCGACGCGCACCATTGGCTGGCAGGTAGAAGAGCCGCTGATCCTGCATCGCCGTCTGAGTCGTGCCGAGCGCAAAGAGAAGGTGTGCGAGATGCTGGATGCGGTCGGCCTGCCCGATCCGCGTCGTCTGATGCAGCAGTACCCGCATCAGCTCTCTGGCGGTATGGGCCAGCGCGTGATGCTGGCGATTGCGCTGATCACCGATCCTGACTTCCTGATCGCCGATGAACCGACCTCCGCGCTGGATCACGCCATGCGCGATCAGGTGCTGGCGCTGATTCGCGGTCTGGTGGAAGCGCGCAACATGGGTCTGCTCCTGATCAGCCATGATTTGCAGCAGGTCTCGGAACATTGCGAGCGGGTCATGGTGATGTACAAAGGCCGGTTGCTGGATACGCTGCCCGCCGCCGATCTGCCGCGCGCGACCCATCCCTATACCCGCACGCTTTGGGCCTGCCGCCCGGGCAAAGCGACTCATGGACAGGCTTTACCGGTGCTGGATCGCGCTGCGCTGGAGGTGAGTGATGATTAAGCTTAAGGATTTAAGCGTTGCCCACAAACAGGGTTACGAACTGCGCACCGTGGTGCATGAGGTCAACCTGGAGGTTAACGCTGGCGAGTGTTTTGGTCTGGTAGGGCCTTCAGGCTGCGGCAAGTCGTCGCTGCTGTGGGTGCTGGCCGGTCTGAACCCCCACTGGCAGGGCCAGATGCAGCTTGCCGGTCACGAGGTTCAGCCGGGCAAAGCCTTTACCGGCGCACTGCGTCAGGAAGTGCAGATGGTGTTTCAGGATCCTTATGCCTCGCTGCATCCGCGTCACCGCCTGCGTCGCACGCTGGCGGAGCCGCTGATGCTGCTGAAACGCGATAACATCAACGATCGTATCGATCAGGGTTTTCGTCACGTCGGACTCGATCCCGCGCTGGCAGATCGCTATCCGCATCAGCTCTCCGGCGGTCAGCGTCAGCGCGTCGCTATCGTGCGCGCCCTGCTGTTGCAGCCGAAAATCCTGCTGCTGGATGAGCCGACGTCGGCGCTGGATATGTCAGTGCAGGCCGAGATCCTCAACCTGCTCAACGATCTTAAACAGCAGGATGGTCTGACGATGGTGTTGGTCAGCCACGATCCCGACGTAATTGATCACATGTGCGATCGCGCCGTGCGCATGGCGCAGGGTCGCATCATCGAGCAGATCTCTGCCTGAACTCAGGCCGGACGGCGTTCACCTGCCGTCCGGCGCTGCTTCGCCCACCGCGTATCGCTTATCACGCCGCATTGCCGCCTTTAACCTCTTTCTCCTCTTCCTCTGTCAGAACGATTCTTTTCCACAGCCTCATTTGACTGCCACTGCGGTGAAGCGGGCAACCGTATGCAACTGCGTAAATCGCAGCACCAGGCTGATGCGGTATACTCGCCGCAGTTTCTTTAAAAAAGGAGTCAGGTAATGACGGTAAAACTGCGTCCGCTGGAGCGGGAAGATCTGCACTTTGTCCATCAGCTGGATAACAACGCCAGCGTGATGCGCTACTGGTTCGAGGAGCCTTATGAGGCGTTTGTGGAGCTGTCCGATCTCTACAACAAGCACATTCACGATCAGACCGAACGCCGCTTTGTGGTGGAGCACAGCGGGCAGAAAGCGGGCTTGGTGGAACTGGTCGAGATTAACCATGTGCACCGCCGCGCTGAGTTTCAGATCATTATCGATCCGGCGCATCAGGGCAAAGGGCTGGCCACACAGGCGGCAAAGCTGGCGATGGATTATGGCTTTTCAGTGCTGAATCTTTATAAGCTCTACCTGATTGTCGATCAGGAAAACGAAAAAGCGATCCACATCTACACCAAGCTCGGCTTCGAGATCGAAGGCGTGCTCAAGCATGAGTTTTTCATTAACGGGGAGTACCGCAACACCATCCGCATGTGCATTTTCCAGCATCAGTATCTGGAACGCCATAAAACGCCAGGCGGAATGGTGAAGCCGACCGCACAGTAATCAGCCGCGCGCGCCAACCGGGTTCATAAAGGGACGCGGATGCTCCGGCTTGAGGTCGTACATGCCGCCATAGAAGGGATCGACCAGCAGCCAGCCGGGGAATCCACCCAGCGGAATGTTGCCCAGCAGATACCAGAGGTTAGCGCGTGCCTCGATCGGCACCGTAACCGGCACATAGCCCGGACTTTCCAGCATCAGCAGGTAGTGCTTTTTGCCAAAGTAGCGGCCGGTCGATTTGGCCAGCTCGACAGTCTGCGGCGTGAAACCCTGCGCCACTGCATAGCCACGCTCATCCTGCACGGTAAAGCGCGCGCCCTGTGGCAGAGAGTCGATGCGCACCATCTGGGTTTCAGTGCCGACAATGGTGGCACAGCCGCTAAGCAGCAGCGCGGCGGCCAGAGCCAGAATTCGCTGTTTCATGAAGGGGTCCACAGAGTGATCAGTGATCAGAGTGTAGACCGCCCTCTTCATCTCAATCGGGCTATCATCGCCCGATTCAGCCAGCTTATTGCGGTTGACAAGCGCGGGCGATAGCCGCGATGTCATTGGGAGAGGTACGGCAGCAGCCGCCAATCAGCTTCGCGCCGGCCTGTTGCCACTCGTCCAGCTTGTCATGCAGCGTGCAGCCAGATGGCGCTGAATGCCAGGTTTTGCTGTCGGCATCATACTGCTCGCCGGAGTTGGGATAGACCACCAGCGGCTTGTCAGTCAGTCTCTGCAGCTGGCGCAGCGCAGGCGTCACGCTCTCAAGTGCCACGCAGTTAACCCCCAGCGCTACCACCTGTGGCTGCTGATTCAGCCAGCTCACCACATCTGACAGCGGCGTGCCGTCGCTGATGTGTCCGGCGTCACGCAGGGTAAACGTGAACCAGGCGCGGCTTTCAGGAAATTCAGCCAGCAGTTTCACCAGCGCCTGCGCTTCGGCAAAGGAAGGCAGGGTTTCACAGGCCAGCAGATCGGCACCCGCCGCCAGTAGCGCCTGCACGCGCGGGCGGTGAAACGCCATCATCTCCGCTTCCGGCAACGCGTAGTCGCCGCGATATTCCGAACCATCCGCCAGGAAGGCACCATACGGCCCCACCGATCCCGCCACCAGCAGCGTTTTTGCATCGGGCCGTACCGCCAGATAGTCGTGACGGGCGCGGCGCGCCAGTTCGACGCTCTGGGCGATCAACGCCAGTGACTGCGCCTCATCGAGACCGCGCGTAGCAAAGCCCTGCGGCGTTGCCTGGTAGCTGGCCGTTATGGCACAGCGCGCGCCGGCGACAAAATAGTCGTAGTGAACCTGGTAGATCAGTTCAGGATTTTCCATCAGCACTTTCGCTGACCAGAGCGCATCGGCCAGATGGCAGCCTCGGGCTTCCAGCTCGGTGGCCAGCGCGCCATCCAGGATCAGCGGCGACAACTCCGTTAAAGCCTGCGCGACAGGGTTATGCGACATCTTTGGCCTCCTCAGGCTTCGGGGATGATTTGTGGGTCAGATGGTAAGCGGCGTAGCAGAACAGCACGAACGGGATGCCACACCACAGCGCGATGCGCTGAGTCGGATCAAACGCCAGTCCGGCACAGGCCAGCAGGCAGAGCAGAAAGCCCAGAATCGGCGTCAGCGGATAGAGCGGCGCACGGTAGCCCAGTTCGGCCAGCGATTTGCCCTGCTGAAGATGACGGCGACGGAAAACAAAATGCGAGGCGCAGATGCTGAGCCAGACCGCGACCACCGCAAATCCGGAAATGGCCGACAGCGCCACAAATACCGTGTCTGGCGCTACCACGCTGGAGACCAGCGCCAGTAAGCCACCGATCATGCTGACAGTGATGGCCAGCAGAGGCACGCCGCGCTTGTTGACGCTGGCAAAGGCGCGCGGCAACGTGTTTTCGTTGGCCAGCGACCAGAGCATACGCCCGGATGCATAGAGGCCCGAGTTGGCCGCAGAGAGGATAGCAGTCAGGATCACAAAATTAATAATGTCAGCGGCATAAGGAATGCCGATCTTTTCAAACACCAGCACAAACGGGCTTTTGACAATTCCCGCCTGATCCATTGGAATCAGCGCCGCCAGCACAAAGACTGTGCCGATAAAGAAAATAATCAGTCGGGCCACCGTCGTGCGGATCGCCAGCGGCAGCACTTTCTCCGGCTGCTGAGTTTCACCGGCAGCAATCCCGATCAGCTCGGTGCCGGAAAAGGCGAAGTTGACTGCCACCATGGTCATCAGAATCGGCAGTACACCATTGGGCAGCCAGCCGTGCGCGGTGAGATTGCTCAGGCCCGGCGCGGGCGTGCCATCTTTCATCGGGATAAAGCCAAACATCGCCGCGCCGCCCAGCACGATAAAGGCAACGATCGTGACGACTTTTATCAGCGAGAACCAGAACTCTCCTTCCGCGAAAAAGCGGGTTGAGATGACGTTGAGCAGATAGATGGCGCAGCAAAAGACCAGGCACCAGATCCACACCGGGATCTGCGGGAACCAGTACTGCATACAGAAACCCGCCGCCGTCAGGCTGGAGCCAAGCGCCACCGTCCAGGTCAGCCAGTAGAGCCAGGCCACAGTGTAGCCGGTTGCCGGGCTGAGATAACGCGCGGCGTAGACGTGGAACGCACCGGTTTCCGGCATTGCTACGGAGAGCTCGCCCAGGCAGACCATCACCAGCCAGACCACCAGCGCGCCAATCAGATAGGCGAGCAGCGTTCCCGCTGCGCCGGTGGTTGAAATGATATAGCCGGTGTTAAAAAACAGGCCGGTGCCGATCACGCCGCCCAGCGATAACATCACCAGATGGCGCACTTTCATGGTGCGTTTAAATTGTTCCTGCGAAGGAGTTGGCTGTTCGCTCATCACTTTTATCCGTATGGACGTCTAAACATCTATAAGGGACAAATTTATACGCGTCACAGCCGGTAATTGCAACGGCAGGGTAAACAGGGAGGACTGACAGGAGGTTCAGTGCCCCGTCGCGGCGGGGCCTGATGCGTTAGCCGAAAACGCTTTGAATATAGCGTTCCAGCGCCATGCGGGAACTGAATCCATGCGGGATGCCGTAATGTTCCTGTGAATCACCCGCCAGGTAGAGAGGGAATTGGGTATAGTGATCGCAGGTCTTCATTTCTGAAGCAGGTTCAGCGAACGGCTGGCTTTTCTCTTTCAGCGTCGGGTGAATCACTAAAGCCATGCGCCCCATGCGCGCTTCGCGATTCACATAAACGTAGTTCTCACCACGGCGATAGCCATAGGCCCGTGGAGTAATTTCATCGACTTCGAAACCCGCTTTTTCCAGTACGCGCGCTACCTCATCTGGTCGTAAATACATGCTCGATCCTCTCCTCTTTCAAAAGCTTCGCAACCTTACATCAGCATGACAGAGTGGGCATTCGGAATTTTCCCTAAAGAACACTCCCGCGTCTCGTTTATCAAAAGGTCGTCTACACTAGTATTACGTTTTTAAATCAAAGGGAGCTAAAAAATGTTTAATCGCACTGTAAAAAACGATGACATTGATATCAATCAGGATGTGAATGAGCTGGCCGATTCACTGGAAGCGCTGTTGAAATCTTATGGCAGTGACGCCAAAGACGAAGTGGACTCTGCCCGCAGTCAGGCAGAAAAACTGCTGAAGCAGACCCGCTCTAAACTGAACGGTGGCAGCAACCGCGTATCTCAGGTTGCACGTGATGCTGGTGCTCAGGTTGATACCTACGTGCATGACAAACCATGGCACGGTGTAGGTGTCGGCGCCGCGTTTGGTATCGTAGTGGGTATACTGCTGGCTTCACGCCGCTAAGTACAAAAAAATCCCCTGAGCCCTGCCCCGTGCGGGGCTTTTTTTTGCCCTTTTTCCGGTCTGCGACATTTACAAAAGAATTTACCAGCCGGCAGGGCGCATCACTGCTGGCTTTGCCTGAGTTGCGCAAATGCAAATCATAAAACCCTATATCTGGTGGGCTTGACCACTCAAACCACTACATCTAGTATTTACCTTATCAGCAAGACACCAGATGCCCGTCCTAATGAAGGCTGCATCAGCTTTATTTCCGGGTATCAGAACCGTACATAGAGGGAAATACGAATCATGCGCATTATTATTTACACTAAAGATAACTGTGTCCAGTGCACGGCAACCAAAAATGCCATGGATCGTCAGGGGCTCGCCTATCAGCTGATCAATCTCGACAGCCAGCCGGATGCGATCGATAACCTGAAATCACTGGGTTATCGCCAGGTCCCGGTAGTAATGGCAGATAATGACCACTGGAGCGGCTTCCGCCCGGACAAGATCGCCACTCTGCGCACGCTTTCTGCCGTCGGGCACTAAGCGCATGTTCCCGCTGGTCTATTTTTCCAGCCAGTCGGAAAACACTCACCGGTTTGTGACACGCCTCGGCCTGGCCGCCCGGCGCATACCGCTGGATGCCCGGGAGACGCTGCATATCGATCAGCCCTATATTCTGGTGGTGCCCAGCTATGGCGGTGGCAGCAGTCGGGGTGCGGTGCCCGGCCAGGTGATTCAGTTTCTTAATGATGAGGCGAACCGGCGCGGTATTCGTGGCGTAATCGCGGCGGGCAACCGTAACTTCGGTGCCGGTTACTGCCTGGCGGGCAGCATCATTGCAAAAAAATGTCAGGTGCCCTGCCTCTACCGCTTCGAGCTGATGGGAACGCCTGACGATATTGCGAAAGTTAAAGCGGGAGTAACCCAATTTTGGCAACAACAGACACCCTCAACAGCGTGACGCTCGATTATCACGCCCTTAATGCCATGCTGAACCTCTATGACGCCGAGGGCCGCATCCAGTTCGACAAGGATCGTGAAGCGACACGTCAGTTTTATCTGCAGCATGTGCAGCCCAATACGGTCCCCTTCGCCAGCAACGCCGAGCGTTTACGCTATCTGGTGGCGGAGAGCTATTATGAAGCGGACGTGCTGAACCAGTACGATTTTGATTTTCTGCTTGCACTGCATGAGGTGGCGGAGAACTGGGGATTTGAGTTCAAAACCTTTCTCGGTGCCTGGAAGTACTACACCAGCTATACGCTGAAGACCTTTGATGGCAAACGCTATCTGGAAACTTTCGAACAGCGCGCCTGCATGGTGGCGCTGACGCTGGCTCGGGGCGATGAAACGCTGGCGCGGGCGCTGCTGGAGGAGATTCTCAGCGGCCGTTTCCAGCCTGCCACACCCACCTTTCTGAACTGCGGCAAACAGCAGCGCGGTGAGCTGGTCTCCTGCTTCCTGCTGCGTATCGAAGACAATATGGAGTCGATTGGTCGCGCCGTGAACTCGGCACTGCAGCTGTCAAAACGGGGCGGCGGCGTTGCCTTCTTGTTGTCCAATCTGCGAGAGTCCGGCGCGCCGATCAAACGCATAGAAAATCAATCGTCGGGCGTGATCCCGGTGATGAAAATGCTGGAAGATGCCTTCTCCTATGCGAATCAGCTTGGCGCACGTCAGGGCGCTGGCGCGGTGTGGCTCAATGCGCACCATCCCGATATCTTCCGCTTTCTGGATACCAAGCGCGAAAACGCCGACGAGAAGATCCGCATCAAAACGTTGTCGCTGGGCGTGGTAATCCCGGATATCACCTTCCAGCTGGCGAAAGAGAACAAACCGATGGCACTGTTCTCGCCCTACGACGTGGAGCGGGTCTACGGCCAGGCCTTTGGTGATATCAGCATCAGTGAGAAGTATGACGAGATGCTGGCCGACGATCGCATTCGTAAAACCTATATTCAGCCGCGTGATTTTTTCCAGACACTGGCCGAAATTCAGTTTGAGTCGGGCTATCCCTACATCATGTATGAGGACAGCGTGAACCGCAGCAACCCGATTGCCGGTCGCATCAATATGAGCAACCTCTGCTCAGAGATTCTGCAGGTGAACAGCGCCAGCGAGTACAACGACGATCTCAGCTATCGCCGCGTCGGCAAAGATATCTCCTGTAATCTCGGCTCACTGAATATTGCACACGCCATGGATTCGCGCGATCTGGCGCGCACAGTGGATGTGGCCGTTCGCGCCCTGACGTCGGTGTCGATGATGAGCGAGATCGGCTCGGTGCCTTCCATCGCCGAAGGCAATCGCCGCTCGCACGCCATTGGCCTGGGTCAGATGAACCTGCACGGCTATCTGGCGCGCGAAGGCATCGCCTACGGTTCGCCGGAAGCGCTGGATTTCACCAATCTCTACTTCTATTGCATCACTTACTATGCACTGCGCACCTCTAATCAGCTGGCGCAGGCGCATCAGCAGACTTTCGACGGCTTTGCGGATTCGGACTATGCCAGCGGCGTTTATTTCGATAAGTATCTGCAACGCGCGTGGCTGCCGCGAACCGAACGGGTGGCTCAACTGTTTGCCGATGCCGGACTGACGCTGCCAACTCAGGCAGACTGGCAGGCGCTGCGCGATGCGGTGATGCAGCACGGGTTGTTTAATCAGAACCTGCAGGCGATCCCGCCGACCGGTTCGATCTCCTACATCAACCACGCCACCTCCAGCATCCATCCGATTGTGTCTCCTATCGAGATCCGCAAAGAGGGCAAAACCGGTCGCGTCTACTATCCCGCGCCGTTTATGACCAATGAAAATCTCCATCTCTATCAGGATGCGTATCAGATTGGGCCGGAAGCGATAATTGATACCTACGCAGAAGCAACGCAGCACGTCGATCAGGGACTGTCGCTGACGCTGTTCTTCCGCGATGACGTCACCACCCGTGACATCAACAAAGCGCAGATTTACGCGTGGAAAAAAGGCATCAAAACGCTCTATTACATTCGACTGCGTCAGATGGCGCTTCAGGGCACGGAGGTTCAGGGCTGCGTTTCCTGCTCCCTGTAATGAACACGATGAAACTCAAACAGATTCAGGCCATTAACTGGAACCGCATTCAGGATGATAAAGATCTTGAGGTGTGGAATCGTCTTACCAGCAACTTCTGGCTGCCGGAGAAGGTGCCGCTTTCCAACGATCTGCCCGGCTGGCAGACGCTGGATAAACAGCAGCAGCAGCTGACCATCCGGGTCTTTACCGGCCTGACGCTGCTCGACACCATCCAGAACGTGATCGGCGCGCCAGGGCTAATGGAGGATGCCATTACCCCGCACGAAGAGGCAGTGCTGTCGAATATCAGCTTTATGGAAGCGGTACATGCCCGCTCCTACAGTTCGATCTTTTCAACCCTGTGCAACACGCAGGATGTGGATGCAGCCTACCAGTGGAGTGAAGAAAATGCGCCGCTGCAGAACAAGGCGCGTATCATCCTGGAACACTACCGCGCCGATGATCCACTGAAGAAGAAGATCGCCAGCGTCTTTCTGGAGTCGTTCCTGTTCTATTCCGGCTTCTGGCTGCCGATGTACTGGTCAAGCCGGGGCAAGCTGACCAATACCGCAGACCTGATTCGCCTGATTATTCGCGATGAGGCGGTGCATGGTTACTACATCGGTTACAAATATCAGCAGGCGCTGGCTGGCGCTGACGATCTGCGCCGCGAAGAGCTGCAGCAGTTCGCCTATGATCTGCTGTTGGCGCTGTATGAGAACGAAGTGGCTTATACCGAGGCGCTCTATGCCGATGTCGGCTGGGTGGAAGAGGTAAAAACGTTCCTGCACTACAATGCCAACAAAGCGCTGATGAATCTGGGCTATGAGGCGCTGTTCCCGGCGGAGCTGACGGCCGTAAATCCGGCGATTCTGTCGGCGCTGTCGCCCAACGCTGACGAGAACCACGATTTCTTCTCCGGCTCAGGCTCCTCCTATGTAATGGGGAAAGCGGTCGAGACTGAAGACGAAGACTGGAATTTCTGAGGGTTACCGGGTGCTGTTTTATCAGCATCCGGTTTTCAGTCGTCGTGGCGTGCCAGCCGCACCATTCCGACCAATCATAAGAAAAAATATTACTGCAACACGGCCTGACTATTTAACCGTTTGTTAATTCTTACCCGCCCCGCATTTCCGTAATTTTATCCGATTATTTCACTGATTATGATCGTTTCAGGCGTGATTATTTACCTGCATTGGAACCCAGTATTTCCGTAATATTTTACGCTGGTGACACTTGTTTTTCTCCCTTTCACCCGGCAAATCGGCTGAGATGCCAATAAATCCCTGACGATTTCACAAAAAATTAATTCGCGCTTATCCCTTGCGAGCACTGAAGATAATCGGCATCTGAATGTTCCGCGGCCGGTCAATATTCCACTTCAGGGTTGTCAGATAACGTCAGTGTGCTACCGTATGGCCTGCTTAAATTTCAGCGGGAAAGACAGAATAATATCAGATATTTCAACCAGGATTTAATGACTGCATGGCTATTAAGCTCGAAGTAAAAAATCTCTATAAAATATTTGGCGACAATCCGGATCGCGCTTTTAAATATATTGAAAAGGGTGCGACCAAAGATGTCATTCTTGAGAAGACCGGGCTCTCGCTTGGCGTAAAGAACGCCAGTCTGGCCATTGAAGAAGGCGAGATATTCGTCATCATGGGGTTATCCGGTTCAGGAAAATCGACCATGGTTCGCCTTCTCAATCGTCTGATAGAGCCGACGCGCGGCCAGGTGATCATTGACGGTGTCGATATTGCCAAAATATCAGCCAGTGAACTGCGCGACGTGCGCAGAAATAAAATCAGTATGGTATTCCAGTCATTTGCTTTGATGCCGCACATGGATGTATTAAATAACACGGCATTTGGCATGGAATTAGCGGGAATCGCACTGGCTGAACGCCAGGATAAAGCACTGGAAGCGTTACGTCAGGTCGGGCTGGAGAATTATGCGCACGCTTATCCGGATGAACTTTCCGGAGGAATGCGACAGCGCATTGGATTAGCCCGCGCGCTGGCCATCAATCCCGACATCTTATTAATGGATGAAGCCTTCTCCGCACTGGATCCGTTGATTCGTACTGAAATGCAGGATGAACTGGTTAATTTACAAGCCAGGCATCAGCGCACCATCGTCTTTATTTCCCACGATCTTGATGAAGCGATGCGTATTGGCGACCGTATTGCCATTATGCAGGGCGGCGAAGTGATACAGGTTGGTACGCCGGATGAAATCCTGAATAACCCAGCCAATGACTATGTCCGCACCTTTTTCCGTGGCGTCGATATCAGTCACGTATTCAGCGCCAAAGATATCGCCCGTCGTAGTGCGGGAGCGTTGATCCGCAAAGCGCCAGGTTTCGGCCCGCGCTCCGCCATTAAGCTGCTGCAGGATGAAGACCGCGACTACGGCTATGTGCTGGAAAAACAGAAGTTTCTTGGTGTGGTCTCCACCGACTCGCTGAAAGCCGCGCTGGCAGCTGGCCTGGGATTCGATAGCGCCCTCCTCGACTCGCCAGCCGCGGTGCCCGCCGATACCTCACTGAGCGATCTGCTCTCGCACGTCGCTCAGGCACCCTGTGCAGTGCCAGTGGTCGGCGAGGAGAATCAGTATGTCGGTATCATTTCCAAAAGCACGCTATTGCGCGCGTTAGATCGTGAAGGAGCCCAGCCATGAGTCAGGAAACCACCAATCCGTGGGATAGCGGCACCGCCGCCAGCAGTCAGCCTGCACCCACCAGCAGCGGCGGTGCCGATGCCTGGGGCACGCCCGATGGCAGCGCGACACCCGATGCAGCCAGCGGCAGTGACTGGCTCAACAGCGCCCCTGTGCCTGCGCCGGAACATTTCAATATCATGGATCCGTTCCACAAAACCTGGATTCCGCTTGATCACTGGGTGACCACCGGCATCGACTGGGTGGTCAACCATTTCCGACCGCTTTTTCAGGGTATCCGGGTGCCGGTTGACTACATTCTCAGCGTCTTTCAGCAGCTGTTACTGGGGATGCCCGCGCCGGTAGCGATTCTGGTGTTTGCGCTGATCGCCTGGCAGATCGCGACGCCCGCCATGGGCATCGCCACGCTGGTATCGCTGGTCGTGATTGGCGCAATTGGCGCCTGGTCACAGGCGATGGTCACGCTGGCGCTGGTGCTTACCGCGCTGATGTTCTGCATTCTCATCGGCCTGCCGCTGGGGATCTGGCTGGCACGCAGTGAACGGGCTGCGCGTATCGTACGTCCTTTGCTGGATGCGATGCAGACGACACCCGCCTTTGTCTATCTGGTGCCGATTGTGATGCTGTTTGGTATCGGCAACGTGCCAGGCGTTGTGGTAACGATTATCTTCGCCCTGCCACCGATTGTGCGTCTGACTATTCTCGGCATTAAGCAGGTGCCCGCCGATCTGATCGAAGCGAGTGAATCCTTTGGTGCCAGTCCGCGCCAGCTGCTATTCAAAGTGCAGTTGCCGCTGGCGATGCCCACCATTATGGCGGGCGTTAATCAGACCCTGATGCTGGCGCTGTCGATGGTGGTAATCGCCTCGATGATCGCCGTAGGCGGACTCGGTCAGATGGTTCTGCGCGGTATTGGCCGTCTCGATATGGGGCTGGCTACGGTGGGTGGTGTGGGGATTGTGATCCTTGCCATTATCCTTGACCGCCTGACCCAATCTTTTGGTCGCGATAGCCGCAGCCGCGGTAATCGTCACTGGTATCACACCGGCCCGTTGGGCCTGATCTTCTCTCCTTCACGTAAAAAATAATCTGTCGGGCGGCGTCTGTGCGCCGCCCATCCTGACGCGACATCTGAAATAAGGAATGACTATGCGCAACAGAGCCTCTCTGCTCGCCGCCGTGGTAACCACGCTGGCCGTTTCACACGTCTCCGCTGCCGATCTGCCGGGTAAAGGTATTACGGTACAACCCATACAGAGCACTATCGCTGAAGAGACTTTTCAGACCCTGATTGTCAGCCGCGCGCTGGAAAAACTTGGCTATCAGGTCAGCAAGCCAGGTGAAGTGGATTACAACGTTGGCTACACCTCTATCGCCGCTGGCGACGCCACCTTTACCGCGGTGAACTGGCAGCCGCTGCATGACGACATGTACAAAGCCGCCGGTGGCGATCAGAAGCTGTATCGTCAGGGCACCTACGTTACCGGTGCCGCCCAGGGTTATCTGATTGATAAGAAGACCGCCGAGAAATACCACATCACCAATATTGAACAGCTGAAAGATCCTAAGATCGCCAGCCTGTTTGATGCCAACGGCGATGGCAAAGCGGATATGACCGGCTGTACGCCAGGCTGGGGCTGTGAAGCGGTAATTAATCATCAGAACAGCGCCTTTGGTCTCAGTGATACCGTGACCGCCAATATGGGTAACTATTCAGCGATGGTGGCGGATACGCTGGCACGCTACAAACAGGGTAAGCCGATCCTTTATTACACCTGGACGCCTTACTGGCTGAGCGATGTGCTGAAGCCGGGCCGCGATGTGGTCTGGCTGCAGGTGCCGTTCTCTTCACTGCCTGGCGAACAGAAGGATGTGGATACCCGGCTGCCAAACGGCGCGAACTACGGTTTCCCGGTTAACACCATGCACATCGTCGCCAACAAAGCATGGGCGGCAAAAAACCCGGCTGCTGCCCGTCTGTTTGCGGTCATGAAGCTGCCTATTACCGATATCAATGCTGAAAACTCAGCAATGCATGCCGGACAAAACTCAGAAGAGGCAATTAACCGTCATGTGGATGGCTGGATTAAGGCACATCAGACTGAGTTCGATAAATGGATCAGCGAGGCGCAGGCCGCCGCAAAGTAACATGAAAACATTTCCGTCCCAGATTGGGTGATAAAAGTGCTGGCTCAGGGAGCCATACGCTCAAAGTAGGGCAGTTATTTGAGGGCAGAAACTTTTCTGCCCTTTTTTATGCCTGCTTTCCCGACTGGTATGGCCTGTTAATAAACATACGTGTGAAATAGTTTTTTGAGTTATTATTAACCTCAAATGATTATTAGTGACCGATGCTGTTTATGAATGCGACTCGCCAGGGTCTGACGCCTGCTTTAGTCATGCTGATGTCGGTGGCAACCGGCCTCTGCGTAGCCAGTAATTACTACGTTCAGCCACTGCTCAATACCATCGCCCGGCAGTTTGATCTTTCTGTTAGCCTTGCCGGGTTTATTGTCACCACGGCGCAACTCGGCTACGCCTGTGGTCTGCTGTTGCTGGTGCCGCTGGGCGATCGCTTTGAACGACGCAGCCTGATTGTGACGATGATCCTGCTGGCGGCGGCGGGCATGGTGATTATCGCCCTGTCGCACACGTTCCTCTTTTTACTGCTGGGCACGGTCATGACCGGCCTGTTCTCGGTCGCCGCACAAATTCTGGTGCCGCTGGCCGCCACGCTGGCTGAGCCGGAGCGGCGCGGTAAAATTGTCGGAACGGTAATGAGCGGTCTGCTGCTGGGGATTCTGCTGGCGCGTACCGTGGCAGGCGGTCTGGCACAGCTTGGCGGCTGGCGCACCGTCTACTGGACCGCCAGCCTGCTCATGGTAGTGATGGCGCTGGCGCTGTGGCGATCGCTGCCACGCGTGAAACAGTCCGTGCCCATGAGCTATCCGCAACTGCTGGCGTCCATCTTTCGTCTGTATGCAGGTAATCGGGTGATCCGCACACGTGCCTGGACCGGCTGTCTCTCCTTTGCCAATTTCAGCCTGCTCTGGACCTCAATGGCGTTTCTGCTCTCTGGCGCGCCATATCACTTCTCAGAAGGCAAAATTGGCTTGCTGGGCCTGGCAGGTGCCGCGGGTGCGCTGGCCGCACGTCAGGCGGGTTCACTGGCCGATAAAGGTAAAGCGAAGCTGACGACCCGACTGGGCCTGCTGCTTATGCTGCTGTCGTGGGCCGCCATTGCATGGGGTGCAGAGCAGCTTGTGCCGCTGATCGTCGGCATCCTGCTGCTGGATCTGGCGGTACAGGCTGTCCATATCACCAATCAGAGCGTGATTTATGCGCAGATGCCGGAGGCGCGTAACCGTCTGAATGCCGGTTACATGACCAGCTACTTTATCGGCGGTGCGGCGGGCTCGCTGCTCTCCGCTACCGCTTACCATCTTGCGGGCTGGTATGGCGTCTGTATCGCTGGCGCGTTACTGACTTTGGTGAATCAGCTGATCTGGGCGGGCGGATCGCGCTTTGAGCCGGAAAATATTAACTGAAGGCTGTCCGGACAGTGCATTGGTCTGGTCACAAATGGTTAGGTTTGTTATGGTTAGTAACAAACCTATTCACTTCAGTTATTTTTCCTCGCGATATTATTAAATTTGCCCCCTTTTTGATAACGTCCCGGCACTGCAGCTGCCGCCGGGCGTACGGGTTTTTGACCCAGGGCCAGGGAATGGCCTGGAATACCTTTGATGGTGCAGCGTGCGAGTCTGTCAGCGACCACCTGCCAAAAAGTGACTACGCTTAGCCTGTCACCATAGTTATTATACAAGTTGGAATTAGTGAGGTTTTTTTAATGGAAAGTTCGTTTACTCCCATTGAGCAGATGCTAAACATCCGTGCCAATCGCCATAAGGATTTTCCGTTACAGGAAATTATTCTGACGCGTCTCTGTATGCATATGCAGGGTAAACTGCTGGACAATCGCAATAAGATGCTGAAAGCACAGGGTATTAATGAAACCCTGTTTATGGCGTTGATTACGCTGGATGCGCAGGAAAATCACAGTATTCAGCCTTCTGAACTCAGCTCAGCCCTTGGATCTTCACGCACCAATGCCACGCGCATTGCTGATGAGCTGGAAAAGCGCGGCTGGATTGAGCGTCGCGAAAGCGATCACGACCGTCGCTGTTTGCACCTGCATCTGACCGATAAAGGGATGGAGTTCCTGCGTCAGTTGCTGCCCCCTCAGCATCAGAGCCTGCAGTACCTCTGGTCGTCGCTGTCAGTCGATGAGAAGTCTCAGCTCGAAGGCATCACCCGTAAGTTGCTTAATCGTCTTGATAAAATGGATGAAGATCAGCTGATCGCCTCGCTGTCCCGCTAATAGCAATAAGTGCGACACAATCACCTGTCGAAATCGTTATTTTAATTTCCTTTTTTATCTGGCCAGCGCTCAGTCGCTGGCTTTTTCGACTCGGGCGCTGGCAGAAAAGGATTTCTGCCGCCCGACTAAATGGAAAACGTGGAGAAAGTCATGAGTGCAACGGCAGAAGCACAAAGCCCGCAACCGTCAGCCAGCAAAAAGAAGAAGCGCAAAAGCGTGCTCATTGTGCTGGCGCTGATCTTTGTGCTGATTGGTATTGCCTGGGGCGTTTACTGGTTTCTGGTCCTGCGCCATTTTCAGGAAACCGATGACGCCTACGTTGCAGGTAATCAGGTGCAGGTGATGGCCCAGGTCTCCGGTAGCGTGAATAAGGTCTGGTTTGAAGATACCGATTTCGTCAAAAAAGGCGATGTGCTGGTGTCACTCGATAAGACCGATGCCGGGCAGGCGTTTGAAAAAGCGCAGACGGCTCTGGCCACCAGCGTGCGTCAGACGCATCAGCTTATGATTAATGGCAAACAGTATCAGGCCAGCATTACGCTGCAGCAGACCGCGCTGGCGCAGGCAGAAGCCGACCTGAAACGTCGTGAGCCGTTAGGTGCGGCTAACCTGATTGGCCGTGAAGAGTTGCAGCACGCCCGTGACGCCGTGGCAACGGCCAAAGCGCAGCTGGACGTTGCCATTCAGCAATACAATGCGAATCAGGCGATGATCCTCAACACCTCGCTGGAGAATCAGCCTGCCGTGCAACAGAGTGCTGCTGAGCTGCGTGACGCCTGGCTGGCGCTGCAGCGCACCGAAATCCGCAGCCCGATGGATGGCTTTATCTCCCGTCGCAGCGTACAGGTCGGTTCGCAAATCTCTACCAGCACCCCGCTACTGGCTGTCGTGCCTGCCACGAATCTGTGGGTCGATGCGAATTTCAAAGAGACGCAGCTGGCAGGCGTCCGTATCGGTCAGCCTGCCACCGTGGTCGCCGACATCTACGGTGACGAAGTGGTTTATCAGGGTAAAGTCGTGGGTCTGGATATGGGCACCGGCAGCGCCTTCTCTCTACTGCCAGCACAGAACGCCACCGGTAACTGGATTAAAGTGGTTCAGCGTCTGCCGGTTCGTATCGAACTGAATCAGGATGATATCGCCAGACATCCGCTGCGCATTGGCCTCTCCACGCTGGTTAAAATCGATACCACCAGCAAAGAGGGTAGTGCACTCGCCACCAGCGCCCGTCAGCAGGCCGCTTACAGCAGCAACGCGCTGGCGATTGACCTTGCGCCGGTCAATCAACTGATCACCGATATCGTTCGCGCCAACGCCGGATGAGAACGCGGAGTCTGTAATGGCACAAAAACCGCTTGAAGGGATGCCGCTGGTCCTGATGACCATTGCGCTGTCGCTGGCGACGTTCATGCAGGTTCTGGACTCGACCATCGCCAACGTGGCTATCCCTACTATTGCCGGCAACCTGGGGGCGTCAAACTCTCAGGGTACCTGGGTAATCACCTCGTTTGGTGTGGCGAATGCGATCTCGATCCCGCTGACCGGCTGGCTGGCAAAACGCATCGGTGAAGTGAAGCTCTTCACCTGGTCGACCATTCTGTTTGCCATTGCCTCATGGGCGTGCGGCATGTCAGATAGCCTGGAGATGCTGATTTTCTTCCGCGTCATTCAGGGGATCGTCGCGGGTCCGTTGATCCCGCTGTCGCAAAGTCTGCTGCTCAACAACTATCCCCCGGCCAAACGGAGTGTTGCGCTGTCGCTGTGGGCGATGACGGTGATCGTGGCACCAATCTGTGGCCCGATACTGGGTGGCTGGATCAGTGATAACTATCACTGGGGCTGGATCTTCTTTATCAACGTGCCGATTGGTGTGGCAGTAGTCATATTGACGCTGCAAACCCTGCGTGGCCGGGAAACCAAAACCGAAATCCGCCGGATCGATATGGTCGGGCTGGTGCTGCTGGTGGTGGGGATCGGCTGTCTGCAGGTGATGCTGGACCGCGGAAAAGAGCTCGACTGGTTTAACTCATCCGAGATTATCGTGCTGGGGGTTGTGGCCCTGATTGCGCTGTCAGTGCTGCTGGTGTGGGAGCTGACGGACGATCACCCTATCATCGACCTGTCGCTGTTTAAGTCGCGCAACTTTACCATTGGCTGCCTGTCGATCAGTCTGGCTTATATGCTCTACTTCGGCTCGATAGTTCTGCTGCCGCAGCTGCTGCAGGAGGTCTACGGCTACACCGCAACCTGGGCAGGTCTGGCGTCTGCGCCGGTGGGGATTTTGCCGGTGATCCTGTCGCCGATTATTGGTCGCTTTGCGCATAAGCTCGACATGCGACGGCTGGTCACGTTCAGCTTCATTATGTATGCCGTCTGCTTCTACTGGCGTGCCTATACGTTTGAACCGGGGATGGACTTTGGTGCCTCAGCCTGGCCGCAGTTTATTCAGGGCTTTGCCGTGGCCTGCTTCTTTATGCCGCTGACCACCATTACGCTGTCGGGACTGCCGCCGGAGCGCATGGCCGCCGCATCCAGCCTGTCGAACTTTATGCGAACCTTTGCGGGGTCAGTGGGAACGTCGATTACCACCACCATGTGGACGAATCGCGAGTCGATGCATCATAGCTACCTGACGGAGTCGATTACCCCGTATAACGTCAATTCACAGCAGATGTATAGCCAGCTGGAGAGCATGGGGATGACGCAGCAGCAGGCGTCAGCTTATATCGCGCAGCAGATTACCAATCAGGGACTGATTATTTCAGCGAATGAAATCTTCTGGGCGTCGGCGGGGGTCTTTTTAATCCTGCTGGTGCTGATCTGGTTTGCCCGCCCGCCGTTTGGTGCAGGCGGTGGTGGTGGCGGTGCACACTGATGTCACACAGCAAAACGGGCCTTTCGGCCCGTTTTTTTATGCGTTCTGACGCCACCATTCGGCGAGCAGTACGCCGGTTGCGACCGAGACGTTGAGACTTTCCACGTTACCGGTGCCGCCAATCGACAGGCTCATGTCACCCTGTTTGAACGCGGTGTCAGAAAGACCTTCACGCTCCTGACCTAACACCAGCACCATTTTCTCCGGCAGCTGAGCCTGCGCCAGCGGCGTGCCCTGATGGCTGGAGGTGGTCACGATGGTGTAACCCGCTTTACGGAACGCTTCCAGACCTTCGCTGAAGGTTGCGCCGCTGATCGCCTGCACATGCTCAGCGCCGCCTTCTGCGGTACGCACCGCTGCGCCTGACTCCAGCAGTGAAGCATCATTCACCAGCAAACCTTTTACGCCGAAATGCGCGCAGCTGCGCATAATCGCGCCAAGGTTATGCGGGTTGCTGACATCCTCCAGTGCCAGTACGCAGTCTTTGGTATTTGCCTGGCTCAGCCATTCAGACACCGCCATGCCCATACGCTTTTTGATCAGGAAGCAGACGCCGCCATGATGCTCAGTACCTGATGCTTTGGTGATCTCAGCATCTTCTACCACGTGATAGGCTTTGCGGTTAGCAGCCAGCCAGCGCAGCGCTTCGCGGAAGCGCGGTGTGACTTCCTGCACGAACCAGGCGCGGACAATTGCTTCCGGACGGCTCTGGAACAGCGCCTGACAGGCGTTCTCGCCATAGACGCGGGTCTCTTCATTACGCTGACGGCGGATCTGCTCAGGATCGACGAAGCTCTTGCCGCTGATGCCGCCGTGATCCGGCTTATCGCTCTCAGGCGATGACGCACGATCGGCGGAGGGTGCGCGTGACACGGTGCGCCACGGGGAGTCGCTGCTGCCATAAGCGCCGCGGCTGTCATCACCACGATCGTTGCGGCGACCTGCGCCAAGGTCTGAACGGCGTGGTGCGCCACGTCCGCCTTCATCACGACGCGGTGAACTGCTGCGACCGGTGTCGTCACTACGACGACCAGCGGAGCGACCGCCTTCCTGAGTGCGTTCAGTGCGGGGGCCAGATGAACGACGATTATCATCCTGGCGGGCAGCAGAGTGACCACCTTTGCCTGTACGAGGATTCGGCGCGCGCGCGCTTTTGTCGTCCTCGCCACGCACGTACATCACCTTAACTTTTCCGCTCTTGCCTTTATATTCGTCGTTCATGTCTTCCTCCTGCATTTAGAGCGCGCAGATTACCTGATGTGCTGGCGCTTAGCTATCAACTATTGAACCTATAGAGCAATCCAGATTGAGCGAAAATCCGCCCCCTTTCATAATGGACAATGATTACCAGACTGACACTTTTCAACATCAGAGGTTCCTATGAATACGGTATGCGCTTCATGTCAGGCAACCAATCGCGTTCCTGACGAACGCCTTGCCGACGTGGCGAAATGTGGTCGCTGTGGAAATGAGCTGTTCGATGGCGAGGTGGTGAATGCCACCAGCGCCAACTTTGACAAATATCTGCAGGATGATCTGCCGGTAGTGATCGATTTCTGGGCGCCCTGGTGCGGCCCCTGCGTCAATTTTGCGCCGGTGTTTAAAGATGTCGCCAGTGAACGCAGCGGCAAGGTCCGCTTTATTAAAGTGAACACTGAAGCTGAACCGGCCCTGAGTGCCCGTTTCAACATTCGCAGCATCCCGACCATCATGCTGTTTAAAAATGGCGAGCGGGTTGACATGCTGAACGGAGCTATGCCCAAAGCGCCATTTAACGAATGGCTCGACGAATCACTTTAAACGTCAAAGGCCAGCCAGTCTGGCCTTTTCCTTTTCATCTGCGCTTCGATTACACTGACGTTTTTCCTGCCCTGAATACTCATGTCTGATAATGCCGTTTTGCGCTTGCGCACCCAACGCCTGGCCCGCGCCACCCGTCCTTTCCTGGCGCGCGGAAATCGGGTCATTCGCTGCCAGGGCTGCCTGCTGCCAGAGGCCAACTGTCTCTGCAGCCAGATCGTGCCGCAGTCTGCCCGTAGTCGCTTCTGCCTGGTGATGTTTGATACCGAGCCAATGAAGCCGAGTAACACCGGTCGTCTGATTGCCGATATTCTGCCGGATACCCAGGCATTTGGCTGGTCACGCACCGAGCCGGATCCACTGCTGCTGGCGGCTGTGCGAAATCCCGATTATCAGCCGCTGGTCGTCTTCCCGGCCTCCTATGCCGATCCCGGTCGCGAGGTGTTGACAGCGCCACCCATCAGCGGCAAGCCGCCGCTGTTTATTATGCTCGATGGCACCTGGACCGAAGCGCGCAAGATGTTTCGCAAAAGTCCCTGGCTCGATGCCCTGCCAGTAATGTCGCTGGATGTCAGCACGCCTTCGCGCTATACGCTGCGTGAGGCGCACGGCGAAGGTCAGCACTGTACCGCTGAAGTGGCAGCGGCGCTGCTGGCGAAGGCGGGCGATCGGCGGGCGGCAGAGGCGTTATCTCACCATTTCGATCTGTTCCGCACGGCTTACCTGGCAGGAAAACCGCATCACGCCGGACAGGCTTAAACGTATCCTTCTCCGACTGGCAGGCATGAGCCTGCCCTGACAGTTTCCAGGATCCGGATGTTCAGCCTGCGATCTGCCCGGAAGCACGGCCAGCAAAAAGCGTTTACAATCACGCAAATCCCGATCTCTGGAGGGCGAGATGAGCCAACGCGGACTGGAAGCGCTGTTACGACCTAAATCAATTGCGGTGATTGGTGCCTCGGTCACGCCCGGGCGTGCCGGCTACTTTATGATGCGTAACCTGCTGGCAGGCGGTTTTAGCGGACCGGTGCTGCCGGTGACGCCAAAATATAAAGCGGTCAGCGGCGTACTGGCCTGGCCTACCATCGACAGCTTACCATTCGCGCCTGACCTGGCGGTGATCTGCACCCACTCAAAACGTAACCTCGAATTGCTGCAACAGCTCGGCGAAAAAGGGTGTAAAGCCTGCATTATCCTTTCCGCACCCGCCAGCCAGTCGGCGGAACTCAAAGCCTGCGCCAGCCAGTGGCAGATACGTTTGCTGGGGCCGAACAGTCTTGGCCTGCTGGCACCCTGGCAGGGACTCAATGCCAGTTTCTCGCCAGTACCCATAGAGAAAGGCCGTATCGCGTTTATCTCCCAGTCCGCCGCCGTGTCGAATACTATTCTCGACTGGGCGCAGCAGCGTAATCTCGGTTTCTCCTGGTTTATCGCGCTGGGTGACAGCCTGGATACCGATGTTGATGACCTGCTCGACTTCCTGGCTCGCGACGGTAAAACCAGTGCCATCCTCCTTTATCTGGAGCACCTCAGTGACGCACGTCGCTTTGTTTCCGCCTCACGCAGCGCCTCCCGTAATAAACCGATTCTGGTGATCAAGAGTGGTCGCAGCCGTGAAGCGCAGGCGCTGCTTGGCACCCACAGTGGTCTGGACGCTGCATGGGATGCGGCCATTCAGCGCGCCGGATTGCTGCGGGTACAGGATACCCATGAGCTGTTTTCCGCCGTTGAATCGCTGAGTCATATGCGGCCACTGCGCGGCGACAGGCTGATGATCATCAGTAATGGTGCGGCACCCGCCGCGCTGGCGCTGGATGAGCTTTACGCCCGCAATGGCAAACTGGCGCAGCTCAGCGATAAAACGCGTCAGCAGCTTGAGGCTATTTTGCCTGCCGGTGCGGGTCGCGGTAATCCGCTGGATTTAAAAGACGACGCTACCGCTGAGCGCTACGCTGCCTGTGTGGAGATCCTCCTCGACAGCCATGAACTTGATGCCTTAATGATCATTCATGCGCCAAGCGCGGTCGCGCCCGCGACTGAAACAGCCGCACATCTGATCGATACTGTGGCCCGCCACCCGCGCGGTACGCTGGTGACGCTGCTGACCAACTGGAGCGGCGAGTTCTCTTCACAGGCTGCGCGTCGTGCCTTTACGCAGGCGGGCATACCCACCTGGCGCACGCCGGAAGGCACCGTCACCGCCTTTATGCATCAGGTTGAGTACCGGCGTAATCAGAAGCAGCTGCGCGAAACGCCTGCCCTGCCCGCCACGCTGAACCTGGATAGTGCACATGCTCACCAGCTGCTGTCACAGGCGCTGGCGCGCGGCATTACCTCACTGGACACTCACGAAGTGCAGCCGGTGCTGCAGGCTTATGGGCTGGCCACGCTGCCAACCTGGATCGCCAGTGACAGCACGGCAGCGGTAACCATTGCCGATCAGATTGGCTATCCGGTGGCGTTGAAGCTGCGTTCACCCGATATCGCCCATAAGTCAGAAGTTCAGGGTGTGATGCTCTACCTGCGCAATGCCAGTGAAGTGGAGCATGCCGCCGAAGCCATTTTTGATCGGGTAAAGCAGACGCTGCCGCAGGCACGTATCGAGGGACTGCTGGTTCAGAGCATGGCCAGCCGGGCGGGCGCGCAGGAATTGCGGGTTGTGGTCGAACAGGATGCACTGTTTGGCCCAATCATTATGCTGGGTGAAGGCGGAGTTGAATGGCAGGCTGATAAACAGGCTGCCGTTGCCCTTCCCCCGCTGAATATGACGCTGGCACGTTATCTGGTCATTCAGGCGATCAAGAGCGGAAAAATCCGCAGCCGCAGCGCTCTGAATCCACTGGATATCCCCGGCTTGAGTCAGCTGCTGGTGCAGGTCTCTGATCTGGTCGTGGATTGCCCTGTGATCCAGCGACTGGATATTCACCCGTTGCTGGCAGCGGGCAATGACTTTACCCTGCTGGACGTCACCCTGACGCTGGCCCCGTTCCACGGCGATAATGAAGCACGACTGGCCATTCGCCCTTATCCGCAGCATCTGGAAGAGCAGGTAGCGTTAAAAGATGGGCAATTCTGTCTGTTCCGCCCAATCCTGCCAGAGGATGAGCCTTTACTGCGCGATTTTATCAGTCAGGTTACCAAAGAGGATCTCTACTACCGCTACTTCAGTGAGATCAACGAATTCACGCATGATGACCTCGCCAATATGACCCAGATCGATTATGACCGTGAGATGGCGATTGTGGCTGTACGTCAGCATCAGGGACGTCCCGAGATCATCGGCGTCACCCGCGCTATCTCTGACGCTGATAACATTGATGCAGAGTTTTCAGTGCTGGTCCGTTCGGACCTGAAAGGGTTAGGTATGGGCCGTCGTCTGCTGGAAAAGATGATCCGTTACACCCGACATCACGGCTTGCAACAATTGAACGGTATCACCATGCCCCATAACCGCGGCATGATTACCCTGGCCCGAAAACTCAATTTTCATGTTGATATTCAACTGGATGACGGTATCGTCAGCCTGAAATTGTCTTTACAGAATGAGATCAGCTAACCTTGTAGAGAAAGGTAAAAAACGTTCGAATCGACGAAGTTGATGTTATTATTTATGGTTATAACCCTGATTTGATGGCAAAAGGCCATGCAATGAACAGAGAAGAAGTGCACTGTGATGTTGTCTAAATTTAAACGTAATAAACACCAACAACACCTCGCAGAGCTGCCGAAACTGTCACAATCCGTTGCGGATATGTCGACACTTTACTCGCCGGCCGAATTTCGTCAGACGTTGCTGGAGAAGATTGCGGCAGCGCAGACCCGCATCTGTATCGTTGCGCTCTATCTGGAAAACGATGATGCCGGGCGTGCCGTCATGGATGCGCTTTATCATGCGAAGCAGGCACGACCGGAACTGGATATCTCGATTCTGGTAGACTGGCATCGTGCGCAGCGTGGGCGAATTGGCGCAGCGCGAGGCGTAACTAATGCCGACTGGTATTGCGAAATGGCGACGCGTTATGCCGATATTGCCATCCCGGTTTATGGTATTCCGGTTAATACCCGTGAAGCCCTGGGTGTACTCCATCTTAAAGGTTTCATTATTGATGATACGCTGCTCTACAGCGGCGCCAGCATCAATGATGTTTACCTGCATCAGCATGACAAGTATCGCTACGATCGCTACCAGATTATCCGCAATTCGCAGCTGACCGATACTATGTATGACTGGATCACGCTCAATCTGAAGCCAGCAGAAGCGGTTAACCGGCTCGATTTCGCTGAGCGCCCTTCCAGTCCTGAAATTAAAAATGAGACGCGCCAGTTCCGCCAGGATCTGCGTGGCTTCAATTATCAGTTTGAAGGGAATGCCGGCAATGATGAACTGGCAGTCACACCGCTGGTCGGTCTGGGTAAGCATAGCCTGCTCAATAAAACCATTTTTCACCTGATGCCCTGTGCAGAACAGAAGCTGATTATCTGTACGCCCTACTTCAACCTGCCCGCCTTGCTGGTGCGTAATATCATTAACCTGCTGCGCCAGGGAAAACAGGTCGAGATTATCGTCGGTGATAAAACAGCCAATGATTTCTATATTGCGCCCGACCAGCCGTTCAAAATTATCGGCGCGCTGCCATACCTGTATGAAATCAATCTGCGCCGCTTCCTTAGCCGGTTGCACTACTACGTTACGACTGGCCAGTTGGTCGTGAGACTGTGGAAGGATGGCGAGAACAGTTATCACCTTAAAGGGATGTGGGTGGATGATGAATGGCAGCTGATCACCGGCAATAACCTCAATCCACGTGCATGGCGGCTCGACCTGGAAAATGCGGTGCTGATCCACGATCCTCATCAGCAGTTAGCAGCGCAGCGTGAAAAAGAGCTTACGCTAATCCGTCAGCACACCACGGTAGTGAGGCATTTCCGTGAGCTTGAAAGTATTGCTGATTATCCGGCCAAGGTGCGGAAACTGATTCGTCGTTTGCGCCGGATTCGTATCGATCGTCTGATCAGCCGTATTCTTTAATCCCTGCGGCCATGAAGGCATCCATTATGCAAAGCGTGCTGCTTGCTTTGCTGTTGTGTAGTGGATGTGCTCATATGGCGGAAGATCAATTGACCGTACGGGATAAAGCAGAACATTTTGTCGCCTCCGCAATTCTGGCCGCAGCCGGCAGTGAATAGGACAGCGCCAGCACCTTTCAGGCCGGTAAAGCAACACTTTCGGCATGCTGTTTTCGTTGAGTTTCGGGGCGGGAAAAGAGTGGTATGACAGCCGCCCGAATGGCAGCGGCTGGAGCTGGAAAGATTTCGCATGGGATGCCGCCGGTGCAGCCAGCGGCATTGCCTTGTGCAATCCGAGTCAGTAGCTGTTTTAAAGCTTAATCCCCTTACCATGCTTGTGCAGCAACAGCGACACCAGAAACGCCACCGCGCCCATTGCAGAGACATACCAGAAAAAGGTGGTCTCAACCCCCTGCTTCTTCATCAGCAACGCGACATACTCTGCCGAACCACCGAAGATCGCATTCGCGACGGCGTAGGAGAGCCCGACACCCAGTGCCCGCACCTGCGGCGGAAACATTTCGGCTTTAAGGATGCCGCTGATAGCCGTGTAGAAGCTGGTAATCAGCAATGCCAGCATAATTAACAGGAAAGCCACGCCGGGACTCTGCACATTTTGCAGCAGCGTCAGAACTGGCACGGTACAGATAGCCGCACCCGCACCAAAGATCATCATCGAGGTGCGACGACCGATTTTATCTGACAGCGCACCAATAATGGGCTGAATCAGCATAAAGACCAGCAGCGCACCGGTCATCAGCCCGCTGGCCGTTTTAGGATCCATACCCGACGTGTTAACCAGATACTTCTGCATGTACGTGGTGAAGGTGTAAAAACTCAGGGAACCGCCCGCGGTGAAACCCAGCACCATCAGAAAAGGACGGGTATGATTGCGCAGTAATCCGATTACGCTTCCCGCATCGAGATGTTCGCGGCTGGTCTTGTCTGATGTTTCTTCCAGAGAGCGCCGTAACCATAATGCGACAACCGCGAGCAGCGCGCCGAGGAAGAAGGGGATTCGCCAGCCCCAGCTGCGTAGCTCTGCGTCAGTGAGCAGAAATTGCAGCACCACCACGGTCAGTACCGCCGCTAACTGGCCACCGATCAGCGTGACATACTGGAATGAGGCGTAGAATCCTTTGCGCCCTTCCAGGGCTACTTCGCTCATGTAGGTTGCGCTGGTCCCATATTCTCCGCCCACCGATAATCCCTGAAACATACGCGCCAGCAGCAGAATGACGGGAGCCGCCACGCCGATCGTTGCGTATCCCGGCAGGCAGGCAATGACCAGCGACCCGAAACACATCATGCAGACCGAAACCAGCATCGAATTTTTTCGGCCATGTTTATCGCCAATATAGCCGAACAGCCAGCCACCAATCGGACGCATCAGAAATCCTGCCGCAAAAACGCCCGCTGTCTGTAATAATTGCGTGGTGGTATCGCCCTGCGGGAAGAAGATGTGCGCAAAGTAGAGCGAGAAGAATGAATAGACATAGAAGTCGAACCATTCAACCAGGTTTCCCGATGACGCGCCGACGATAGCCCAGATGCGTTTCCTTGTATCATCCGGCTGGATTTTATTATTTGTTGTTGTCATGCCTTACCTCTGTTCCTTGCTGATCAACAGCGTTTAAAGGATTGAGTAAAGCATTTAAGTCTACTGAAGGTAAAGGCGGGGTAATCTGAGATTAATAGTGTGAGCCATATCGCCAATTAGCGAAAATTCAGCGAGTTGCTGGCGATTCTTGAGAGAAGCATGGAGGTTGTAAGGGCTGCTGGAAGTGGAATTGCGGTCACTGTTTCTACTTAATGTCGCCAAATCTGGACGTAAAAAAGCCCCGCACTCTCGTGCGGGGCTTCTTCACTTATTTGATGCCTGGCAGTTCCCTACTCTCGCATGGGGAGGCCCCACACTACCATCGGCGCTACGGCGTTTCACTTCTGAGTTCGGCATGGGGTCAGGTGGGACCACCGCGCTAAAGCCGCCAGGCAAATCTTGGTGCGCGAAACGAAGCATTACGCTCCGCTTCCGCTGATTTTATCCGGAATAAGCTGAAAATCGTGTCTCTCAAAAACGCCTCTGGCGTTGTAAGGTTAAGCCTCACGGGTCATTAGTACCGGTTAGCTCAACGCATCGCTGCGCTTACACACCCGGCCTATCAACGTCGTCGTCTTC